>NZ_LAJC01000001.1 GCF_000981225.1 Allosalinactinospora lopnorensis
GGCGGCTCTACCGGGCGGTCCGGGCCGCTGGAGCGGCCGCTGGGGGCGCTCGCTCGATGGCCGTCCTGGCCGCGTCGCTGGCGACGACGGCCGGGCTGTGGGGGCCGCGGCTGTCGCGGCACACGTCGGCGCTGGCGATGGCGGTGGTTCCGCTGGCCGCCGCCGCGGCCGTGGAGCTGCCGGTCGCAGCGGCGCCACCGGGCACCCTCACGCTGGTCGGCACCGCGCTGGCACCGCTGGTTCCGGTCATGCTTTTTGGTCAGGTATGGCTTTACCGAATACTGCGCCGGCCACCTGCTCTCCCCGGATTCTTCGGCTGAACCGGCCGATCTCACGGTTTGCTCATCTTCGCCCTTGGTCAAACCTTGTTGGTGCGGATTTTCCGCATCCGGCCACACCGGTTGGTGATCTTTTGTGGCGGGAACATCACACTACGTAAAGATGGCGCGTGGACGTCCGCACCCCGAGCGGGCCGCGGACACGCGCTGCAGCGAGCCGTGGCTCACATGGAGGGACCATGCCCCAGTCCTTGTTGCCCACTCCCCCCGCTCTCGGGGGTTGCAGTTGCGGACCGAACTGCGGGTGCGGCTGCCAGAGCGGCGGCTCCTGCAGCTGCGGAGGCGGCTGCGGCTAGCCGGACTCCGGTCGTCTTTCCGCACGACGGCGATCGACCATCCGCCCCCTCCGAGCACGGGCCTGTCCCACGCCCCCCGGGACGGCCCGTGCGCTCGTGTCGGCGGCGCACGTTCGCAGTGACCGGACGTGCGCCGGACACGGGTCCGGACGGCATCCCGGCTCCTGCCGGGTCGGCGCGACACACCGCGCCCCTGCGCGCCGCCGGCATTCCCTTTCTCTGCAACAATATGTAATGGAAGTTGTACTCTAAGTTACCTAGAGTGAGATCGGGGCGGAGTCACCTCAGTCTGGGGGATGGTCATCATGTCGACTTCCAGCGTTTCGGCGTGCACGCCGGGACAGACCGGCGAGTACGAACGGCTCCGGCTGCGCGCCGAAGGGATCCGCGAACGCGCCACCAAGGCCGTGCCGTGGGCGCCCGAAACCGTCGGGCTTCCGCCGCAGGCGGTGGAGAACGCCCTGCTGCGCATCAACGACGTCGCGTTCTACGCCAACGCCCGTCAGGAGAGCATCACCTTCGCCGAGCTCTGCCTGAACCTGCTCACCCTGCACCGTCCGCGTGACGGCGGCGGCCTCACCAGCGGGAACGCGCCGCCCGTACAGCGGTGCAGCTGCTGCATGCTGCGCTGGCCCTGCCCAACGGTACGCGAGATGACCAGCGCGCTCACCTGACGGCGCCCGCCTTCCGTGACCTCGGCGACCGATGCCGTTAGCCTGTGCCCATCCGCACTGGCCAGTGGCACGGAGAGCGATCATGGCTCAACGGACAACGGAGACCGGACAGGACCGTGTGGACCTCCCCGGGGCCCGGCCCGGCGACCCCCCGTCCACCGCTCACGCGACCGGCGAGGTCGACCACCGGAGCACCCGTACCGGCCGCAGGCGCGGCTGGTACGGCACGAAGAAGTACGTCAAACGCGTCCTGGGCTGGCGGCTGCCGAACCTCGCCATGCGCGGCTCCGTCCGGGTTGCGGCGCCCCGCCTCCGCGACACGGGGCGGCTGCCGGTTCCCGCCGCGACCCCGGAGGTCGTCGGCCGCGTCGACGGTGCGGAGTACATCATGCTGTCGCCTGCACGGTGCGTGGTGGCTGCGGAGCTGTACTGGGGCGAGGGGCGCCGACCGCACCCCGCCGACGACTTCGCGCTCGCGCTGTTCGCGAAGGCGGCCCGCCGGTCCGCCACGGTGTTCGACATCGGGGCCTACACAGGGCTGTTCACGCTGGCCTCCACGGCGGTCAACCCGAACATCCGGGCGCACGCGTTCGAGATCGTGCCCGAGGTCTTCCACGCGCTGTTCGACAACTGCGTGCGGAACCGGGTCCTGCACCGGACCACGCTGCACCACGTCGGTGTGGGCGATCCGCGGACGACCATCGCCATGCCCATGCGGTCCGCCGACTCCGCCCTGCCCTGCTTCTACTCCAGCACGATGACGTTCACCGACGGTATCCCGATCGGTGTCGCCGCGCTGGACTCATTCACCGAAGAGCCGCCCCCGGGAACCTCGACCGTGCTCAAAGTCGACGTCGAGGGAACCGAGGCCTCCGTGTTCGAACACGGCCAGGATTTCCTGGGCGCCCACCGTCCCGACATCCTTTGCGAGGTACTGCCGGGAGCCGACGGGGAACACCTGCGCACGCTTCTGGAACCGCACGGTTACCGCTTCCACCTCGTCGGGGAGCGGGCGCTCGCCCCCGAGAGCCCGATCGTCGGGCACGACCGGTTCCGCGACTGGTTCTTCACCACCCGCACCCGCGACGACCTGCAGCGGATGGGAATCCCTGTCGCCCCGTAGCGACCGCAGACGCCACCCGCCGGAGACGGGGCGCGATCCACCTCCGGCAGGTGACGCGATCCTGCCGTCCAGTCCACTCTCGGACCTGGGCGCCGGGCGCTCTTCGCGGGCCCCGGCTACGAACCGAAGCTAATAGTGCAACCTGTTCTAGCGCAAGACTCAAACCCGAATTGGTTTCGGATTCTGCGCACGATGCCCACCATGCCGAAAAGGGCGGGAGGTGACAAGGGGAAAAGCGACCGGCGGGATCCGCCGGGCAGGTGCGGCGAGAACAGGGTCTATTCCGAGTCGGGGACGCTGAACTGCACGGCTGCGCGGTCGGCGAGCATCGGCTTGATGATTTGCAGCACGGCCTGGTGCTTGGGGTGGTCCCGGTAGCCGCGGAAACCGTCCTCGTCCGCGACGTCGGCGACCACCGCGAAGTCGTAGGTGTCCGCACCGATCCCCAGATCGGTCCCGAAGGTGTAGGCCTGAAGCTGCGGGATCACCGCCGGCAACCGCGCCAGCTCCCTTCCGACCTCCGCCACCTGGTCGGAGGTGACCCCGTCAGCCCAACGAAACAACGCGACATGCCGAATACCCATACCCACGAACCTATCTCGGTCGGGGCGCGCGCTCTCCGCCAGGCGGGCACCGGACCGGGGTTCCGGGCGAAACAAGAACCGGGCCCAGGGGCGGGGGACAGCCCCTGGGTCCGGCCGCGGGGAATGTAGGCGGCGCGGCCGCGCGGCCCGGGATGTGCGGGAACGGACCGCACAGGGGGCACCGTGTTCAAACGACGGTAGCGGCTCCGAGGTCACGCTGACGGTCTATTCAGGTAACCGAAATGTCTCAATTCGCCACGCAGGGAACTTCGACCGGACAAGCACGGCCAGCGTGGATAAACACAGCGCCTACGGAAGTGAACGGGCTTCGCGGTCAACCGGCACGCTCACCGCCGGCCCTGCCTCACCCACCGCGGAGACGCGGCCCCGAACCGGCACCGGCGGTCCTTCCGACGCGCCGCGGAACGGGAATTCCCCGCCAATCTCACGCAGAGGCCGTCGCCGTTGTCCGGGCCGAAACGGCCCTCGCCCGCTCGCGGGGTGGGTGGGAACGACAACGCTCTCTTGCCGGGATCAACGGGGACGGGGCAAATGTGGGGAGTGCCATCGGGTCAACTGACCCGTGTTGCGAGCAGATAGGCGTCGGGGGAATCGGGATCGACGATATCGGTGATTTTCCAGGTCTGCCCGCCGACCGTGAAGGTGTCACCCACATGGACGTCGATCATGTTAGGGGGCTGCCATTCGCGCGGCCCGCCGATCTTGGCTGTAGGGCGGCCCTCACCGTCCACCCAGAACCGCCCTCCTCCTACGGGCCCGCCCTTGAACCGATCGTTCCGTCCGTACGTAATCTTCTCCTGTGCACCGACTTCGTGGGCCACGTGCAACTCTTCCTCTGTCATCCGGATGAACCCGTGTCATAACCAACCGATCCGGAACTGTCGTACCGAACGATAATTTCACCTTGGCCCTCTGGACCTTACTCCCTTCCACAGCATTCGCATACGGCATGATGAGGAATGGACGATTTACCGTAATCTCAGAGCGATGATCCGGTTGGGGTTTTCGTTCTGAGTAGAACAGCGTGGATTCCGGCGACGCATACCCGGTCATTCCAATAGGGATCCGTTCTGCGCCCCCGGCGCCCTTCCGGCCCCGGGTGATCACCGCCCCTCCAGTGCCTCGCGTCGGCGGCCATCACGGCTCGACCACGGTCCCGGCACGCCCGGCGAGCCCGGGTTCCAGACTCTCCAGCTCGGTGATCACCGCACGTTCGCCGCCTCCCTCGACGAACCGCAGGACCGCTTCGATCTTCGGCCCCATGCTGCCGTCGGCGAAGTGCCCCCGGGCCGCGTAGTCACGCAGGTCCGCAGCCCGGATCCGCCCGATCGGCCGGGCGCGCGGCCCGCCGAAATCCAGGAAGGCGTTGGGGACGTCCGTGACGATGATGAGCAGCCCGGCGCCCAGAACCCGGCCGAGCAGCGCGGCGGTCCTGTCCTTGTCCAGTACCGCCTCGACGCCGCGCAGGGCCCCGCCGGGGTCGCGAACAACGGGGATCCCGCCGCCGCCCGCGGCCACCGGCACCACATCCGCGTCGAGCAGCGCACGCAGGGCGGCGGCTTCGAGGATCTCCCGCGGCTCGGGCGACGGGACGACGCGCCGCCAACCGCGCGCGCCGAAGTCGGCCCAGTCCTGGCCGAGCCCGATGAACTCCGCGGCCTCGGCATGTGCGAGGTAGCGGCCTATCGGTTTGCTGGGGCGGGCGAACGCGGGATCGGCGCCGTCGACGACCGTACGGGTGACCAGCGCCGCCACGTCGCGCTCCCCCAGGCCCCGCCGGCGGAGCGCCGCCTCGAGCGCGCTCGCCATGGTGAACCCGATGGTGGCCTGGGTCTGGGCCCCGCACCAGTCGAGGGAGGCGGGCGGGACCGTCCTCGCGGCGATCTCGTTCTTCATGAGGAGGTTGCCGACCTGCGGACCGTTGCCGTGGGTGAGCACCACGTCGGTACCCCCGGCGATGAGGCCGGCCACGTGCTCCATGGTGCCCTCGATCGCCTTGCGCTGGTCCTCGGGCCGGGCGCTGCCGTCGGGAGTCGTCATGGCGTTACCGCCGAGAGCGACGATGGCGCGGCGCGGTCTTCGCATCGATCTCCTCCCGGCGCCCTGCACCCACCCAGGGAGACGAGCGCTACCGCATTATCGTGCTCTGACATCCCCCGATTCGTCCAGCATGTCCGGCTGATCAGAGAGCGGATCCGCTCCGGAAGCGGCTACCCGCCCGTACGCCCCTGCCCCTTCATCTTGCCGACCACCGTCTCCAGGGCCGAGCTGAACGGGTGGTCGTGGACCATGTAGGTCCAGGTCATGGACGGGCGTTTGACGCCGACCCCCGCGA
Organism: Allosalinactinospora lopnorensis; assembly: GCF_000981225.1. Classification (GTDB taxonomy): domain Bacteria; phylum Actinomycetota; class Actinomycetes; order Streptosporangiales; family Streptosporangiaceae; genus Allosalinactinospora; species Allosalinactinospora lopnorensis. The sequence goes on from NZ_LAJC01000001.1 coordinate 5,372, forward strand.
CGTCGATACGGCCGTCGGCCACCTCGAGCTCGCTGAACGCCTCGGCCGCCCGTGCCCGGGCCTCGTCGAGAAAGCCCTTGAACGCCGGGACCGCGTCGCGGTTGAACTCGTCGAGCGGGTCGCGCCGCCCGAGGAAGCGCAGGTGGATGCCCTCCCTGAGTTCGGCGAGGAAGGCGTTGTGCTCGCTCCAGCCGCGGTCCAGGTAGTAGAGCGTGATCAGGCGGGCGGCCCGCGCCACCTCCTCGGCTCCGACCTCCTCGACCAGTTCCGCGTGCGTGGCCTCGCAGTCGACGGCGAGCTGGCGGTCACCGAGCCCGTTGCGGAGCACCTCTTCGCGCTGCTCCAGCACGACGCTCCGCTGCACGTCGATCAGCTGGTTGTAGCGCCACGTGTTGCGATGGACGTCCAGCAGCTGGTTCTCCGACACCCGCTGGGCGTGGTCGACCATCTCGCGCCAGCCCGAGTCCGCGATCTCTCCGTCGGCGCCGGCCTCGTAGCCGCGCGTCTCCGGGGCGTTGTTCATCACCAGGTCGTCGTCGACACTGACGAAGAAGATCGAGCTCCCGGGGTCGCCCTGCCGTCCCGCGCGCCCGCGCAGCTGGTCGTCGAGGCGGCTGCTGGGGTAGCGGCCGAAGCCCATGACATAGAGTCCGCCCACCTCGACGACGCGGTCGCGGTCGGACATGTCGCTGCCGCCGAGACGGATGTCGGTGCCCCGCCCCGCCATCTGAGTGGAGACCGTGATGGCGCCGAACTTGCCGGCCTCGGCGATGATGGCGGCCTCGTCGGCGTCGTTCTTGGCGTTCAGGACGACGCACTCCAGCCCATCGCCCGCCAGGCGCTTGGCCAGCAGCTCGGACTCGGCGACGTCCTGGGTGCCGATGAGGATCGGCCGCCCGGTCTCGTGTACCGACGCCGCCTCGGAGACGAGCGCGTCCTCCTTCTCCTCGCGGGTGGCGTAGAGGCGGCCCTCCTCGTCGACCCGGACGCAGGGCTTGTTCGGCGGGATGACCGCCACTTCGAGCTCGTAGAACTCGCGCAGCTGGTCGGCGACCGCCATGGCCGTACCGGTCATGCCGCAGCGGGTGGGGTACCGCAGGACCAGGGACTGCACGGTGATCGAGTCCAGCACCTCGCCGGTCTCGCTCACGTCGACCTTCTCCTTGGCCTCGACCGCGGCCTGCAGCCCGTCGGGCCAGCGCTGCAGGAGCGCTATGCGGCCGCGCGACTCGTTGATCAGCCGCACCACACCGTCGCGGACGACGTAGTGCACATCGCGCTGGAGCAGCACTTGGGCGTGCAGGGCGAGGTTGACGCGGGGCAGCACCGACGTGTCGTCCTCGTCATAGAGGTCGACGTCGCCAAGCTTCTCCTCGACGGCGTCGATGCCGGCGTCGGTGAGCTGGACGTTGCGCCCCTCGTCGTCGATCTCGTAGTGGATCCCGGGCCTGAGCGTGCGGACCAGTTCGGCCATTTCGACGTCGGCCTCGGTGCTCTCCGCAGCCCCCGCCAGGACCAGGGGGACCCGGGCCTCGTCGACCAGGACGGAGTCGGCCTCGTCGATCAGCGCGATGTTCGGTTCGGGGACGACCTGCTCCGCCACATCGGTCACCATCCGGTCGCGCAGCACGTCGAAACCCAGCTCGCTGACCGAGGCGTAGGTGACTTCGGCGGAGTAGGCCTCCCGGCGCTCCTCCCGCGTGGACTCCTCGCCGATCCAGTCGACCGCGACACCGAGAAGGTCGTACAGCGGGCGCATCCACTCGGCGTCGCGGCGTGCGAGGTAGTCGTTGACGCTGAGGACGTGCACGCGCTGCCCGCGGAGCGCGAACCCGGCGGCCGCCATCGCCCCGGCCAGGGTCTTGCCCTCACCGGTGGCCATCTCGGCGATGTGCCCGTCGAGCAGCGCCATGACGCCGAGCAGCTGCACGTCGAAGGGACGCTCGCCAATCGTGCGCCGGGCGGCTTCGCGGCCCACCGCGCACAGCTCGACCAGGTCGCCGCGTTCGTAGGGGAGCTCGGCGTTGCCGAGCTCGGTGGCCTTCTCGGTGAGCCCTGCGTCGTCCAGCTCACGCAGTTCCGGCTCACGGGCCTCGATCGCTTCCAGCAGCTTTGTATAGGGCCGCAGGTCCACCGCGCCGGGTTTGCCCAGCACTCGGCGGACGCTCTCAACCATTCGTCCGAACACCACGCAAGGGTAACGCCGCGAACCGCCCGGTGCGTTCCGCCGAGGGTCTACATCACGGCCGGTTTCCCGGAATCTCCATTTCCAAGCAATACGACAATGTCGAATGATGGGTAGGGTTGGCCCGTGCCAGGACGAATCCAATCGCTCGAACGCGCGGCCGCCGTCCTCCACTCCCTCGCCGGCGGTCCCCGCCGGCTCGGCGTGGCCGAGCTCGCCGCCAGCCTCGACCTGCCCAAACCCACAGTGCACGGCATCCTCAACACGCTCCGGCACGTGGGCTTCGTCGAGCAGGACGAGCAGAGCGGCAAGTACCGGCTCGGAGCGGCACTGCTGCACCTGGGCAACAGCTACCTGGACGTTCACGAGCTACGCACCCGCGCCCTGACCTGGTCCGACGCGCTCGCCGCGCGCAGCGGCGAGAGCACGCGGATCGGCGTCTGGCACGAGGGGGCCGTACTCGTGGTGCACCACGTCTTCCGCCCGGACGACAGTTTCCAGGTGTTGGAGGTCGGCACGCTGCTGCCCGCCCACGCGAGCGCCCTCGGCAAGGTGCTGCTGTCCTGCGAGCCGGGCTTGGAGCCCGACCGCGCACGGCGGAGCTTCACCGCGCACACGATCAGCGACAGCGCCGGACTGCGGGCGGAGCTGGCGCGCGTACGCCTTCAGGGCTGGGCGGCCGACGTGGAGGAACTGGCCGAGGGGGAGGTCTCCGTCGCCGCGCCGATCCGCAACGGGCGCGGCGCCGCGGTGGGCGCCATCGGTGTCACCGGGGCCGTCGAGCGGCTGTGCGAATGCGGCACGCCCCGCCGCGACCTCGTCGGCCAGGTACGCGACGCGGCACGCGCGATCACCCGCGACATCTCCTGAGGAACCGCGCCGCCGGTAATCGGGCCGGCCACCGAAACGAGGTTGACACCTCCCGCTTCCCGGGGGCACCATCTCTTCTAATGTTCGGCAATGTCGTATAACGGTCGACATCAACAACATAAGAGGCCACAGCGCCGGCGCCGGCCGCCACGGAGCACGGCCCTCCGACACGCGGCCACCCGCGCGGCACTGCGAGCCGGAACCTACTTGCGAGGGTTGTGTGGGCACCGATCAGTTCACCGCCGCGATCGGCCAGCGGATGGCGCCGTGTCGCCGCACCGCCGGCCGCATACGGCTCCGTGAGCGCCCCGATCCCGCCGCCGGCCCATCCCTCTCCGGTCCGCGGCCGACCCGGCCGCGGCGGTCCCGCGCGGCCCACAGCGCCGTACGGAACCGCCGGGAGGAGCCCGGCCGGACCGGGCCAGAGCAACCGACGAACAGCATCCGACCCCCTCACCCGGCTCGCACAGGGAGACCCAGTGACGAACGCGATCACGATGCCCCAGCCCACTCACTCCACCCGGGAACAGGCGCGCGCGGAGATCACCCGCGGCACGTTCGACCTGCTCGTCATCGGCGGCGGCATCCTGGGTACCTCCGTCGCGTGGATGGCCACGCAGGCCGGCCTGCGGGTCGCCATGGTCGACGCGGGGGACTTCGCCGGCGCCACCTCCAGCGCCTCCTCCAAGCTGGTGCACGGCGGGCTGCGGTACCTGCAGACCGGCAACGTCAAGCTGGTGGCGGAGAACCACCGCGAGCGGCGCGCCCTGGCCGGCCGCGTCGCGCCGCACCTCGTCAACCCGGTGCCCTTCCTGGTGCCGGTGTACAAGGGCGGCCCGCACGGGGCGACGAAGATGGCCGCCGGTGTCTTCCTGTACTCGGCACTGTCGGCGTTCGGCGATGGTCTGGGCCGGGTCGTGTCTCCCGCGCACGCCCGGCGTCTCGCACCGGGGCTGAAGACGGACGGCCTGAAGACGGTCGCCACTTACCACGACCACCAGATGAACGACAGCCGTATGGCGATCATGACGGTGCGCGCCGCCGTCGAGGCCGGCGCGGTCGCGCTCAACCACGCCCGGGTCGTCGGGCTGCGCACCACGCACGGCAAGGTCACCGGGGCCGAGCTGCGCGACGGAGTGACGGGCGAGGAGTTCGGTGTGGACGCGCGGCTCGTGCTGAACGCGACCGGCCCGTGGGTGGACCACCTGCGCCGGATGGAGGATCCGGGCGCTGCGCCGAGCGTCCGGCTCTCCAAGGGGGTCCACCTGGTCCTCAGGACCGACCACCCGTGGCACGCGGCACTGACCATCCCGGTGGACAAGTACCGGGTCTCCTTCGCCATCCCGTGGGAGGGCCGCCTGCTGCTGGGGACGACCGACGAGGAGTACACCGGGGACCCCGCTGAAGTCGGTGTCCTGCAGCAGGACGTCGACCAGATCCTCGGGGAGGCCGGGACGGCGATCGACGCCGCGCACATCGCTCCCGACAGGATCGGCTACGCGTTCGCCGGGCTGCGCGTGCTCCCCGGCGGCACCGGCGGCACCAGCGCCGCCAAGCGCGAGACCGTTGTGACGCGCGGGCGCGGCGGAATGCTGTCGATCGCGGGCGGGAAGTGGACCACCTACCGGCATATCGGCCGCCTGGTGATCGACCGACTGCGCAAGGAGCGCTCGGTCCCGCTGGCCGAGGACATGTGCCCGACGCTGAAGACCGTCCCGCTACCCGGGCTCGGGCAGCCTGAGGCCGTCGCGCACCGGCTCATGGTCGACCAGGAGCCGCCGACCCGGATGGACCCGCTCGTTGCGCGGCACCTGGCCTCGCACTACGGCAGCGTTTCGCTGGACATCGCGGAACTGGTGCGCTCCGAGCCCGCACTGGGCGAGCGGATCCACCCCGACGGCCCCGACATCTGGGCGCAGGCGGTCTACGCCCGGGACCAGGAATGGGCGGTCACCGTCGACGACGTCCTGCGCCGCCGGACCACGGTCACGGTCCGGGGCCTGGACACCCAAGAGGTACGCGATCGGACCTCGGCACTCCTGGGGAAGGTGGGCGGCTGACCCCTTCGCCGACTCCCGATGGGGCTACCCGCACGCCGCGGTCGTGCCTCTCGGACGGTGGGAGTGCCCTCCCAGAGCGCGGGCCCGCGGAGATCCTGTGCACCTTTTCTCCGCGGGCCGCGTTCGCCTTACTCCCCGCCTCCACGGGCACGTGCGGCCCCGCCGGCCGCCTCCGCCAGGTATCCAGCCGCACCCTCGGGGTCGAGGAACCAGGTCGCGAAGTCGGTGGGGTCGTCGAACCCGTTGGCGAAGCGATCGGCGACCGGCGCGTGCTCGCCCGCGGCCCCAAGCACCTCCAGCACGTGCGGGGGCGGCGGCTGCAGCATGGCATTGGTCCATGCGGTGACGTGGCGGGCGTACGACCAGTACTTCTCGAACGTGGCGCGCATGAACGCCTCGTCGAAAGGGCGGTCGCCGTGCTCGACGATCGCCGCATGGTAGGCGGCGGCGCACTTGGCGGCGCTGTTCGACCCCTGACCGGTGATCGGGTCGTTGGCCACCACCACGTCGGCCATGCCGAACACCAGCGTGCCGTTGCCGAGTCTGCCGACCGGGTCGCGCACCAGGGGCGTGAAGCGGCCGGCGAGGACCGCGCGGTCGTCGGTCAGTTCCACGCCGCCGCACCGCGCGTGTTCCCACGGAAGGTAGGTGCGCATCAGCTCCAGCATGCGGTCCAGGTGCTGCCGCGGGTCCTTGACCCCCTCGAAGACGTCCAGCGGACCGCCGGGGATCCCCTCGAAGAACAGGATGTCGCAGGGACCGCTCAACGTGTAGCCGGGAATGGCGAACAGCTCTCCCACACCGGGGACGAGGTTGCAGCGCACCGCCGGAAGCTCGGGATGCTCCGGCCGGCGCTCCTGGCCGTGCACGTACGCCACCGACAGCGCCCGCTGCGGTTCGCTGTACACCGTGCGCTCGTGGTTCACGTCGAACAGCTGCGTCAGCTCTCCCCTGCCCGCGGCCACGACGACGAGGTCGAACATCTCGGTGAAGCCCTCCAGGTCGGACACGGTGGCACCGGAGATGATGACCCTGCCGCCGTCGTCCTCGAAGGACTCCAGCCAGTCCGCCATCTTCACCCGCTGGTCGACGGACTGGGCGTAGCCGTCGAGCCGCCCCAGCCAGTCGATGGGCCGGGAACCGTCAGGGCCGGCCACCGATACGCCCACCCCTGCGATCTTCGGCGCGTCCTCCTCCCACATGTTGAGACCCAGGTCGCGCTCGTGCTGGAGGGCCGTGTGGAACATGCACTGGGTGGACATGACCCTGCCGGAGCGAATCTCCTCCGGGGTCCGCGCCGAGACCACCGTGACCTCGCATCCCGCGTCGAGCAGGCTGTGCGCGAGCTGCAGGCCCGACTGGCCGCTGCCAACGATGAGGATCCGTCGCATGTGTCTTCGTCCGCTTTCCAACTATCGGGGGCAGATCGGGACAAGCCGCTACTTGCTGCGGCGCCCGGGAGCCACCCGGAGCGGGAGCCGGGGGTGGGGACGAGCCCCCCCGGTCGCGGTGACCGTGGCGCTCGGCCCCGGACCCTCTCACGGAGTCACCGGGACAACCAGGGAATTGTACTCAAATGTCGCCTTAGGTCACTAAAAGCGACCACACCAGAGGAGGAGCGACGCCGGAACCGGCCGTTTCCGGGCATGCCGACGTCGGGGGCGGCCGGAACCCGCACCGGCCTCCCCTGTGTGCTATCCCCGAACCCGCGCAGGGCTCACGGGACCAGTTGGACCCGCTGGCGGGCCTCGATCGCCATGGCGTGCTTGACCAGAGTGACGAGCACGCCGACCACCGAATTGCGATCGCGCGCGTCGCACCCCATCACCGGGATCGTGGGCTCCAGGTCGAGGGCGTCACGCAGCTCCTCGGCCGAGTAGCGGGGCGTGTCCTCGAAGGTGTTGACCGCGACCATGAACGGCACCCGGTACTGCTTCTCGAAGTAGTCGAGGGCCTGGAAGGACTCCTCCAAGCGCCGGGTGTCGGTCAGGATGATCGCGCCGAGCGCGCCTCGCACCATGTCGTCCCACATGAACCAGAAGCGCTGCTGGCCCGGTGTGCCGAACAGGTAGAGGGTCAGGTCGGTTTCGAGCGATATCCGCCCGAAGTCCATGGCGACCGTGGTACTCGTCTTGTCGGGGGTGTGGGAGAGGTCGTCGATCCCGGCGCTCGCGGCGGTCACGGCCGCCTCGGTGCGTACCGGGGGGATCTCGGAGACCGCACCCACGAAGGTCGTCTTCCCGGCGCCGAATCCGCCGGCAATGATGATCTTGGTGGAAAGCTGCGGTGAGTCGTTCACTGGTTCTTCAGTCCTTGCGACACTGGCTCGGCGCAGACCGTTCCCGGGGGACGGAACGCTGCACCGTCAGGGGGGTTGGGGGCCGATACGATCGCCTGCGGACGCCAAGCAGCGAAACCAGCAAACTAGCACTTCGGTCCGCGCTGCGCGGCATTCGGCGCGTCTCTCCTCCGAAGATGGGAGGCGGCACACCCGCCGAGCAAGAGGGCCTTCGCCCTTTGCCGCCCGGCATGTCCGGAGGCACCGCGCGCCTCAGGATAGCGCGATTCATCCGAAATCCCTTGCGGATCACGGGTTCCGGACTTCCAGGCACGATTCACGGCCGCGCGCCATAGGCTTTATGACATTGTGAGCGGCCCATTTCGGCCGTCGGGAAGGCTGTGCGTGTTGCGCATCGAGGTCTACCTTGAGGGAGAGGTCCTTCACTCGGCGGCCCTGCTCGCACTACCTGGCACGCGGCAGTCGGAGGTCGTCCGGTGTGCTGGTCCTCGCGGCGCATGGAGCGTGGGGCCGTTCGCCGGCGTCGCTGCGGCGACGCCGGCCCGCATCGGTCGACGCTCCGTGCGGCCGCTGTGCCCCGCCGGCCCGCGTAACCGTCCGCGCGGGCCGGGGGGCACCCGCCATTTCCGCGCCCCGGCCGTTCGTTCGAGGTCACGGTTACCGAGGGCGTAATATTGGGCCGGTCCGAACCGCGGTGCCAGGCCGAAGGAGCCAACCCGACCTCATGTCCGATCAGCGCATCGTCCGCCCGACGCCCATCAGCGGCTTCCCCGAATGGTTGCCGGAGATCCGGTACGTGGAGCGGCGTTGGCTGGACCATATCCGCACCGGTTTCGAGCGATACGGCTTCGCCTCGGTCGAGACTCCGTCGGTGGAGAACCTCGACGTGCTGATGGCCAAAGGCGAGACCTCGCAGGAGGTCTACACCCTGCACCGGCTGCAGGCCGACGCCGGCGACGACACCGACGCCAGGCTGGGCCTGCACTTCGACCTGACGGTCCCCATCGCGCGCTACGTGGCCCAGCACTTCAACGAACTGGTCTTCCCGTTCAAGCGCTACCAGATCCAGCGGGTGTGGCGTGGGGAACGTCCGCAAGAGGGGCGCTACCGCGAGTTCACGCAGTGCGATATCGACGTCATCAACGTCGACCAGGTTCCGCTGCACTTCGATGCCGAGCTGCCGCGTATCGCGCACGAAGTGCTCTCGGGTCTGGACATCCCGGCGTGGACGCTCAGCATCAACAACCGCAAGGTGCTCCAAGGCTGCTACGAGGGCCTGGGGATCGGCGATCCGCTCGCGGTGATCCGCGCCGTTGACAAGCTGCACAAGATCGGCGACGACGGCGTCCGGGACATCCTCACCGAGGACATCGGCCTGACCGAGGAGCAGGTCAAGGTCTGCTTGGAGCTCGCCCGCATCAAGGGGTCCGACACCTCCGTCATCGATGAGGTGCGCCGGCTCGGGGTCCACTCCGACCTGCTCGCCCAAGGGCTCGACGAGCTCGCGTTCGTCCTGGACTCGCTGTCGGACCTGCCTCCCGGCAGCGTCGTGGCGGATCTGTCGATCGCCCGCGGCCTCGACTATTACACCGGCACCGTCTACGAGGCCGCGTTCGACGACGATCCTGGCTACGGGAGCATCTGCGCGGGCGGGCGCTACGAGGACCTGGCGGGCCAGTTCATCCGCCGCAACCTTCCCGGTGTCGGTATCTCCATCGGCCTGACCCGCATCTTCGCCAAGCTGGTGGCCGAGGGACGCATCCAACGCGGCCGGAGCTGCCCGACCGACGTGCTGGTGGCCGTGCCCGGGGTCGAGCGGCGCGCCGAAGCGCTGCGCACCGCTGCGCTGCTGCGCGGACGCGGTTTCAACACCGAGGTCTTCCACCAGGCGGCCAGGATCGGTAAGCAGATCCAGTACGCCTCCCGCAAAGGCATCCCGTTCGTCTGGTTCCCGCCCTTCGAGGACGGGCGGGCACACGAGATCAAGGACATGGCGACCGGGGAGCAGAGCGATGCCGACCCGGCCACCTGGACGCGCCCGTCGTAGTATCACAGGGGACGCCGAACCGCCACAGCCGCCGGACCGCTCCGACGTACCCGCGCCACCTCGGAACACAACTGCCGGCCCCCTCTTACCCAGGACCTATGCTCTTGGCGAACCGGCTGTCAACGCCCGGAACCGGCCACTGTGCAGACAATGACCTGTTCCGGGTGAAACACTGATCATCGGGCTCACGTCCGCGCCGGTGCACCGAGTCGGCGCGTTTGAGCAGCTCCGTAAAACGCGGTTGCCCAGTGAACGAGGCCATGCCACCTCCCCGTCATAACCTCCCCAGGTCCGCCGATGACTTTGTCGGACGCGAGCGCGATGTCACCGATCTCTGTCAGCTCCTCAGCACCGCACGCATGGTCTCGCTCACCGGTACCGGGGGTATCGGCAAGACCCGGCTGGCGGTCAACGTGGCCGAGCGGCTGCTGCACCAGTTCGACGACGGCGCCCGATTCATCGACCTGAGCGACGCCACGACCGCGGAGCAGGTCGGTCGCACCGTGGCACGCGCGCTGCAGATCGTCGAGGGCCACCAGCATCCCGCGGCCGACACGGTCAACACGGCGCTGCGCTCGCAGAAAGTGCTGCTCATCCTGGACACCTGCGAGCGCGCCGTCCGCCCGATAGCCGACCTCTGCCAGGAACTGCTGGAGACCTGCCCGGATGTGCGGATCCTCGCGACCAGCCGGCAGCCGCTGCGGATCCCCGGGGAGAGCATATGGCGAGTGCCTCCGCTCTCGATGCCCGTCCGGTCCGCGCCGACCGAGATGCGTGGCACCGCACTGGTGCCGCTCCCCCGCCGGGACGCCCTTCGTTACGAGGCCGTGCGACTGTTCGTCAACCGCGCGCACGCCGCCCGCACCGGCTTCAAGATGACCCGGGAGAACGCGGGGTACATCGTCGAGATCTGCCGGATACTCGATGGTGTCCCGCTCGCGATCGAGCTGGCCGCCGCCCGGATCCGGGTGCTCTCGGTGCAGCAGATCCTGCACCGCCTGGACGACCGGTTCCGGCTGCTCGCAACGGAGGGCCGGGAGCTTCCGGCGCGGCAGCGCACCATGCGGGCCGTCCTGGAGTGGAGCCACGCGCTGCTGAGCGAGGCCGAACAGACCCTGCTGCGGCGGCTGTCCGTGTTCTCCACCTGGCACCTGGAACTGGCGGAGGACGTCTGCCGCGACACCTCCATCGAGCGCGAAAGCGTCCTGGAACTGCACAGCTCCCTGCTCGACAAGTCGTTGATCGTGCTCGACTCCGAAGTCGACCAGAGCGTGCACTACCGGCTGACCGACACGGTGCGCGCCTATGCCGCCGAACGACTGGCCGCCTCCGGCGAGGAGGAGGTCCTGTGGGACCGATACCTGAACAGCACCGTCACGTGGGTGGAGAAGATGGCCGCGAACGTCTCCGGCCCCCTTCCCTGGGCGGAGCGCCAGCGCTACCTGCACCGCCTGGACCACCATCGGGAGAACACCGAACGGCTGCTCGCCTGGGCGCTGGAGTACGGCCGGATCGACGGCGGGCTGCGCCTGTGCGCGGCGCTCCGGTCGTACTGGTTCGTCCGCGACCTCCTCTTCGAAGGCAGTACTTACCTGCGCAGACTGCTGGACACCACCCCCGAGGCGCAGTCCCCCGCGGTACGCGCGCGAGGCCTGGCGGTGTACGCGGAGCTCTCCTTGGGGTTCGAGGGGCGCCGCGCCGTGAGCGCGGCGGCGACAGAGGCCCTGGGAACGGCCCGCGGCAACGGTGATCCCGGAACCGCCGCCTGCGCCCTGGTGACCCTCGCCGCCCTCACCCACCACACCGGCGACGACGGCGAGACGGGGCGGCGCCACGCCCGCGAGGCGCTCCGGATCTCCGTGCGCATCCCCGACCACGTCACCGAGATCGCCGCCCTGAGGGTCCTGGCGCGCCTCGCGCGGCAGCGCGGTGATACCGAGGAAGCCGGGAGAATCCTGAACCGGAGCATCTCCGTGGCCGAAGGAGCCGGCGACAAGTGGAACGCTGCCCGCTGCCACAACGCTCTGGGGACCCTGGCTCTCCAGCGAGGCGACCTCGGCACCGCCTCCTCCCGGCTCGCCGAGGCACTGGAGATCTTCGACGAGCTCGGTGTGACGCCCGAGACCGCCCGCTGTATCGCCGCCCTGGGCCACGTGGACGCGGCCCGAGGGGATATCGCCTCGGCCCGCCGCCGACTCGCCGACTGCCTGCGGATGAGCGTGGCCTCCGGCCACAGGGTCGCCGTCGCCCGCGCCCTGGAGGCACTGGCCGAACTCGCGATCGTCGAGGGCCACCCGGAACGCGCCGCCGCGCTGGCCGGTGCCGGGACCTCGCTCCGCTCCATTTTGGGCCGGCCACCCCGAACGCGGGCCGGATCCGCACCCGGATCGAGCAGGACCTCGCACGCGACACCGTCGCCAAGGCGTGGGAATTGTGGCGGACCCTGCCACTGGAACAGGTGGTCGAGAACACACTGGCCTTCCCCACGCTCCGCAAGCCCACATCGCCGGAACTGACCCGCCGGGAAAGGGAGATCACGGCCCTCGTCGGCACGGGCCTCTCCAACCGGCAGATCGCCGACCGCCTCACCATCAGCCAGGCGACCGCAGCACGACACATCGCCAACATCTTCCGCAAGCTGTCCTTCACATCCAGGGACCAGCTCGCGGAATGGGCCTGCCGGAACGGGTTCGACGCCTGACACGGCGGCCCCCACCCCCTTCGGATTCCCGCCGAGACACCCGTCACTACGCGTGTTCCTGGGGGTTCACTGAACGTGCCCGGAAGATTGCCGGTATCACTTGCATGGGGCCGGAACACCTAATAAGACAGAGCCCTAGGCACGAGCACGCACCACCCCGATCCCCCATCGAACGCCCTTACCTCAGGCAAGGTGAGAGCGGCCCCCGACCGCCTACACGCGTGAAGGCCATGGCACCACAGACCGCGCCCGCGCGGCAGAACCTTCCCCTCGAACCGACCAGCTTCATCGGCCGCGGACGCGACCTCAGCGATCTCCTCCGGCTACTCGGATCAGACCGGCTGATCACGTTATGCGGCGTGAGCGGGGTCGGTAAGACCAGATTGGCGCTACGGGTCGCAGCCCAGGCGATCGCTTCCTTTCCCGATGGCGTGTGGTTGGCCGAGCTCGCCGACGTTTCCACCCGCGAGGAGATCGTCTCGCGCATCGCGGCGGCCGTGGGGATAGCCGAGGAGGCCGACCGCGACCTGTCCGGGACGCTCTTCGACGCGCTGCGCGGGCGACACCTGCTGCTGGTACTGGACGGCTGCGACGCCGTCATCGGCGAGGTCGCCGCGCTCGGGCGGGCGCTGCTCGACGCCTGCCCCTCGACCTCGCTCCTTCTCACCAGTGAGGAGCCGGCGCGCATCAGCGGCGAGGCGATCTGGCGGGTCCCCCCGCTCTCGCTGCCATCGCGGCAGGGCGATCCCGCCCTGGCCGACTCCGAGGCCGTGCGGCTGTTCATCGAACGCTCCCAAGGGCCCGGCTCCACTGTCTGCCCCCACCAGTTGCGCACGATCACCGATATCTGCCGCCGGCTCGACGGCATCCCGCTGTGCATCGAGCTCGCCGCGGCGTGGATGCGGTTCCGCTCCCCCGATGAGATCGCCGATCTGCTCACCGCCCGCTTTCCGCAGCTGACCGATCAGGAGCGCGGTGTGCCCACCCGGCGGCGAATCCTGCACGCCGTCCTCGACTGGAGCAACTCGCTGCTGAGCGATTCCGAGCAGACGCTGCTGCGGCGGCTCTCCGTCTTCTGCGACTGGGACCTGGAGCTGGCCGAGCGCATCTGCTCTGATGAGGAGCTGCCCGAGGCGGAGATCCTGGACGCCGCCTCAGCGCTGGTGGACCGCTCCCTGGTCACCCTCACCGGTGAGTACCAGGGCCGGGTCCGCTACCGGCTGCCCCGTGCTGTGCGCCGGTACGCCGCCGAGCACCTGGCCGCCTCCGGCGAGGAGGAGCGCTCCGTACCCGCCACTGTGGCCAGATGCTGCGGCTCGCCGAGGAGTTCGGGCACGTGGCCGTGCTCGGCAGGGCGATGCCCTGGGCAGAGCGGCACGGGTTTCGGCACCGCATCGCCGCCGAATACGACAACCTGCGCTCGGTCCTGCACCGATCCGCCGAACGCGGCGATACCGAAACCGGGTTGCGCCTGTGTGTGGGCCTGCGCGCGTTCTGGGTGAGCGGCCGCCACTTCTCCGAAGGCTCCCACTGGAGCGACCTCTTCCTGCGCATGGACCGCACCGACCAGGGACTGCGCGGGCGGGCCATGGTGCGCCGCGCCGAACTCGCCTGGGCACAGAACGATTTCCGGCTCGCGAGGAAAATCGGAGAGGAGGGGCTGCCGTGGTGCCGCACGGCCGGTGACACCGAGTCGGTCCTCCTCACGCTGAACCTCCTCACCATGATGGACATCCGCGACAACGACCACGAGAGCGCCCAGGACCGGCTCAGCGAGACGCTCAAGCTCGCCCGCGAGAGCGGCGACCTGTGGAACGAGGCCCTCGCCCTTTGCGCGCGGGGAGCGCTCACCGCCCGCGAGGGCGACTTCCCCGGCGCCGACGTGCTCTACGGTACGGCGCTGCTGATCCTGCGCGGCATCGACCATCGGTGGGGTGTCGGGGCCACCCTGATCGGCCACGCGAGTGTCGCCGAGTCGCAGAGCGACCTGGACGTGGCCGACCGCTGCTACCGCGAGGCACTGGACATCCAGCGCGATATCAGCGCCGTACCGGAGCTCGCGCGTTGCCTGGCCGGGGTGGGACGGGTCGCGCACGCCCAAGGCGCCGTCACCCAGGCATACGACTACCTCAGCGAGAGCCTCCTCCTCAGCCACAGCACCGGGCAGCGCGCGGGTGTGGCCCAAGCGCTCGCCACCATCGCCCGGCTGGCCGCCCACGACGGCTTCCCCGAAGGGGCGTGCCGCCTCGCGGGGGCGGCCTCGGCCATCGGCGAGAGCGCTGGATTGCCCGCCTCCTCCTGGCCGCTGCGGGACGGGGAGTCCGGTTCCGATCCGAAGACGCTGTCGTCCTGGTGGGCGGAGGGGCGCGCCCTCGGGCTCGACGAGGCTGTCGCGATGGCGCTGCGCATCACCGAAGCCGGCCGGGTTCCGCGCCCCCGCACGCCGCCCGCGCCCGTGACCGCACCGCCCCCCGAGGAGACCCTGACCCCCCGTGAGCAGGAGGTCGCGCAGCTCATCGGCGGTGGCAAGAGCAACCGCGAGATCGCCGAGGCGCTGTTCATCACCCCGGCGACGGTCGCGCGGCACGTCGCCAACATCAACCGGAAGACCGGGTTCAACTCCCGCAAGCAGATCGCGGCCTGGATCGACGATCACCAGAACGGAGAATCCGTCTCGTCCTAAACCCAATGAACCGGGCTGATCTGGGCATACGTCTACTACATACCGAAATCCACGAATCTACATATGCAACTGCACAAGTGTATGCATGTGCAGGAGTCGGGCGAGCGTTAGGGTTGCTCTATGAGATCGCACTCCGCCGTGACCCGAACGGTGATCGTCACGAGCGCGGCTCAGGCGCCCTTGGGCGCGAAACTCCGGGGACCCGCGGAGTCAACGGATGGAGACCGACCCGTCCTACACCCCGCCCCACACCTGTCGGGGGCGGAGGAACGTACGGTCCCCTTCCGTCCCGGGTCGACCTTGGAGACCGTGCCGCCGCGGGTGCGCAGAGGGGAGGCACCCGCGGCGACGACGGTCACAGCGTTACCGGGCTCGCCACGTGGAGGGGGCGTGACGGGCCCGGGCCGCGAGCACAGCGACGCGACCCTGGGGGACGCATGACGGGGAACCCGCTACCCCGCTCTCTCGCACCGCCGCACACGCGAGACACCGGCGCGGAGCCGATCGGCACTATCACAGGGGGCCTTCTCGATCGGCTGCGGCGTCGTGGCGGAAACGCCACGGTAAGCGACTCCCGCGGTCCGGCGACCGACGCCGTCGCGTTCGCGAGCACGATCGAACGCGCGGCCACCGGGCTGGGCCGCCGAGGGGTGTGCCCCGGCGACGTCGTGGGCGTCCTGGCGCCGGTATCGCCGGTCAGACTCACCGCGGTCTACACCGTCATGGCGGTCGGCGGAATCGCGCTACCGCTGGAGCTCGCCTCGGACCGGGAGACGCAGATCGATGTCCTCACCGAGACGGACGCCCGGTTGCTCCTGGTCACCGCCTCCCTCGCCGGAACCGCGCTGGGGCTGGCCGAGCGGTCGCGGGTGCGCCAGGTCATCGCGTTCGGCGAGGCACCCGAGACCACCCCCTTCGAGGAGCTGCTGCTTCCCGGCACCGACAGCGGCGGCTACGATCCCGCCCGCGGCCTGTTCAACAACGGCATCCTCGACTACCAGGCCACCAGCGAGGGAGTCGTTACCACGCTGTACGGGCACACCGACCTCCTCAACCTGTTCCGCCGGTTCGGCGCCGAACTCGAACTCAGCCGAAGCGATGTCGTAGCGGTGGAGCCGGGCATGGCCGAGCCCGCGCGGACCGCTCTCGCCGCTCTCGCCCTGTGGCAGGGAGTCTCCGTGGTCACGACGGCGGCCGAGACGGAACCGGAGATCCGGCGCGACCTTGCGGCGGCCTGCGCCACTGTGCGCGGCGCTCCCGTTCCCACGCGCATGGCCGCACGCGGCTGATCGCGTAGCGGCGGTCCCGGCCGGGCCGCTATTCGGGCACGTCGATCTCGAACCATGCGACGTGTGTACTCTCGGTCCAGTACTCGCCGCAGCGGGACGTGCAGCTCTCGATGATGAGCTTGCCTCGCCCGTAGTCGCCGTTCTCCTCGCGCTCCGTTCCGGTCGCACCGTCCGGGCCGCGGTTCTTCTCCCCCTGATCGGCCACGGCCACCCGAACCTGGTCGCGCTCGGTGCGGATGAACAGCGTCATCACGCCGCCGATCTGCCCTGAGCGCGAATGCAGCAGCGCGTTGGTGGCGAGTTCGCTGGCGGCGAGCTCGGCGTCGTCCACGAGGGAAGCGGGGTTGTCCGTCTTCTCCAGGAACTCGCGTACCCGGGCGCGGATCGACCGTACGGCCGTCAGGTTGCCGACACAGCTCCAGACCGTGTGATCGGTGGCGACCTCGGAGAGTTCAGCCGCGTCCAACGTGGGAGCATCGAACGGGTCAACAGCGGCGTATTCCTCCACTCGCTGCGAATCGGTCATCCGCGCGTCACTCCCAATCACCACCCGGCAGTAGCCGACGGCCTTCACCCTAGACAACCGCGCACCACGACCAGGACAGCACATGGGGGCCCAACCGATCTCGAATACCCCACAAAACGCGGCCACATGTCCCTTACCGATACGGCAAAGGACACCTTAAGAAGCCGAAAAACACACCGTGACCTGCAACTCCGCCTCGGCGAAGCTCCAAGGGGAGACGCGGGGGCCGGGCGGTTCGCCCCCATCGAGGGACGTCGGCTCCAATTACGACACAATCTGGTCAACTTCCCGCCGGCGAAAACCCCCGAAGATCGCGTTCGCCGACAAACCCGACAGCGGGAAAAGTCGGACCGGACGCGGCAGCCCGCATCAGAGCCCGAGGCGGCAACGGAATGCGGGGCCTAGAAGAGCACCGACATAACAGCGTCGACCTCGCGGAACCCCACGCGGCTATAGGTGGCGCGGGCGGGAGTGTTGAAATCGTTGACATACAGAGTGACGTGTGGGGCGATCTCGGTCAGCGCGTACCGCACAACGGCCGCCATGCCCGCCACCGAGTAGCCCTGTCCCCGCAGGTCCGGATGCACCCACACGCCCTGGATCTGGCACGCGTGGGGAGTGACGGCTCCGACCTCGGCCTTGAAGACGACGCGGCCGTCCTCGATCCGGGCGAACGAACGACCGGTGCGCACGAGCTCCTCGACGCGTGCGCGGTACAGCGCACCGCCGTCGCCGGAGTCCGGCGGCACACCGACCTCCTCGGTGAACATCGCGACGCAGGCCGGCAGGATGGTGCCGAGTTCGCCCATTCTCACCCGCCGCACCATAGGGTCGGGCTCGATCCGGGACGGCTCCGACATTTCCAGGACCGGCTGGCGTGTCCGGATGGCGCGGGCCGGGCCCCACGACGGTCCGAGGCGCTCCCAGAATGCGCCCACGGCATCGATCGGACCGACGATCGAGGAACAGCGGCGCCCCTGCCAGCGCGCCTGCTCGGAAAAATGCCGGATGGCCACGGGGCCGGCGTTGACCGGGACCAGGTTGGCGCCCGAGTAGCACAGCGCGGTGAGGTTTCCGCGCTCGACGTATCCCCACACCTCAGCGCCGAGACGGCTGCTGTCGAGCCCTGATGCGCGCAGTCGGGAGCTGACGAAGACGTTGCCGACAGGATCGGCGTCCAGCAGGGCATAGACGGAATCCCGGTCGCGTTCGCCGAGTACCCGCACCGATGAGGTCCGCAGCACCCCGCATCACCTCACCTGGTAGCAGCCGCCGCGAGTAACCGGACCGCCGCACGTGCCGTCATCGTAACCGGACCGCCTCCCGAACAGTCGTGAGCCTCACGCTTCCAGACTAATCGACCACCCCTCCATGGGATGACTGGACACTCTGCGGGTACGGCGGGTACGGAAGCACCGCCACCCGGTCGCGTTCGCGTTCCGCCTGCGGCGCTCCAGAGCATACGGGGACGGCACGGCGGTTCCTCCCCGCGCGCTCCGACCGCTCTTCGAGGAGAGGCGGAGCCGGTGCGGTCGCAGCAGGCGGCCCGGCCCCATTCGGCCTTCGGCGCCCCTCTCGGCACTTCCGGCTCGATAGCATCGACTCCGAACGTCGGCACTAGGGAGCGACATTGCGTTTGGATCGCGTCGACGAGCGGATCATCGCGATTCTCGGGGGCGACGCGCGCACGAGTTTCGCCGATATCGGAGCGGCGGTCGGCCTGTCAGCGTCGGCGGTCAAGCGGCGGCTGGACCGGCTCGTCGAATCGGGGGCCGTACGCGGGTTCACGGTGGTGCTGGAGCCTTCGGCGATCGGATGGACCACCGAGGCCTACATCGAGCTCTACTGCCGCGCGCGCACCTCACCAGCGGAGATCAGGTCGGGGCTGGCCCGGTACGCCGAGGTCACGTCGGCCTGCACGATCACCGGTGAGGCGGACGCTCTCGTCCACGTGCGCGCCCGCGACACCCACCACCTTGAGGAGACCATCGAGCGCATCTGCGCCGAGCCGTTCGTGGTCCGGACCAAGAGCACCCTCGTGCTGTCACGGCTGGTCGAGCAGCCCATGCTGGCGGGAGCCGCCGATCAGTCCTCCGGCAGCTCCACCGGCGCGAGTTCCTCGTAGCGGTCCCCCGGACCGGGGTTGGCCCGGTCGGTTCCACCGCCGAAGTGGCGCATCACCCCCCAGACGGCGTTGAGAGCGCTCTGCACGGCGCCCTCGGCCCATCCGGCCGTCCAGGAGATGTCGTCCCCGGCGAGGAAGAACCCGCGGTGCCGCTCCTCCAGCAGGTCCTGTTTGAAGTGGGTGAAGAGCCGACGCTGGTACCGGTAGTGGCCGGGCAGGTTCGCCTTGAAGGCCCCCATGAAATAGGGCTCGGCCTCCCAGGAGACCGTGACCGGGTCGCCGATGATGTGCGACCGGATGTCGACGCCCGGGTAGATCTGGCCGAGCGAGGCGAGCATGACCTCCATGCGCTCGTCCGCGGAGAGCGGCAGCCACTTCAGCGAGTCGTCGCACCAGGTGTAGGACAGGCAGATGGCCGCCGGCCCGTCGCCTTCGCCGTCGATCAGGTAGGTGCCGCGCGTCATGCGGTCGGTGAGCGTCATGCTCATCGTGTCGCGGCCGGTCGCGGGGTCCGCGTCCTTCCAGAACGGGCGGTCCACCGGGACGAACAGCTTCGACGACTCCATGTAGTGCGTGCGCTCGATCGCGGTCCAGTGGTCGATCGGCAGCAGGCTCTCGTCGCAGGCGATCTTGCTCAGCAGCATCCAACTCTGCGCGGTGAAAACAGCGGCCGGATAGGTCCGGATCCCGCCGGAGGCGTCGGTGACGGTCACGTTCTGCGCTGCTGTGCGCCGCAGGCCGGTGACAGCGGGCCGGGGCCCACCGCCGTGCAGCGACGCCAGACTGGTGCCGTGCGGCCAGTGCACCGCCTTGGTCGGAACGCGTTCCCACAGGCGCAGCGGGAGCTGCTGGCAGCCGCCCACGATACTCCGGTGGTCGTCATCGGCCCCGGTGTAGGTGACCCGCAGGATCTCCAGGATGGAATTCGGGAAATCGGTGTCCCAGCCGCCGGTACCGAAGCCGACCTGACCGAAGATCTCGCGGTGGCGGAACGAGGAGAACGCCGGGGAGTCGCAGAGGAACCCGTAGAAGGTCTGGTTGTCCAGCCGGGCCACGAGCTCGTTCCAGATCCGCTTCATCCGGGGCACGTCGCGCTCCCGGATGGCGCGCTGCATCTCCGTGTGCCGCGCCCCCTGCCCCAGGGTCTCGCTCCAGGCCCGCGCGACCTCCTGAAAGACGTCGGGGAGGTCGTCGGTGGTGCGCGCGTAGTGCGTCCTGCCCTTGAGGTCGACGACGGTACTGGGGGTGACGGGCGCCAGCGGGTTGGGGAACGGGGTGGTCCGCAGTCCCAGCTTGTCGACGTAGTGGAACAGCGAGGTCGAGGACGGCGGGAAACGCATGGCGCCCATCTCGGCGACCACGCCCGCGCCGCCCGGGCGGCCGGGCAGCCGCTCGCTCCGGAGCCGGCCGCCGATCTCGCCGGCCTCGTACACCACCGGTTTGAGCCCCATCTTCATCAGCTCGTAGGCGGCGACGATGCCGGAGAGCCCGCCGCCGATCACGGCGACCTCGGTGCCGTGGCAGTCCGGCGGGACCGATCCGAGCCCGGCCGGGTGCGCAAGGTAGTCGTCGTAGCCGAACGGGAAGTCCGGACCGCACATGGTGAGCGGTCGCTCGGGCGACGGGCCGGCGGGCACAGAGGTGGGCACAGCAGACGTCATCAGTCGGCTCCTCCTTGGCGGAACGGCGAGAGGGCGGCAGAGGTCTCGGGGTGGGGACGGGGGTCAACCGGAGCCGGGCTCGGTGAGCGCCGCGTAGAGTCCGGGGCGCCGGTCGGCCAGGTAGGTGTTGTCCCGCCGCGCGGTGCGCAGCACGGTGGGATCGACGTCGGCGACCAGCAGCTCCTCGCCGGCGCCGGCCCGCAGCAGCTCGGTGCCCCCTGGGGCGACCAGGCAGCTCGACCCGCAGTAGTCGAGCTCGCCCTCGGTGTCGCAGCGGTTGACATAGGCGATGTAGAGCTGGCTCTCGAAGGCGCGCGCGGGCACCAGCGAGGTCGCGATGCCGGTGTGCGGGTGCATCAGCGCGGTGGGAACGAGCAGCAGTTCGGTGCCCGAGAGCGCGTGCGCCCGCACCGCCTCGGGAAACTCGACGTCGTAGCAGATGAGCATGCCGAGGCGCAGCCCACCGAGCGTGGCCTGGACGACCGGGTCGTCGCCCGGGCTGTAGGCGGCACGGTCGAGCTCGCCGAAGAGGTGCGCCTTGCGGTACCCGGCGAGTGGGGCACCGGCGGCGCCGACGAGCTGGACGGCGTTGTAGATCCGGCCGCCGTCGCTCTCCGGGTAGCCGTACGCGATCGCCACGCCGGTCTCGGCGGCGATGCGGCCGACCTCCCGCGCGACCGGGCCGTCGGAGGGCTCGGCCAGCCGGGCGACATCAGCGCCGATGTTGTAGCCCGTCAAGGACATCTCAGGGCCGACCAGCAACCGGGCGCCGGCTTCAGCGGCCGCGCGGGCGACACCGGCGAGGCGGGTGAGCGCACCACGGGGGTCGCCCCCCGGAGCCGTGCCCTGGTCCAGCGCGATACGCAGGGGCACTGCACCGATGGCGGCCCCGGTGCCTCCGGACCGGCTCATGCCTCCCCCTTCCGACGTCGTCAATCCTCCACTGTAATCGCAGAATCCCGCATTTTCTTTGCAAAATACGTGGCAATTATTGCCTAATTACGCGGATATGAAGAATTTCGTTGCGTATATCTCCGCACGAACAGCGCATCGTTCCGCCCGCGAGCGGTCAAGGGGCGGTGCCGCCTTCGGTCGTCCGGGAGGCGCGGCGCATGTGCCGCCCCACTGATCAGGCCGGGGACTTCGCGGAAGTCCCGTCCAACGGTCCCGGCCTGGAGCCTGTCCCGGGTGGAGGACCCCCGCTGGGAGGCCGCTCTTGGGGACGCGGCATGACAGCAGCGGGGCGGGCGCCCGTAGGCGCCCGCCCCTGAACCAACGGGATCAGCCCGCGATGGAGATGCTGGGTTCGCCGGAATCGGCGCCGGAGTCCTTCATCTCCTCGGCGATGCGCATGGCCTCGTCGATCAGGGTCTCCACGATCTTGGACTCGGGGACGGTCTTGATGACCTCGCCCTTGACGAAGATCTGGCCCTTGCCGTTGCCCGAGGCGACGCCGAGGTCGGCGTCGCGGGCCTCGCCGGGCCCGTTGACGACGCAGCCCATGACGGCCACCCGCAGCGGGACGTCCATTCCCTCCAGGCCGGCGGTGACCTCGTCGGCGAGGGTGTAGACGTCGACCTGGGCGCGGCCGCAGCTCGGGCAGGAGACGATCTCCAGGCCGCGCTCGCGCAGGCCCAGCGACTCCAGGATCTGGTTGCCGACCTTGACCTCTTCGGCCGGAGGCGCCGACAGGGACACCCGGATCGTGTCGCCGATCCCCTCGGCGAGCAGCGCGCCGAACGCCACCGAGGACTTGATCGTGCCCTGGAAGGCCGGTCCGGCCTCGGTGACGCCGAGGTGCAGCGGATACTCGCACTGCTCGGCCAGCTGCCGGTAGGCGTTGATCATCACTACGGGGTCGTTGTGCTTGACCGAGATCTTGATGTCCCGGAAACCGTGCTCCTCGAACAGCGAGCACTCCCACAGCGCCGACTCCACCAGCGCCTCAGGCGTGGCCTTTCCGTGCTTCTCCAGCAGCCGCTTGTCGAGCGACCCGGCGTTCACGCCGATCCGGATGGGCACGCCCGCGTCACTCGCGGCCTTGGCGATCTCCCCGACCCGGTCGTCGAACTTCTTGATGTTGCCCGGGTTGACCCGCACAGCGGCGCAGCCGGCCTCGATCGCGGCGAACACGTACTTCGGCTGGAAGTGGATGTCGGCGATGACCGGGATCTGGGACTTCTTGGCGATGATGGGCAGTGCTTCGGCGTCATCGTTGGTGGGCACGGCCACCCGCACGATCTGGCAGCCGCTCGCCGTCAACTCGGCGATCTGCTGCAGCGTGGAGTTGATGTCGGACGTGACAGTGGTGGTCATCGACTGCACGGAGACCGGAGCGTCCCCACCGACGGGGACATTGCCGACCATGATCTGCCTCGATCTGCGCCGCTGAGCCACAGGGCGCGGACGGGCGGCGGGAATTCCAAGATCAACGGTCACGCGTTTCACCTCGTCGGCCACCGGATCGGCCGGCGGCGTCGTTGAGTCACAGAACAGGAGGGCCGCAGGGCAGGGTGCACCCCGGCGAACGTGCGGCGGGAGCGCCCGCGCACGCGCGGACGGTGCCCAGAATACCCGTCCCTACCGCCTGACATGGTTGTTCCATCCGGTTCAGCCCAGAAGACGCACAGGGTTGACGATATCGGCGACCAGCACGAGCAGACTGAACATGATGAACGCCAGGAAGACCACGTATGCCATGGGCATGAGCTTGGCCACGTCGAACGGGCCGGGGTCGGGCCGCCGGAAGAGCCGCGCCAGGTTCCTGCGGAGCGACTCCCACAGGGCCCCGAAGATGTGGCCGCCGTCGAGCGGCAGCAGCGGCAGCATGTTGAACGCGAACAGGAACAGGTTGACGCTGGCCAGCAGGGTCAGCATGATCACGGCCCGGTCGACGACCGGCAGCGGCTGGGACAGCACCTCGCCGCCGATGCGCGAGACGCCTACCACGCCCATGGGCGAGTCGGGCTGGCGCTGTTCGCCCAGGAACGCCGCACCGAACAGATCAGGCATCTTGGACGGCAGCGCGATGATGGCCTCTCCGACCCGCACCAGGGTGTCGCCCATGTAGACGGCGGTCTCGCCCGCGCTCATGGTCTGGCGCTCCTGGGCGAACGCGATGCCGAGGAAGCCCACCGTTTCGGTCTCGGGGACCAGGCGGCCCTGGTCGTCGAAGACCTCCCTGCCGCGCTCGTCCGTCTGGTAGACGATCTCGCCGTCCTCGTCGCGCGCGGGGAGCTCGTTCTCGACCAGAACGGGCTCAAGCGTGATGACGTCGCCGTCGCGCTCGACCTCGAGCTCTGTCGGACCCATATGCGTGCGGATCTGCTGGTTCGCCGTCTGCCAGTCGGGCGTGGACGTTCCGGCGACCGCGATGATCCGGTCGCCGGGCTGCACCCCGGCCTCGGCGGCCGGAGTGGGGTCGGCGTCCTCGGGGCACCCGGCGCCGGCCTCCTCAACGGACACCATGCACTCGGAGACGGCGCCCACCTCGTTGGTCTCCTGCTGGACGCCGATCCCCATCAGCACGGCGCTGAAGAGGAGGAGCGCAAGGATCAGGTTCATCGCCGGGCCGGCCACCATGACGATGATCCGCTTCCACGGCGCCTGCTGGTAGAACTGCCGGTCCTCGTCGCCGTCCTGGACCTCGGAGTTGAACGCCTCGCGGGCGTCCTCGATCATCGCCCGCCAGCGCGACATCGGTCTGCCCGAGGCGTCCTGCTGGCGCTTGGCCGGCGGGGCCATACCGACCATGCGGACATAGCCGCCCAGCGGGATCAGTTTGAGGCCGTACTCGGTCTCGCCCCTGCGCGTGGACCACAGGGTCTTGCCGAAGCCGACCATGTACTGCGTGCAGCGGATGCGGAACATCTTCGCCGTGGCGAGGTGCCCCAGCTCATGCCAGGCAATGGAGAAGAGCAGCCCGAGAAAGAGAAGGATGACCCCGAGTGTGGTCAGTAACGCGACCATGTACCCCTGTACCTCTCCTCAAGCGAGCCGGGCGATCAGCTCCCGGGCACGTCCGCGGGCCCATTCGTCAGCGGCGTAGACATCGGCCAGGCTCAGCTCCGCTGCGCCTGGAGCCATCCGCTGGTGTTCTGAGACTACCCGCGCCACAGTGTCCACGATCGCGGTGAATGCCAGCCCCCCGTTGAGGAAAGCCGCGACCGCCTCCTCGTTGGCGGCATTGTAGACGGCCGGGGCGGTTCCGCCCACGGCTCCGACGTCGCAGGCCAGCGACACCGCAGGGAACGCCGCCGCGTCCAGCGGCTCGAAGGTCCAGGTGTGAGCCCTGGTCCAGTCCACGGCGGGGGCCGCCGAATCGACCCGATGCGGCCAGCCGATCCCGTAGGCGATCGGGATGCACATGCTCGGGGGGCTCGCCTGGGCGAGGGTGGACCCATCGGTGTACTCCACCATGGAGTGGATCACCGACTGCGGATGCACCACGACCTCCAGCCGGTCGAAGGGGATGTCGAAGAGTAGGTTGGCCTCGATGACCTCAAGCCCCTTGTTGACCAGGGTGGCCGAGTTCACTGTGATGACCGGGCCCATGTCCCAGGTGGGATGGTTCAGCGCCTGCTCCGGGGTGACCCCGGCCAGTTCGGCGCGTGACCGGCCGCGGAACGGCCCGCCACTGGCGGTGATGACCAGCTTGCGCACCTCGTCCAGGCGGGCGTGCACCTGGCCCTGCGCCAGGCTGGTCAGTTCGCTGGCCCCCACGCGGGGAAAGCACTGGGCCAGCGCGAAGTGCTCGGAGTCCACCGGGACGATCTGGCCCGGTTGGGCAGCGGAGCGCACCAGCGGCCCGCCGATGATCAGTGATTCCTTGTTGGCCAGCGCCAGCAGACGCCCGGCGTGCAGCGCGGCCAGCGTCGCCTCCAGGCCCAGCGCTCCGGTGATCCCGTTGAGGACGACGTCGCACGGCCAGCCCGCCAGCTCGGCGATGCCTTCGGTGCCGGCGAACACCTTCGCCGCGTGGTTGCGCTCGCTCAGTCGGCGGCCGAGTTCGGCCGCCATCGCCGGGTCCGCGATCGCCACGGACTCCACGCCGAACCGGTTCACCTGATCGACCAGGAGGTCGAGGCGGCCGCCGCCGGCCGCGAGTCCTGCGACCCGGAACCGTCCCGGGTTGCTCGCGACGACATCGAGGGCCTGGGTCCCGATGGAGCCGGTGGATCCCAGGATCACGACCTCGCGCGGTCGTTCGGGGCAGGTGCCTTGAGCAAGGAGCTGTTCCGCGATTCGCACCCTCCCATTGTCACGCACGCGGCGACCGGACAGCCGGCGCGGAAGAGCGCCGAACGCCGCCCCGCAGAATATGGCCGCCTCAGAAACACCCCCTTTACAAACCGGAACCCGTGGCTTAACTTGACTCCACTGTAAGTTACCTCACAGTAATTCTACCCGGAAGTAACCAACATCTCCGGCCGTGGCGCACATCGGCCGGGACCCGCAGGCAGCGCACCCCACTCGCTGCCCTAAAAAAGCGTTCCCATCCGCAGCGCCATGGTCCGTCCCCGCCCCATGGACCGCACGGTCCCGACTCCCCTCGAGGTTCCCCATGCGGAGAACGTCCACGACGCTGGCCGCCGTACTCGCGGCACTGCTGGCCTTCACCCTCCTCGCCCCGAGCGCACACGCCGGAAGCGCCGACGTCGAGTACGTCAGCGTCCCCGGCCACGACGACGTCGAGATCAAAGCGAAAGTCATCACGCCCACCAACCACGAGGGCCCGCACCCGCTGCTCGTAATGCCCTCCGCGTGGGCCACGAACAACCTGGTGTACGTGGGCGCCGCCAAGAAGCTCGCCTACGAGTCCGGTTACCAGGTGATCAGCTATACCACCCGGGGCTTCTGGGACTCGGGCGGCGAGATCGAGGTGGCGGGGCCGAAGGACGTCGCCGACGCCAGCAAGGTCATCGACTGGGGCCTGGAGAACACCGACGCCGACCCCGAGCGCATCGGTATGGCCGCCATCTCCTACGGCGCCGGCATCAGCCTGCTCACCGCGGCCGAGGACGACCGGGTGAAAGCGGTCGGGGCGATGAGCGGCTGGTCCGACCTGATCAGCTCCCTCTATCCCAACGAGACGATCAGTTCCCAGGCCATCGAGCTCCTCATCACCACGGCCAGGATTACCGGCCGCGGGGGCGAGGCCCTGCAGGAGATCGAATCGGAGTACCGCAAGGGGAACATGGATCCCGCGCTGGATCACTCCCCGGAGCGCTCTCCCGGGACCAAGATCGACCAGCTCAACGACAACGGGCCGGCGGTCATGCTCGCGCACGCCTGGAACGACGGCATCTTCCCCCCGTCAGGACTCATCGACTTCCACTCGCAGCTGACCGGCCCCAAGCGGCTCATGCTGGCCCCGGGCGAGCACGCGACACCGGAGGCGTTCGGCGCGCTCGGCCTGCCGAACGAAACGTGGGAGGCCCTGACGCGGTGGTTGGACCACCACCTCAAGGGCGTGGACAACGGAGTCGACACCGAGGACCCGGTCCAGGTGAAGCCGAACAACGGCGGAGGGGACTGGACGACCTATCCCGACTGGGAGTCGGTCACCGAGAGCA
Source organism: Allosalinactinospora lopnorensis (assembly GCF_000981225.1). Taxonomy (GTDB): domain Bacteria; phylum Actinomycetota; class Actinomycetes; order Streptosporangiales; family Streptosporangiaceae; genus Allosalinactinospora; species Allosalinactinospora lopnorensis. Next base: position 32,393 of record NZ_LAJC01000001.1, read on the forward strand.
CCTCCACCCTCCACCTCAGCGAGCCCGAGCGCACATGGGAGCAGTGGCTGAGCACCGGCGGCCTGGAGGAGGAGCCCCAGACCGGCTGGGACTACAGCGTGCGGGCCGGGATCGGCACGACCGCCAACAGCGGGACGCTGATCGTGAGCGGCGCCCTGCAGCAGTTCGCCGATATCCCGACCGGTGTCGCGCTACCGCTGGTGGACCGCTACCGCGCCGGTGTGTGGACCGGGGACCCCCACCCTGACGGCGTGCGGGTCAGCGGGACACCGAAAGCGCACGTCGAGGTCACCCCGACCAGCGAGGACCAGTCCCTGTACTTCTACCTGTACGCGACGAACTCCCACGGCATAGGTTCGCTCATCACGCACAAGCCCTACACGCTGCGGGACGCGGCACCGGGCGAGCCGGTGACGGTGGACGTGGACCTGGAACCGGTGGTGTGGGACGTTCCGGCCGGCCACCGGCTGGCGCTCGTCGTCGACACCCAGGATTTCCGCTACTCGAGCGAGAGCGACTTCGGCGAGAAGGTGAAGTTCGGCTCGCCGGAGGAGGCTCCGGCGACGCTGACGGTCCCCACCGCCTGATCGCTCGGGACCCGATCGGCAGGCGCCGCCCACCGCAGGTCGGCGCCTGCCGCACGACACTCCGCAAGCACCCAAAGTAATCAAAAAAACACGTTCGGTATGGAATGATCACGTTCCATGACCTCACCCATCATGTCGACGATCCTCAGCCCGCTCGCGGGGATCGTTCTCGCCATGACCGGCCTGCCGACCGCCGAAGCGTCATCCGCCGCCTCGCACGGCGATGACGCGGCACGTTCCGGGGCCCCGGAATCGCAGGCACCACCAACCGAGGACCGCGCCGCGCCCGAGGCCACCGGCACGGAGGGCATCGTGCGGCAGACCGCGGCGGACACCGGGAAGCGCCGCAGCGCACTGGAGTACTGGACGAGCGAACGCATGGAGGCGGCACAGTCACGGGACCGGCTGCCGGAGGAGCCGCTCCCCGACTCCGCCCCGACCGGCGACGTGGACATTCCGCGGGCCGGCCTCCAGGGCGCCCGGAGCCCGAACGGCGAGGCGGAGCGCTGGACCTCCGGCGGCGGGATCACCAAGGCCACCGGCAAGGTCTTCGTGACGATGGCGGACCGCGACTTCACCTGCTCCGCAGCGGTGGTACCGGCGGAGAACCGGGACACCGTCATCACCGCGGGGCACTGCCTGAAGGACGGGACCGGCGCCTGGGCCGACAACTGGACGTTCGTCCCGGGCTACGAGGACGGCGAAGCACCCTACGGGCGCTACGTCGCCCGCGAGATGCTCGTGGCACCGGAGTGGTCGGAGGAGGCCGACGACAGCTTCGACTTCGGCATGGTCGTACTGCACGAATCCGACGGCGCCCACGTGCAGGACGAGACCGGGGCGCAGGAGATCGACTTCGGCGACCACGAGGGGCGGCGGACGTACGCGTTCGGCTACCCGTCGATGGCCCCCTACGACGGGCGCCGGCTGCACTACTGCTCCGGGCGTCCCGAGGCCGACCGGGGGAAGACGACCGCGACCGGGATGGCCTGCGACATGACCGAGGGGGCCAGCGGCGGGCCCTGGCTGACCGACTTCGACGCCGAGAGCGGCGAGGGCACCATCACATCGGTGGTCAGCTTCAAGTACGCCGACGACTCCTCGACCCAGTTCGGTCCGCGCCTCGGTGACGAGGCCCGGCGGCTGTACGAGACCGCGGCGTCCCTGTGACCGCCGCACCGCGGAGCGGCCCCCGGATGATCCGGGGGCCGCTCGAACTCCCGGCCCCGAGCGGGTACGGCAGGGCTCACGCCTTCAGAGCCGCACCCCGGTCATGACCATGACACGCTCATAGCTCAGGTCGTCCATGGCCGACCGCACCCCTTCCCTGCCGACCCCGGACCTCTTGACGCCCCCGTAGGGCATCTGGTCGGCCCGGTAGGAGGGCACATCCCCGATCACGACACCGCCGACCTCCAGCTCGCGGTGCGCCCGGAACGCCACCTGCAGATCACGGGTGAACACCCCGGCCTGCAGCCCGAAGTCGCTGGCATTGACCTCGGCGAAGGCCTGGTCCACACCGCTGACGCGCTGCACCACGAGAACGGGGCCGAAGACCTCCTCGCACAGCACCTTCGACCCCGCGGGCGCCCCGGCGAGAACGGTGGGCGCGACCGTCACCCCGTCGCGCTCGCCACCGGTGAGGAGCTCGGCGCCGGCCTCGACGGCCTCCTGGACCCAGTCGACGACGCGGATCGCGGCCTCCTCGTTGATCAGCGGCCCCACTTCGGTGTCGGGATCACTCGGATCGCCGGTCGGCAGTTCCCGCACGTTCCGCACCAACCTGGTGACGAACTCGTCGTAGACCGCGTCCTCCACGATCACGCGCTGCACGCCGATGCACACCTGACCCGCCGCGTTGTTACCGAAGAGGGCGATGCGCCGCGCCGCCCAGTCGAGATCGGCGTCGCCGAGCACGACCGCGGCCGCGTTGCCGCCGAGCTCCAGGGTGACGTGCTTGTGCGGAGCCAGCCGCTGCAGTTCCCATCCGAACTGGCCGCCGGTGAACGAGACGACCGGCAGCCGCGGATCGGTGATCAGGGAGGCGGCGCGCTCGTTCGGCATCGGCAGCACGGAGACCATACCGGGCGGCAGTTCGGTCTCGGCCAGGAGCTCACCGAGCGCCAGGGCGGTCATGGGCGTCGCCGGGGCGGGCTTGAGCACGATCGGCGCACCCACGGCGATGGCGGGCGCGATCTTGTGGGCGACCAGGTTGAGCGGGAAGTTGAACGGGGAGATGCCGAGGACGGGCCCCTTGGGCACCCGGCGGACCATGGCGATCCGTCCGGTACCGCCGGGGTCGGTGTCGAGACGCTGCAGCTCCCCGCTGTCGCGCCGGGTCTCCTCGGCCGCCCAGCGAAAAACCGAGACCGAGCGGCCGACCTCGGCGCGCGCCCACTTGATCGGCTTACCGCTCTCGGCGGTGATGATCCCGGCGATCTCCTCGGTTCGTTCGGCGAGCCGGCGGGACACGTGGGCCAGCGCTTCGGCCCTGGTGTGCGCGGGCAGCGCGGCGGCCTCGCGGGCCGCGGCGTCCGCGGCCGCGACGGCCTCCTCGATCTGCCCCGCGGAGGGCACCGACACGGTTGCGACGACCCGCCCGTCGTAGGGGTGGGTCACCGTGATCTCACTGTCGCCGGTGGCCGCAGCCCCGGACAGCCAAAACGGACGCGTAGACATGGGTGCGACGCTAGCCCGCGGCACGCTCCGGTTCCTTGTCCACAATGGCCAAAACAGACGAGCGGACTCGCCTTCTTGGCTCAGCCGGCCCGCCGCCCCTGGCCGGAGACCGCCGCGGGGTCAGGGAGTTTGTCGCCCCCTTCCGCCGCCCACCTGCCGCCACCAGCGCAGCAACCGCCGGAGCAGGTCGTCCGGCTGCGACTCCGCCTCCGGTTCCCCGGTCACGGCCGCGGTGTCCTCCACCTCGTCCTCCGGCTCCTCCCGGACCGGAACCGGCTCCGGAGCGAACACCACGGGGAGTTCCTCCAGCCCGCGCGGGAAGACCTCGGGGCGCCAGCGCAGCTCCTCCGGAGCAACGGCCAGCCGGATCCCGGTGAGGCGGGCGAGCAGCCGCTCGACCCCGATGTGCACGATCCGGGCCGCCACCGACTGCGCCGGACAGCGGTGCTCCCCCGCGCCCCACATGAGGTGGGCGTTGTTGTGCCCGGAGGGAAGGGGCGACTCGCCGGAGCCGCGGCGCTCACCGAGCCGGGGGTCGGCGTGCGCCGCGGCGAACCCGATGACCAGGGGCTCCCCCTCGGCGATCCGGGTTCCGGCGAGTGTGACGTCCCGGGTCGGGAACCGCGCCGCCAGCACCTGCATCGGCGGCTCGGTCCAGATGACGTGGTTGACGACCTCCTCCAGCAGGAGGCCTCCAGCGGTGTAGTCCCGCGCCACATCGCGGTCGACGAGCAGCTCACGCAGTACGTTGCCCAGGAGGTTGGCCGTGGGCTGGTACGCCGCGCCCGCGAGCAGTACGAGCTGGTCGGCCATCTCCTTGTCGGTCAGCCCTTCGGGGTGCCGCATCATCCAGCTGGGCAGGTCGCCGCCGGGCGCCTTCCTCTTCCGCTGGACCAGACCGCCGAAGTAGTTGCGCATCTGCACGACGGCCTCGGCGCCTGTGGCGCCGTCATTGCTCCACAGGGCGGAGGAGAGCTCGCCGAGGACGTAGCCGTAGGTGTCCGACAGGCCGAAAAGGCGGTTCATCAGCATGGCCGGGAGCAGGGCGGCGTACTCTCCCATCAGGTCGGTCCGGCCCTGTGCGCAGAAGCCGTCGATGAGCCGGTCGGCGACCTCGGTGGCGTCATCGCGCAACCGCTTATCGGTGAGCCGGGACAGCGCGTCGTTGATCGGCGCGATCAGCCGCGCGTGCTCGGCCCCGTCAGCGTAGAGCGCGCTGGCGCGGTAGCCCATCGTCGGGCGGAGCCCCTCGTTGAGCTCCCGGCGGCCGTCGCGGATCTCGTTCCAACGGCGGGTGTCGCGCGAATAGGTGTTCCAGTCCCGCAGCACCTCCAGGTTCTCCTGGTAGCCGAGAACCAGCCAGGCGACGAGGTCGGGTTCCAGCCGCACCGGGGCGACCTGGCCGAAGCGGGAACGCAGAGACTCCCAGAGGTTCTCCCGATCGTTCTGCTGGACGTACTCGTACAGCGGGACGGCCTCGCTCTCCAGGGGGCACTGCCGGGGGGTGTCGGGTGGGTGATCCGTCAACGTTGCGCTCGCAAACTTCAGCGGACAGGACATGCGGGGAAAATGAGATTAGCGTCACGTTTCCCCCCAAGCCAAGACAACACTCCTGGTCCTGCCTTGGCTCTTCGCGGACAACCGGCGACACAGCGTGTAGATTCCAGGGCGATATTCGGATACACGTCTACCCGCACCCGGCCGGTCTGGTAGAGCCAGCACCAGACCGCCCCCGCGCGCGGCACCCCCGGAGGAATCCCCCGCATGCCGACCGACCGCCCCCTCCTCCGCTCCCCCCGTCCCAGTCCGCGCCGCCCGGCGACGGCTTTCACGCTCTCCGCGCTCACGGCGACCGCCCTCCTCGCCCCTATGGCGGCGCCCGCCGCGGCCGACACCGCCGACGGCGTGGAGGACCTGCGCAAGGACATCGACGCCCTGCTGGACGACCCCGCTCTGGAGGGCGCCACCTCCGGCGTCCTGGTGGGCAGCCTGGACACCGGCGACGTGCTCTACGGGCGCGACGACGCCGTACCGCTGATCCCCGCCTCCAACACGAAGCTGCTCACATCGGCCGCCGCCCTGGACGTCCTCGACACCGACCACACCTTCAGCACCACCGTCTCCGCCTCGGAGGAGCCCGTCGGCGGCGTCGTCATCGGTGACCTCTACCTGACCGGAACCGGCGACCCCAGCCTCACGAGCGACGCCTTCGACCGGCTCGCCGCCGACGTCGCCGACAGCGGCGTGAGCGAGGTGACCGGGGACCTGCTGGCCGACGACACCTGGTTCGACTCCGAGCGCCTCCCCGAGGACTGGGAGACCGAGGACGAGCCCTACTACTACGGGGCGCAGATCTCCGCGCTGACCGTGGCCGCCAACGAGGACCTCGACACCGGTGTCGTCAACGTCACCGCGGCCCCGGGGGAGACCGAGGACGAGCCCGTCGACGTGCGCCTGGCGCCGGCGGGCGACAACCTCGACCTCACGAACAACGCGAGTACGGGGCCGCCCGGCAGCGCCTCGACCGTGGACGTCACCCGCGAACTGGGGACCAACCGGTTCACCGCCGCGGGTTCCCTGCCCGCGGGTGGGGAGGACTTCAGGACCCTGCGCACCGTCCACGAACCCACCGACCATGCCGCCCATCTCTTCGCCGATTCCCTTGAGGACAACGGGGTGAAGGTGCACGGCGGCGTCGACCGCGGTACCGAGCCCGAGGGCGCCGAAGAGCTCGCCGGCCGCGAGTCGGCGGAACTGGGCGACCTGCTCGTCCCGCTAATGAAGCTCTCGAACAACGGCCACGCCGAGATCCTGGTCAAGTCGATGGGCCGGGAAGCGGCCGGCGAGGGCGGCTGGAAGACCGGCCTCGCCGAGGTGGAGGCGGCACTCGGCCGGATCGGCGTCGACCTCGAAGAGGGGGAACTGCACGACGGATCGGGCCTGGCCCGCACCAACCTGCTCACCGCCGGCACCGTCACCGGCGTCCTGGAAGCCGTCCGCGGCGAACCCTGGGCGGAGGTCTGGACGGAGTCGCTGCCCGTCGCCGGTGCCGAGGACCGCATGGTCGGCGGCACGCTCAGCCAGCGCATGCGCGGCACGGCGGCCGAGGGCAACGTGCGCGCCAAGACCGGGACACTGAGCGGGGTCAGCGCGCTGTCCGGCTACGTCACCGGTGCCGACGGGGAGGAACTGGTGTTCGCCATCATCAACAACGACTACGAGAGCGCCGCTCCCCGCGACCTCCAGGACGCCATCGCCGTCCGGCTGGCCGAGTTCTCCCGCGACAGCGGCGCGGGCGTCCAGCGCGAACCCCTTCCGCTGAACGCACCGGACGACGGGCTCGAATGCACCTGGGCCGAAACCTGCTGACGTCCGGCCCGTCCGCGCTCCCATCGGAGCACCGCTGCGGGGACGGGTGGCCGCCGGCTACGCGTTCCCGCGGGCCGGCGTCACGTCTGCTCCCGTGCCGCGGTGACGTCCATCCAGACGGCCTCCCAAAGGTGCCCGTCGGGATCCTGGAAACTCCGCGAGTACATGAACCCCTCGTCGATCGCGCCGATCGAGGGCTGCCCGCCCGCCGCCAAGGCCTTGTCGACCAGCTCGTCGACCTCTTCCCTGCGGTCGACCCCCACCGCCAGGATCGCCTCCGTCCCCCTTGTGGCGTCGACCAGTTCCTTCTTGGTGAACGAACTGAAGAACGACTCTTTCAGCAGCATGGCGTAGATGTCGTCGCCGATGATCACGCACGTGGCGTTCTCGTCCGAGAACTGCGGATCGGTGGAGAAGCCGAGTTCGGTAAAGAAGTCGATCGATCTGCCGAGGTCCTTGACCGGGAGATTGACGAAGATCTTCGTGGACATGGGATTTCTCGTTTCACGTGTCGCTCCCCGGATCCAGGCCGGATCCGCGCACAGCCTCAGCCTGCGTACAGCGGCCGGGGTTTGTAAATAAACACTCCTCTTCGGATTCACAGCCTCCGGTCAAAACGTGAGAAACAGCCCGTCTCCGACGTAGGCTGGGGCCCGATGAGCACCGCTACGTCGCGCCCGGCCCGTTCCGCCGCCCGTTCGTGGCCCCTCCTGCGGCAGGACGAGTGGACCGATCGCGAAAACCGGCACCGCGAGCGCGTGGACGCGCTGCTCGAAAGCCATCTGCACCGGCGCCGGCGCGGAATCGCGCACCCGGTCGAGGACTTCCTGTTCACCTACTACAGCCATCGCCCGGCCCAGCTGCGCCGCTGGCACCCGGGGGCGGGCGCCGGCCTCGCGGGCGAGGCGGCGCGGGTCCGGCTCGGCGACCCCTGGTACACCGAGCTCCCCGGCGGCGGGGTGGCGCTCGATGCCCCGTCCTTCCTGAGCAGGCGCGGATCCACCGTGTCCTTCGTGTCGTCCCTGCTGCGCGCGGTGCGCGCCCGCCCCGCCCACCTCGGCTGCTTCGGGCTGCACGAGTGGGCGATGGTCTACCGGCTCTCCTCCAATGACGTCCGCCATTCCCAGGTGCCGCTGCGACTGGGCCCGGAGGAGACCGACCGCGTCGTGGAGTCGCACCAGATCCGCTGCTCGCACTTTGACGCGTTCCGGTTCTTCACCGAGGAGGCGCGGCCCCTCAACCGGCTGCGGCCCACCCGCGAGGGGCAGGCGCGGATGGACCAGCCGGGCTGCCTGCACGCGACCATGGACCTGTACAAGTGGGCCTACAAACTCACCCCGGCAGTGCCGGGCGAGCTCGTGGTCGACTGCTTCAAACTCGCCCGGGACGTCCGCGAGCTCGACATGCGCGCCTCCCCCTACGACCTGAGGGAGTACGGCTACACCCCGGTCGCGATCGAGACCCGCGAGGGCAAGGCGCAGTACGCGGCGGCCCAGAAGCGCTTCGCGGAACGGGGGGCCGAACTCCGTACCCGGCTGCTGGAGGTCTGCCGGCTACTGGAGGAGCAGGGCTAGCGCAGCGCCTCGGCGCCGCGCCGACAACGCCGCGGAATCGCCGGACGGCGCGGCGGCCTCCTCTAGCCGAGGAAGGCCGAGACCGCCGCGTGGAAGTCGGCCGGCGACACCGCCGGACGGTCGTTCTCCCGCGTCGCCTCGCGGAGGGGGCGCAGGGCCGCGGCCACGGCCTGCTTCGCGGCCCGGACCGCCTCGGGCGGCTGGTCGGCTATGCGGGCCAGAACGGTCTCCGTTCGCTCGGCCAGCTCGCTCGCGGGCACGATCTGGTCAACGAGGCCGGCGGCGACCGCGTCCCGGGCGTTGAACAGCCGTCCCGTGTAGAGCAGCCGCCGGGCCACCGAAGGCCCGGCGAGCGCGACCAGCCGCGCCGCGAACGAGGGGCTGGCCAGGATTCCCAGCCGGGCGATCGGCATCCCGATCCGGGCGGAGTCGGCCATGTACCGCAGGTCACAGGCGAGTGCGAGCTGACATCCCGCGCCCGCCGCGACCCCGCGGAGCTCGGCCACCACCGGCACGGGGCACTCCTCCACCGCGCGGAAGGCCGCCTCCATCCGCGCGAACGAGTCCTCCACCGCCTCCGGATCCGACTCGGTACCGACCCATTCGGTCATGTCCGATCCCGCGCAGAACGTCCTTCCCCGTCCGCGGATCACGACCACGCGGACGTGGTCGTCATGGCTGAGTTCGCGGACGGCCTGTTCCACGCTGCTCCACCCGGCGCCGCTGAGGGCGTTGTGCCTGGCCCCGTTGCCGATGGTGATCCGCGCGATCCTCTCGGCGGCGTGCACCTCGACGAGCGGGGCGGCCTCCCCGATCTCGGTGTTCACCGGACCACCCCTCGCTCCCGCATCCGGGCCATCTGGTCCTCCCCCGCGCCCAGTGCGCCCAGGATGTCGGCCGTGTGCTCCCCGTGGCGGGGCGGTGCCGTGCGGACCTGCGGCGGGCTGGCCGACAGCTTGACCGGCGACCCGACCGCGCGCACGGTTCCGGCCTCGGTGTGCTCCACCTCGGTCACCATGTCCCGGGCGATGACCTGGGGGTGCTGGAGCGCCTGCTCGACGTTGTTGATCGGCCCGGCCGGGACCCCCGCCTCGGACAGGCGCGCGGTCCACTCCTCGGCGGTGCGCGCGGAGAGGGCCTCCTCGATCAGCGGTACCAACGCGTCGCGGTTGCGCACCCGGTCGGAGTTGCCGGCGAACCTCGGTTCGTCGACCAGGTGGGCCAGCCCTACCGTTTCGGCGAAGCGCCGCCACAGCCCGTCGTTGCCCGCGGCGACCATGATCTGCCGATCGGCGGCCGGGAACGCCTGGTAGGGCACGATCGACGGATGTGCCGCGCCGTAGCGCTCGGGGACCTCGCCGCTGGCGAAGTACCCCGCGGCGACGTAGGTGAGCCAGGCGATCTGGCCGTCCAGCAGGGAGACGTCGACCCACTGCCCGCGCCCGGTCCGCTCCCGCTCGCGCAGTGCGGCCAGCAGGCCGATCGCGGCCCACATGCCGGCGGCGAGATCGGCACCGGACACCCCGATGCGCACCGGGGGCCTGTCTGGCTCCCCGGTCACGCTCATGATGCCGGAGAGCGCCTGGGCGATGGCGTCGTAGCCCGGCTGCGCGCTGTACGGACCGGTCTGGCCGTAGCCGCTGATGGAGGCGTACACCACGCCGGGGTTGTCGGCCGACACCTGCTCGTAGCCGAGGCCGAGCCGCTCCGCTGTCCCGGGCCGGAAGTTCTCCACGACGACATCGGCGGTGCGGGCCAGATTCCGCACCAGCTCGGCGCATTCGGGATCCTTCAGGTCGACGGCGATTCCGCGCTTGTTCCGGTTGACACCGAGGAAGTAGGCGGCGTCCTCACCCTGGAACGGCGGCCCCCATCCCCGGGTGTCGTCACCGTTGCGGGGGTCCTCCACCTTGATCACATCGGCGCCCAGATCGGCCAGGGCCATCGTGCAGAACGGGCCGGACAGGATGCGGGAGATGTCCAGCACGCGGAGACCACCCAGGGCTCCGCCGTGTTCCAACCAGGGCGAGCGCTGCGACATGCGGATTCCGTCCTCCAATTAAGGTGGATGAGTGGGTCATCCAGTAGTGGTTCAGCCAGTCAACCAGCTGACCAGTGGACTGTCAGCTTGCTATCCTGATTCCCGGCCTGTCAAGGGGGTTAGGTGTCCGTCTCCGATTCATTCCGTCCTGCTGTACGTTCACGACTTTACGAACAGGTGATCGACCAGCTGCGAGAACACGTCACCGCTGCGGGACTGAAAAGCGGCGACAAGCTGCCCTCCGAACGCGAGCTGGCTGAACGGATCGGCGTGAGCCGGGCCTCGATCAAACAGGCGATCGTCGTCCTCGAAGTCCAGGGGCTGGTGGAGATCCGGCACGGCGGCGGCACCTACCTGCGCACGGACAGCCTGAGCCCCGAACCGATCGCGACGCTGGTCGAGCGGAAACGCCGGCTGCCCGACGTACTCGACGCGCGCGAGGCCCTGGAGACCAAACTCGCCGAGCTGGCCGCCATGCGCCGAACCGAGGAGGACATCGCCGAGCTCGACGCGGCCCTGGACTCGATGCGCACGGAGATCGCCGCCGGGGCACTCGGCGAGGAGAGCGACCACCGGTTCCACGCCGCCGTGACCACCGCCGCACGCAACGATCTGCTCGCCGAGTTCATGCGGGAGATCGCCGGGCAGATCGCGGAGAGCCGGCACGAGTCCCTGCAGCAGCCCGACCGCCCGCAGCAGTCGCTGGGCCAGCACCAGCGGATCGCCGAGGCGATCCGCCGGCAGGACCCCGAGGAGGCGGTGGCCGCCATGCGCGCCCACCTGCGGACTGTCAGCCGGGTACGGCTTCTCACCTGGCACCCCGAGGAGAGCTGACCCGCCCGGCGGGCGTATGGCCGGGCACACCGCCACGATCCGCCGCACCGGCGGGGGCGCAGCATAGCGCCCGCCCCATTGACCGCTGCGCGGCGAGACGCCACGCTGGTCACCGCACGGCGCCCGGCCCCGGAGGCGAAGGCAATTGCATGTCCGGCTATGAGCTCGGAAGTCTGACCGCGGTCTCAGTGTTCGAGGACTTTCCCGGCGACCCCGCGTACTGCCCCGAGGCGCGCCGGCTGGTCCGCACGGCGCTGAAGGACCACCCGCGCATCCTCGACGACGCCGAACTCGTCGTCTCCGAGTTGTTCGGCAACGCCTGCCGGCACACCCGCAGCGGGGAGGGCGGCACACTGAGCGTAAGCGTGAGCGCCCTGGTCACCGGCTTGGCCGTGATCTCCGTGACCGACCAGGGCCCCAAGTACGACGACCGGGCCGCCGCGCACGACCCCGTGCCGCGGCTCAACCCACCGGACCCGGCCACCGGGGGATGGCGGGGGCTGCACCTGGTGACCGATGTGGCCGACGACTGGGGCTACGACGAGAACGAGAACGAAGGGCTCACCGTCTGGGCCGTCTTCGAGTCCCCCGTCCTCGCCCCCGCCCACCTGCTGGGCTGAGACCGCGAGGCCGCGGCCTCAGCCGTCCCCTGTGGGAAGCGCCGCGTCCCGGAAGGTGGCCGCCTCCACCGGCTGCTCCCCCGGGGCGCCGGCCGCGTCGGCGAGGATCTCGTAGGAGCGCACGCGCGCGGCGTGGTCGTGGATGCCCGAGGCCACCATCAACTCGTCCGCCCCGGTGACCGAGACGATGCGCTCGATCTGCGCACGCACCGTCTCGGGGCCGCCGACGACCGAGTACTCCAGCATGCGCGAAGCGCGCGCCTTCTCCTGCGGGGTCCAGTAGCCGTCGATGTCCTCGATCGGCGGCTGGAGAGGCCCCGGGGTTCCGCGCTGCAGGCGGGTGAAGGACTGCTGCATCGTGGTGAAGAGGAAACACGCCTCGGCGTCGGACTCGGCGGCGACGACGTTCACCCCGATCATGGCGTGGGGCCGCTCCAGGACCGCGGAGGGCTGGAAGCCCTCGCGGTAAGCGGCCAGCGCCGGCAGGAGGGCGTCGGGGGCGAAGTGGGACGCGAAGGCGTAGGGCAGGCCGAGCGTCGCGGCCAGGTCGGCACCGAAGAGGCTCGACCCCAGGATCCAGAGCGGAACCTCGGTACCGGCGCCGGGGACCGCCCGGACCCGCTGGTCCGGGGCGGCCGGGGCGAGGAACGCCTGGAGTTCCCGGACCTCTTGGGGGAAGCCGTCCGCGGCGGCGCTATCGCGGCGCAGCGCGCGGGTGGTACGCGGATCGGTGCCGGGGGCCCGCCCCAGCCCCAGGTCGATGCGGCCGGGGTAGAGGGACTCCAGCGTTCCGAACTGCTCGGCCACCACCAGGGGCGCGTGGTTGGGGAGCATGATGCCGCCCGCGCCGACGCGGATGGTGGCGGTCCCCGCCGCCAGGTACCCGATGGCCACGGCGGTCGCGGAGCTGGCGACCCCTGTCATGTTGTGGTGTTCGGCGACCCAGTAGCGGCGGTAACCGAGCCTCTCGGTGTGCCGCGCCAGGTCGAGGCTGTTGCGCAGTGCGTCGCCGGGGGCGGAGCCCGCGGGGATCGGGATGAGGTCCAGCACGGAAAGGGGGAGCATGCGCGTGTCTTTCGGCTCTCTCCAGCGGAAATATTCTTGTTCGATGTTCGACGAACATCGAATGTACTAGAGTAGCCGCATGCGCGCCGTGACGCCCCGTCTCCCTCAGACCGGCCGCGGCCCCGAGGCGGCCACGGAAGCGGGCGGACATGCTCTCTAGAGACACCGTCCACCACCCCAGCCTCGACGATGTCGACCTCGTCACCGTGCTCTCCGCCATGGGCGACCCCGCCCGCATGGCGATCATCACAACGTTGTCGGAGGTGGGCGGCGAGCAGCCGTGGAGCCGGTTCGCCCTGCCCATCGCGCCGTCCACCCTGAGCCACCACGTCAAGGTGCTGCGCAACGCCGGCATCGTACACAGCCGCCAGGAGGCACCCGCTGCTTTTTGTCCCTGCGCGGCGACGAACTCGACGAGCGCTTCCCCGGCCTCCTCGACGCCGTCCTGCGGGCCGCCTGAGCCCCGGATGAGCGGAGGCTCACCCCGCCGCGGGCCTCCGCCGGGGCCGCTCTGTGAACGGCCTGACCGAGACCAGCGCTGTCATCCCTGGTCCTCGTCCTCGCGGCGCCGCCGGGCCGCGCGCCGCTGCTCCTCGACGCGTTCGCGGAACCGGCGCCGGAACTCCGCCTCGTCGGCGGCGGTCGCGCGGGACGGAGGGGGCGGGACGCCCCCGGTGAGCGGGGCGCCCGGGACCGCCGCCGTTTCGCCGCGCGCCGCTGCGGACGGACTGTCTCGGACGCCCTCCCAGCACCCACAGCAGGGACCCGATCCCGGGGATCAGCAGGACGACGCAGACCCACACCGCCTTGGGCAGGATCCGGCACTCGGCCTCGTCCGCCCTGATCGCGTCGACGACGTAGTACAGCCACAGCACGAAGCCGATCAGACCCATGCCGCCGTAGAGGAAGTGCATGCGGCGCCTTTCCGTTGCCGGGCCCGCTGGCCGGGCGGCCGGGGACGCCCGGAGACTACCGCAACCGGCTCACCCGGGCGGGGGCGCGGTGTAGCGCGCGGTCAGTTCGGCGCCGATCCGGGCGAGTTCGACCCGGACCGGTTCGGGCTCGACGACGTCGACGGTGGCGCCCCAGCCTGCGAGGTGCTGGGCGACCGCCAGGGGCGTCGGTGCCGCCACCCGGGCGCGGACCCGCCCGTCGCCGAGTTCGGCCTCGACCGTGCAGTGGCGGCCGAACTGGGCGCGCAGGACCGGCAGCAGTCCAGCGTCGATGAGCACACTCGCGGAGGTGAGCGAGCGTTGTCGCTCCACCTCCTCGACGACCCGATCCCACGCCCGCGGCAGCTCGAAACCAGCGGGCCGCTCCGCGGGAAGATCCGTCACGACGCGTCGGCGATCCGGTCGACCCGGAAGGTCCGCTGCCCGTCCTCGGTTCCGGCCACCAGGTACCAGAGCTCGTCCTTGTCGACCAGGCCCCACGGGTCGACGAGCCGCTCCGTCCGTTCCCGGGCCCGGTTCGCGTACACCAGTCGGACCCTGCGGCGGCGGACAACGGCGGTCTGCAGAAGCTCGACCAGGTCGGGGCGTTTCCGGCCACTCTCGCCCCACCGCGCCGGGTCGACCACGACGGCGCCGGCGGCCGCCTCGGCGTCGGTCCGGAACGTCTCGGGCAGGGCGCGCACGAGCTTGCGCAGCGCCGAGGTGACCTCCGGGTCGGCGGATGCCGCCGGGCCGGCGAGCAGGAACAGCGCCCGCGCCTCGGACGCGGTGAGCCCACTGAGGTCGGTCCGGGCGCCGCCCAGCAGCGACCACCCGCCGCCCCGCCCCGGCTGCGAATACACCGGGACGCCCGCGGTGGACAGCGCTTCGAGGTCGCGGCGGGCGGTGGCCACGGACACCTCGAGCTCGCCGGCCAGTTCGGACGCGGTCACCCGGCCGCGGGCCTGCATCAGCAGTAGGGCGGCGACGAGGCGGTCGGCACGCATGAGTACAAGTCTGGCGGACAAAGTGCTCACTCGGTGCGCACTTTCCGGGCGGAGGATGGTCATACCACTCACCGCGGCGCCGACCGCCGCGAAGGGAAGGATCCGCAGATGTTGCGAGGACTCACGACCGTCACCTACTTCGCCGATGACCTGGCGGCGGCGAAGCGGTGGTACACCGAACTGCTGGGGATCGAGCCGTACTTCGAGCACCCGATCGAGGGGCCTCCCGCGTATGTGGAGTTCCGCCTCGGCGACTACCAGCACGAGCTGGGGCTGATCGACAGCAGGTACGCCCCGCACGGCTCGGCGGCCGGCCCGGCCGGCGCGGTGGTGTACTGGCACGTCGACGACGTGGCGGCGAGCTACGAGAGGCTGCTGTCCATGGGGGCGCAAGAGCACGAGTCGCCCGTCGACCGCGAGGCGGGCTTCGTCACCGCCTCCGTGGTCGACCCGTTCGGGAACATCCTCGGCGTCATGTACAACCCGCACTACCTGGACGTCCTCGCCACGGCCGGTAGGGCGTGACCTGGGGTCCGGCCGGGGCGCCGGTGCCGCCCACCTCGCGCGCCCACGGCCTCGGCCGCTTCGGTGCGGCTGACCTCCTCGCCGCGGTCCACGACGTAGTGGTACAGGCGCCACCGCAGCGGGTGGAGCGTCCGGCTGCGCCGGCCGCCGGTGCCCCTGGACGCGCACGACCACCGCTACCTCACCACCAGGCTGGACCCGGTGACCAAGCCGATCGCCGAAACCCTGGAAGGGTACGCGTGGTAGCCCTCTCCCGGCGGGGCACACAAGATCCCCACCGCATCTTCATAGGTTCCTCACATTCGCCGTCCAGAGTGCGGGCGTTGGTTAAGGGCTCCCGGGGGAAGGGCGGCATGGGGACCAGAAGGCGCGCGACGTCCGGCGGATTGCGGAGCTGGGCGGAGTACCGCCGCGGCAAGGCGGAAGAACGCCGCGGCGGACAGTGGAAGCCACGCGGGAACACGCGCCCCGAAGGCGGAACGGGGCGGGGCGGCCGATCGGCCGCGGCGTCGCCGCGATCGGGATCGCCCAGGCGAGCGCCCCCGATGGCGACGCGTGCTCTCGCGCACGTGGAAGGCCGCGGCGATCACGTTCCTGATCTGCGCCGGTACCGCGGGGGCCACCTTCGCCATCGCCTACCTGCAGACGCCCGACCCCGGGAGCCTGCGACCGCAGGCCAGCGCGGAACTGAAGGGCACCAGCATCACCTATGCCGACGGCAGCGAGGCGGTCGCCACGGGCGAGCTGCGCCGGATCCCGGTCAAACGGAACCGGATACCGCCGACGGTGGTCAACGGGGTGCTCGCCGCGGAGCACCGCAACTTCTACACCGAGCCCGGGGTGTCCCCGGTCGGCCTGGCCCGCGCGGCGCTCTCCGGCGGCGCCTCCGGGGGCGGGTCGACCATCACCCAGCAGATGGCGCGCAACTACTATGACGTGCTCTCCCAGGAGCGCACCTACACGCGCAAGTTCAAGGAGATCCTGATCGCCATCAAGGTGGAGCGGAGCATGCCCCGCGACGACATCCTCACCACCTATCTCAACACGATCTACCTGGGCCGGCAGGCCTACGGGGTGCAGGCCTCCGCCCAGGCGTACTTCGGCAAGGACGTCGACGAGCTGGACCAGGCGGAGGGCGCGTTCATCGGCGCCGTCATCCAGCAGCCGGGCAACTTCGAGAACTTCGCGGCGGATCCGGAACTGGAGGAGGTCCTCCGGGAACGGTGGGACTACGTCGTGGAGGGCATGGTCGAGATGAACGAGGAGGACCCCGATCTGGGTGTCCCCCGCGAGGAGGCCGACCGGCTGGAATTCCCCGACGTGGTCGACTACGACGCCGAAGGGCAGCTCGACGGTTACCTCGGCTACATCAAGACCGCGGTGCAGAGAGAGCTGCGGGAACGGTACGGACTCTCCGACGCCGAGATCGCGGGCGGCGGTTACCAGGTGCGGACCTCACTGCGCGAGGATCTCATGGACGCCGCCGAGGAGGCCGCGGACGAGGGCCTCGACGACATGCCGGAGCAGACCCGCGCCGGCCTCACTGCGGTCGACCCGCGGACCGGCGAGATCGTCGCGTTCAACGGGGGCGCCAACTCGCTCGAGGAGACGGACCCGTCCCTGACCGAGCGGACGCAGGCCGGAACGTCGTTCAAGCCCTACGTCCTGGCGACGGCCCTGGAACAGGGGCGAGACATCAACCGTCTGCTCAGCAGGGATGATGGCAGGGCCGCCAACGCGGAAGTCCCCAGAGGGCTGCTCCGGGGCGACAGCGAGACCGACGACGCCCTGTTCGTGAGTATGACCGAGGACGCGGGGCCGGAGGCGGTCGCCAACACCGCCAATTTCGCCGGTATCGCCCCGGAGCAGTTCGAGACCGCCGCCCTGGAGCCGAGCATCGCCCTGGGCACCTACCAGGTCAGCGCCCTGGACCAGGCGAGCGGGTTCGCCACGTTCGCCAACGGCGGCGAGCACCGGCCCGCGCACATGGTCACCGAGCTGACCAGCGACGACGGCGACGTGCGCGAGCCCGCCGACGCCGCCCAGGTCCGCGACGGTGAGAACGTGGTGTCCGCGTCCACCGCGGCGGACATCACGCTCGCGTTGACCCTGCTCGCCGGGCAGGCGCGGTCCCTGTCGACGGAGCCGGACCCGATCGCCGAGCACGTGGTCGCCGGAATGCCCGGCAGCTACACCGGCGACCGCGCGGCCTGGTACGTCGGGTACACGCCGCGGTACTCGGTGGCGGTGAACCTCTTCCGCACCGACGGCGGCCAGTTGTCAGAACGCTTCTTCGCGCCTGACGTGGCGGGCAGCACCTGGACCTCGTTCATGGCCGCGGCCCTGGAGGGCGAGGAGCCGCAGTTCTTCCCCCAGCTGGACGCGTCCGGCGGGCAGGGCCCGCGTCCCCTGCCGAGGGCGGAGTCCAACACCGCCTCCCGCGCGACTCCGCCGGCCGGCGGGCGCACCGAGTGACCGGTGCGCGGGGCACCGGGCGCCCGGTGGAAGCGCGGCGCGGGTCCGGGCCGGGTCGCCGCGGTCAGCCGGGCGGATTCCGGTCGTGAGCGGGTTCCAGCGGCAGCCGCAGGGTGAACGTGGAGCCCTCGCCCGGCGTGCTGGCCGCCTCGGCGCCGCCGCCGTGCAGTTCGGCGATGTTGCGGACGATGGCCAGGCCGAGTCCGCTCCCGCCGGTCTGCCGGTTGCGCGACTTCTCCGCCCGCCAGAACCGGTTGAAGACGTGCGGCAGGTGCTCCGGCGCGATGCCCGTCCCGGTATCGGCCACTTCGATGACGGCGTCGCCGTCCGACCGGTGCGCGCGCACCGTGACCCTGCCGGGTGCGGGGGTGTGCCGCAGCGCGTTGCCCAGCAGGTTGCCGATGGCCTGGAGCAGCCGGGACCGGTCGGCGACCAGCGGGATGTTCCCGCTGACCTCGGTGACCAGCTCCAGCCCGGCCGATTCGGCGCGCAGCCGATGGCTGGCGGCGGCCTGCTCGACGAGGTCACCGGCGTCCACGGATTCCGGGGACAACCGGAGCTTGCCGGCGTCGGCCAGCGCCAGCTCCTGCAGGTCGTCGATGATGCGCTGGAGCAGCTGCGCCTCCTCGACCAGCATCGTCATCCGCTCCGGTTTCAGGTCGGCGACGCCGTCCTGGGCGGCCTCCAGCCAGCCGCGCAGGTTGCTCAACGGCGTGCGCAGCTCGTGGGAGACGTCGCTGACCATGGCCTTGCGCTGCTCTTCCAGTTGCTCCAGGTGCTCCGACATCTCGTTGAACGCCGAGGCCAGCCGGCCGATCTCCCCGGAGTCGCGGACACGGACGCGGGTGGAGCCCTCCCCGGCGCGCATCCGCTGCACCGCGTCGGTGAGCGCGCGCACCGGGCGGACCAGCCGGGTCGACACGGTCACGCTCACCCCCACGGTCAGCATCAGTACCAGCAGCACCACGCCGAAAACCCGCAGCGCGCCCTCGCGCGACAGCGCCAGGCCGGTTTCCTCGTCCTCCGCCGGGTGGTCGATGAACAGCAGCGCGGCCGGGGCGACATGGGGATCCAGCTGTTCGCGCCGGCTGGAGTCGACGCAGGCGGCCGCCCGCGGATCGACCTTGGAGGCGGTCGAGCCCCGGCCGGTCGGCGGCTCCCCTGCGTAGGACGGCGCGGGCTGCCCTCGGGGCCCCTCGGGCACCGGGGGTTCCGGCTCCTCCGCCTGGGCCCTCGGGGTGTCGCGCGCCACGGTGACGCCCGTGCCCGCGGTGCCGTCGATCCGGTAGTCGACATCCCCGATGCCGTGCGGCTCGATGCAGGCGTCGATGAGCTCGTTCAGGTCGTCGAGCGCATCCTGCTCGCTGTCGGTGGGCCGGTCCAGCGCGCCGAGCCCGCAGTACGCCCACGCGTCGGCCTCCACCTCACCCTCCGGCAGCTCGATGGCGGGGCGGCCGGTGGGTCTGACCTTCACCTTCGCGGGCAGTCCGTAGACGCCGTCGAGGCAGTCCGCGTTGGCCTGCGCCATCTTGCGCAGGCGGGACCGGTCCTCCCCGTCCAGCGCGAAGGGGCCGACCGCGCGGGGGTCGATGCGGTCGGCGCCCTCGGAGGCCAGGGTCACGTCCACCGCCAGCGGATCGACGACCGACGACGTCCGGGCCGGCAGTGGGGCGTCCCCGGCAGCGGAGTCCGCGAGGGGCCGCCGGTTCTCCGTGGTCAGCACGATCCGCCGGCCCGTTTCGGCCGCCAGCTCCTCGACCGTTTGCCGCACTCCGCTCCAGTCCGGATGGGCGGCCGCGTAGCCGACCAGGGTGTCGTGGATCTGGGTGTCCACGGTCAGGGTCTGGCCCTGTTGGGTGCTGAGAGACTCCGACGTTCCCTGTACGGCCAGCCATGCGGTGGCGGTGATGGAGCACACGGCCACCAGGACGGAACTCGCCAGCATGCGGGCGAGCAGGCTGTGCCGCAGTTTGCCGCTAGGCCGAGAGGGCGTCATCGGCGGTTCCGGTCAGCTTGTATCCGACCCCGTAGACGGTGAGCAGCCGCGACGGCGCCCGCGGATCGGGTTCCAGCTTCTTGCGCAGGTTCTTCACGTGTACATCGATGGTGCGTTCGGTGATGAACCGGTCGATGCCGTGGATGTGCTCCAGTAGCTGGGCGCGGGTGAAGACCTGTCCGGGCCGGGCCGCGAGCGCGGCGAGCATCTGGAACTCCGCGGGAGTGCACTCCACGGGCCTGCCATCGAGGAGCAGGGTGTGCCGGGCCGGGTCGACCGTGATCGGGCCCGCGCGCAGTATCCGGTCGGCGCCGTTCAGGAGGCCCTCCTGCCGGCGCGACCGGCGCAGCAGGGTGCGGACCCGGGCCATCAGCTCGCGCGGGCTGTAGGGCTTGGTGACGTAGTCGTCCGCGCCGAGGTCCAGCCCCGCCAGCAGGTCCTCCTCAGTGGAGCGCGCGGTGAGCATCAGCACCGCGACATCGGACTCGGCGCGCAGGACCCGGCAGACGTCGAGCCCGCTCATGCCCGGCATCATCACGTCCAGCATGATCAGGTCCGGGCGGCTGCGGCGGTTCTCCTCGACCACGGCGCGGCCGTCGTGAACGGCGAGCACGAGATGTCCCTCGCGTTCCAGGTAGCGCCGGATCAGGTCGGCCTGGTTCACATCGTCCTCGGCGATCAGCACATGGGCGCACACGTCGGCGTCTCTCCACTCTCTGCTCATACTCCAGTCGCGGCCCGGAGTGGGCGGGAGGATCGATGGTATGCGCCTTGTGCGGGGTGCCGGAGCCGGACGGGACGGACGAGGCGAAAGCACCGGCGCCGCCGGAGGGCGCCGGGGCAGGTCGGGCCGACCGCCGCGCGCACTCGGGCACGGGGACCGGCCGCCACTCCGTCGGCCCTACATGTGACTTTGTCCGAACGGGGTCCCTCGCCGAGAGCGCGCCCGGCGCCGCGGGGTGTGTACCGGATGCCCCGTCGCCGCTGCCTGTACCGGCCCGCCGTTCCAGGCAGCCCTCCGGCGACAGGGCCACGCGCGTGCGTTCGCCGGTCCCGGGGTCCCCGGGGCCGCCGGAACCGCTACCCGCCCGCCGGGAACCGGCCCTCGTTGATGGCGACCTTCTCCTTGAGGGCCGCCTCCAGGTCGACGTCGAGGACGTCGGCCAGCCGGAGCAGGTAGCCGAGCACGTCCGCCATTTCCAGCCGCACCGCCTCGGCCTTGGCGGGGTCCTCCATGACGCGGGCCGATTCCTCCTGGTCGAGCCACTGGAACTCGGCCGCCAGCTCGCCGGATTCCCCGGCCAGCGCCATGGCGAGGTTCTTGGGGGTGTGGTAGCGGCCCCAGTCGCGCCGGTCGGCGAAGTCGGCCAGGAGTCGCTGCATCGTCGAAACGCTCACCGGTCAACAACTACCAGGCGCGGCAGCGCCCCTCCACCTCGGGCCGCACCGGTGCGAGACCGACGTTCGGGAGCACAGCGCCCCGGGTATGCAGCCCCATGTACCGAGAGGGGACACGGCCCCTCGGACGAGCATCGAACAATTCCGCGAGAACTCTTCCTTGGGAGGCCAACCATGCACGCAACTGTTGGGGACCAGTTGCACATTCACGGCCGTATCGTCGGGGAGCGCGACCGCTTCGGGGAGATCCTGGAAGTCCGCGGCGAGAGCGGGGAGCCGCCCTACCTCGTACGGTTCGAGGGCGGTGACGAGAAGCTGATCTACCCCGGCCCCGACTGCGTCGTCGAACCCCGCAACCCGGTGGACTGACCCGGGCCGCGCAGACTCCGGCCGCGCACTGGCGCCGCCGATCCCGCCGGCGCACGGCCGACCGGGTCATCGGCGCTGGCACACCGGGCACCGGTAGAGCGTCCGCCCGGCCAGCTCCTCCGCGCGGATCGCCGCCGCGCAGACGCGGCAGGGCTCACCGGTGCGGTAGCAGACGTAGAGGGCGTCCGAACGCGCCGCCGGGTCGGCGTCGGGGTCCGCGCGGTGCGCGGGCCGGGTCGTGACGATGGAGCCCGAGCCGACCCCCGCCTCAAGCAGTGTGACCAGGTCGGCCCAGAGAACGTCCCACTCGGCGCGCGCCAGCCCGCGGCCGGGCCGGTACGGGTCGATCCCGGCCCGGAACAGGGACTCGGCCCGGTAGATGTTGCCGATGCCGGCGATCACGTCCTGGCGCATCAGCAGTGCGGCGATCGCGGTGCGGGAGCGGCGGACCGTCCGCCACGCCTGTTCCGGGTCGGCGTCGGAGCGCAGCGGGTCGGGGCCGAGTCTGGCCTGCGCGGCGCGCTTCTCTTCGCCGTCCAGGACCTCGCAGGCGGACGGTCCGCGCAGGTCGGCCCATCCCGCCGCGCTGACCAGCCGGACCCGGACGGCGCCTACGGGCGGTGGCGGGACGACGAACCCCTCGGCGTCGCGTTCCAGTTCCCGCCGCTGACCACCCTGTACCCGGGGCGCGCCGAGATGGTGTTCGCCGTGGGCGTCGCCGAACGTCCACGCCCCGTACAGGCCGAGGTGCACGCGCAGCCATTCGCCGGAGTCGAACCCGAGGAAGAGCTGCTTGCCGTGGGCTTCGGCGTCGAGGAGACCTCGGGAGTCGAGCCTGCGGGCCCCGCCGGCGAAACGCCCCTGCGGGCTCGTCACGCGCAGCCGGGCGCCGCCGTAGTGCTTGGCGAAGTGCGCCGCCAGCCTGTGCAGCGTGTGTCCCTCTGGCATGTGCGCCCCTCCCCTATCAGGCGGCCGCGTGCGTCGCGGAACCGGTGGGCACTCTATCCGCCGGCCCCGGCCGGTAGAGCCCCTCCCCATCCCCGGATGCCCGTTTACGCCTGCCCCGCTTCTGATTCCCCCCGATTTCTGCTGCATTGCCGACCGAACCATTGACATCCAAATACAAACGGACATAATCAAATGGAAACAGATCGGGCAGTGGTGGGGGTGGCATCCGCGGTGTACGCACCGGAACGGCATCAGCAGATTCTGAACCGCGCCCGTGAACGCGGCCGGATCGAGGTCAAGGAGCTGGCCGAGGAGCTGGCTGTCACGCCCGAGACGGTCCGGCGGGACCTGACCGCGCTGGAGCGCCTCGGTGTGCTGCGCCGCGTGCACGGCGGCGCGATTCCGGTGGAGCGCCTCCCGGTGGAACCCGCGGTGAACGAGCGCGAATCGGTCTCCACGGCCCAGAAGCAGCGCATCGCCAAGGCGGCGCTGGCCGAACTACCCGAAGGCGGATCGATCATCCTCGACGCCGGAACCACCACCGTCCTGCTGGCCGAGCAGCTGCCCACCGACCGCGAGCTCACCGTTGTGACCCACTCGGTCCCGGTGGCCGCCCTCGTCGCCTCCCGGCCCACCATCACGCTGCACGTCCTGGGCGGCAGATCCGCAGCCGCGCCCTCGCCGCCGTCGGCCACTGGACCCAGGAGGCCATCCGCGACCTGTTCGTCGACGTCGCGTTCATGGGCACCAACGGCATCACCCCGGACCGCGGCCTGACCACCTCGGACCTGGCCGAAGCCCAGGTCAAACGGTCCCTGATCAGGGCGGCGCGGCGCACCGTCGTCCTGGCCGACCACAGCAAGTTCGGCCGCGAGGAGTTCGCCCACGTCGCCGGCCTCGACGACGTGGACCTCGTCATCACCGACTCCGACCTCGCCGGTGAGATGGCCGACGAGATCACCGCGGCCGGTCCCCGGATCGAGCTCGCATGATCCTCACCGTGACCCCCAACCCGAGCGTGGACCACACGCTTGAGATCGCCGCGCTCACCCGCGGCGACGTGCTGCGCGTCCAGCGATCGGGGCTGCACGCCGGGGGCAAGGGCGTCAACGTGTCGCGGGTACTGCGCCGCAATGGGCAGGCCACGAGGGCCGTACTGCCCGTGGGCGGCCCCGAGGGCGGGCGGCTCACCGCGCTGCTCGCCGAGCACGGGGTCGTCACCGTCCCGGTGCCCATCGCCGCGGCGATCCGCGGCAACGTCACCATCGCCGAAAGCGACGGGACCACCACCAAGCTGAACGTCCCCGGACCGGTCCTCGCCGAGGACGAAGGGGCCGCTCTGCTGGCCGCGGTCGCGGCCGAACTGGCGCTCGGGCCCCGATGGCTCGTGGCCGCCGGCAGCCTGCCCTCGGGACTGCCCGCCGACTTCTACGCCCGGCTCGCCCGGATCGCGGCGGACAGCGGCGTGCCCATGGCGGTCGACTCCTCGGGGGCACCGCTGGAGATCGCCGCACTCGCCGGCGGGATCGACCTGCTGAAACCCAACCACGAGGAGCTCGCCGGGCTCATCGGCCGCGACCTGCCGACGATCGGCGACGTCGCCGAGGCCGCCCGAGAGGTCCAGCGGTGGGGGAACAGCACGATCCTCGTCACCCTCGGCGGCCACGGCGCGCTGCTCGCCGACGCCGAGCACACCTGGTGGGCGGGCGCGCCCCCTCCTGTTCCGCGCAGCACCGTCGGCGCGGGCGACTGCGCGCTCGCCGGCTACCTCAGCGGCGACGCTCCACCCGCCGAGCGGCTGCGCCGCGCCGTGGCCTGGGGGACAGCGGCCGTGACCCTGCCGGGCACGACCGTTCCCGGCCCGGACGACATCGACCCCGGCGCGGTCGGGGTCGTCACCGACCCCGATCCGGCACTCGTGGTGAAGGAGCTGTGACCGCATGCCGCTGACCATCGCGAGCGCTCCACGCGCGGCGCGTGGCCGAGACTTCCGCCAAGGAGCCCTGAGATGAGCGAGCCGAACCGGCCACTGGTCACCGCCGAGCTGGTCGACACCGGACTCTCCGCGTCCGACCGCGACGACGCCGCGCGGCAGCTCGCCGCGCTGCTGCACAAGGCCGGCCGGGTGAGCGACCTCGACGGCTTCCTCGATGACGTGCGCGCCCGCGAGGCGCAGATGGCCACGGGCATGCCCGGCCGGGTCGGGCTGCCGCACGCCCGCTCCGCGCACGTCGCCGTCCCGAGCCTCGCCGTCGGTATCTGCCCCGGAGGCGTGGACTTCGGCGGGCCCGACGGCCCGGCCCGGCTCGTCTTCCTCATCGCCGCCCCCGCGGGGAGCGACGAGGACCACATGCGGATCCTCGCCGCGCTCGCCCGCAAGCTGATCCACGCGGAGTTCCGTGAGGCACTGCTGGAATCCCCCGACGCGCGGAGCGTCGCCGACACAGTGATCCGAGAGGTGGACGTGGCATGAAGTTCGTGGCGATCACATCCTGTCCGACCGGTATCGCGCACACCTACATGGCGGCCGAGGCCCTGGAGCAGGCGGCGAAGGCCGAAGGCCACGAGATCCGCGTCGAGCCCCAGGGCGCCGCGGGCGCCCAGGCACTCGGCGCCGACGTGATCTCCGCGGCCGACGCCGTCATCTACGCCGCCGATCTGGAAGTCCGCGACAAGGGCCGGTTCGCGGGCAAGCCTTACGTCGATGTCGGGGTGAAGGCCCCGATCAACGACGCGAAGGCCGTCCTGGCCTCAGCGGCGGAGGCCGCCCGTGCGCGGACCGGAGCCGCCTCCGGCGCGGCCGCCGCCGGTACCGGCGGCGCCGACGTGCCCACCCCCGAGACCAAGGTCGCGTCGGGCGCCGGCGTGGGCACCCGCGTCCGCCAGTGGCTGATGACCGGCGTCTCCTACATGATCCCGTTCGTCGCCGCGGGCGGCATCCTGATCGCCCTCGGTTTCATGATCGGCGGCTACGAGATCGCCGACGCCGAGCCCTCCACCGTCATCGACGACTTCAGCGTCGTCTCCGCGCACAGTTGGGGCGCCCTGCTGTTCCTCAGCGGCGACGCCCTGTTCGCGTTCCTGGTCCCGGTGCTCGCCGGGTTCATCGCGTTCGCGATCGCCGACCGCCCCGGACTGGCGCCCGGGTTCCTCGGCGGCGCGGTCGCGGTGACGGTCGAGGCGGGGTTCCTCGGCGGGCTGGCGGCCGGCTTCCTCGCCGGCTTCGTCGCGCTCGGGCTGGGCAGGATGCCCGTCCCCTCGGCCGTGCGCAGCATCATGCCGGTCGTGGTGACCCCGCTGGTGGCGTCGTTCGTCACCGGCCTGGTCATGTTCCTGATCCTGGGGCGCCCGCTGGAGGCCCTGATGAGCGGGCTCAGCTCCTGGCTCGGATCGCTGACCGGCGGCAGCCTGATCCTGCTCGGCGCCGTCCTGGGCCTGATGATGGCCTTCGACATGGGCGGCCCGGTCAACAAGGTCGCCTACACGTTCGCCACCGCCGGGCTCGCCACGGTCGGCACGACGAGCGGCGACGCGGTGGAGTTCACGATCATGGCCGCCGTGATGGCCGCCGGGATGACGCCGCCCCTGGGTCTCGCCCTGGCGACGGTGGTCTGGCGGCGGCTGTTCACCCCGGCGGAGGTGCAGAACGGGAAGGCGGCCTGGCTCCTCGGCGCCTCCTTCATCACCGAGGGCGCGATCCCGTTCGCCGCGGCCGACCCGCTGCGCGTCATCCCCTCGCTGATGGTGGGATCCGGTGTCGCCGGCGGCCTCGTGGCGGCCTCCGGCGCGACACTGCGCGCCCCACACGGCGGGGTCTGGGTGATCCCGCTCATCGGCAGCCCGCTGATGTTCCTGGCCGCGATCGCGGCCGGGAGCGTGGTGACCGCCCTGGCGGTGTGGGCGCTGAAAAGCGTCGGCCGTCGCTCCCGTCCCCCGGAAAGCGCCCCCACCGCTCCCCGCGGCCACCGCCGCTTGACTTCCCGCCTCCGACCGCCCCGCAGAGAAGATCCAAGGAGAACCGAACCATGCCCCAGCGCACCGCGACGATCGGCTCGTCCGTCGGCCTGCACGCCCGCCCCGCGGGCCTGTTCGTGCAGGCCGCGATGGCGACCGGGCTCCCGGTCAGCATCGCCAGAGAAGACGGACCCGCCGGCGACGCCCGCAGCCTGCTCTCGGTGATGGGATTGGGCGTCGAGAGCGGCGATACGGTCGTCCTGACCGCCGAGGGCGACGGCGCCGAGAGCAAGCTGGACGAGCTGGTCGCGCTCCTGGAGAGCGACCTCGACGCGACCTGACCGTGAGCGGCGCCCCGTTATCCCTACTCGCGCCGTTCCAGATCGGCGATGAGGGTTTCGAGGTGCTCCTCCACCTGCCGGCGGTCGTAGCCGCGCAGCGCGATGTCGAAGGAGTGGGCGCGGGCCTCGTCGGCCGTGATGCCGCCGAGGGTCTCGCTGCCCTCGGCGAGGCTGATGGAGATGCGGTCGAGGAGGACGTCCACCTGCTTGCGGTTGTAGCCGCGGAGGATGACGGCGAACTCGACTGGGGGATGAGATGTCGACATAGTCGGCATTCTGCCAGGAACTCCGTATGCCGCGCGCTGTCTCCGGCTACGGCGCCGGGACGCCTCCTCCGGTGAGGGGAGGGCGCTACCGGCGCCGCCGGGGCCCCTCCAGAGCGCGCAGGGAGATCCATAGGTCGGTCCGGTAGTCGGGGTCGTCCAGATCGCCGGGCAGGAGCTCCCGGATGCGGGTGATCCGGTAGCGGAGCGTGTGCCGGTGGACCCCCAAGGCGTCGGCGGCGGCGTCCCAGCGGCCGGCGGCGGCCAGGTAGGCGCGCAGCGACTCCAGGAGATCACCGGCCGAACGGTGGGCGAGCAGCGGACCCAGCACCTCCCGGGCCAGGCCGGCGCCGGCCTCCTCATCGATCAGACCGAGGAATCCCCTGGGCAGGTCGCCGAAGCGGACCAGCGGCCCCGCGCCGCCGCGTGCCGCCTCCAGCGCCCGTTCCGCCTGGGCGCGGGCCGCGGGCAGGTCGCCGTAGCCGCCCGGTTCGCTGGCGCCGACCGGTCCCCCGGTGAGCCGGGCGAGCGCCTCGCCCGGGTCGGTGCTCCCACCGCCCAGCACGATGAGGTGCTCGCCGGTCTCGGCGGCGAGGCAGCCGTCCAGGTTCGGGTCCCACAACGGCGGCTGGTCTCCCAGGCGTCGGTGATGGCGAGGAGCACCGGCTCGGCCGGCAGTGCGGCGCGCAACCGCCCGGCCTGCTCCGACTCCAGTGCGACCGCGCCGCCGATCAACGCCTCCAGCAGGCCCTCCTGCAGCCCCTCACCGCGCGCCGGAGCCGAGCGCTCCAGTTCCAGGGACAGCAGCGAGATCGCGGCGTTGACCAGGGTCCGCTCCTCCGAGCCGAGCCGGTGTCCGGTGCCAAGGGCGAGGAAGCCGCGGGTCCGCCCGCCGACGCCCAGCGGTTGCAGCGAGATGTGCTCCTCGCCGGTCGGCAGCGAGGCGCTCGCGCGCTGCCGGGAGTCGCGCAGCCGCCGCGCCTCGGCTTCCAGCGCGGGGGCGTGCGACGCGGCGCCGGCCGGGGCCGCGTACCGGAGCGTCCCGTCCACGGCGAGCAGCAGCAGCCATCCGCCCAGTTCGCTCGCGAGACGGTCCACCACGGCCTCGGCCCCGCGCAGTGCCGCCCTGGTGAGCCGCCGCTGGGCGTCGAACGCCCGGGTCAGCCCCTCGTACTCCTCTTTGGCCAGCAGCCGGGACACCTCTTCGCCGACCGAGATGAAGGGGGTGGGCCGCGGCACGTCGATCAGCGGCAGGCCGAGTTCGGCGGCCGCCTCGACCAGTTCGGCGGGCACGTCCTCACGCGCGACGCCGCTGCCGAAGCCCAGCCCGGTGACCCCTCGCTCGATCAGCCGCCGCACGTACCGCGCGCCGCTTCCCCGCCCTCGTGCCAGCGCACCCCGGTGGTGAGCAGCAGCTCGCCACCGGCCAGGTAGGGCGTGGGGTCGGTGAGCTCGCTGACGGCCACCCAGCGCACCGGGCGGTCGAGCCGGTCTTCGCCGGTGAGGAGGCGCAGCCGGAGCTGCGGGGTGCGCAGTACGGCACCGAGTGTGGGCGGCACTCCCCCTCCTTCCATCTCCTTCCATGGACACCGGATTGGCGAAAGCAGTCCCTGATCTTATCCAGTGCGTCGATGACCGGCCCGCGCCGGAGACCGTATGGTCAAGGCCGATCACCACTCAGGGAGGACGGTAGTCATGGCAACGCCCCAGGTCGCACAGGTTCGACGGCTCGTCACCGAGATCCCGGGCCCCAAGTCGCGGGCGCTCCAGGAGCGGCGGGAGCGCGCGGTGGCCGCGGGGGTGGGCAGCGTACTCCCGGTGTACGTCGAGCGCGCGGGCGGCGGGATCGTCGAGGACATCGACGGCAACTCGCTGATCGACTTCGGCTCCGGCATCGCGGTGACCAATGTGGGAAACGCCGACCCGGCGGTGGTGGAGCGGGCGTGTGAGCAGCTCACACGGTTCACCCACACCTGCTTCATGGTGACCCCGTACGAGGGCTACGTGGAGGTGTGCGAGGCGCTCGACCGGATCACGCCGGGCGGCCACGAAAAGCGCTCCATGTTGCTGAACTCCGGCGCCGAGGCCGTGGAGAACGCGGTGAAGATCGCCCGCGGCGCCACCGGTCGGCAGGCCGTCGTGGTGTTCGATCACGCCTACCACGGCCGCACGAACCTCACCATGGCGCTGACCGCGAAGAACATGCCCTACAAGCAGGGGTTCGGCCCGTTCGCGGGCGAGGTGTACCGGATGCCGATGGCCTACCCGTTCCGCTGGCCCACCGGCCCGGAGAACTGCGGGCCCGAGGCCGCCCGCCAGGCCATCGCCCAGATCAGCGCGCAGATCGGCGCGCAGATCGGCGCGCAGAACGTGGCCGCTGTGCTGATCGAGCCGATCCAGGGGGAGGGCGGCTTCATCGAGCCGGGAGCCGGCTTCCTGCCCGAACTGGCGGAGTTCTGCCGGGCCAACGGGATCGTGTTCATCGCCGACGAGGTGCAGACGGGCTTCGCCCGAACCGGCCACATGTTCGCCTGCGAGCACGAGGGGATCGTCCCCGATCTCATGGCGACCGCCAAGGGCATCGCGGGTGGGCTGCCGCTGGCCGCCGTGACCGGCCGCGCCGAGCTGATGGACGCCGTGCACGCCGGCGGTCTGGGCGGCACCTACGGCGGAAACCCGGCGGCCTGCGCGGCGGCGCTGGCCGCGCTGGAGACCATCGAGTCGCGAGGGCTGGTGCGGCGCGCCCGGGCCATCGGCGAAGTGGCGCTCGATCGGCTGCGGGGACTCGCCGAGAAGTACGACATCGTCGGTGACGTGCGCGGCCGCGGCGCGATGCTCGCGGTCGAGCTGGTCAAGGGGGGCGGCGACACCTCACCCAACACCGAGGCGCTGGGGCAGGTCGTCCGGTACTGCCACTCCCAGGGGCTGGTCCTGCTGACCGCCGGCAGCTACGGCAATGTCATCCGGCTGCTGCCGCCGCTGGCGATCGGCGACGATCTGCTCGACGAAGGCCTGTCCATCCTGGAAGAGGCGTTCGCCGGGATCTGAGCCCCACCGGTACCCTCCGGCTACGTGCCCGCGCCCTTCCCGGGCGCGGGCCGGCGCGGGCCGTACCGCCCGCCCGCCCTAGGGTGGGAGTCGGGCGCCGAAGGAGGGACCATGGTGCACGTCGCAGTCGGCCAATTCGCACCGGGCGAGGACAAGCTGGCCAACCTCGCCGCAGCGGGCGAGCTCGTGACCGAGGCCGCCGGGAACGGCGCGCACGTGGTGCTGCTGCCCGAATACGCGATGTTCACCGCGCCCCGCGTCGATCACCGGTTCGTCGAGGCGGCCGAACCCCTGGACGGCCCTTTCACCGCCGGGCTCGCCCGGCTCGCCCGCGACCACGGGGTGCACGTCGCCGCCGGCGTGAACGAGGCGCTGCCCGGTTCCGGGCACTTTCTCAACACCTTCGTCGCCATCGACCCCCGCGGCGAGGTCACGGCCTCCTACCGGAAACTGCACCTGTACGACGCTTTCGGTGCGACCGAGTCGGAGGTCGTGCGACCGGGGGAGATAGAGCCCCCGCAGACCTTCACCGTCGAGGGCCTGACGTTCGGCCTGCAGACCTGCTATGACCTGCGTTTTCCCGAAGTGACACGGCGGATCGTGGATGCCGGCGCCGATGTGCTGCTACTCGGCGCGGAGTGGGTGCCCGGCCCGCTGAAGGAGGACCACTGGGTCACGCTCGCGCGGGCGCGCGCGATCGAGAACACCATCTACATCGCCGCTGCGGGGCAGAACGCTCCGACCGGCGCCGGGAACAGCATGGTCATCGACCCTATGGGCGTCCGCATAGCGGCGCTGGGCGAGGAGACCGGCGTTGCGGTCGCCCGGATCTCGGCGAAGCGTGTGGCCGAGGTGCGGACGAAGAACCCCGCCCTGCGCCTGCGCCGGTTCACCGTCGTCCCGAACTAGCGCTCCCGATTCCGGGAATGTCGCGACAAGCCGCGCCGGACCGGCTGCGCACCATCGACGTCCGACTACCCTGGGTTGCCATCTCCGAGCTGTGAGTTACAAAAATCGGTCAAGGCCGTTTCGGCTTCCCACGGCATCTGATTCAATAAAGAGCCGATAACTTTACGGCCCGCCACACTGTCCTAAACCACGGGGGGAGCAAGGACGTTGAGCGGTCTGAGCATAATGTGCCAGCCAAGCACAGCAAATGCCGACACAACCGACATCTACATCTTCGATCCAGGGTCGCTGAGCAGCGTGCAGTGCATGGGGGATGCCTGCGCGATCTGCCACGCGAAATGGCCGCGGCCTCGCACGCCGCTGGGGGAACTGCCCGACGGCACCAGGGTCTACGGGTGCCGCGAGTGCGCCGACATCATCGCGTCGCACATGGCGCGGTCCGCGGAGCACGCGCTGGCGGCCCATTGAGGGCGGCGCCCGCCCGCGCCGCCTGATCCGCGCACCGAAGCGGCTCCGCGAGCCGCTTCGGTGCCGGTAAAAGAGCCGGAGAGCAGCGCCGGAGCATCTCGGCGGACGGCGCCCGCCTCCAGCAGCGAACGCCCCCTCCGCGGCAGCACCGAAACCGCTCCCGGACCGGCCCCCGCACGAGCACCGGCATCCACCCCCGTCTCAGCCCTTGGTCGCCTCGGTGTGCACCGCGGTGATGGCATCGGTCAGGATGTCCAGCCCCTCCCGGGCGTCCTCCTCGGTGAGTGTCAGAGGCGGGGACATGCGCAGGGCGTTGTCGTGCAGCCCGCCCTTGCCCACCAGCAGGCCGCGCTCGCGCGCCCGCCCCATGACGGCCGTGGCGAGCGCGGGAGCGGGCGCCCCGGTACCGGGCTCGACCATCTCGACGGCGAACATCAGACCCTTGCCGCGCACGGCGCCAACGGTGCTCAGCTCGGTGAGGGGCCGCAACCCGCCGATCAGCGTCGCACCCAGGCGGGCGGCGTTGCTCTGCAGGTCATGGTCGAGGACGTAGTCGAGAGTGGCGCCGGCGGCGGCCATGGCGATCGGGTTGCCGCCGAAGGTGGACACCCCCTTGGCCGTGAGCCCGTCCATCAGCTCGCCGCGGGCGACCAGCCCGCCCACGGCGAAACCGTTGCCGAGCCCCTTGGCGAAGGTCATGGCGTCAGGGGTGACACCGTGGTTGCCGATCCCCCAGAAGCTGGATCCGGTCCGCCCCCAGCCCGTCTGCACCTCGTCGGAGATGAACAGGATGCCGTGCTCGTCGAGCACCTCCTTGTAGGCGGCGAGCAAGCCGTCAGGGGCCATCGCGAACCCGCCGACGCCCTGGACCGGCTCGGCGATCAGGCAGGCGACATCGGGCGCCGCGGCGGTGGCGAGCACGTCGCGCAGGTCGGCGACGCAGGCGTCGATGTACCCGGCGTCGGACATGCCCCGGAAGGCCGGGGCATCGCGGTCGGTGCCGTGCAGATAGTGCACGTTGAGCGGGGACAGCGAAGAGTTCTTCCAGCCGCGGTTGCCGGTGACCGCGATCGTGCCGTAGGAGCGCCCGTGGTAGCTGTTGCGCATGGCCAGAACCTGGTCGCTGCCGCGCGCGCAGGTCGCCAGCAGCAGCGCGGTCTCGTTGGCCTCGGTCCCGGAGTTGGTGAAGAACACCTTGGCGTCCGGGATCCCGGAGAGGCCGGCGATCTTCTCGGCGAGCTCCACCTGGCCGCGGATCAGGTAAAGGGTGGAGGTGTGCACGATGCCGCGGGCGAGCTGGCGCTCGACCGCCTCGCGGACCTCGGCGACGTCGTAGCCGAGCATGGTGGTGACGATCCCGCAGAAGAAGTCGAGGTAGGTCCGGCCGTCGGCGTCGGTGACCCGGGCCCCTTTGGCACTGACCGGCTCAACAGGGTTTTCGTAGTAGAGGGAGAGCCACGAGGGCATGACAGCGTGGTGACGAGCGAGCAGATCCGACATGGTCTCAGTCTCACCCGCCGCGGCGCTCCGTCGCCAGCCTCACGCTGTCGATATCGGGAGTGTCCGTTTAACGGGTTATCAGAATCACCGGTACACGGCCGGCGGCCGGGCACCGGCCGCGCGGACCGTGACCGCACCGCGGGCGCCGACCGGGTGCGCCCCTTGGCACCCTGTAAAGTCGCAGGGCACCCTGCCTGACAGAGCGATCTACACTGGTCACGTGCTGCCTACGCTCGCCGATGTGCTCCGGCTGCCCGCCCTTCAGCGGGCGCGTCCCCGGGTCGTGGTGGGGTCGGACCATCTCGACGTCGCGGTGCGCTGGGTGCACATAGCCGAGGTCACGGACCTGGCGCACCTTCTCCGCGGCGGGGAGCTGGTCCTGACCACCGGCATCGCGATGCCCGACGAATCCGCGGCGCTGCGGCGCTATGTCGACGACCTCGCGGCCGTGGGTGTCAGCGGCATCGCGGTCGAGCTGGGCCGCAAGTACCACTCCGATCTGCCCGAAGCACTTCTGGGCGCGGCCCGCGAGGCCCGTATCCCGGTGATCTCGCTGGACCGCGAAGCACGGTTCGTCGAGATCACCGAGGCGGTACACGTCCGGGTGGTCAACGAGCAACTGGAGGAGCTGCGCGAATCCGAGCAGCTGCACGAGGTCTTCACCCGGTTGTCGGTGGACGGGGCGCAGCCGGCGCGAGTACTGCGGGAGATCGCGCGGCTCTCCGGCTGCCCCGCGGTCCTGGAGAACCTCACGCACCAGGTGCTCGCCTGCGACCTCAACGGGGAGGAGCCCGGGATCCTGCTGACCTCCTGGGAGAGCCGATCGCGTGCGGCGCGGACCGGCCAGCGCACCGTGCACGACCCCGCCGCGGGCTGGCTGATCACAACGGTGGGCGCGCGGGGCCAGGACTGGGGGCGGCTCATCCTGATCTGCGGCGCCTCCCCCACTCCCCGGCTGACCATGCTGGTGGAGCGCGCCGCCACGACCCTGGCGCTCGGCCGGCTGCTCGAACGCCACCAGGAGAGCCTGGAACGCCAGACGCACCGCACGATCATCGCCGGGATCGTCGACCGCAGCTACTCCGACCCCGAGGAGGCTCTGGTGCGGGCCCGCGCGGTCGGCGTCCCCCTGGCCGGGCGGCAGCTCATCGGCCTGGTCCTGCGGCTGCGGACGGACGGGACGGGCCTGGCCGCCCAGGCGCGGCTGGCCGACACCGCCGAGGGCGCCGCACGCGCCTGCCGCGAACTGCGGCTGCCCGCGCTGGTCGGCTCCCTGGACGACGTCCGGGTCGGCATCCTGCTCGCACCCCCGGCCCAGGAGGACCCGGACTCCTGCCTGCACCGGCTCGCCGACCGCATCCGCGAACGCGTCGGCGCCGGGCCGGTGCTCGCCGTCGGCTCCCGCACGGACGACATCCGGGAGGTGCGCCGCTCCTTCCTGGAGGCCCGCCAAGTGGGCGACGTCGCGGTGCACCAGACCGACCACCGCCCGTTCTACCGCCTGCCCGACCTGCGCCTGCGGGGTCTGCTGCACCTCTTCCGCGACGACGAGCGGCTGCAGACCTACGTGGAGCGCGAACTCGGCCCGCTGCTGGCCTACGACGCCCGCCACGGCAGCGACCTCACCGAGATGCTGCGCCGCTACCTCGCAGCGGGCCGGAACAAGGCGCTGGCCGCCTCCACCGCGCACCTGTCCCGGCCGGCGTTCTACGAGCGGCTGCGGCGGATCTCGCATGTGCTGGACGCCGATCTGGAGTCCGTGGAAACCTGCCTGTCGCTGCACGTGGCACTGCTCTCCCTGGATTCGGTGCGCGACCGGCTCCAGAGCTGACCGGACCGGGAGCGGGACGGGCCGCTGGAAACGGGCCTCTCCGGTCGGCAGACTCGGACACCACCGCCGTCAACCGGGCAGCAGCCCCATGGCCGCGCCCGGCGCGTAGACCAGAAGCAGGAACCGCGCCGTCCGGGTCGCCAGCGTGACCAGGACGAAGGTCAGCAGGGGAACCCGGACGGCGCCCGCCAGGACGCAGATGACCATGAATGGCGGGATGCTGGAGAAGGAGCTGACGGCCACCAGCCCCGCCGTCGACCACGGGCGCCCTTCGGCCTTGGCCCGCCATCGGGCCAACCACTCGGTCCAGCGGCCGGTGCGGCCCGCCTTCCGGTGCAGCCAGGCGATGTCGAGCGTTCCCTTCCCCAGGTAGTAGTAGGCGATCTTGCCGAGCGTCTGGCCGACGCCGGCCGCCAGCGCCATCGCGAACAGCGCTCCGTCGCCCCCCACCGCCGCCGCGCCCACCAGGTAGATCTCCACATTGATGATCGGCAGTAGGGCGGAGGCCAGTCCGACCAGGAACGCGGCGGCGGTCTCGATCACTGCGGCCCTTCCGGTGGGGGCGGGGGCGCCCGAGGGCTACTTCTCGGCGGCCGCGAGCTGGCCGCAGGCCCCGTCGATCTCCTGGCCGCGGGTGTCGCGGACGGTGACCGACACCCCGTGCGACTCCAGCCGGCGCACGAACTCCCGCTCGTCCTCGGGCCGCGAGGCCGTCCACTTCGAGCCGGGGGTGGGGTTGAGGGGGATCAGGTTGACGTGCACCAGATTCCCGGACAACAGCTCGCCGAGCAGGTCGGCACGCCACGCCTGGTCGTTGATGTCGCGGATCAGCGCGTACTCGACGGAGACCCTGCGGCCGGTGCTCGCGGCGTAGGACCACGCCGCGTCCAGCACCTCGGAGACCTTCCAGCGCGTGTTGACTGGCACGAGCTCGTCGCGCAGTTCGTCATCGGGCGCGTGCAGTGAGATGGCCAGCCGGACCTGCATACGCTCGGCGGTCAGCTTCTCGATCGCCGGGACGAGACCGACAGTGGAGACGGTGACGCCCCGCTGGGAGATGCCCAGCCCGCCTGGCACGGGATCGGTCATCCGGCGTACCGACTCCAGTACCCGCCGGTAGTTGGCCAGCGGTTCCCCCATCCCCATGAAGACGATGTTGCCGATGCGCCCGGGGCCGCCGGCGACCTCGCCGCGGGCGAGGTCGCGCGCGCTGGAGACCACCTGGTCCACGATCTCCGCGGTGGACAGGTTGCGGGTGAGCCCGTTCTGTCCGGTGGCGCAGAACGGGCAGTTCATCCCGCACCCGGCCTGCGACGAAACGCACAGTGTCACCCGGTCCGGGTAGCGCATGAGGACCGACTCGAACATCACCCCGTCGAACGCCTTCCACAGGGTCTTGCGGGTCATGCCGTTGTCGCAGGTGATGTGCCGCACGGGGGTGAGCAGTGTGGGCAGCAGCGCCTCTTGGAGACGTTCCCGCGAGCCGGCGGGCAGGTCGGTCATGGCCGAGGTATCGGACTCCAGGTGACCGAAGTAATGCTGGGCGAGCTGCTTGGCACGGAACGGCTTCTCCCCGAGCTCCGTGACCACGGTGCGGCGCTCCTCGGCGCTGAGGTCGGCGAGGTGGCGGGGCGGCTTGGCCCGGTTCGGGGCGGCGAAGGTGAGCTCGGCAGGCATCGGGATCCAAGGTGGGCGGACGAGGGTGAAAACGGCGACGAAATCGGCGATGCGCGATAATTTGGGGTTCTATATGACCAGTACACGTTTACGCCGCGGTGCCGACCGTTAAGGCGCACCGCTCATACTATGCGGCACGCGGTCGGCACCGTTCGCTGGACGACGATCCGAGAAGGAGGGCAGGTTGGCTGGGACTCGCGTCCTCCTCGACCAGATCAGCCCCTACCGTAGCCGCCGCGTGGTCGTCGAGTGCGACACCCGCACCACCGCCGCCTACCTGCTCGACGCCCGCGGCGAGGTCCGCGTCCCGGTGTGGCTGGCCAACCACGAGGTCGCGCCCGAAACCAGTGACCCCACCGGCCTATACCACGGGCGGGCCCCGCTCATGCCCGCCGCGCACACCAAGCACCCGCACGGCCGCACCCGGTTCGACACCGACCGGCTGCGCGCCGTGTGGTTCGAGGAGGGCGACGGAGTGGCCTTGCTCGACGGTGACACTCCCCTTGCCATCATCCCCGGCTGGGCCGAGGCCGACAGCGGACTTCCCGGCTACACGCGCGACGCGATCGGCCGCAGCCCGTACGCGTGGGAGCTCGACACTGTGGAGGCCCAGTTGTGGCCGCGAGTGGTGCACGCCGAGGCGTACTGGAACTGGAGGGCCTCGCCCAACGCCTGGCGCAGCGTGCAGCGCACCGTGTACAACCACCTCACCCGCAAGGTCGGCACGGCGGGGCACTACTGGGACGTCTCCGACGGCCACGCCCCCCTTGTCCGCGTCTCAGAGCACCCGCCCCGGACCGGACGCCCGTTCACCGTCCTCAGCACGGTCGGCATGTGCGGCCAGCGCATGCCCACACTCGACCGCTACATGGCCGACGCCTCCTCCTTCGCCCGGATCGAGCTCGGGCTGGCCACGACCATGCCCGCGCACCTGGCGGCCCGGATCTTCCGGTGGATCGGCGCGTTCCCGTGGCGCGCGGTGACCTGGTTCGGCCCCGGGCACAGCGTCAAGTGGCTGGACAACAACGAGGACACGGTCATGCGCGGGGAGAGCACGGCGGTCCTGCTCGTGGCCGACCCCGCGCCGCTCTCCGGCGGCGCCCGCATCCCGCCCGACACCTCGGGCCTCACCTTCCACGGCGACCCGGTGCAGTGGCTGTGGGTCGTCCCCATAACCCGTCCCGAGCACCTCTTCGCCAAGGAGCACGACGCGGCGACCCTCATCGACAAGCTCGCGGCCGAAGGCCGGAGCTGGGTGCTGGCGGGGCCGCACTCGTAGCGGCGGAGGCGAGCACTCTCCGGTCGGGATGCCCGTGCCGCGAACGCATGCTATACGGGGCACAGTGCTCCCGCTCATACCCCCATCGAGGTTCCCGTGTTCGAGTCGCTGGATTCCCTGTACTTCGTCCTTCTCGCCCTGCTCGTCGCGGCGAATCTGTTCTTCCTGGTCAACATCGTCCATCCGCGGCTGTCGTGGGTGCTGACGAAATGGCAGTACCGCGACCCGGAGGCGGTGGAGCCGAGCCGGGTGGTGTTCGAACTGCGCAGGGTGAAGTACACGGTGCTGTTCATCGTCTTCACGGTGGGGACCGTGACGCTGTGGAACGTGCGGGACGGCCTCCCGGGAAGCTGACGGCCGCCCACGTGCGGCGCATCCCGTAAGCGGCGGCCGGAACGGTGCGGGCGCCGGTCCGGGCTCGTCCGCGGGGCGCTCCGCCCCCGGAAAATCCTTTGACCGCCGGTTCGGTCCGGTACATCGTCGGCACCATGCCCGCCCCCGCCTCCAGGCTCCCCCGAGGGAAACGGTGACCTCCCCCGGCGAGCACACCCCTATCACCGCTCCATTGCGGCACCGCGACTTCCGCGCACTGGCCGCCGGACGCACCCTGATGTACTTCGGCGCCGGACGGTGACCCTTTCTGCGCTGGAGCCGTAGAGTATAAGTATCTTCGTAGCACTCTGTCGCACAGAGTACTACTCTGGAAGCATGGCCAAAGAGATCAACCAGCGCGAGTTGCGCAACGACAGCGGTGCGATCCTGCAGGCCGCCGCCAACGGAGAGACGTTCATCGTGACCCGGAATGGGACACCCATGGCGGAGCTGCGCCCGTTGAGCAAACGGACCTTCGTCTCCAAGGAGGAGGCCCTGCGCGCCACCGCTCACCTGCCCCCGGTCGACGGCCGGGGGCTCCACGCCGAGCTCGACGAGCTGTTCGATCCGGAGCCCTACCGTGACTGATTCAGCCCAGGTCAGCCGCGGACTGCTCGACACCTCCGTCATCGTCGACTTTCAGGCGCTCGGTGACAGGCTCCCGGACGAGTTCGCCATCAGCGCGATCACGCTGGCAGAGCTGTCCGCGGGACTGCACACGACGAACGATCCGCTCAAGCGGGCACAGCGCCAACTCCGGTTGCAGTGGATCGAGTCGACTTTCGCACCTCTTCCCTTCGACACGGAGGCCGCCCGAGCATACGGCTCGGTCGCCGCACTGGTACTGGCGGCCGGCCGCAAACCGCGCAAGCGGGTGGCCGACCTGCAGATCGCCTCCATCTCCATCACCCACGGGTTCCCCCTCTACACGCGCAACCCTGAGGACTTCAAAGGACTCGAAGCGTTCCTCGACGTCGTCGCCCTCTGACGCTTCGGCTGCAGACCGCGCGTCTGGGCTCGAGTAAACAAGTCAGGAGCCTGGTCTAAGGTCCGCTGACACGTCCCGATGTGTGTTTCCGTAGAGGACGGCGCCGACCTCCGTGGACCGCCCCGTCACCGTGCCCGCACCTTCCTCGCCTCCGCGCTCACCACGGCCGGCACCCTGTGCAGCCGCGGCGCAAGGGCACCGGCCCGCAGGTGAGCGGGACCGGCGGGCGGAGGCTTGACATCAACCTTGGTTGAGGATGTTCCGTTGTCCCAGGCACGCAGAACACCTGTGAGGGAGACAGCATGATCCTGGTCATCGGAGCCACCGGCAAGGTCGGCGGGCAGGTCGTCCGGCAGCTGCGCGAGTCGGGCGCGCGGTTCCGCGCGCTGGCGCGCGATCCGGCCTCGGCACACCTCCCCGGCGGCACCGAGATCGTCCGCGGCGACCTGTCGGATCCGCCGTCGCTGCACACGGCGCTTGAGGGAGTGGAGGACGTCTTCCTGGTATGGCCCTTCCTCAGCAGCGAGGGGGCGCCCGCTGTGCTGGAGGTGATCGGCGGGCACGCCCGGCGCGTCGTCTACCTGTCGTCGACGGGCGTGGACGAAACCGCGGACCAGCAGGCCGACCCGATCAACCGGTTCCACGCCGATCTCGAACGGCTCATCCGGAACTCGGGGTTGCGCTGGACCTTCGTCCGGGGCGGCGGGTTCGCAAGCAACGACCTGCAGTGGGCTGAGCAGATCCGCAGCGGGGACGTGGTCCACGCCCCGTTCGCGGCGGGCGCGCGGGCGGTCGTTCACGAGGCCGACCTGGCGGCGGTGGCGGTGCACACGCTCACCACCGGCGGTCACGACGGGAAGAAGTACGAGGTGACCGGCACGGAGGTGCTGAACACGGCCGAGCGGGTGCGGATCATCGGCAAGGTGCTGGAGCGCCCGCTGCGCCTGGAGGAGGTCCCGGCCGAGGCCGTGCGCCAGGAGATGCTCGGCGCCGGGTGGCCGGCCGACGTCGTGGACGGCATCCTCGACGCGCACGCCGAAAGCGGGACCGGTGGCCGCGAGGAGCCGGTCAGCCCCGCGGACCGGATCACCGGCTCGCCCGCGCGCACCTATCACCAGTGGGTCGCCGACCACGCCGGCGACTTCCGCTGACTCTCGCCCGCGGGCCCGCGGCCATTGCGGTCCGGCCCCCTTGACCGCTGAAGCTAATGGGATTAGCTTTAAAGCTAATCCCATTCACAGGAGGGAACGGCCATGCACCTTCTCAACCGCCCTGAGGGCCGGATCGCCTACGACCTCTACGACGCGGAGGACGCCACCGGGCCGCTCGTCGTCTGCGTGCCCGGCATGGTCGACGTCCGCTCCACCTATCGGCACCTGGGGCCGCCCCTCGCCGAGGCCGGGTACCGCGTAGCGGCGATGGACCTGCGCGGGCACGGCGACAGCGACACCACCTTCGGCGACTACAGCACCCTCGCCACGGCCGGCGACGTCGCCGCGCTCATCGAGGAGCTCGGCGGCGGCCCCGCGCTGGTCGTCGGCAACTCGTTGGGCGCGACCGCGACGGCCTGGGTCGCGGCGACCCGGCCAGACCTGGTGTCCGGTGTCGTCCTGCTCGGCGCGTTCCTGCGCGGCGAGGGGCTGGGGACCGCCCGGCGGCTCGCCTTCCAGGCGATGTTCCTGCGCCCGTGGGGTCCGGCCTTCGTCCTGAGGTACATCGGGGGACTATTCACCGGGCGCACGGCCGACGACCACGCCGACCACATCGCGGCGATCCGCGCCCACCTGCGCCCGCGGGACCGCTACCGGGCCATCGTCAGCACCATCGGCAACTCCTTCCACCCGGTCCCGGCCCGCCTGGACGACGTCGCGGCCCCGGCACTGGTGATCATGGGGGAACAGGACCCCGACTGGTCCGAACCCGTCGCCGAGGCGAACTGGATGACCGGACGGCTCGGCGCCCGTGAGCTGATCGTCCCCGAGAGCGGCCACTACCCCCAGGCGCAGCGGCCCGATCTCGTGGTGCCCGCGGTGCTCGCTCTCGCCGACTCGGTAGGCCGGGCGCACGGTGCCTAGGGCCGGGCTGACCCCCGCGGTGCTGGCCGAGGAGGCCGCACGGATCGCCGATGAGGAAGGCTTCGACCGGCTCTCGCTGGCCGCGGTCGCCAAACGTGTCGGCGTCGCGGTACCGAGCCTGTACAAGCACGTCCGGGGGGTGGAGGGGCTCCGCCGCGAGGTAGCGGTCCGGTGCGCGCGGGAGTTCGGGGAACGGCTGGGCCGCGCCGCGATGGGCCGCTCCCACGACGACGCCCTGCGCGCGGTCGCCACCGCCTACCGCGAGTACGCCCGCACACACCCCGGCCGTTACGCGGCGCTGCAACGGGCACCCTCCCCCCAGGACGAGGAGGCATCGGCCGCGTTCTACGTGGGAGTGGAGGCCATGGTCTCGGTCATGCGCGGGTTCGGCCTCCCCGACAGCGACGCCATCGACGCGATCAGGGCGCTGCGCAGCGCCCTGCACGGGTTCGTGGAACTGGAGGCCCGCGGCGGCTTCGGCCTGCCGCAGAGCACGGAGCACAGCTACCGGATACTCGTCGAAGCGCTCATCAGGGCCCTGCGGGACTGGCCGCGGTCCGCACCTGAGGCGGGCGGTTGAACACCCCGCGCCCGTGGAGGAGCATGGGCGCATAGGGCCGCGCCCCGAGCGGGTACCGCGGCGCGGGGCACGGGGAGAAACCGGGCCGGACGTGGGAGTCCCAGGGAACAAACGCATCCGCCTGGAGGCCGCCTCCAGCCAGCGCGCCCGCCGGACCGGAGCGGCACCCCGATCGCGCCCTCGGCCTACACCAGCAGGGTCAGCACCACCCAGGCGACCGGGCCCGCAATGAGCAGGGAGTCGACGCGGTCGAGCAGTCCGCCGTGCCCCGGCATGAAGCGGCCCATGTCCTTCATGCCCAGATCCCGCTTGATCAGCGACTCGACCAGGTCGCCCATGGTGGCGGCCAGCACCACCGCGGCACCGAGCAGCACACCCGCCCATGCCGGGCCGCCCAGCATCAGTTCGACCGTGAGAGCTCCGGCCAGCATGCAGCCCAGAACCGAACCGGCGAAACCCTCCCACGTCTTGTTCGGCTGATGACCGGGGCCATCTTGTGCCGGCCCGCGATGATCCCCGCGAAATAGCCTCCGATGTCGCTGCTGATCGTCACGACGATGAACGCGATGAGCCGCTCCTGGCCGTCGCCTGGAGTGGCGATCAGCAGCTGCCAGGTGCCCAGGAGGAACGGCAGGTACAGCAAGGCGAAAAGGTTCGCCGCGGCGTCGCGGACATACCCCTCGGCCCCCGCCCGCAACCGCCACGAGAGGACGACGATCGCGGTGATCGCGGTCGCCCCCACGAGCCAGGCGGGACCGCCGAAGTACGCGCACACCTGCATCGCCACACCGCCCGCCAGGAGCGGCGGCAGCACCAGCGCTGTGCCCTGGCCGGCGACCGCCCGGCTCAGCTCGCGCAGCCCGAGAAACACCGCCGCGGACGTGATCGCGACGAACGCCGCCGGGAACGGGTAGATCGAGACCAGGA
Organism: Allosalinactinospora lopnorensis; assembly: GCF_000981225.1. Classification (GTDB taxonomy): domain Bacteria; phylum Actinomycetota; class Actinomycetes; order Streptosporangiales; family Streptosporangiaceae; genus Allosalinactinospora; species Allosalinactinospora lopnorensis. The sequence continues at coordinate 75,024 of NZ_LAJC01000001.1, forward strand.
CCAGCGCCCCGAGCACCACTCCCGAGCCGATGGCCAGCGGCAGGTTACGGCCGGTACGGATCGGTTCGCCCCCGGGCTTGTGCAGGATGAATCGCTGCTTCTCATTCGCGCTTTCGCGCCGCCCGGCCCCGCCACCCTCACCCGCCGCCTCCGGTGGCGGGTCCAGCGGCTGTTCCGGCGCGTCGGCGCCCCCGGCGGACTCGCCGGGCACCGGCCGGCGCCCGCCTTCGGCGTCAGGGGCCGATTCGGAGTTCAACAAGGGAATCAGACCTCGAGTAGTTCCGATTCCTTGTGCTTCAGCAGCTCGTCGATCTCCCCTACGTACTTGTGGGTGAGCTCGTCCAGTTCATCCTGGGCGCGATGGCCTTCGTCCTCGCCGATCTCGCCGCCCTTCACCGCCTTGTCCAGCGCGTCCTTCGCGTGCCGGCGAATGTTGCGGATCGAGACCTTGCCGTCCTCGGCCTTGCTCCGCACGACCTTGATGTACTCTTTGCGGCGCTCCTCGGACAGGTCCGGGAACACCACCCGGATCACGTTGCCGTCGTTGGCCGGGTTGACACCGAGATCGCTGTCGCGGATGGCCTTCTCGATGGCCTGCGCCGAGTTCTTGTCGAAAGGCGAGACGACCACCATGCGCGGTTCCGGAACGGCGAACGACGCGAGCTGGTTGATGGGAGTCTGGGCGCCGTAGTACTCAGCCGTGATCTTGTTGAACGTCGCGGGTCCCGGACGTCCCGTGCGGATCGCGGCGAAGTCCTCCTTGGCGACCCCGACTGCCTTCTCCATCTTCTCCTCGGCTTCGAGGAGTGTCTCTTCGATCATGTCGGCTCCCGTGAGTCGCTTGCTGCGTCGGTTCGAGGTCTGCGCGCGGGGTCAGCTGTCCGCCGGGCACACGATGGTGCCGATCTTCTCGCCTCGCGTGGCGCGGACGATGTTGCCCTTCCCCATGAGGTCGAAGACGACGATCGGCAGACCGTTGTCCATGCACAGGCTCACCGCGGTGGCGTCCATGACCTTCAGACCCCGAGTGAGCACTTCGTTGTAGTCGAGCCGGTCGAATTTGACCGCGTGCGGATTGCGCCGCGGATCGGAGTCATAGACCCCATCGACCTGCGTACCCTTCAGGACCGCCTGTGCACCGATCTCCAGCGCTCGCTGGGCCGCCGTGGTGTCGGTGGAGAAGAAGGGCGCCCCTAGCCCGGCGCCGAAGATGACCACGCGCCCTTTCTCCAGGTGCCGCACGGCCCGGCGCGGGATGTAGGCCTCGGCGACCTGGCTCATGTGGATGGACGTCTGCACGCGGGTCTCGACACCGAGCCGCTCCAGGAAGTCCTGCAGCGCCAGACAGTTGATGACGGTGCCCAGCATCCCCATGTAGTCGGCGCGGCCGCGTTCCATCCCGCCTTCGGACATCGCCTGGCCGCGGAACATGTTCCCGCCGCCGACGACCACTGCGACCTCGATGCTCTCGGACACGGCGTCCGCGACCGCCGCCGCGATGTACTCCACGACCCCGGGATCGATGCCTAACTGCTCACCGCCGGCAAAGGCCTCCCCCGACAGCTTCAGGACAACACGTCCCCACCCCGAATCGTGCATGGGCGGGTCGTTGGCCTCTGCATGCCCCTCGTTCTCCGACACGGCGCTCGGCCTCCTTCTCCGTTCCCCCGAGTGGTACAGCGGTGCGAGGCCCACCCGGTTCCCGGCCGAACCCCGCCTTTATCCACCGAAGGTGCCGGGGAAAACCCCCGGCACCTCCATCATGTCAAAGGTCTAGGACTGGCCGACCTTGAAGCGGACGAAACGGCGGACAGTGACGCCGGCCTCGCTGACCACCTTCTCGATGGTCTTCTTGTTGTCCTTCACGAACGGCTGGCCGAGCAGCGTCGCGTCCTTGAAGAAACCGTTGACGCGACCTTCGATGATCTTGGGCAGCGCCTGTTCCGGCTTGCCCTCCTCGCGGGCCGTGGCCTCGGCGATGCGGCGCTCGCTCTCCACGACGTCCTCAGGGACGTCGTCCTTGGAGACGTACCTCGGAGCGAGCGCGGCGATCTGCTGGGCGAGGTCCTTGCCGACCTCGGCATCGGCCTTGTCCAGCTCGACGAGCACGCCCATGGTCGGCGGCAGGTCGGGGTCGGACTTGTGCAGGTAGCTCGCGACGTAGCCGCCCTCATAGCGGGCGAAGCGGCGCAGCTCCAGTTTCTCACCGATGACGGCGCTGTGCTCCTCGACGACCTGCTGCACGGTCTTGCCGTCGGCGTACTCCGAGGTGAGCAGCGTCGCGGTGTCAGTGGGACCGGTGCGGGCCACGAAGTCGGCGATGTCAGCGGCGAGCTGCTGGAACTTCTCGTTCTTGGCGACGAAGTCCGTCTCGCAGTTGAGCTCGACCAGGGCCGCGGAGGTCTCGTCCTCCTGCTTGAGCGCGACCAGGCCGTTGGCGGCGGTGCGCTCGGCGCGCTTGCCGACGTCCTTGGCGCCCTTGACGCGCAGGACCTCCACGGCCTTGTCGAAGTCGCCCGCCGATTCCTCCAGCGCCTTCTTACAGGCCATCATGCCGGCGCCCGTAAGGTCGCGCAGCTTCTTGACATCGGCGGCGGTGTAGTTCGCCATAACTGTGTCTCTAATTTCCCTAGGAATGGGTCGACAGGTCTCAAAGGGCCCTCCGCGCCTGCCGGGATACTCCCCTTCGCGGAGGGCCGGTCGCAGCCCGGTTCAGGCTTCCTTCGGGGCCTCGGCGTCCGCGGCCGACGCGGCGGCGGCCTCAGGGGCCTCGGCGGGGGCCTCAGGGGCCTCGGCGGGGGCCTCCGCACCAGTCGCCTCGGCCTTGGCCTCGGCCGGGGCTTCGCTCTCGGCCTTGCCCTCCAGGAGCTCCCGCTCCCACTCGGCGAGCGGTTCCTCGGTGGTCTTCTCCTCGCTGGCGGAGGCACCGGAGCGGGCGAGGAGCCCGTCGGCCACGGCCTCGGCGACGACCCGGGTGAGCAGGCTGACACTGCGAATCGCGTCGTCGTTACCCGGAATCGGGTAGTCGACCTCGTCAGGGTCGCAGTTGGTGTCCAGGATGGCCACGACCGGGATGTTCAGCTTCCGGGCCTCGCTGATCGCGATGTGCTCCTTCTTGGTGTCCACGATCCACACGGCGCTGGGCACGCGGGCCATGTCGCGGATGCCACCGAGGGTGCGCTCGAGCTTCTCCTTCTCGCGGCGCAGACCGAGCAGCTCCTTCTTGGTCAGGCTCGACCCGGCGACGTCGTCGAAGTCGATCTCCTCGAGCTCCTTGAGCCGCTGCAGCCGCCGGTGCACGGTCGAGAAGTTGGTGAGCATGCCACCGAGCCACCGCTGGTTCACGAACGGCATACCGACGCGGCGGGCCTGCTCGTCGATGGCCTCCTGCGCCTGCTTCTTCGTACCGACGAAGAGGATGCTGCCACCGTGGGCGACCGTCTCCTTGACGAACTCGTAGGCGCGGTCGATGTAGGCCAGCGACTTCTGCAGGTCGATGATGTAGATGCCGTTGCGCTCGGTGAAGATGAAGCGCCGCATCTTCGGGTTCCAGCGACGGGTCTGGTGTCCGAAGTGGACGCCGCTCTCGAGCAGCTGACGGATCGTCACGACTGTGGCCATGACTAGGTCCTCCTTGAAGCGGCGGAACGCGTTCCGCCTCGGTTGTTCCTGACGCCCCGGCCGGTCCGCCGCACCGCGGTGCGGACCGAAGGAACGGCCCCTTCCCGAAGGAAGTCGCGAGGACGTGCGTAGTTGTAGGGCCCATACGGGCCACAGCAGATTCTAACCGGCCCGGCGGTATCACCGCGCCCCTTTAAACGTCACCGTCATGAGATGTCAAGCATGTCCGCCGAACCGCTCGAAGACGCCGGACGGGTTCCCCTCCGGCATCCACAGGACGGTGGTCCGGCTGGCCGCGCGCTTCGGCACCGATCAAGCTCGAAGACATGGGAACAGCACTCCTCCGGCACCGGCCCCGGACACTGCTCGCCCTGCTCGTGCTGGTACCGACCGTACTCGCCGGGCCGGCCCCCGCCCCGGCCGACGACGGCCCGTGGCGCCGGCCGCTCAGCGGCGAGCCGGAGGTGATCCGCGAGTTCGCCCCTCCGGCGCAGCGCTGGCTCCCCGGCCACCGGGGAGTCGATCTCGCGGCCGAGCCGGGCGATACGGTGCTCGCCCCCGCCCCTGGGCGGGTGGCCTTCGCCGGGAACGTGGCGGGAACCGCCGCGGTGAGCATCCGCCACGGCGAACTGCGCACCACCTACGTTCCGGTGCGGGCGGAGATCGCACGTGGTACGGAGATCGGCGCCGGCGACCCGATCGGCACCGTGGCCGCTGCGCCCCGGCATTGCGGCGCCCGTTCCTGCCTGCATTGGGGTCTGCTGCGCGACCGCACCTATCTCGATCCCCTGTCCCTGCTCGGCGCGGGAGAGGTCCGGCTGCTTCCGGTCCGGGGCCGAGGCGCCGCCCGGCCCCGTTCATCAGGCGCGGGGATGGGAGCGGTTGTAGGTCTCGGTGAGGCGGTCGATCGAGACGTGCGTGTAGATCTGGGTGCTCCGCAGAGATGAGTGCCCCAGAACCTCCTGGACACTGCGCAGATCGGCTCCCCCGTTGAGCAGGTGCGTGGCGGCACTGTGCCGCAGTCCGTGCGGCGAGGTGCCGTCGCCCACCACCTCGTGCACGTCACGGCGTGCAGAACGGGTGCCCAGCCGCCCGCCGCGCGTGCCGAGGAAGACCGCCGTGCCGCTGGCGGACGTGCTCCAGTGCGGGCGGCCGTCGCGCAACCAGCGGTCAAGCGCCGCCAGCGCGGGAGTGCCGACGGGCACTACGCGCTCCTTCCCGCCCTTACCGCGCACCCGCAGGGTGTGGCGTTCGCGGTCGACGTCGTCAAGGTCGAGCCCGCAGAGCTCCGCCACGCGGATGCCGGTGGCGTAGAGGATCTCGGCCACGGCCGCCCGCCGCAGCGCCGCGGGGGAGCTGACACCGACCGCGCTCTCGTCGAGTGCCGCTACCGCCTGCTCTTCGCCGAGTACCGAAGGCAGGGAGCGGTGCTGCTTGGGGGAGGCGACCAGCGGGCCCGGATCGGTTTCCAACCGGCCCCTGCGGTACAGGAACGCGGTGAAAACCCTGGCCGCGGCGATGCGCCGTGCCATCGTGGCACGGCTTGCTCCACTGTCGTGCAGCCGGGAGAGCCACCCGCGCAGCACGTTGACGTCGATGCCGTCGATGCCCGCGGCCGCCTCGCTGAGGTAGGCCAGCAGGGAACGCAGATCACCGAGATAGCCGCGGACCGTATGCGGGGAGCGCCCCAGTTCGGACTCCAGATGGCGTCGGAAATCCAGGAGGACATCCGCGTGCTCGTCCTCCGCCCGGGAGCCGGCTCTGGATCCGCTCATGTCGCCGGGGCGGAACGGTCGTCGCGGGGCAGCCTCGCCACGGCGTCGAGCTCCATGAGATAGCGGGCGTCGACGAAGCCCGCGACCTCGACCAGCGTCGCGGTCGGGCGCGGCTGGTGCACCAGGAACTCCTGCAGCACCTCCTGGACCACCCCAAGGTCGGAGATGTGGCGGAGGTAGTAGGTGAGCTTGACGAGGTGCCGCAGGTCGGCCCCGTGCTGCGCGAGGACCTTCTCGAGATTGTGGAAGACCTGGCGGGTCTGTTCCGCGGCGTCCCACGCGGCCACACTGCCGTCGGAGGCGTCGGGCACCTGACCGGAGACGAATATCAGCGGTCCGTCCACCACGATCGCGTCACTGTGGGTCTTCGTCATGGCGTTACCCTACCCTCGGCCGCCGCGCCGCTACCGTCCCCTGACGCGCCACCCCGCGGGGCTTCGCTCCACGAACCCGCCGGCCGCGAGCAGACCGAGGCAGCGCAGCGCGGAGTCGAGCCCGAGGTTCGCGGCGCCGGCGATGGCGGCGGCCCCGGCTCCCGAACGCTCCGGCACGGCCGCCAGCACCCGCCGGGCCTCGACGTCGAGCCGATCACAGGCCACACCGGGGCGCAGGTCGGCGCCGATATGGCCGACCTGCTCGGCGACGTCCGCAGCATCGGTGACGCAGACGGCCTGCCAATCGCGCAGCAGCCGGTGGCACCCGGCTGACAGCGCCGAGGTGACGGGCCCGGGAACCGCCATGAGCGCCCGGTGGAGTTCCAGAGCGTGTCCGGCGGTGTTCAGCGCGCCGCTGCGCAGCCCCGCCTCGACGACGACGGTTCCCGGAGTGAGCGCGGCGATCAGCCGGTTGCGGACCAGAAAACCATGCCGGGTGGGCCGGACTCCTATGGGATGCTCGCTGACGAGCGTGCCGCGGACGGCGATGTCGGCGAAGAGGTTCTCGTGTCCGCGCGGGTAGTCCCTGTCGAGGCCGCAGGCCAGGACGGCGACGGTCGGCGTACCGCCGGCGAGCGCTCCGCGGTGCGACGCCGCGTCGATACCGTAGGCGCCGCCGGACACGATCGCCCACGACCGTCCCGCAAGCCCGCTGGCCAGCTCGCCGGCGACATGCAGTCCGTACCCGGTGGCCGCCCGCGCACCCACCATGGCCACCGAGCGCAGGCAGGCGTTGCGCAGATCGTGCGCCCCGCGCACCCACAGCGCGTAGGGGCGCTGCTCGTGCAGCTGGTCCAGCTGGCCCGGCCATTCCGGATCGCCCGGGGTGACCAGCCGTATCCCCAGATCGGCAGCGCGGGTCAGCAGCGCGTCGGCGTCAATGGCGGCGGCGCGGGCCCGCCAGCGTCCGAGTCGCGCGGTGTCGCGGCCGTGTGCGGACCCGACCGGCAGGTCGTCTCCCGAACGCAGCGCCTCCCAGACGGCGGCCGCGCCGCGTTCGGCGAGCATGGCTCCCAGGAGGGGATCGGCCGGGGTGACCGTGGCGGTCAGGCACGCGCGCGCCACCGCGTCTCGCGACGGCTCCTCAGCGGGCACCAGCGGGCCGGTCATTGAGCTCGTCCCGACCAGAGGGCGAAGGCGTAGGCCGTGTCGTCCGCCCCGGGCCGGGACCGTCCCGCCAGATCGGCCAGGCTCCACGCTACTCTGAGCGTCCGGTCGACCCCCCGAGCGCTGATCTCGCCCCGCTCCATGGCCGTGCCCAGGGGCCGCAGCGCCGGCTCGGAGACCGGGAATCGGCGGCGCAGCTCAGCGCCGGGGATCTCTGCGTTGGTGGACCACGGTGTACCGGAGAGCCGCCTGGCGGAGCGCTCCCTGGCCTGGGAAACGCGGGTGGCCACGGTCTCGGACGCCTCGGCGAATGCCTGGTCGGCCAGCAGTTCGGCGCGCGTCACCGGTTGCAGTTCGACCTTGAGGTCCACCCGGTCGAGCAGCGGCCCCGAAAGGCGGGCCAGATACCGCCGGCGCTGCAGCGACGAACAGGTGCAGGCGCTGCCCGGCTTGCCGCAGGGGCACGGGTTCGCGGCCAGGACCAGCAGGAAACGCGCCGGAAAGCACACGGTGGCGGCGGAACGCGCCACGATCACCTCCCCGGTCTCCAGTGGCTGGCGCAGCGAGTCGAGGACGCCTCGGCCGAACTCGGGAGCCTCGTCCACGAACAGCGCGCCGCGGTGTGCCAGCGAGACGCAGCCGGGGCGCAGCCGGTTGCTGCCGCCCCCGACGATCGCCGCGCGGGTGGCGGTGTGGTGCGGCGCGCAGAACGGCGGCTCGGTGATGAGCGGCGCACCTTTGGGAAGGGCGCCCGCGACCGAATGCACGGCGGTGACCTCTATGGACTCCGCCATGCTGAGGGGAGGAAGGACGGTCGGGAGACGCTCGGCCAGCAGGCTCTTGCCGGTGCCCGGCGGGCCGAGGAGCATCAGGTTGTGCCCGCCGGCCGCGGCGATCTCGACGGCCCTCCGGGCGACGGGCTGACCGAGGACATCGGCGAGATCGGGACGCGGTCCGGTGCGCGGGGCCGTTGGCTCTTCCTCGTCATCGAAGAGCGGCTCGTCCACGAGCTCGCCCCGAAGCCGCGCGAACAACTCGCTGAGGGAGGCGACCGCCAGCACCTCGACGTCGGGAACGAGCCGGGCCTCGGTGGCGTTTCCCCGCGCCACCACGAACGTGCTGTGCCCGCCGCGCGCGCCGGCCAGGACCGCGGGCAGCACGCCGGCAATGGGCCGGGTACGGCCGTCAAGGCCGACTTCGGCCAGGAACACGGCGTTGTGCAGGGTCCCCACGGGGACGGCGCCGCTGGCTCCCATGACGGCCGCGGCGATGGCGAGGTCGAAACCGCTGCCGCGCTTGGGCAGGCTGGCCGGTGAAAGGCTGACCGTGATGTGGTCGTCGGGCCAGGACTCGCCGCTGTTGACCACGGCCGCGCGGATGCGGTCGCGGGCCTCGCGCACGGCGGTATCGGGCAGGCCGACGAGGGTCAGTCCAGCCGGGCCGCCGCCGAGGTGCGCCTCGACCTCCACAGTGTGTCCGTCGACCCCGAGCAGGGCGACGGACCTGGCGCGCGCGAGTCCCATCTAGGCCACCCCGCGCCGGTGCTTGATGTAGCTGCGGCCTCCCGGGAACACCAGCACGGCCACGGCGTCGATGCGCGTGCGCACTCCGCCGGTCGCGTTCTCCGCGGCCCAGAGCCGGGCCAGCCTGCGCAGTCGCTGCCGTTTCCCGCGGCTCACCGCCTCGAGCGGCGTACCGAAACGCAGACTCGCGCGCGTTTTGACCTCGGCGATGACGAGCGTACCGCCGTGGCGGGCGACGATATCGATCTCGCCCGCTGCGCACCGCCAATTGCGCGCCAGGATACGCATCCCCGCGCGTACCAGATAGGCCGCGGCCAGCTCTTCTCCGTGCCGGCCGAGGGCCTCCCGGCGCCGTACCCATGCCCGGGCGTCGGTCATCATGGACGATCACCTCCGCACACCAAGGTGCGACGGTGATCCGGGGCGGTGCTACCGCGGTTTCGCGCCTGTGGACGGACAGTGCACAGACGCGAACCGCGGCAGGCACCGGGGCCGGGCGGCGTCCGTCAGGACGCCGGCGGCGGATCAGCGATGATCGGGGAGTGGGTCAGCTCTCGTCCCCCGGACCGCCGGCGGAGGGGACCTCGAGATCGGCCTTGGTGATCTCTTCGACGTTGACGTCCTTGAACGTCACGACGCGCACGTTCCTGACGAACCTCGCCGGCCGGTACATGTCCCAGACCCAGGCGTCCTCCATCGTGACCTCGAAGTACATCTCGCCGTTGTCCGTGGTGCGCGGCTGCAGGTCCACGTGGTTGGTGAGGTAGAAGCGGCGCTCGGTCTCCACCACGTAGCTGAACAGGCCGACGACATCGCGATACTCGCGGTAGAGCTGCAGCTCCATGTCGGCCTCGTACTTCTCCAGGTCCTCAGAACTCATCTCGTGCTCGCTTTCGTCGTGCACTCCCGGTTCGGCGGTCCGGCCCCCTCACCCGTTCGGTCTTCCCAGCGTGGGATGTGGCCACTCTCTTCGAGCGAGGATCAACCCGCTACAGATTCCATCATGCGCCACTGTGTCAACCGTTCCCGGCCAGTGGCCGGGAACGGTCGTCCGCTCCGCGCACGGAGCGGAGACGGTTCCGGAGGCGGCGGCCGCCACGATGCACCGGGACCGCGGCGACGGCCCCGAGCATGAGCGGCAGCCCCGCCGCGGCGGTATCGCCGGTCCGCTCCTCGAGCGAGGAGTACGTCTCGGGGACGGAGAGCACGTCGATCCGGTTCAGCGGCCAGACGAGCACGAACGCCCGGCCCACCACGCTCTCCTCGGCGACGCTTCCCTCGCCGGGATCGTTCTGGTGCAGCCGGGAGTCGTAGGAGATCTCCCGGTGGTCGCCCATGAGCCACAGTCGGCCCTTGGGGACCTCCACCGGACCGAACTCGCTGTGGGTGCTCTGGCTTCCCGGGTAGAGATACGTTTCGTCGAGCGGTTCGCCGTTGACCAGGACGCGGTTCTCGGAGTCGCAGCACTCGACCGTGTCGCCCGGCACACCGATCACGCGCTTGATGTAGTCCTTGCCGGTGGGAGCCACGCCGAGCTGCTGACCCACCCATGTGAAACCCTGGGAGACCGGGTTGCTCGCCTCCTGCACGGTGACGGCGTCCTCCTCGTCCCAGGAGCCCGTTCCGTTGAACACCACGAGTTCACCGCGCTCGATGTCGCGGATCTGGTAGACGACCTTGTTGACGAGGACCCGGTCGCCGATGAGCAGGGTGTTCTCCATCGATTTCGAGGGAATGTAGAACGCCTGGACGACCCAGGTCTTGATGACGAAAGCCAAGACCAGCGCGATCACGATCAGAATGGGGAGTTCTTTCCAGAAGGACCCCTGTTTCTCGCTCTTGGCGCTCTTTTTTGCACTCATCTTGTCGTCCGCGCTCTCCTCAGCCGTGCCCACCGATTCCCCCGTCTCGAAACACTGTTCCGCGCACGACAGAGCCCCACATACCGATGGCTCCCCCACGTCGGGACATGAGGGAGCCAGTGTTCTCGGGCGGACCGCTCGCTGCAGAGCAGTCCCTGCTCGCGCGCTACCCGGTCGTGCGAGGATTCGTCCGTCATTGCCCAGACCTTATCCGAGGGCGGGGGCGTGCGCCGGACGAAACACTCCCCGAGGCGACCGGATCTTTGGTCTCAGCGCTTGGCGGGCTCGCGGCGCTCGGGAATGCGGGCGGCCTTGCCGCGCAGGTTGCGCAGGTAGTAGAGCTTGGCACGGCGCACCCTGCCGCGGGTGACAACCTCGATCTTGTCGACCACGGGAGTGTGCACGGGGAACGTGCGCTCCACGCCCACGCCGTAGCTGATCTTGCGGACCGTGTAGGTCTCCCGGCTGCCTTCGCCCTGCCGCCGGATCACGACACCCTTGAAGACCTGGATCCGGGAGCGGCTCCCCTCCGTCACGCGCACGTGGACGTTCAGCGTGTCACCCGGGCGAAATTCGGGGATGTCGGAGCGCAGTTGGGCCTTCTCAAGCTCCTGAATAGCGGTGTGCATCTCAGCGGTTCCTCATCGATTGCGCGCCGCGGCGACGGACCGACGGACACTGCGGTTCGCGCGGGCGGATCTGCTGGGGTCGGAATAGCGTGCCTCTGGCAGGTTCCTCGCAACCATCAGAGCCGGTACCGGCAGCATACGAACGGAACTCAACGGCAGGGGCAACTCATCTAGTCTGCCACAGATTCGGAGCCGACCTGTAACCGAGCCCCGCGGAGGACATCCTGATCGTGTTGGTCGAGGTGGTTCTCCGGGATCTCACGCAGCAGCTCGGGGCGGTTGCGTGCGGTCTTGCGGAGAGCTTCGTCTCGGCGCCAGCGGTCGACCGCCCCGTGGTCTCCCGACAGCAGAACCGGAGGGACCTCGCGGCCGCGCCAGACTGGCGGCTTGGTGTAGACCGCCCCTTCCAGGAGGTTCTCCATGGCCCCCGGCGCGAAGGAGTCCTGAACGGCGGAGTCGGCGTTGCCCAGCACACCGGGCATCAGCCGTGAGATCGTCTCCACCATGACCAGGGTCGCGGACTCCCCGCCCGCCAGGACGTAGTCGCCGATGCTGAGTTCCTCCACAGGCATCCGCTCCCAGGCGTCGTCGACGACCCGCGCGTCGATGCCCTCGTAACGCCCGCACGCGAAAACCAGCCACGGTTCATCGGAGAGCCGTTCAGCGTGCACCTGTGTGAAGGGGACACCGCTGGGGGCCGGCAGGATCAGTCTCGGCCCGGGCGCGGCGGGAGGCACGGGCGGCGCCGCGGCCGTCTCCGCCGGCGCCGTGACGGCGTCGAGCGCCTCGCCCCACGGCTCGGGTTTCATGACCATGCCGGGCCCTCCGCCGTAAGGCGTGTCGTCCACCGTCTTGTGCCGGTCGTAGGTCCAGGAGCGGAGGTCGTGCACCCGGATGTCGAGGATCCCCGCCGCTCTCGCCTTGCCGATCAGCGACAGCTCCAGAGGCGCGAAGTAGTCAGGGAAGATGGTGATGATGTCGATGCGCATGGTACTCAGTAGCTCTTCCGGCCTCGTCGCCCGCCGTTCGCGGGCGGGCTGCGTGTTGGAAACGTGGCGCGCCTCACCACCGGTCGGCTCGTTCCCCGGCGTCAACGACCCAGGTCGAGCAGACCGGGCGGGGGATCGATCACAAGGCGGCCGGCTGCCGTGTCGACCTGGGGCACGAGGTCGCGGACGAACGGGATCAGCACCTCCCGCCCGGACGGATCCTTGACCACCAGCACGTCCTGAGCGTTGTGCAGGATGTCGTCGACGGTCCCGACCTTCTCGCCTCCGCCGGTCACGACGGTAAGGCCGATAAGTTCATGATCGTGGAACTGGTTCGGGTCGTCCAACAGACCGATATCGGCCGAGTCCACGAGCAGGGTCACGCCCCGCAGGTTCTCGGCGTCCGTGCGATCGGAGACCGAGTCGAACCGGACGAGTAACCGCCCGGCGTGCCGACGGGCCGCCGCGATCGTCAGCGGCCCCGCACTCTCGGGATCGGTCAGCAGCCGGACCCCCGCGACGAAACGCGCAGCCGGATCATCGGTGCGCACCTCGACGGCGACCTCACCGCGAATGCCGTGCGCCCGGCCGATCCGGCCGACAACGAGACGCATCGTTCTCCTCACGGATCGCTGATCTCTACGTTAGACGGTTCCCGCGGACCCGTCGGCGGATCGCGACCAGCGAGGGAGGCGGGACAGAAAACAGGGGCGCCGACCATTCGGCCGACGCCCCCGGAGCGCGATTCAGCGCACTTCGTGCAGGTCCAGCAGGTCGACCCGGACGTAGCGCCCTCCGGCCAGCGCACCGATGACGGTTCGCAGCGACTTGGCGGTACGGCCGCTGCGGCCGATCACCTTCCCGAGGTCATCGGGGTGGACCCGAACTTCGAGCACCTTGCCCTTGCGAAGCCTGCGGGCTCTCACCTGGACATCGTCGGGATTCTCGACGATGCCTTTCACCAGGTGCTCAAGTGCCTCTTCCAGCACGTCAGGCCTCGCCCTCGGACTTCTCCCCAGCCTGAGCGGGCTGCTTCTCGGCCTTCTCGGACTTCTTGCCGGACTTGCCCTTGTTCTCGGCCTTGCCGCTCTCCTCCTGGCCGGGCAGGACGAGCTCCTTCAGGACGGCCTGGAACGTGGCCTCCTCGGCTTCCTTGTCCTTGGGCTCGGCCACCTTCAGCGGCTTCGGAGCCGGCAGGCCCTTGAACTTCTGCCAGTCGCCGCTCTTCCGCAGCAGAGCCTTCACAGGGTCGGTGGGCTGCGCCCCCACGGACAGCCAGTACTGCGCCCGCTCGGAGTCCACCTCGATCAGGCTCGGCTCTTCCTTCGGGTGGTACTTGCCGATCTCCTCGATGACCTTGCCATCGCGCTTCTTCTGAGCGGCGGCGACAACGATGCGGAACTGCGGCGCACGGATCTTCCCCATACGCTTGAGCTTGATCTTGACAGCCACTGGTGTGGTCTTCTCCCGATTACGGTGTGGATGCCCAGTTCCGCGCCGCGTGGGGATGCGGAGCGTCACCGAGCGGAGGACGTGGGTGCCCGGGCAAGTAGAGGGCCGGCCCGAGACACCGTTAGTCGACATCTCATTGTGCCAGATTCACGGGTACGAATTGCGCGGCCGACCGGATACCGGCGGGTCCCCCGAGCCGGACCGGGCGCGCCCCGCCTCCGCTGTGGGGAAACGGGAGCGGACGCGATCCGCACAGACCGCCGGTGAGTATCAGGCCACACCACGATCATAGGTGATCGCGTGGACAGAGGCCCCGATCCGGCTCCCCGGAACGCGGGGATCACTGCTTGGGCAGCTTGAAATCCGAAAGGTCGGGCATCTTACCGCCTCCCAGTCCGGGAGGAAGCTGCGGTGCGCCGGCACCCCCGCCGAGGCCCGGAGGCAGTTGCGAGGACTGGTCGCCGCCCTCCTCCTGGCGGCGCTGGCGCTCGGCCGCCTTCTCGGCCTCCTGCTGCTTGGCCTTGAGCGGGTTGCCGCTGCGCTGCTTGCCCTTCTTGGCCTTCTTGGCCTGGGCCTTGGCCTTCTTCTTGCCACCACTCTGCCCCGGCATACCCGGCATTCCGGGCATACCCCCGTTCTTCATCTGGCGCATCATCTTCTGCGCCTCGAAGAACCGGGTGACGAGGCCATTGACGTCACTGACCTGGGTGCCCGAACCGTTGGCGATGCGCAGCCGACGCGACCCGTTGATGATCTTCGGATTGTCCCGCTCGGCAGGCGTCATCGACTGGATGATGGCCGCGATCCGGTCCAGATCCTTGTCGTCGACGTTGCCGATCTGCTCCTTCATCTGGCCCATGCCGGGCATCATGCCGAGCAGGTTGCTGATCGGTCCGAGCCTGCGGACCATCGACATCTGCTGCAGGAAGTCGTCGAGGGTGAAGTCCTCTTCAGAGGCCAGCGTGCTGGCCATCTTCTCGACCTCGGACTCCTCGAACGTCTTCTGGGCATGCTCGATGAGGGTGAGCATGTCGCCCATGTCCAGGATGCGCGAGGCCATCCGGTCCGGGTGGAAGAGGTCGAAGTCCTCCAGCTTCTCACCGGTGGAGGCGAACATGATCGGCCGGCCCGTGATGTGCCGGATGGACAGCGCCGCACCGCCCCGGGCGTCGCCATCGAGCTTGGTGAGCGCGACGGCGTCGTAACCGACACCGTCCAGGAACGCCTGGGCCGTGTTGACCGCGTCCTGCCCGATCATCGCGTCGACGACGAAGAGGATCTCGTCGGGCCGCACCGCGTCGCGGATGTCGGCCGCCTGCTGCATCATCTCGCTGTCGACGCCCAGGCGGCCCGCAGTGTCGACGATGACGACATTGTGGTTGTTGCGCTGGGCGTAGTCGATGGACTCCCGCGCCACCTCGACCGGATCACCGACGCCGTTTCCGGGCTGCGGCGCGAAAACCGGAACGTTCGCCCGCTCACCTACCACCTGCAGCTGAGTGACCGCGTTGGGGCGCTGCAGGTCGGCCGCGACCAGCAGCGGAGTGTTGCGCTCGTCCGCCAGCCACAGGCCGAGCTTGCCGGCGAGCGTGGTCTTACCGGTGCCCTGGAGCCCCGCGAGCATGATGACCGTGGGCGGGTTCTTGGCGAACCGGATCTCGCGGGTCTCGCCCCCGAGGATCCGGATGAGTTCCTCGTTGACGATCTTGATGACCTGTTGCGCCGGATTCAGCGCCCTGGAAACCTCTTCGCCCCGGGCCCGCTCCTTGATCTGGGCGATGAAGTCGCGGACGACGGGAAGCGCGACGTCGGCCTCGAGCAGCGCGAGACGGATCTCGCGCGCGGTCGAGTTGATGTCCTCCTCGGACAGCCGTCCCTTGCCGCGCAGCGAGGTGAAGACCGATGTCAGCCGGTCGGAAAGCGTCTCGAACACGAGTGTGGTCAATCCTTCGTCTCGGGTTGACTTCCTAGCTACCTGCCGAATCCCGGTTATGCGCCTCCGGCGGACGCCGCGGAAATCCGCGCGTCAACCTCAGTCCGCGCATCAGCCTCGCAGGTCATTCCGAGTCGCCCTCCTCGTCCGGGCTCTCCTCGGCACTTTCGTCCTCGCCCAGGGTCGTCTGGCGCTCCGTCTGGAGCGTCTCGACCAGTTCGTCCCTGGCATTGCCGGTGATCCCGCGTGTCGAAAGCAGGCCTTCGCCGCCGATCTCGTACTCCTGCGGGGTGGAGCTGGGGGCCAGCTCGTAGTCGACGCTGCAGGAGAGGGTGACGGTTCCACCGGCCTCCAGCTTGGCGGTGTCGTCGCACTCCTGCTCGCCCAGTTCGTCGTTCTCGAACGAAGCGTCCATCCGGACCTGCACGGTGCCCGACCCCTCGTCGACGGAATCGTCTCGCACCGTGCCCTCGACGGTGCACTGGCCGCCGGTCTCGCACTGCATGTCGAGCTGGCCGTCCCAGGCGACCTCCAACCGGGCGTCCCGCGCGCCACCCAGGTCGTCCTCGGCCCAGGCGATGAGGTCGTCGTAGGCCTGCTCCACGTCGGCGGTCTCGGGTTCGGAGATGTTCAGCCGTGTCCGGGGACCGCTCTCGGCGTCCTTGGGAACCAGCTCCTCGATCTCGATGCGGAGCAGTCGGTGCGGTTCCTCTTCGGTGACCCACACGCGGTTGTCCGTACCGGCGAGGTCGATCCGGTAGGCGGCGGTGCCGTCGAGGTTCTCCGGCGTCGCCTCGCCGCCGGCGGGCGCAAGCTCCCGCAGGGCTTCGGAGAGCCGCTCCGGTGCCAGCACCGCGGCGGGGTTGACGCCCATCTGCGTTCCGTCGACGCGGACCCAGTTCTCCCCGTACTGGTCGCTGTCGGGGTTGAAGACTCCCTGGTTCAGCCAGTACTCGTCCGGCGCCTGGACGAACATCTTGCTGTCGCCCATCCTCACCTGGGCCTCGCTCTCGCCTTCCTGGACGGAGCCGGTGGTCGCGCCGGAGTCGGTCACCGTGAACGACGCCTCCTTGACCTCCCCGCCGTCGGAGTTGCCGATCTGGCCCTGCGCGAGAATGGCGGGGGCGGCGGCAAGGGAGTCGAGCGCCTCCTCCAGCAATGGGGCCGCGTCGACGGGGTCGGAAGACTCCTCGGCCTCCGCTCCTCCACCGCCGCCGGGGCGCCAGTCACTCAGGTCGATGGAGCATCCCGCTGTGCCGACCGCGAGCACGGCCGCCACCGCCGCGAACCTGAAAGGCCCGCTTGATCGGCGTTCACTAGGAATAACCGGCGCCATTATGCCTCCTGGCCCTGCCATGGGTACATGCGGGGGAACGAGCATGTCGTCTGTAGTCGGGAATTGGACGCGCGGGAACGCAACACGGCTCCGGGCGTTTGTCCGGGGGCCGCCCGGCGTCTCGGAGTTCGTTCCGGAACGAAGAGCGCGGATCCCTCGTCAGCCAATAAGCGTATCGAACGCCTTCCCCGCACCGGGCGGGCGAACAGGCGCGGGCGTCCCCTGCCATGCGACGGACGCGCCACACACGATCGGGGACCACGACGGACACCGTCACGCAGTGGGGTAGCTCACGGCGCGCGCCGTACGGAAAAAGCCGGACCGGCGAGGGGTCTCCCACACCGGTCCGGCTCCGCCTCGCGGCGTATTGGTACGGTCACCGCCCTCTACGCTGAGGACGCCTGCTGATCGGACCTACCGCGAGGCCACCTCCTCGCCCGGAGGCGTCGGCGAGGAGAGCTCCGGTCCTTCCAGATCGTCGAGTTCGTCGAAGGCGTAGGCGGTCTCGGAGTGCAGTTCGCTGTCCAGCCCGTTGGTCTCGACGTGCTCCGGAATCCGGAAGCCCATGACCAGGTCGATGAGCTTGCCGATGATGTAGGTGACGACGAGAGAGTAGAGCAGCACGCCGATCACCGCGATGAGCTGCACCAGCAGCAGGGAGACCGAGCCGCCGTAGAACAGGCCGTTCGTGCCGCCGGCGATCTCGGCCGCGAGGAAACCGATCATCAGCGAACCGACGATGCCGCCGACCATGTGGATGCCCACGACGTCCAGGGCGTCGTCGTACTTGAACTTGAACTTCCAGCTGATCGCGTAGGCGCAGACGGCGCCCGAGGCGAAGCCCACCCCGATGGCACCCAACGGGGTCACGTCCGCGGCGGCCGGAGTGATGGCCACAAGACCGGCGATGGCACCGGAGGCGAAGCCCAGAGCCGTCACGCTGCCGTAGCGGAGGCGCTCGACGAGCATCCACGCACCCGTGGCCGCGGCCGTGGCCACCTGGGTGTTCACCAGCGCCAGAGCGGCGCTCTCGTCAGCGGCGTAGGCGGAACCCGCGTTGAAGCCGAACCAGCCGAACCACAGCAGGGCGGCGCCGAGGAGCACGAACGGCAGATTGTGCGGACGCATCGACTCCGCGCCGAAGCCCTTGCGGCGCCCCAGGACGAAGGTGAGCGCGAGAGCCGCCGCACCCGCGTTGATGTGCACGGCCGTACCGCCGGCGAAGTCGATGACCTCGGCACCGCCGATGGTCAGCTCTCCGACCCAGCCGCCGCCCCAGACCCAGTGGGCCACGGGGAAGTAGACGAGCAGCGCCCACAGCGGAACGAATATCACCCAGGCGCCGAACTTGGCGCGGTCGGCGATGGCGCCGCTGATCAGGGCCACAGTGATGACGGCGAACATCATCTGGAACCCGGCGTCGACGAGTTCGGGGTACCCGCCCTCGGCGACCTCGCCGATGAGGCTGCTCAAGCCGACGTACTCGAATCCGCCCACGAACGGGGTGAGCGGCCCGGAACCACCGCCGTAGGCCAGTGAGTGCCCGACAAGTACCCAGAGGACGCTGACGATCGCGATGCTCGCGAAACTCATCAGCATCATGTTCAGCACGCTCTTGGCCCGGGACATGCCTCCGTACAGGAAGGCCACACCCGGTGTCATCAGCATCACCAGAGCGGCGCTGATCAGCAACCACGCGGTAGTACCGCTGTCGATCATTTCGCCTCCACGAGATATGGATGGGGGATTCGTATTCAGCCGAGAAGAAATGGTCAGCGAGCACGTCGTCGGGCTCGGCGAAGATCACCAGCAGTCACCTTCGACCCGCGGTGTTTCTCGGGAGGGCCGTACGCGTTGCGCCGCCGTAAAGACATGGCGCCACGTGTTAAGTCCGGGTAAAGCACCGCCCCAGGAGGAGTCGTAGACCTGCACGGACACCCGAAGTGGACATCCGCAGGCACAGGACCGCCGCGGCCGGACGCCTCCGTCCGTTAAGAACCCGCTAAGGCGGGTCTGAGCGCCCTTCCGGTAGGGCATATTCGGACGTGTACAGGATGTTCAGTCGATAATGAACTTTATGAGCGATGCTGATAGCGCTGGAGAGCCCACGGGATCCTCCACGGCCGCGGAGCTGGCCTACGTGGAGAAATTCGCCGTGCTCTTGGAGCACATGGGGCTGGTCCGCATGCACGGCCGAGTCCTGGCGCTGCTGCTCGTCTGCGAACCGCCGGAGCAGAGCGCTCCAGACATCTGTGCCGCCCTGCAGGCCAGCAAAGGGTCGATCAACCCGGCACTGCGCACCCTGACCGCCGCCGCACTGGTGGAGAAGGTCGCCAAGCCGGGACATCGGCGGGATTACTACCGCATCAAGAGCGATGCCTGGACCCAGATCATGCGGACCAGGGCATCGAGGTTCACCCCGGTCATCGAGGCTGCCGACGAGGGGATCGCCACACTGGCGGACTCCCCGCCGGGCAGGCTGGACCGACTCAGGGAGATGCGGGACTTCTACCGCTGGTTCGACCAGGAGCTGCCCCAGCTGATCGAACGCTGGGAACAATGGCAGACGCAGAATCGAGCGAACGAATGACCGTACACCCCCCACGGGTTATCACCGCTACAGGACTGACCAAGAGCTACGGTCGGCACCGCGCGCTTTCGGGAGTCGACCTGGACGTCCGGCAGGGCGAGATCTTCGGGTTCCTCGGGCCCAACGGGGCCGGCAAAACCACGACCATCCGGATCATGCTGGACCTGATCCGGCGCGACGAGGGCGAACTGAGCGTCCTGGGACACGACCCGCGCACCGACGGCGTGCACATCCGCCGCGATATCGGGTACCTGCCCGGGGAACTGGCCATGTCCAGCCGGCGCCCCGCCCGCGAGCTGCTCACCTACCTGGGCAACCTGCGTGGCGGTGTGAGCCGGGGCCGGATCGACGAACTGGCCCGGCGCCTCGGCCTCGACCTGGCACGGCCCATCCGCGGCCTGTCCAAGGGGAACAAGCAGAAGGTCGGCCTGGTGCAGGCCTTCATGCATGAGCCCCGGCTGCTGGTCCTGGACGAGCCCACCAGCGGCCTGGACCCGCTGCTGCAGCAGGAGTTCCTGGCCATGGTGCGCGAGGCCCGCGACGAAGGGCGGACCGTGTTCATGTCCTCGCATGTGCTCAGCGAAGTGCAGGACGTGGCCGACCGCGCCGCCATCATCCGCAGGGGCCGCATCGTGGCGGTGGAGGACATGGACGCCCTGCGCGAGCGCTCCTCCCGCAAGATCACGCTCCGCTTCACCGAACCGGTCTCCGGGGACCAGTTCGCGGCCGCGGAGAACGTCCGCGAGGTCGCCGTCGAGGGCGACACGCTGCACTGCGTGGTCGACGGCAGCCCCGACGCGCTGGTGAAGCTGGCCGCCCAGCACACGGTGCTCACACTGACCAGCGAAGAGCCCGACCTGGAGGAACTGTTCTTCATTCACTACAACGGTGGCGGCGCCGACGCCGGCGCAGAGGGAGAGGCGGACCGCGATGCTGCTGCGTAACGTCTTCGGCAAGTACCTGCACGACAACCTCCGCGCGCTCGTCGGCTGGGTGGTCGCCGTCGCCGCCGTCACCCTGCTGTACAGCGGGTTCTGGCCGTCGATGGCGGACTCCGCCGAAGCCATGGACGAGTTCATGCAGGCCTACCCCCAGGGGCTCGTCGAGGCCATGGGCTGGCAGGACATGACCTCGGCCGAGGGCTATCTGAACTCCACCGTGCTCGCTCTGCTCACGCCGGTCCTGATGATCGTCGCGGCGATCATCATGGCACCCGGGCGGTCGCGGGGGACGAAGAGGACGGCGGCCTGGAACTGGTCCTCGCCTACCCGGTGAGCCGCACCCGGGTGCTGGTGCAGAGGTTCGCCGGGATGGCCGCGTTCGTCGCGGCGCTCGGACTGGCCGTGTTCCTCATCCTGCTGGTGTTCGGCCCTCTGCTGGAGATCGAGATCGCCGCCGCGAACCTCTTCGCCGCCGCCGCGATGGTCACGCTCATCGCGCTGTCCTACGGCTCGCTCGCGCTGGCCGTCGGCGCTCTCACCGGAAGGCGCAGCATCGCCCTGGCGACCGCGGCGCTGTTCGCGGTGATCGGCTACATCGGCAACACGTTCGCGATGCAGGTGGAGGAGCTGGAGTGGCTGCGCTTCCTCTCCGCCTTCTACTACGGGCTGGACCCGAACCCGCTCGTGAACGGGTTCGACGCGGGGTTCACCGCCGTCCTCGTCGCCGTTCCGGCGGCACTGGTGAGCATCGCCGCCGGCACGTTCACCCGGCGTGATGTGTCCGTGTGACACCTGAGAGACAGGCGCTCGGCAATACGGCCTCCCTCCCAGCGCGGGAGGGAGGCCGTTCGTTGTACAGGGCGCGGCGGAGGCTCACCCCTCGCCGAGGATCGCGTCGACGAACGTTTCGGGTTCGAACGGCGCGAGGTCGTCGGGCCCCTCACCCAGCCCGACCAGCTTCACCGGAACCCCGAGTTCCCGCTGGACCTGGACGATGATGCCGCCCTTGGCGGTGCCGTCGAGCTTGGTCAACACGATGCCGGTGATGTTGACGACCTCGGCGAACACTCTCGCCTGCCGCAGGCCGTTCTGCCCCGTGGTCGCGTCGAGGACCAGCAGGACCTCGTCCACCTGGGATTTCTTCTCGACGACCCGCTTGACCTTGCCGAGCTCGTCCATCAGCCCGGTCTTGGTGTGCAACCGGCCGGCGGTGTCGATGATGACCGTGTCGGCGCCCTCGTCCGATGCGCGCGTGACCGCGTCGAAGGCGACACTGGCCGGGTCGGCGCCCTCGTCCTTGCGGATCACGGGCGCACCGACACGGCTGCCCCACGTCTCCAGCTGATCGGCCGCCGCGGCGCGGAACGTGTCGGCCGCGCCGAGCACCACGCTGCGCCCGTCGCCGACGAGCACTCGGGCGAGCTTGCCGCAGCTTGTGGTCTTGCCCGTCCCGTTGACCCCGACGACCATGATCACAGCGGGCCGGGTGCCATGCGGCTCGGTGCGCACCGCGCGGTCGAGCTCGGGGTTGATCTGCGCCAGCAGTTCCTCCCGGAGCAGGCCGCGCACCTCTTCGGGGCTCCGGGTCCCCAGCACTTTGACCTTGGTGCGCAGGCCGTCCACGATCTGCGAGGCGGAGGTGACGCCGACATCGGAGGTCACGAGGATGTCCTCGATCCCCTCCCACGCGTCCTCGTCGAGCCTGTCCGACGCGAGCAGGTTGAGCAGTCCCTGGCCGAAAACGCTCTGCGAGCGTGCCAGCCGGGCACGCAGCCGCACCAGCCGCCCCGCGGACGGCGGCGGGATCTCGATCTCGACCGGCGCGACGGGCGGTTCTTCGATGGTGGCCGTTCCCGCCGCGGCGGACGGACCGCCGGGTTCCTCCTTCTCCTCCGGTTCGGCGACGGCCGTACCCGTGGCCGAACCGCCCTCGTCGCCGGCGCGCGGCTCCTTGCCGGAATCGGGTCGCCGCGGCCGGATCAGGAAGACGCCGCCGAACACCAGGACGGCGACGACGAAGATGGCGACAGCGAAGATGGTGTAGTCCATAACGTCAACCAGTCTTACAGAAGAAGAGGCACGATCAGGTCACGCGGCTCACGAGATCACGTGCCGCGGTTCCGCGTGGCCCGCAGGATGACCAGGAAGAATGGGGCTCCCAGGAACGCCGTCACGACACCGAGGGGGAGCTCCGCAGGGGCGATGACGGTGCGTACCGAGATGTCCACCAGCACCAGGAAGGCCGCACCCGTCACCAGCGACATCGGCAGGATCAGCCGGTAACCGGTACCGACGAGGCGGCGCACGATGTGCGGCACCACGATGCCGACGAACCCGATCAGTCCGCTGACCGAGACGGCGGCGGCGGTGGCCAGCGAGGCGGCCGAGATCACGAGCAGCCGCACCCCCGTCGCGTTCAGTCCGAGGCTGGTCGCCTTCTCGTCGCCCATCGCCAGCAGGTCCAGCAGGTATCCGCAGGCCAGCAGGACGGCCACGCTAACGGCCGCGTAAGGGGCGACCATCCAGACGTCGTCCCAGCCGCCCCTGCCCAGGCCGCCGAGCAGCCAGGAGTAGATCCGCTGCAGGTTCTCGATCCGGGTCATCTGGACGAGCGTCTGCGCCGCGGACAGGAACGAGGACACCGCCACCCCGGCGAGGATCAACGCGGCGGTGCCGCCCCTTCCCGCCGAGCTCCCCAGCGCGTAGGCCGCGGCGACGCCGAGGATCGCTCCGGCGAACGCGGCGGCCGGGATCAGCGATCCCGGGTCCACGGCCAGGGTCGGGCCGTAGACGATGACCAGGGTCGCGCCCAGCCCCGCCCCGCCGGCCGCCCCGAGCAGGTAGGGGTCGGCCAGCGGGTTGCGGAACACGCCCTGGTAGGCGGCGCCGGCCGTGGCCAGCAGGCCGCCGACGACCGCCCCCAGCACCACCCGGGGCATCCGCAGCTCCACCAGGACCGCGAGCTCCCGGTCGTTGAGCGGGGACTCCGCCCCCAGCGGCAGCCTGGCCACCAGTTCACCCGCGATGTCCGCCGGGGTGATGGAGGCGGCGCCGGCGGCGACTCCGGCCAGCATCGCGGCCGCGAGTACGGCCGCCGCGCAGCAGAGCCGGCCCCAGGCCGACCGGGTGCGTCGCAAAGGACTACGTCTCCTCCGCGGCGATGACCGCCTCGGACACGCTCTGGGCCAGTTCCACGACACGCGGCCCCCAGCGCGACGCGATGTCGGGGTCGAGCGTGACCACGTCGCCGTTCTGGACGGCGCTGATGGTGTCGAAGGCCGGGCGCTCCTCCAGCGAAGCGACGGCGTCCACGCCGCCGTGGCTCAAAAAGATCAGGTCCGGATCCTCGGCGACGACGAACTCCGCCGAAAGCTGCGGGTAGCCGTCGGCCTCGTCCCCGGCGGCGTCGGCGATGTTGCTCAGCCCGAACCGCTCGTAGACCTGTCCGATGAAGGTCCCGGAGTTCACCGAGTACATGGCGTCGTCGAGCTCGTGGTAGTAGCTGAGGTCGACGTCGCCCGTCTGCTCCCGGGTCTCGGCGACGATGCCGTCGAGCTCGGCCTCGACCTGATCGGCCGCCTCTTCGGCCTCATCGGAGTGCCCGGTGGCCTCGCCCAGCAGCCGCATCTGGTCGTAGGTGTCCTCCAGGACCTCGCCCGCGGGGAGCACGACGACCGGGATCTCGATCCTTTCGAGCTGCTCGGCCGCGTCCTCGGCGTCGCGGGCCAGGATGACCAGGTCCGGCTCGTGTTCGGCGATCGCCTCGACGCTGGGGGTGAAGCCGGACAGTTCGGTGTCGGGCGCCTCCTCCGGGTGGTTCGAATGCTCGTCGGCGGCGACCACCTGCTCGCCCGCCCCGATCGCGAAGAGGATCTCGGTGCTGGTCGGCGAGAGCGAGACGATGCGCCGCGGCGCCTCCTCCAGGGTGGTCTCGCCGCGCGCGTCGGTGATGGTGACGGGGAACTCGCCGCCCGCCCCGGCGCCGGGGCCCGCCGGTTCCCGGGCACCGCAGGAGGGGAGCACGAGGATGGCCAGGAGCAGTACGGCCGTTGTTCGGCGTGCGGTACGCACGGGTCTCCTTCGGCATAGGTCGGAAAGCGCGGAGCCCGCGGAGACGGACTGCCCTTCCCACGAGAACAGCGGTCGCCGGCATCCGTGGAGGCGACCTGGCTCGTCCCGCCGCCGGGGCGGCGGGCGTCACAGTTGCGGGACAGCGCCGGATTCCGGGGCCGCGCCCCGACCGGACTTCGCTCGCACGGTGCCATTGCCCTGCCAGAACCGCTCGGCAGCGGCAATACTGCCACTTTACCGGGTCCCTTTCCGGATGCCTGGACGGCGGGGGTGCCCCTCGCGCCCGGACGGCGGCACGGGGGTCAGGCCCTCTCCTTGCGCTCCAGCTTCTGGCTGATGACCTGGGAGATGCCGTCGCCCTGCATGGTCACGCCGTACAACGCGTCGCAGGCCTCCATGGTGCGCTTCTGGTGGGTGATGACGATGAGCTGGGAGGCCTGGCGTAGTTCGTCGAAGATCAGCAGCAACCGCTGCAGGTTGGTGTCGTCGAGCGCCGCCTCGACCTCGTCCAGCACGTAGAAGGGCGAGGGCCGCGCTTTGAAGATCGCGGCGAGGAAGGCCACGGCGGTCAGCGACCGTTCGCCCCCGGACAGCAGGGACAGCCGCTTGACCTTCTTGCCCGGGGGCCGCGCCTCCACCTCGATGCCGGTGGTGAGCATGTCGCCGGGCTCGGTGAGGACCAGGCGCCCCTCCCCTCCGGGGAAGAGCCGGCCGAAGATCTTCGCGAACTCCCGCTCGACGTCGGCGAAGGCCGCGGAGAACACCTCCTGGACCCGGTCGTCGACCTCTTTGACCACCGTGATCAGGTCACTGCGGGTCTTCTTCAGGTCCTCCAGCTGCGCGGTAAGGAAGTTGTGGCGCTCCTCAAGGGCGGCGAACTCTTCGAGCGCCAGTGGATTGATCTTGCCGAGCTGGTTGAGCTGGCGCTCGGCGGTGCGCGCTCGTTTCTCCTGGACCTCGCGGACGTAGGGGACGGCGACGGCCTCGGCGTCCCCGGCGTCGTCGGGCGGCGGGATGGGGACCCGCGGCCCGTACTCGTGGGTGAGCGTCGGGACGTCGACCCCCATCTCGTCCACGGCTTTCGTCTCCATCTGCTCCAGCCGGAGCCTCCGCTCGGCACGGGCGACTTCGCTGCCGTGCACGGCGTTGACCAGTTTCTCCATCTCGACCGAGAGCTCGCGGACGCGCGCCCGGACGGTTTTCAGCTCGACGTCGCGGGCGTCGCGTTCCTCTTCCGCCGCCCGGCGTTCGGCGTCGGCGTCGGCCACGGAGGCCTCGATCCGCTGGAGCGCTTCAGCGGCGCTCTCGGCCACCGCCTCGGCGACGCGCGACTGCCGGCGCCGGAGCTCGCGGCGCTGTGCGGCGCGCTCCCGCGCCTCGCGTTCCTTGGCGGCGGCACGCGCCAAGCCGTCGGCCCGGCCGGAGATCGAGCGGACGCGCTCCTCAGCGGTCCGTACCGCCAGGCGCGTTTCCGTCTCCGCCGCTCTGGCCGCGGAGGCGCGCTCGGCAAGGGCGTCGCGGTGGTCGGTACCGGGCTCGTCGTCCTCGATCGGTTCGGCCTCGGCAACGGCCAGGCGCTCCTCCAGGCCGGCGAGCTTCTCCAGGTCCGCCTCGCGGCCCCGGCCCGCCTTCGCGGCCGCCGAGGCGTAGCGCTCGGCCTCGGCCTCGGCGGAACGGGCCTGCCCGCCGAGCTTCCCGAGTTGCTGGGCCACCTCGTTCCGGCGCTTGTCGGCGGCGCGGCGGCGGGCGGCGAGGTCGTCGGCGGCGCCCGTGATACGTGCCCTTTCCTCCTCGGTCTCGGCCAGCTCCGCCGCAGCCCGTTTGCAGGCGGCCGCCGCCTCTTGGAGCCGCTCCTCGGCCTCGTCCACGGCCGCCTGCACTTCGAGGAGGCTCGGCGACGATGAGGACCCGCCGTGCACCAGGGCCGGGGCGAAGACGTCGCCGTCGCGGGTGACCGCGCGCAGCTCCGGCTCCGCACCGAGGACCCGGCGGGCCTCGGCGGCGTCGGCGACCAGGGCCGTCCGGTCGAGCAGCGCGGTGACGGCGGACTCCAGTTCCGGCGGCGGGTGCACGGTGTCGACGACGTATTGGACGCCCTGGGGCAGCGTCGGCCAGGCGCTCCGCGGCGGTACGGCCCCGTCGGCGTTCTGGGCCACCACGATCCCGGCGCGGCCGGCGTCGTCTGTTTTCAGCAGGTCCAGCGCGGCCTCGGCGGCGTCGGCGCCGTCGACCGCGACGGCGTCGGAGGCCGCACCAAGGGCGGCGGCGATAGCGGTCTCGTGCCCGGGGGCCACCTGCACCAGGGCCGCTATGGAGCCGATAAGCCCGGGCAGCCGGTCGGCGGCGCCCAGCAGCGCGCCCGCTCCGTCCTTGCGGTTGAGGCCCATCTCCAGGGCCTCCTTGCGGGCGGCCAGTGCGGCGCGTTCGCGCTCAGCCGCCCGTTCGGTCTCACGCAGCTTCTTCAGCCGGGCATCGACGGCGGCGAGTTCGCGCTTGGCGTTCTCCTGGGCCTCGTTGAGTTCGGCGTCCCCCTGGTCCAGCCCCTCGGAGTCGGCGCTGGCCTGCTCGTGCTCGGCGCGGGCGGTTTCGGCCCGCTCCCGGGCATCGACGGCGGCGGCGTCGAGGCGGTCGACCTCGGCCTCGCTGGCCGCGAGCCGGCTGCGCAGCGCCTCGACCTGACCGCGGAGACGAACCAGGTCCTCCCGCCGTTCGGCCGCCGCGCGGGCTGCGGTCGCGATCCGTCTCTCCTCCTCCTGGAGGGCCTGCTCGGCGGCGGTGCGGTCGGTAACGGCCGCTTCCAGCCTCTCCCGGGAGTCGTCCAGGCGGAACCGCAGCTCCTCTTCTTGGGCGCGCACCTCCTCGGCCTCGCGTTCGAGTTCCTCCGGGTCGCGGCCGGGGCGCTCTTCCTCGGATTCGGCGGTGAGGCCGGCGAGATTGCGGTGGCGTTCCGCGGCGAGACCGGCCACGGCGTTCAGCCGCTCCCTGAGCCGGGAGAGCCCGTGGTAGGTCTCCAGGGCCCGAGCGAGCCGGGGAGCGGCCTCGGTGGCCGCGTTCTCCAGCTGGGTCTCCCGTTCCTGGGCATCGGCGAGGGACCTCTCGGTGGCCTCTCGGCGGGTGCGGACGGTGGCCTCGTCCGCCTCCTCCTTCTCCAACCGCTCCTTGAGGGTGACGATGTCGTCGGCGAGCAGCCGGAGCCGGGCATCGCGGAGGTCGGCTTGGATGACCGCGGCGCGGCGGGCGAGCTCGGCCTGCTTGCCCAAGGGCTTGAGCTGGCGGCGCAGCTC
Organism: Allosalinactinospora lopnorensis; assembly: GCF_000981225.1. GTDB lineage: Bacteria > Actinomycetota > Actinomycetes > Streptosporangiales > Streptosporangiaceae > Allosalinactinospora > Allosalinactinospora lopnorensis. The sequence goes on from NZ_LAJC01000001.1 coordinate 102,571, forward strand.
GGCGGTGAGGTCGGTTACGCGGTCCAGGTTGCCCTGCATCGCGTCGAGCTTGCGCAGGGCCTTCTCTTTGCGCTTGCGGTGCTTGAGGATGCCCGCGGCCTCTTCGATGAGGCCGCGCCGTTCTTCCGGCCCGGCGTGCAGAACGGTGTCCAGCTGCCCCTGGCCGACGATGACGTGCATCTCGCGGCCGATACCGGAGTCGCTGAGCAGTTCCTGAAGGTCGAGCAGCCGGCAGGTGTCTCCGTTGATCGCGTACTCCGAACCGCCGTTGCGGAACATCGTCCGCTTGATCGTGACCTCGGAGTAGTCGATGGGAAGTGCCCCATCGGTGTTGTCGATGGTGAGGCTGACCTCCGCGCGGCCCAGCGCGGCCCGCGAGGACGTACCGGCGAAGATGACGTCCTCCATCTTGCCGCCGCGCAGGGATTTCGCCCCTTGTTCGCCCATGACCCAGGCCAGCGCGTCGACGACATTGGACTTGCCGGAACCGTTGGGCCCGACGACACAGGTGATGCCGGGCTCGAAACGGAGGGTGGTGGCCGAGGCGAACGATTTGAAGCCACGCAGCGTGAGGTTCTTCAGATACACGCTCTGCGTCCCCCTCGGTCGCGTTCCGCTGCCCCTGATCTGCCCCTGAGGGTAAGGGTGCCATGAACCACCCGGTCCTGCCGCACGTTCGCGCCGGTACCAGCGGCGCCGCTCCCGCGGACTCCGGTCACGGCGCGGCCGAGTCCGGAGGGCGTGCGGGGTGCACGCACGGCGAAGACCGAATGCGGTTCACGGATATCGAGGTCCCGCGAAGCACCGTCGCAGCCGCTGTCCCCATCCGCGTAGCGGTGGCGTCAGAGAGGTCGACAACGAACGAAACGGTGCGCGGTATCGAACGAAGATACCGAGGATTGCGGGGAAATCGCTCCGGGTACACCCTGGACGATAAAGGGCCGACCACCGGAGGGAAAAGAACAGCTCAACGTAAGCGGCCCAAGGGACGCCGGGGAAATACTGGGCGCCCCTTACTCCACGCGGGCACGCTATAGAGCGTCAAGCGAGCGCGGGCTCGCGGTCGGTCGCACTGACGGTGACATCCGTGACAGCAGCAGAGAGCTGATCGTTTCGGGCTTGAAGTCGCCCGATCTCGTCTTCGAGGTCACGTACTCGCTTCTGCAGCCGCCGCATTTCCTGAACCATTTGAGGATCAGGACCGCCGACGTGGCCAAACAGAGCCTTCGCCATGATGTGGGTCCTCCACACTGAGTGACCAGATTAACCCCACGCACACGTGAGCCACGATCACGCGACCGGAATTCCGATGCGTCTCATGACTGGAAAGGCACGTGGTCTATCTTCCAGAATCTCACTGCGGGCGCTACTGGTCAAGATTGAACGGGACTGTACGTAACTGAGCAGTAACCAGGCAGGTCACAGCGCACGACTCGTATTCGAGCACCCCCGGGGCACCATTTGTGCCCTACCGCCGCATCACGTGCACTGCGGACGACACACTCCTGCCGCGGGGCGCTCACGAACCGCGTAGCCCCTCTAGGATACTCATCGTTCAATGAATCCGGAGAACGAACCCCCGGAGTTCCCCCAACGTTCAACGACCAAAGCAACCTGACCAGGGGTATCGCTCCCACGCAACAGTTCGAGCAATTGCTCACACGCCTTCCGGGGCCCCTCTGCGACCACCTCGACCCGGCCGTCCGGCAGATTGGTCGCCGCTCCGTTGAGCCCGAGCTCCAGCGCCCGCGACCGGACCCACCACCGGAAGCCGACGCCTTGAACGTAGCCGTGCACCCAGGCCGTCAGCCGGGCTTCCCCTGACATCGGCTCCTCCTCCCACGTTACGGCGCGGCCTCTGAGAACCAGGGCTCCGGCTGGCATTTCGGACAGCTGAACGACGACCGGTTCATGAACGCGACACGCCGGATGAGTGCCCCGCACCGTTCGCACGGGAGGTCCCGCCTCCCGTAGACCTTCAGGCCGCGCTCGAAATACCCGCTCTCGCCGTTCACATTGACGTAGAGGCCGTCGAAGGAGGTCCCACCATCCTCCAGCGCGTCGCGCAGCACAGCGCGCACCTGCTCCAGCAGAGTGGCGACCCGCGGACGCTCCAAGTCCGCTGTTGCGCGCTCCCCGTGCAGCCGGGCCCGCCACAGCGCCTCGTCCGCATAGATGTTGCCTACCCCACTGATGAGGGACTGATCCAGCAGCGCGCGCTTCAGGGTGGTGCGGCGGCGCCGGAGCGCCTCCGCGAAGGCGCGGTCGTCGAAGGCCGAGTCCAGGGGATCACGCGCGATGTGCCGGATCACCGAAGGCACGGCCAGGTCCGCTCCCACGGCCGCGGCCGTGTCCGGTCTCACCTGTGCGGTGTCGGCGACGAGCGAGTCCACCATCAGGTGGCCGAACGTGCGCTGGTCGACGAAGCGCAGCTCGCCGCCGTCCCCGTCCAGCGGAACACGCACGCGCAGATGGCGCTCGGGAGCGCGCTCAGCCGGCTGGACCAGCAGCTGACCGCTCATCCCCAGGTGGGCGAGCAGCGCCTCCCCGGAGTCCAGCGTGAGCCACAGGTACTTTCCGCGGCGCCGGGCCGCGGTGACCGCGCGTCCCGCCAACCGCCCGGAGAAATCACCGGCACCGGCCGCGTGGCGGCGGATCGACCGCGGGTGCAGCACCGAGACGTCGCCGATCCCGCGTCCGACCACCCAGCGCTCAAGGCCGCGCCGGACCACTTCGACCTCTGGGAGCTCAGGCATCGGCGGCGCACTTCCTAGTTCTGGTGTTCTCCGTGCCGCTGGACCTCGGCCCGGGCCCGGATCGCCTTCCAGGCCGACTCGGCGGCCTGCTGCTCGGCTTCCTTCTTGCTGCGCCCCTCGCCGAGACCGTGCGTCTCCCCCGCTACCCGGACCGTCGCGCGGAACGTCTTCTGGTGGTCGGGACCGCTCTCCTCGACCTGGTACTCGGGAACACCGAGCATCTCGGCCGCGGTGAGCTCCTGCAGCGACGTCTTCCAGTCGAGCCCCGCGCCCAGGCCCGACGCCGTGGCGATCAGGGGGTCAAACAGACGGTGCACCAGATCGGAGGCCACGTCCAGGCCGCGGTCGAGGTACACCGCGCCGATGACCGCCTCCAGCGTGTCGGCGAGGATCGAGGACTTGTCGCGTCCGCCGGTGGCCTCCTCGCCCCGCCCCAGGCGAATGTAGTCGCCGATGCCCAGGCCGCGCGACACATCGGCGAGCGCGCGCATATTGACCACAGCGGCCCGCAGCTTGGCGAGCTGCCCCTCGGGCAGATCCGGGTGCTCCCGGAACAACGTGTCGGTGACGACCAGGCCCAGGACCGAGTCGCCGAGGAACTCCAGACGCTCGTTGGTCGGCAGCCCGCCCTTCTCGTAGGCATAGGAGCGGTGCGTCAGCGCCCGTACCAGTACCTGGGGATCCACCTCGACACCGATCGCCCGGTAGAACTCCTGTGCCTCGGTCGGGTTGAGTTGAGTGGCCACTGAAAATTCACATCCCTATATCCGGCGCCGCACCACAGGGCGCGCTCTCCTTCGTTCCTGGCTGCGCTCGTCTGGGCCGATTAGGGACGCTCGAGGGCGAGGTGATCGTCGCGAAGAAGTGTCTTCTCCCCGGCGGCCACCACGGCCTCGGGTAGGCCCGCACCGGCACGATGTCCTCTTATCCGGTTGTTTCCGATAGGCGTGATGGCGGGCTCAGTGAACTGAGCCCGCCATCACTCGCGGTTCAGGCCGGGTTGACGACCTGCCGGTTGTTATAGGTGCCACACGTGGGGCAGGCGACGTGCGGGAGCTTGGGGTCGCGGCAACGCGGGCAGCTGGTCAGCACCGGGCGCGACGCCTTCCACTGGGAACGGCGAATGCGGGTGCGGGCCCGCGACTTCTTCCGCTTCGGGACGGCCACTTCAATCCTCCTGGGTCACCCCCGCGGCCGCGGGAGCTCGCTTTGCCTATGGTCATTCCCGCGCTCGCGGGGGAACACCGCACTCCTGCGCGGACCGCACGCCCCATGGCCGGGACGGTGCCGTCGCCCACTCAGGGAGTGAGATCTCATTGGTCGCCGAACTCCTCGCTCAGCTTCCGTAGCGCCTCCCAACGGGGGTCGGCGCGCTCGCCGTGACCGTGATCGGCTCCGGCCTCGGCGAGTTTGACACCGCACTCGACGCACAGACCTGGGCAGTCGGCCCTGCAGAGCGGTGTCAGCGGTAACGCGAGAACGACCGCGTCACGGATCACCTGCTCCAGGTCGAGCAGGTCGCCCTCAAGATAGTAGTCCTCCTCCTCGTCTCCGGAGTCCGCTTCGGTCCCGGAACCGGCGCCCCCGGAGCCGTCGTCGTCGCCCGGATACCGGAACAGCTCCTGGAAGTCCGCCTCCACGGAGGAGGAGACCGGATCGAGGCAGCGCGAGCACTCCCCTTCGAACAGGGTCCGCGCCGTGCCCGTGATTAGCACACCCTCCATGACCGCTTCGAGCCGGTAGTCGAGCTCGATGTCGGTGCCCTCGGGTACGCCGACCATCCCGGTCGCGAACGAACCGGGACTGGGCACGACGCGGTTGGAGGTCCGCATCGAACCTGGCTGGCGGCCCAGCGGCCGGGTGTCGACCACGAACTGGGAACGGGGGTCGAGACGAGTCAGAGTAATCGCGCTTTCAGTGGAGTGCACCGCCCGTGGCGGGCGGTGACGACGGGCTGGGCCCGCCGGCGGTCGTCGGCGACGGGCCTCGAACCGGTACGGACCACGAGAACAGAGCAATGGTCAGCCTTGAATTCTACCGACCGGGGAAGCCTGTTCCCAAATCAGCGGGGACACGCACCCCTCACTGTCCTACTCCGGCCCCCTACTCCTTGTACTTCTCCCGCAACCGCTGCTCCACGTACGGGGGCACCAGGCTGCTGACGTCGCCCCCGTGCTGGGCGACCTCCTTGACCAGACTGGAACTGAGGAACGAGTACTGCGGATTGGCCGTCATGAACATCGTCTCCACACCGGAGAGCTGATAGTTCATCTGGGCGATCTGCAGTTCGTAGTCGAAGTCGCTGACCGAGCGCAGGCTGCGGATGATCGTGCCGATGTCGTTCTCCCGGCAGAAGTCCACGAGCAGGCCGTCGAACTTGGCGGTGCGCACATTGGTGAACGCGCGCGTGCACTCATCCAGCATCTCCAGCTTCTCGTCGACACTGAAGAGGGCGCGCTTGCTGACATTGCCCAGGACGGCCGCGATCACTTCGTCGTACTGGCGCGCGGCGCGCCCGATGATGTCGATGTGACCATTGGTGACCGGATCGAAGGACCCGGGACAGACGACGCGGCGCACGGGAACCGTCCTCTCTGGCGACCTGCTACGGGCGGCGAGGCCGCCCCACCGGTGTTTCCTTCCCGGACGCTCAGGAGCCTTCGGGGGGACTCGCGGCGCGACCGTACCAAAGGGCCGCTTCACCGTATCGACGGGCCCTCGTCTCTATGTACCCTTCGGGCCACTCCAGGTCGGGCCCGCGGCTGGAGCGCTCCACCACGACGAGCGCCTCCGGTGCGAGCCAGCCGTGATCGCGCAGCGCCGCCAGCATCTCGGTGATCTCGGCGTCGGTGAGCACGTAGGGCGGGTCGGCGAGCACGAAGCCGTAGGGCGCACCCTCGGGGCCGCGTTCGAGCACCCGCCGGACCTGCCCGGCGACCGGCTGCGCGCCCGGAAGGCCGAGGGATGAGACGTTGCGCCGGAGGGTGCTCAGCGCGCGCCGATCGGACTCGACGAGCAGCGCGTGCGCCGCCCCGCGCGACAGCGCCTCCAGCCCGAGCGCCCCGGACCCGGCGTAGAGGTCCAGCACCCGGAGCCCCGCGAAGGACCCGAGGTCCGACCACGCGGACGCGAACAGCGCCTCACGGGCCCGGTCACCCGTGGGGCGGGTGGTACGGCCGGCGGGGACGGCGAGCCGCCGCCCGCCCGCGGTGCCGGCGATGATGCGGGTCATGGCCGTTACGTTAGCGCGGCCGGACGCTCCGGGACACCACTCTCGGCGGCGTCAGGTCTTGTCCAGGTAGGCCGCCCGTTCCTCGTCGAGGAGCCGGCTCAGGGCGTCGGCCAGTTCCGGGTGCAGTTCGAGCCCGGGATCGGCTCGATGAGCGCGATGGCCTCGTCGCGGGCCGCCCCGATGAGCTCCTCGTCACGCAGCAGCGTGAGCAACCGCAGTGAGGACCGCCGCCCGGACTGCGTCCCGCCGAGGACGTCGCCCTCGCGCCGCTGCTCCAGGTCCACCCGCGACAGCTCGAACCCGTCGGTCGTGGCGGCGACCGCGGCCAGCCGCTCGCGCGCGGGCGCCCCCTCCGCGGCGTCGGTGACGAGCAGGCACAGGCCGGGCAGCTTCCCCCGCCCCACTCGGCCGCGGAGCTGGTGCAACTGGGAGACCCCGAACCGGTCGGCGTCCATGATCGCCATGACCGTGGCGTTGGGCACGTCCACCCCCACCTCGATGACCGTGGTCGCCACCAGCACGTCCAGCTCCCCCTCGGCGAAGCGGCGCATGACCGCGTCCTTGTCGTCCGGGGCGAGGCGGCCGTGCAACGCGGCCACGCGCAGCCCGGACAACGGCCCTTCGGCCAGTTCGGAGACGACGTCGAGGACCGCCAGCGGCGGGCGGCGGCCGGGCTCCTCCTGCGGCTCCGCTGTGTCGGCGGCCGCGGTCTCCTCCCGCTCGTCGCCGCCGATGCGCGGGCAGACGACGTAGGCCTGCCGCCCCTGGTTCACCTCCTCCCGGATGCGCTCCCAGGCCCGGGCCAGGTAGTGCGGCTTGTCCTGAGCCGGCACGACATGCGTGGCCACCGCCGAGCGGCCGGCCGGAAGCTGGGTGAGCGCTACGACGTCGAGGTCGCCGTAGACGGTCATCGCCACGGTCCGCGGGATCGGGGTCGCGGTCATGACGAGCACGTGCGGACGGCCTCCGGCGGCCTTCTCCCGCAGGGCGTCGCGCTGCTCCACGCCGAACCGGTGCTGCTCGTCGACGACGACCAGGCCGAGGTCGGCGAAACTCACGTGCTCCTGCAGCAGCGCGTGGGTGCCGACCACGATGCCGGCGGCGCCGGACGCCGCGTCGAGCAGCGACTCGCGCCTCGCCGCCGCCCCCTGGGACCCGGTGAGTAGCGCCACCCGCGTGGCGTGCTCGGCGCCGTCCAGCCGCCCTCCTCCGGCCAACGGGCCGAGCATGGCGGTGATGGAACGGTGGTGCTGCTGGGCGAGCACCTCGGTCGGGGCGAGCAGGACGGCCTGCCCTCCGGCATCGACCACCTGCAGCATCGCGCGCAGGGCCACGAGCGTCTTGCCGGAGCCCACGTCGCCCTGGAGCAGCCGGTGCATCGGGTGGCTGGAATCGAGCCCGGCGGAGACGACCTCACCGACCTCGGCCTGCCCGCTGGTGAGGGTGAACGGGAGTCCGGCGTCGAAGGCGTCGAGCAGGGCGCCCGCCGCCCGCGGCCGGGGTGTTGCGGGCAGCTCCGCCGCCTCCCCGCGGCGCCGGGCGAGCACGAGTTGCAGCACGAACGCCTCGTCCCACTTGAGCCGCCGGCGGGCGGGGCCGATATCGGCCTCCTCAGCGGGCCGGTGAATCCGTTCCAGGGCTTCGCGCAGCCCCTGGAGACGGTGGCGCCGCCGCAGCTCCTCGGGGAGCGGCTCGGCAAGCTCGTCGAGCTGATCCAGCAGGAGGCCCACGCACCGGGCGATCGCCATGGAGGTGAGCTCCTTGGTCGCCGGTAGATGGGGATCGGCCGCTCGGCGAACTCCCGGACCCGGTCCTCCTGGTCGCCGCCGTCCGGAAGCATCTCGTAAACGGGGTGTGCGAGCTGGCGCTTGTTCCGGTACAGGGAGATCTTCCCGGCGAACATGCCGCGTCGGCCCGGACGCAGCTCGCGCGCATGGAAGCCCACCTTGTTGAAGAACGCCAGGGTGAGCTGGCCCGTGCCATCGGTGACGACGACCTCCAGCAGGCTGCGGGGCCTGCTGCCCGGTTTGCCCCGAAGGTCGCGTGTGCGCGCGCTGAGCACCTCGGCCACAACGGTCACCTGCTCCTCTTCGGCCAGGGAGTCGAGTTCGGTCAGCTCGCCCCGGGTGGCATAGCGGCGCGGGTAGTACCGCAGCAGCTCCCCGGCGGTGCGCAGGTCCAGGTCGGCGGCGAGCTTCTTGGCGGCGGACGCGCCAAGAACCGTCCGCAGCGGTTTGTCCCAACTGATCAACGGCTCTCCTCACCCCGGCGTCGAGGCCTTGGCGGGCCCACGTTCCCGCGCAGTTCCCTGCCCTGCCACGTTAGAACGTGCGTACACCTTCCGGGCGGCGAACGCGTCCGATCGGCGCGGTCTCGGAGGGCGGGCCCCTCCTCGCCGCTCTGACACCCGACGCGGCCGATCGGGTTATACTGGGTACGGCGACGGGCGTTCATTCCCGGACCGCCAACCCCGTTGTCCTCGGCGTGTACGAGGGGCTGACTCGCTCTCGTTTGGGATCGGGCCTCGGCCGTCGTGTACGCTTCCACGGTTGGCGCCGCGCGCCAACCTGCTCATCAGACCTCTCTCGGGTCGGTACACCGCGTGCGCGAAGGCATGCGGGCCCGAGCGCTTGAATGGAGTTACCGTGGCTTCCGTCTGCGACGTCTGCGGCAAGGGACCAGGGTTCGGTAACAGTGTTTCCCACTCGCACCGCCGCACCCGCCGCCGCTGGAATCCCAACATCCAGACCGTGCGCACGCGCGTGGGCGGAACGCCCAAGCGCCTGAGCGTGTGCACCTCGTGCATCAAGGCGGGCAAGGTCTCCCGCTGACCTTCCGGGCGGGCCGCCTTCCGCCCGCCGAAAAACGCCGTGCGGAGCGCTGCGGTACGGACACGAGCACCGTGTTCGCGCCGCGGCGCTCTTGCGCGTTCACACCGCGGGAATCCGCGGTCTCCGCCGCCGACCGCACCGATGGGACGGGTCACAGGGAGCAGGCGTCGCCGTTCAGCGAGCAACTGTCAGGGGTCTGGGCGGGCCCCTCCGCGGTGAAGTCGATGGTGGCCGCCTCTCCCGGAGCGAGCGGGTCCGTCCCCGGGGGGTGGCGCGCGACGATGCCGCCCTCCGTGGACTCCCAATTGGCATTCCTGAGGGAGGTCACCTGCGCGTTGGCGAAGCCAGGACGAGTTCCCAGTCCGCCAGTGCGCCGCGGGAGGTGTTGGTGACGGTGATCTGTCCGCTGAAGGCGCTGTCGGTGGAGTCGAGTACCTCGTAGGAGACCGTGGCGAGACCCGCCGGACTCCCGCCCTCCCCACCGGGCTGGGAGGAGTTCCCGGGGTCGGTCTGCTGATCCGGTGTCTCCTGGGGCGACGGCGACTCGGACTCTTCCTCTCCGGGAGAGGGCACCGCCCCCGCCCCCTGCTGTTCCGCGGGCGGCTCGTTGAAGCGCAGGTAGATCTGGGTGGTGCTGTACGCGAACAGCAGGAGGCCCAGCGCGACCCCGGAAACCAGCAGTACGGACAGCAGGCGCGGCGGTTCGACGCGCCGGGGCACGGTGCTCCCGAGTACCTGCCCGACGTTTCCCAGAGTTCCGGAGTTCTTCGGCTCGGCCCGGTGCGCGCCGCGCCGGTCGCCCCCGGGTCCGTCATGCCGCCCCATACTCCGCCCTCCGTCACGCTTCGTGTGCGATGGCGTTGTTCTCCGCCCCGCCGTCATCGTGGGTCCGATCTCCGACGACAATGTCCGATGCGCGTCAGCAGCTTAGCGTGATTTACCCCGTAAGACCGATTCTCTCTCACTGCGCCGGTGAGTGTTGGCTGTCCACTCCACCAATTCTGGATCATCCGAAATGGTCCCATCCGCCCGCGGGCACGGTCGAACCGTCAACCGTGACTCCGGTCCCCGCCGCGACGGTCCCGATCCGGCTCCACTCCAGGGGAAGCGCCACGTCGGGCGGGAAGGTCGCCGCGAGAGCGTGATCTTCGCCTCCCCCGAGCATGAAGTCGACGGGGTCGCGTACCGGCTTCCGGAACTCGGCCAGCCTTTCCACTGCCTCATATAGTTCGGGAACGGGGATCAGCGTGTCGGGGTTCAGATCGATCACCACCCCGCTGGCGCGCGAGATGTGCCCAAGGTCTTGTACCAGGCCGTCACTGATGTCGAGCATCGACGTCGCCCCGAGCCCGGCCGCCGCCGGCCCCTGTGCGTAGGGCGGGCGCGGCCGGAGGTGTTCCTCCAGGCATTTCCGCGGCCGGTCGAGCCCCGCGCCGAGGAGTTCCAGCCCGGCCGCGGAGAGTCCGAGGTTCCCGGTCACGGCGACGATGTCCCCCGGCCGCGCCCCGTCCCGCCGGACCGCGCGCTGCCCGGCCAGATCCCCCAGAGCGGTGATCGCGATCGTCAGGGTGTCGGAGGCGACGGTGTCCCCGCCGGCCACGGATCCGCCCGCGGCCGCGCATTCGTCCCTGATGCCGTCGGCGAACGCGTCGACCCAGGAGACCGGAAGCTCGGGAGGGGCGGCCAGACCGATCAGCAGAGCGGTCGGGCGGGCCCCCATGGCGGCGATGTCGGCGAAGTTCTGGGCGGCGGCCTTGTGCCCCACCTCACTCGGAGACGACCATTCGCGGCGGAAATGCCGCCCCTCGACGAGCACGTCGGTCGTGGCGACCACACGCCCGTCAGGGGCTCCGACGATCGCGGCGTCATCGCCCGGTCCGAGGATTACGTTGTCTGTACCGGGGAATCTGGCCGTAACACGCGCGATCAGCCCAAACTCACCCAGGTCCCCAATGGTCTGCAACACAGCCCTCAGGGTACGGTGACGATTTCGGCGCAGTGGTCTAGACCCGCGCTCATCGGTCGGCGACGATCACGCAAGTTCTCCAAAAGGGGTTTCACGGTGCAGGCATACATCTTGATCCAGACCGAAGTCGGCCGGACCACGGACGTCGCGAAGGAGATCTCCGCGATCGACGGAGTGATCCAGGCCGACGATGTCACGGGGCCCTACGATGTAATCGTGCGGGCACAGGCCGATGACGTCGACGCCCTCGGACGCCTGGTGGTGGCGAGGATCCAGCGGCTACGGGGAATCGCGCGAACGCTCACGTGCCCGATCGTGAACATCTGAGGCATAGGAGCTTCGACCCTGATGCGACGTTCGGCGATAGGCGGACTGCTGGCCGGAGTGACACTGATGGCGGGGTGCACCGCGACCGACGTCCAGGTGCCAGAGCCGACGCCGGGAGAGCAGGCGGCCGAGTTGTGCCGCACGCTGGTGGATGACGTTCCCCGCACGCTGTTCGGCGAGGCCGAGGTCTCGGAGCCCGGCTCCGACCTCGTCGCGGCGTGGGGCGATCCCGTGATCGCGCTGCGCTGCGGAGTGGACCGCCCGGACGCGCTGCGGCCGGACTCGGAGCTCATGGTGGTGAACGACGTCGCCTGGCTGCCGGAGCCCCCGGACGAGCCGAACCTGTACACCGCCGTGGGACACGAGGCCTACGTCGAGATGTCCATTCCGCCCGCCTACGGGGCGCCCGCCGAAGGTCTGGTGGAGATCAGCGACCTGATCAACGAGAACATCCCGGCGCTGCCCGGGGGGAAGCTCTGAGCGCCCGGTTCACCCGAGACCGTCGATCTCCTTCTCGGCCTCCTTCTCGCTGAGGGGAACACCGCCGGAACAGGCCCCGTCCGGTTCGGGGACGTCCGAACTCCGCTCGTGGACCTGGAGGAACTGGTCGAGACGCTCGTCGCCCGCGTCCTGGAGCGGAAGCTGCTTACCCCACGCCGAAGCGACGATGGGGGCGGGCATGTCGCCTTCGTACGGGCTGACCAGCACGAAGCTGCCGGGTGTATGGCGCGCCTCAAGCTGCTCGACCTGCTGGTCGTCGAGGCCGGGCTCGTAGGCGATCCACACCGCGCCGTGCTCCATGGAGTGCACCGCGAACTCGTTGAGGAGCGGCTCGGAGTAGACGTCGCAGTCCTGCCACGTGGCGAAGTGCTCCCCACCCACCGGAGGCGACTGCTCGTAGTCGACCCGCTCGGTCACGTGCCCCCGGGCGGTATCGTACTCCGCGAGCCCGTCGATGTTGCGGCGGTCGTAGTCGCGGTACCACAGGTAGGCGATCCCTCCGACGACCAGCACCACGGCCGCGACGCCGGCCACGATCTTGAGCACCTTGCGCCTGCGCGCCTCCTTGATGCGTTGGGTGCGTCTCTCCTCGGCCTTGTTGCGCCGCTGCTCCGCTGAGGTCTTGCCCACCGCGTCTCCCGTCGTCACTCATAGCCCACGGAACGAAAAAGCTTTCCTATGCTCTTACACGCGCGTGGAGAACGTCTATTCGACCAGGATTGGTTCCCATGGGACAGGAATACACCAATGGGACGGAAGAGGTCCCGACCGCCCGACCCGTCCTCACCCGCTCCACTCCCCTATGGATCGTAGCCGTACTCATCGTGGTCGCCCTGGGGGCGGGCTATCTGCTGGGGCGCCCCACCGTCCCGCTGGACAACAGCGCCGAGGCCGGTTTCCTGCGGGACATGAGCGCGCACCACTCGCAGGCGGTGGACATGTCGCTGATCATCCTGGAGAAGACGGACGAGCCGCGGCTCTCCGCGGTCGCCGCGGACATCACGCGCACCCAGCAGGCCCAGATCGGGCGGATGCAGGGGTGGCTGGCCCGGTGGGAGCTCGGCGCCCGCGGCCCGGAACCGCCGATGACCTGGATGGAGGGGCACGGGGGCCACGGGGGCGGCGAGGTCCCCGAGACGATGCCGGGGTGGGTCTCCGACGAGACCATGGCCGAGCTGCGGGACGCCGAGGACCGCGAGGCCGAGATCATCTTCCTTGAGGCGATGGTGGGGCACCACGTAGGCGGCATCGATATGGCCGAGGCCGCGGCGGTGCTGGCGGAGGAGCCGAAAGTCGTTCGCCTGGCGTCGGGCATGGCGGAGGCGCAGCAGAGTGAGATCGAGCTGATGCAGGACATGCTGGAGGAGCGCGGCGCCGACCCGGTCGAGATCGACTGACGCCCTCCCTCCGCCATCGCGGCGGATGCCCGCATCCCCTGCCGCGCCGGTGATGTACGCCTCTCCTGCCCCGCTCGACTTACTACACGCTGTAGAACTACAGTTTGTAGTACTACGCGTTGTCGGGCGGCTGGAGAGGCGAGCATGGAGGCACTGGACCTCGCACGGTGGCAGTTCGGGATCACGACCGTCTACCACTTCCTGTTCGTGCCGCTGACGATCGGCCTTTCGCTCATCGTCGCCGCCTTCCAGACCGCCTGGTACCGGACCGGCAGGCACGAGTACCTGCAGGCGACCAAGTTCTTCGGGAAGCTCTTCCTGATCAACTTCGCCATGGGAGTGGTCACCGGGATCGTGCAGGAGTTCCAGTTCGGCATGAACTGGAGCGAGTACTCGACGTTCGTGGGCGACGTGTTCGGCGCACCGCTGGCCATGGAGGCGCTGCTGGCGTTCTTCCTGGAGTCCACGTTCATCGGACTGTGGATCTTCGGCTGGGACCGGCTGCCCCGGAAGGTGCACCTCGGGTGCATCTGGGCGGTCGCGGTCGGCAGCAACCTCTCCGCCTACTTCATCCTCGCCGCGAACGCCTGGATGCGGCACCCGGTCGGCTACCAGGTCAACGAGACCACCGGGCGCGCCGAACTCACGAGCATCTGGGCGGTGCTCAGCAACGCCCAGGCCTGGTCGACCTACCTGCACGTGCTCAGCGCGTCCTTCATCACCGCCGGGCTGTTCGTGGCCGCGGTGAGCGCCTTCAAGCTGTGGCGGGGCAGGACGGCGGGGCAGGAGGGCCCCCTGCCCAACGGGGAGCACGAACTGTTCCGCAAGACGCTGCGGGCCGGCCTGATCGTCACCCTGATCGCCGGCGTCCTCGTCGTCTTCTCCGGCGACCACCAGGCCAAGCTGGCCGCGCAGTACGAGCCGATGAAGCTCGCCGGCGCCGAGGCGCTGTGGAACACCGAGGACGCGGCGGAGTTCTCGATGTTCGCGGTCGGCGACACCGAGGCCCGGGAGAACGTCGTCGACCTGAACATCCCCTACGTGCTGAGCTTCCTGGCGACCGGGGAGTTCGGCGGGACCGTCGAGGGCATCAACGACCTCCAGGCACAGTACGAGGAGGCCTACGGCCCCGGGGACTACACCCCCAACATCTTCGCCTTGTACTGGTCGTTCCGGCTGATGATCGGGCTCGGGCTGGCCGGTGTCGCGGTGGCGGTCCTCGGGCTGTGGCTGACACGCCGGAAGCGGCTCCCCGAGACCCGCTGGTTCTACTACGCCACGATGCTGGCGCTCCCCTCGGCGCTGCTCGCCAACATCCTCGGCTGGTTCCTGACCGAGATGGGCCGCCAGCCCTGGACGGTGCACGGGGTACTGCTCACCGCGGAGAGCGTCTCGCCCGGGGTGAGCCTCGCCGAGGTGGCGTTCACCCTCAGCCTGTTCACAGCGATCTACGGAGCACTGGCCGTCGTCGAGGGATGGTTGCTGTGGCGCTACGTCAAGGCAGGCCCCTCGCACGTGGTCCCCGCCAAGGAGGACGACGGCGAGGACGGCAGCGACAGTCCTGTTCCGGCGTTCGTCTACTAGGAGCCGACCACCATGGATCTCGTACTCATCTGGTTCCTCGCCATCGCGGTGCTGTGGACCGGCTACTTCGTCCTCGAAGGCTTCGACTTCGGCGTCGGGATGCTGCTTCCGGTGATCGGCAGGGACGACACCGACCGGCGCGTCATGATCAACTCGATCGGGCCGGTCTGGGATGGTAACGAGGTGTGGGTGATCACCGCGGTCGGCGCGACGTTCGCCGCGTTCCCCGCCTGGTACGCCTCCATGCTCAGCGGTTTCTACCTGCCCGTGTTCCTCATCCTGCTGGCGCTGATCGTGCGCGGGCTGGCCTTCGAGTACCGCGGCAAGGGCGACACCGACCGCTGGCGCTCCTGGTGGGACCGGGCCATCTTCTACGGCAGCGCGATCCCCGCCCTGCTGTGGGGCGTCATCTTCGCCAACCTGGTGCGCGGGCTGGCCATGGACGCCGACCACATCGTCACCGCCAGCCTGTTCGACCTGTTCACCCCGTACGCCATGCTGGGCGGGGTGATGACACTGTCCCTGTTCGCCCTGCACGGCGCGGTGTTCCTCACCTTGAAGACCGGGGGCGAGGTCCGGGCCCGCGCCCGCGCCTCGGTCGCCGCCACGGCCGCCGTCGCGATCCCCACCACCGTGGTGTTCCTGGTGTGGACGCAGGCCGCGCACGGGGCGCCGTGGACGGCGCCGATCGTGGCCATCGCCGCCCTCGGGCTGGTCGCCGGCGTCGTGCTCGCGGCGAAGCGCCGGGAGGGCTGGTCCTTCGCCGCCACGGCGGTCACCGTCGGCGCGGTCTCCACCACCCTGTTCGGGTCGCTGTTCCCCGACGTGCTGCCGTCGACGACGGACCCCGCCCACAGCCTGACGATCCGCAACGCCGCGTCCGCCCCGTATACGCTCACCGTCATGACGTGGCTGGCGGTGGTCTTCCTCCCGCTCGTCCTCGGTTACCAGGCCTGGAGCTACTGGGTGTTCCGCAGGCGCGTCACCCGGGAGCACATCGAGCCGACTCCCTCCTACGGCGGCGGCGCCGAGGCCGGCCCGCCGCCGAGCGTCCACTAGTGCCCACCGAGGAGGGACGACTTTTTCGGATGAAGCCCCTTGATCCGCGACTGGTGCGCACCGCACAGGCGGTACGGGTACATCTGGTCGTCACGGTGCTCAGCGGCGTGGCGATCACCGTCCTCGTGCTCGCGCAAGCCTGGCTGCTGGCGCACGTCATCGCCGGGGCCACCCGCGGGATGGGATTGGACGAACTGTCGTGGGCGATCACGGCCGTCGCCGGGGTCGCGATCGCCCGGGGGGTGCTCGCCTACGGGGCCGAGACAGCGGCCCTGCGCTCCGCGGCACGGGCGAAATCCCAGCTCCGCCGCAGGCTGCTCGCCCATGTGACGGGCACTCGGGCGGCCGAGGAGGAAGGTCTCCCGGAGAGTCCGGGACGCGGAGCGGTCTGGTTGTCAGGGCAGACCGGCTCCGATCAGGGGACGGGCACCCCGCGCGCCGGTGAACTGGTCACTCTCGCCACACGTGGCCTGGACGCGCTGGATGACTACTTCGCCCGGTATCTCCCGCAGCTGGTGCTGGCGGTGCTCGTCCCCATCTCGGTACTCGTCGTCGTCACCAGGGCCGACTGGATCTCGGGGATCATAATCGCGGTGACGCTGCCGCTGATCCCGATCTTCATGGCACTGGTCGGCCGGCACACCCAGGCCCGCACGCAGCGCCAGTGGCGGCTGCTCAACCGCCTCGGCGGGCACTTCCTCGACGTGGTCGAGGGGCTGCCCACCCTCGCGGTCTTCCGCCGCGCCAAGGCCCAGGCGGCCATCATCCGCCGGATCACCGACGAGCACCGGCGCACCACCATGTCGACGCTGCGTATCGCGTTCCTCTCGGCGTTCGTCCTGGAGCTGCTCGCCACCCTCGCGGTGGCGCTGGTCGCGGTGGAGATCGGCATCCGGCTGATGTACGGGATACTGGACTACGAGACCGCGCTGCTGGTGCTGATCCTGGCCCCCGAGGCCTACCTGCCGCTGCGGGAGGTGGGCGCCCGCTTCCACGCCAGCATGGAAGGGGTCGCGGTGGCGGAGCAGGTGTTCCGCGTCCTCGATGAGCGGGCCGAGGAGGCGCGCGCCCGCCCCGGGGAACGCGGCGAGGACCCGACCACTCCGGTACCGATCGGCGCCCACAGGGCGCCGCGGATCCGCCTGGACGGCGTGGGACTCGTCTACCCGGACCGCGAGGCCCCGGCGCTGCGCGACGCGGCACTGCTCGTCGAACCGGGGCGGAGCCTGCTGCTCACCGGACCCAGCGGATCCGGCAAGAGCTCGATACTGTCGCTGCTGCTGCGGTTCACCGAACCCACCTCCGGGCGGATCCTGGTCCAGGAGATCCCGGAACCGGCGGCCGGCGGCACCACTGAAGCGGGCGGGGAAGGCCCGCCGGAGGGCCCGACCGGCGCGGACGGGTGGGTGCCGCTCTCGGCGATCCCGCCCGACGAATGGCGGCGCCGGATCGCCTGGGTGCCGCAGCACCCCTACCTCTTCGACGACAGCGTCGCCGGCAACATCCGGTTGGGGGATCCGGAGGCGAGCCTCGAAGCCGTCCGGCGCGCCGCCGCGCGGGCGGAGGCCGACGCGTTCATCCGCGCACTCCCCGAGAGCTACGACACCCGCATCGGCGAGCGCGGGACCCGGCTCTCGGCCGGGCAGCGCCAGCGGATCGCACTGGCCCGCGCGTTCCTGCGCGATGCGCCGATCGTGCTGCTCGACGAGCCGACGGCCCACCTGGACCCGGAGAACGCCGCGGCGATCCGGACCGCCGCCGCACGGCTGGTGCGGGGGCGCACCGGCATCATCGTCGCGCACGACACCGGATGGGCCGACCTCGCGGACGAGGTCGTGCGGGTCGAGGCCGGCCGGACCACAACGGAGGTGCCTTCATGACCCGGGCGCCCGCCACGCCCTCGCCGGCCCCTGCCGACCCCGCGGGGCGCGCACGCGATCCGCTCCGGCGCATGATCGCGCTGGCGTGGCCGCGCGGTACGCGCTTCGCCCTGGGGGTCCTCCTCGGTGCCGCCGCGACCGGTTCCGGGGTCGCGCTGCTGGCGGTGGCCGCGTGGCTGCTGGCCAAGGCCGCCGAGCACCCGCCATCACGGCGCTGAGCATCGCTGTGGTGGCCACCCGCGCCCTGGGGATCTCCCGCGGCGTCGCCCGCTACCTGGAGCGGCTGGTGACGCACGACGCCGCGTTCCGCACGCTGGCCGATGTCCGGGTCCGCGTCTACGAGCGGCTGGCGCGCACGGAACCTGTTCGCAAATTCCGTTCCGGTGACCTGGTCTCCCGGCTGGTCAGCGACACCGACGCCACGCAGGACCTGCTCATCCGGGGGTTGACCCCGCCGCTGGCCGCGCTGCTGACCGGCGGAGCCGCGGTCGCGTTCTGCACCTTGCTGTTCCTTCCGGGCGGGCTGGTGCTGGGGGCCGGACTGCTGCTCGCGGGCCTGGCCGTCCCCTTCGCGGCGGCCGTGCTCGGCAGGGGGCCCGGCCGGCGCCAGGCCGCGGTCCGCGGCGAGCTCGCCACGTCGCTGGTGGACACCCTCTACGGCGCTCCCGACCTGGTCGCCTACGGCGCCATGGACCGCGCCGTGCGGCGAGTCGAGCAGGCCGACGACGAACTGACCCGCGTCGCCCAGCGCGACGCGACGCTGCTCGGGTTCGGCGCCGGAGCGACCACCCTGATCACCGGCGTGACCGTGTGGGCGGCGCTGCTGCTGGGAGTGGCCGCGGTCGAGGGCGGCGCGCTCGGCGCGATCTCCCTCGCGGTGCTCGTGCTGACCACACTCGCCGCCTTCGAGATCGTGGCGCCCCTCCCCGCGGTGGCGGCGCGCCTGGGCTCGCTGCGCGCGAGCGGCGAGCGGCTGTTCGACGTGCTGGACACACCGCCGATGACCGCACCGCCGACCGAGCCGGGACCGCTGGAGCCGGACGGCACCGGGCTGCGCGTGCGCTCGCTGCGGGTCCGCTACGGCCCGGACGAGCCACGGGCGCTGGACGGCGTGGACATCGACGTTGCCCCGAGCCGGACCGTCGCCGTGTTGGGGCCCAGCGGCGCCGGGAAGAGCACGCTCGCCTCCGTGCTGCTGCGTTTCCGCGACCCCGAGTCCGGAACGGTCGAGCTCGGCGGCACCCACATCGCCGCGTACCCGGCGGACGAGGCGCGGCGGTTCATCACCGGTGTTCCGCAGGACCCGCACATCTTCACCAGCACGCTCCGGGAGAACCTGCGGCTCGCCGCCCCGTCCTGTTCCGACGAGGACCTCTGGGAGGCGCTGCGGCGCGCCCGGCTGGACCACGAGGTGGCGGCGATGCCCGCGGGTCTGGACACGGAGGTGGGCGCGCACGGCATGCGGCTGAGCGGCGGCATGCGGCAGCGCCTCGCGCTGGCCCGCGCACTGCTCGCCGCACCCCGGATCCTGGTGCTGGACGAACCGACGGCCCACCTCGATCCGGACACCCGCGACGAGGTGATCACCGACCTGCTCGCGGCCGCCGAGGGGTACTCCACGCTGCTGATCACGCACGACCTGACCGGGCTGGAGCAGGTGGACGAAATCCACGTGCTCTCCGAAGGCCGGATCCTGCAACGGGGAACCCACGCCGACCTGCTCGCCCAGGACGGCTGGTACCGCGACGCCGCGGTGCGGGGGTCGTGGGATTCCGGGGCGTGACCCCGGCGGAACGGTTTCACCGGAGCTGAGGCTGCCCCGTCCCAGAGAGCGGATCAGGGCGTGGCCTCGGCCATGACCTCGGCAACGGTCTCGATGAGCTCCTCACGGTCCTCCTGGGCGGCCTGGCGCAGGTACCCGCCCACCTCCACCAGGTCGACGGTGCTGTTCTGCGGGCTTTCGGAGCCCTCCCGGGGGGACCGGATGACGTTGGCGTTCGTCCTGCCGGAGAGATCAGCACGAACTTCGAAAGCCTCCCCCGCCTCCACTCCCACGTTCCTCGCCGCTTCTTCCGTCACTATCCGCGTCACCACGAGATCACCTTCCCATGCGCAGACGTAGTAGTCAGGAGAAGGGTCGGAAGGAGGGGGAGAATCCGGGTCGCATCCGAGGTAACCGGTGAAGGACTCGCCCGACTCGACTACCACGCGTCGGTCGGCGCCGTCCGCGTAGGTGATCCTTACGTGCTCCCTGGTCTCCCCACCGCTGACGATGAGGTCCTGTGGTTCCCACCCACCGCCGTCCAGAACGGCGAACTCTCCCTCGTAGGCATCCACCTGTCGCTGCACATAGCGCTGGTGCGGATTCTGGCATCCGCCCAGCGCGGGCGCGCTGAGGAAGAGGACCAGCAGCACGGCAGAGGGCCGTAGCCGCCTGGACGACGCAGACGGTCTTTTGCGGGCCCCTCCGGCAAGGGGTGCGGTACCAGTACGCATGCGGGCAATCCAATCCGACGTGTCCGGTTACCGGAAGAGCCGACCGGGGTCCGGGAGCCGCTATCGTCGGTCAGCGTGAGTAATCCCGTTACCGAAGCCTTCGGCGGCACTGCTGTGCTGCTGCGCGGCTTCGCCACCGTGCTGCGGCGGCCGAAACTGTTCCTGCTCGGGGCCCTCCCCCCGCTCGTCACGTCGGTACTGTTCCTGGCGGCGCTCATCGCACTGCTGGTGAACATCGACGACATCGCCGCGTGGATGACGCCGTTCGCCGACGGGTGGGCCCCGGAGTGGAGCACCGCACTGCGCGTTGCCCTGGGACTCGCGGTCGTGGCCGGTTCGGTGCTCGTCATGGTCGTCGGCTTCACCGGGATCACCCTCGCCCTGGGCGCCCCGCTCTACGACAAGATCGCCGAGGAGGTCGAGCACGAGCTGGGCGACGCCCCGCCCGAGGCCGATGAGCCGTTCGCCGCGTCGATCGCGCGCGGGATCCGGCAGTCGCTGACCCTGGTGCTGATCTCGGTGGCGGTGACGGTCCTGCTGTTTTTGGCCGGGTTCCTCCCGCTGGTCGGGCAGACCCTGGTGCCGGTCGTGGCGGTGCTCGTCGGCGGCTGGCTGCTCGGTACCGAACTGGTCGGCGCGGCCTTCGACCGGCGCGGCATGCGCCGACTGTGCGACCGCCGCCGCCACATGGCCACTCGCCGGGTCCGGACGCTGGGCTTCGCCGTCCCCTGCTACCTGCTGCTGGCCATCCCGTTCGTGGCCGTCGCGGTGTTCCCGGCCGCTGCCGCGGGCGGCACCATCCTGGCCCGGCAACTGCTGCCGCCGGCGCAGCCCGCACACTGACGCCACAGGCCCTCGGCGATCAGTATCGCCACATCCACCACACGGAACCGCAGGGAATTCCTCAGAATTGATGGTTTGGGGGCACAGGGCTGCTAGAAATATCCCGTGCGGCTCCCCCTGTCAAAAAACCAGATCGGCGAGCTTGGCCGAAGACTGATCCACGCGGAGACTCCAGCGGCCGAGGATATCGCCGCTCTCAACGAACTCCTGCTGGTCTACTCGGACCTGCTGTTGGAGACGGTCGAGCGGGTGTCCACCAACCTCGGTCTTGAACCCACCTACCGCACCAAAACCAAGGACACCATCCTTGAGAAACTGGCTAGAGGGGGTGGGCGTTGGCTCCGCGATGTTCAGGATCTCGCCGGCATGCGACTGGTCTGTGACATGAGCCTCATAGAACAGGACGCACTCGCCGACCGTATTCTGGAGTTGTTCTCCAACGCCCCGAAAGAGGCACGACTCATTGACCGGCGGCACAACCCGAGCCATGGCTATCGGACACTGCACGTAATCGCCTACCCATACGGCATTCCGGTTGAGATCCAGCTCCGCACCCGCCTACAACACGAATGGGCGGAAACCTTCGAGAGGTACGCCGACGTGGTAGGGCGCGGCGTCCGCTATGGGGAGGAACCCTCTCATGTGGTGATGCACGACGGCGCGAACGAAAGGTGGCTCCTCGCCGGCCGGACCGAGACACGCGTGATCGAGGAGGAGAGCCAGGCCGGAGTCAGCAGAGCAGCCGGCGACAGCCTGCAGAACCTCTCGCGCTTGATCACTCAGCACGAGCACAGGCGGTGTGCGGATGATAACCGCGCCGACATCGCTCGCGCGGAAGCCGAGATCCAGTGGACACTGCGAAGCTTCCAGGATGGTTTTGCGAGCCTGGTCCGAGCACTACGCGGAAGGTATGGTGGCTAGGTGGTGAACTTCCTGCTGGTCTATGACCGCACGCGAGGCGAGATCCTCCGTGAGGAGGAGTTCAGCGATGCCCGCGAGGCGATGGAAGCGCGCTTCGCCGCCGAAGCGGACCACCAGGGCCGTGATGTCGAGGTCATCGTGCTCGGTGCCCGGTCCCGCGACGATCTCCTCCGCACCCACGGACGGTACTTCTACACGATGGATCAGCTCATCGACCGGTTCTCCGCGTCGGTACGCGCCGCGACCGCCTGAAAGGCGCAGGCCGCGTTCAGTCGTTGGTGGGTGGTCTGGCCAGCCCACCCACCAGAAAGCGCATCCAACCGAAACCAGGCCGCGCCCGCTGTTTGAGACGTACCAGCGCCGACCGTGCGGATCCCGGGCACACACCCCACCGACTGATGTAGAAGCGTTAACGGGTGTCTCTCGGCTACAGCCGGTCGGTTTTCACATCAGCGAGGAACGCCGCCCACGCCGGCACCGCGAAGCCCAAGTGCCCCAACTCCCGATGCTGCGTGTCCCGTACCAGCACCGAGCGCGAAGCCTCGGCGATCTCGACGTAGGCCCCGGCGTTGCCGCCGCTGTAGCTGGACGTGCGCCAGGTCTCAGCGACCTCGACACAGGCCCCGCCGGTGTCGTTACTGTAGCTGGACGTGCGCCAGATCAGCTCATGGGCGATCATGAGAATTCTCCGGCCTTGATCGCCTTGATGAAGGCTTTCCATTCCGCAACCGAAACCGACAGGCGCCCCAACTCCCGGTTCTGGGTATCTCGGACTTCCACGGCCTGGGGAGACTCCGCGGTCTCCAGGCAGTTCTGGTGGGTTGCTCCGCTGTAACTCGACTTCCGCCAGACCTGCTCACCCATGGTTCAACCTCTCCGTCTCTTCCCGGATCAGCTGCAGTGAGTCTTCGGGCGACAAAGCCACGGCGCGTAGATCACTCAACAGCACCCGGAACTTTTGCACCTGGTCCGGATCGTCGATGATCCGCCCAGCGTACGCAGACTCCGCATACACGACATCTGGTGCCCCTGCGGACGATAGCAGCATAAATGGGCCTATTAACCCGGGATGACACCAGGGTCGAACTACCTGAACATCGATGCGCTCCCTCTCAGCCAACCCTGCGACGTGTTCCAGTTGTTTGGTGAGCAGCTCGGGCCTTCCGTGGTGGTAGGTCACGACGCTCGCAGGGATGACCAGTCGGTACACCGGAGCGTGAGAATCCGCGAACCGCTGTGCGCGTACAAGTCTGGTCTTGACCGTTTCCTCTATTTCGTTGGGAGCAGCCCAAGGAGTCGTGGTCCGGGCCACCGCCCGGGCGTAGTCCTCGGTCTGGATGAGGGCGGGGAACAGAACCGTATGCGTCTCCATGATCGAGGTGGCGCGGCGCTCCACTTCTTCCAGGTCGTCGAGCCAGACCGGTTCTCCGTCACCGGTCAGGGTCGCCCATAGCCGCTCTAGGCGTCCCTCTGCGCGTAGGACCCGGTCCAGGTCGGCGACCAACCGAAGGTCCGGCGTGCGCTTCCCGTTCTCGACGTTTCCTATATGTCCGTGGCTGACTCCCACTTCTTTTGCGACTCGGGCTTGCGTGTATCGGGCTATGCGCCGCAGCCGACTCATCTCACGGCCGAAGCGCACATTGATTTCCTGTTGCTGGTGACCCATGCCGTCATGAGACCACAAAACACGTCAAGCGCAGTCGGTTTTCCCCAAGATATCTCGCCAGCCATACAGACACGTTTTTCTGACCTGTTAGCCGTCATTCTGGGGAGAGTTAGCAAGACCCCGGCGAGTGCGCTAACACTCCCGGGGCGTGGCCACCGACTGACAAGGAGTCGATGACATGGCAAACCCTATCGGGGCGGACCCCCGGTTCCGGCGCCCTGGCCCCTCTCGGGTGCGGCCCTATGTGCTGCGGCCCGTATCGGGGGTGGCCCGGTGAGCGTGGCGTTTACCTCTTTCCCCGGGGTTCTGGAAAACGTCTCGGCCGCGCGGCGGTTCGTGGCCGGGGCGTTGCGCATCGCCCCCGCCGTCACGGTGCCCGCTGAGGTGGTGGAGAAGGCCGAGGTGATCGCCTCCGAGCTGTGCACCAACGCCATCGTGCACACCCGCAGCGGCGATCCGGGTCGCACCTTCCACCTGCGCGTCCAGGTGGACACCCACGGCGTGCGGGGCGAGGTCCGCACCCGGCTGCCGCGGCGGCTGTCCTCGGTGCCCCGCCTGGTGGCGGCCGCCCCCTGGGCGGAGTCCGGGCGCGGCCTGCACCTGGTGGACGCGCTGGCCACCACATGGGGCACCCTCACCCCCGTGGAAGAGGGCACCTTCTTCCTCCTGCAGTGGCTACCCGAACAGCAGACCACACCCCACCGCGCCAAACCCCTCGGCGCGGTGTAACAGAGAGGTCCACCCGTCGATCTTGACGAAAACGTTCCCTCAAATGCGAATGAAGGAACCAAATCCTCAAGATCGGCGGGGAAATCCCCACGAATCGGACACACTGACGACCACGCCCCCACGCCCCCACACCAGCCACGAGCGGCGGCGAGGGTGGACGGATCTGGTCACGCAGAGCGCATCGCGGCGGGAGACCGGGGGCCGACAAGCTTGATGGGCGCGGTGCGGGCCCTTGGGCTCCACCGCGTTTTTCCTGCACCCGGCCCCCGGTCTTAGGGACCCGCCGCGAGGAGCGAACGTGGACAGATCCGGCACGCCCGCCCCACCACCACACACCCAAACCCCGCGAGCGGACACGACCAACCACCAAACAAGGCCCCCACCACGACCCCACCCACTGACATAGAAACGTCGGCGGGGTCCTGGCGGCGGGACTCCTAGCGCAGGCCCGGTTCGCGGCGCAGGGCGGTCTGGATCAGCCGCTCCACCAGGTCGCCGTACTCGATCCCCGTGGCGGCCCACATCTGCGGGAAGGCCGAGCTTGGGGTGAAGCCGGGAAGCGTGTTGATCTCGTTGACGTAGATCTCCCCGTCGGCGCCGTAGAAGAAGTCCACGCGGGCCAACCCCTCGCATCCCAGGGCGTCGAACGTGTGGCCGGCCAGCCGGTGGATCTCGGCGACCACATCCGTGGACAGCTCCGCCGGGATGGTGAGGCTGCTGGTCGAGAGGTACTTGGCCTCGAAGTCGTAGAAGTCGAACCCGTCGGCCACGTGGATCTCCGCGGGCAGCGACACATCGGGGGGACCGCCGTCCACCGCCTCCAGAACCCCGCACTCGATCTCGCGGCCCTCGATCCCGGATTCGACGAGGACCTTCGGGTCGTGCTCGCGCGCCGCCTCCACCGCGGCGACGACCGCGTCGGTGTCGCACGCGTCGGCCACCTTGGTGATGCCGACGCTGCTGCCGGCGCGCGCCGGCTTCACGAACACCACGCCGCCCAGCGCCTCGATGTCGTCGAGGACCCGCTTGCGCTCCCGCCGCCACTGGCGGTCGGTGACCGGCACGTAGCTGCCGGTCCTGATGCCGTTCCCCGCCAGGAGCGCCTTCATGAAGACCTTGTCCATGGAGGCGGCGCTCGCGAAGACCCCCGCTCCGGCGTAGCGGGCGCCCATCATCTCGAACAGCCCCTGGATGGTGCCGTCCTCGCCGAAGGGGCCGTGCAGCAGCGGCAGGATGACATCCACCTCGCCGAGTCGCCGCGGGATCTCGCCGGGCTCGACCACCAGCAGGTTGGCGGCGGCGTCGAACGGCAGCGCGAGTTCGGCGCCCGTCTCCTGCACGGTGGGCAGCTCCCCGTCGGTGATCGCCAGGCGCTCGGGGTCCCCGGAGGTGAGCACCCACCTGCTGTCCCGGGTGATCCCGATGGGCACGATCTCATAGCGGTCGGTGTCGATCACGGAGAGCACGCTGCCCGCGGTGACACAGGAGATCTCGTGTTCGGAACTGCGTCCGCCGAAGACCACGGCGACTCGAATCTTTCGCTGCTCGGCCATGCTGCCCGACCCTATCTCGCCTCCGCCCGGTTTTCGGCCCCGGACAGGCGCGTCCGGTGCGATCCGGACGTTTACCGATCAAACCGGGTCAGACCCCGTACCGCTCCGGCTTGGCGGTGCGGGACATGAACGCCAGCAGCGCCTCGGCCGGGGAGAGGTCATGGTGCATCATGGCGACCACGGCCTCGGTGATGGGCATGTCCACGTCGTTCGCCTGCGCCAGAGCCAGGACCGACTCCGAGGACTTCACCCCTTCGGCGGTCTGCCGCGTCTCGGTGATGACCTCATCCACCGTCATGCCGGACCCCAGCTTCTCGCCGAACGTGCGGTTCCGCGACAGCCCGGAAGTGCAGGTGGCCACGAGGTCGCCCATGCCCGCCAGACCGGCCAGGGTGTGCTCGTCCGCGCCGAGCGCCACGGCCAGCCGGACCGTCTCGGCGAGTCCGCGTGTGATCAGCGACGCTTTGGCGTTGTCCCCGAAGCCCATGCCGACCGCGACCCCCACCGCGAGCGCGATGACGTTCTTGACCGCGCCGCCCAGCTCGACGCCCACCAGGTCGGTGGTGGTGTACGGGCGGAAGTAGGCCGACTTGCAGATGTGCTGCAACCGCACCGCTGTGGGTTCGTGCGGGCAGGCCACCACGGCGGTCGCGGGCTGGCGCTCGACGATCTCGCGGGCGAGGTTCGGCCCTGAGACCACCGCGACCTGCTCGGCGGGCAGTCCCAGCACCTCGGAGATGACCTCGCTCATCCGGCGGGACGTGCCGAGCTCGATCCCCTTCATCAGGCTGACGGCGACCGCGTCGCGGGGGATGAGCCCCGCCCAGGCGGCGAGGTTCTCGCGCAGGGTCTGGGAGGGAACGGCGATGACCACGAACTCCGCGTTCTGCAGGACCTTCGCCGCGTCCGTCGTCGCGCTCAGCGCCGGGTTCAGCTCGATGCCCGGGAAGTAGTCCGGGTTCTCGTGCCGCTGGTTGACGGCGTCGACCACCTCGGCGCGGCGGCCCCACAGTTCGACGTCCGCGCCGCCGGCGTCGGCCACTACGTTGGCGAACGCGGTCCCCCACGAGCCGCAGCCCAGTACCGCGACCTTCGTCATCTCGCCCCCATCCTCGCTTTCCTGCCCGTTCAGGCTGTACTGCGGCCGTGCCGTCCTCGCCCCCGCCGGCGTCCTTGCCCTGAGGGCCGCTCCCGCCCTCATCGGATCGCTCCGCGCGCTCCAGCCGGGCCCGCTTGGGATCGTAGGGAGTGGCGGGCGGCTCCTCGCCGCGGATCTGCGCCTGCAGCTGTGTGATGGCCCGCATGATGTCGGTGGTCGCTTCCTTGAGCAGGGTCGCGGACAACGGGCGGTCGCGGTACTTCGACAGGTCCACGGGCGGCCCCGCCCTGAACTGCACGTGCTTGCGCGGGAACGGGCGCAGTCTCATGGTGCCGTAGCGCAGCAGGTGCTGCTCGCCCCAGTGGGCCACCGGGACGACGGGCACCCCGGTGGTCAGCGCCAGCCGCGCGACACCGGTCTTGGCGACCATCGGCCACAGGCCGGGGTCGCGGGTGCAGGTGCCCTCCGGGTAGAAGATGACCGACGCCTGGTCCTCAGTCAGCGCCTTCTCCGCCTCTTTCAACGCTTTGATCGCGTCCGTGCTGCCCCGTTTCACCGGGATCTGGCCGGTGCTGTTGGCCACCGCCTTCACCACCGGGATGCGGAAGACGCTCTCCTTCGCGGTGAACGTGGGCCACCGGCGGCCGGCGACGTAGAGGTAGTGCGCGATCGTCAGCGGGTCCGCCATGGAGAGGTGGTTCGCCGCGATGATCACGCCGCCCTCGCGGGGGATGTTCTCCTGCCCTCGCCACTCGGTTTTCGTCACGGCCGACAGGATCGGGCGGACGATGGCGGCCACGACGGCTTTCACCCATCGCGATTCACGTTGTTTCACCGCGGACTCCTTACGATCTCGACGCCGGCCGAGGCGCGTGCACCGATCTGCCGCGTGCGGGCGGTACCGGCCGTGCACAACCGGTCCAGTCTAGGACGGAGTCGCGCTCGCCCTTGTCCATGCCCCAGGAGAGGGACTCTCACCCGCGGCCTCAGCGCCCGCGCGTCCGGCCACGACATAGTCTTTTCTACGTCCTGGCCGTAATCGAGTCGAGAGGTGGCCCCGGTGCCCGCTGCCCAGGCGGCCCTCCGATGGTCGCTGGTGATCCCGGTGAAGCGACTGGCGAGCGCGAAGTCCCGCCTCGCCGCCCTCGCGGGCCCGCACCGAGCAGACCTCGCGTTGGCCATGGCCTGCGACACGGTCATGGCCGCCGTGCAGTGTCCGCGCACCCGGTCGGTGCTCGTCGTCACCGACGACGCCCGGGCCGCGGACGCCGTGCGCGGGGTGGGCGCGCACGTCGTTCCGGACGAGCCCGCTCTCGGACTCAACCCGGCGCTTCTGCACGGAGCCGCCGAGGCGGTGCGGCGCCACCCCGAGGCGGGGGTGTGCGCACTGTCGGCGGACCTTCCCGCGTTGCGCCCCGGCGAACTCGATCGGGTCCTGCGCGAGGCCGGGCACCGCGAGCGCTCCTTCCTCGCCGACGCTCCGGGGGTCGGCACGACCCTCTACACCGCAGCGCCGGGCGCGGAGTTCGCCCCCGCGTTCGAAGGGGCGTCACGCCGCCGGCACCGCCGCAACGGCGCGTCCGAGCTCGTGCTCGGCGACGTGGCCGGCGTGCGCCGCGATGTCGACACCCTTGAGGACCTGCGCGCGGCGGCCGCGCTCGGTGTGGGGCCTCACACGGCCAAGCTCCTGGGCCGGCTGGGGCTTTGACTGCTCCCCCGCCTGAAGGCGGGAGATTCCCGCCCGGCCTTGCGGCCGGTCGCCGCTAACGCGGCACCTCCATGGCGTACGTGGGGATTCATGGCTCAGGCCGCCAAACGAGGCAGCGCCCCGTCTGGTCTTCCACCCTCAACACCATCCGGGGCCAGACCAGCCCGGACCAGCATCACACGCGCGGAGTTCTTATCCCTCGGGGATACGACCCCGCACACGGTGCAGGCATACGTTCTCTCGGAAAGAGGTAGTGCGTGCTTGGTTCTCGCTCCGCACCATGCGCAATCCATCGTGGTGTGCGCCGGATGCACCAGGCGCGCACCACGCCCGTGCTTGCGTCCCATCTCCACCAAGGCCGCCTTAGTCGCACTGATCGCCCCGTCAGCGGCTTTACGCGCCATAGTCGACTTGGCCAGAAACCTGGGACGGAAGTCCTCCACCGCCAGGCCGTCATGATCGCGCACAACGGCCTTGGCCCACTTACGGGCGGTGTCCTGGCGCTGCCGGGCGACCTTCTTGTGCAGCTTCGCCGCCATGCGTTGGGCCTTGCGGTACCCCCGACTCTGCGCCTTGCCCCTAGGTTGACGGCGCCGCGCCATCATCCGCTGATACCGGGCCAGCTTCGCGGCGGCGTTCTTCCCGTACTCGGGGTGGGCAAGGTCGTGGTCCTCGCTGGTGGTGGTCGCCAACTCTTTCACACCCCAGTCGATACCGATCACCCGCCCCGTAGGGGCCATCGGATCACCCTTGGCGGAGACGACGAACGAGGCGTACCAGTGGCCCAGCGCGTCGCGGTACACCCGAACCGACGACGCTTCACCCAGAAGGTCGCGCGACCACACCACCCGCACACTGATGCCCCCGGCCAGGTGTAACCGCCCCTCTTTCAACCGGAAGCCGCGCCGCGAGTAGTTCAGCGTCGGATCCGCAAGGTCCTTCTTCTTGAACCGGGGCATCCCCGCGCGCTGCCGCATGGGCAACCTGGCCTTGATGTCCTTGAGCGCCTTGGCGCGGGATTTAGCGAAATCCCGGATGGTGTGCTGCTGGGGGACACTGGCGCCCTTGGCCAGCCAGCACTTACCGGCGCGCCAGCCGGTCAGCATCGTGTCGAGCCGGGCTGGGCCGCACTTCTCTTTGGCCTTGTGCGCCGTCCTGGACTCGGCGACGCATTGGTTCCACACCCACCGGCACCGGCCCCATTCGGCCAGCAGCGCCCGACGCGCGGTAGCAGACAGGCGAAGACGGTAGGTGTACCGGGCGGAACCGGTGTCCTGAGTCGTCTTCGTGGGCATGGCGGCCAATCTATGCAGAAGGTGCGACAGTTGCGGAACCGCTGTGGTTCGGCGCTTCTTGTCCCGCTACGCGAGGAACCAGATTCCTCCCCCGCCTGAAGGCGGGAGCATCCTCCAGAAGGTTCGGTGACCCGGCGGCGCCGGACCGCCGCACATGCCGCTGCCCGGGCCCCGAAGGGCCCGGGCAGCCACCCGAGCGGAGCGCTCGGTCATGGGACGTGCTTTCTTACCTTTCGCCGTTCACCAGAGCCTTGAAATCGGCCCCCGCACGGAACTTCGGAACGTACTGCGCGGGAACGTTGATCTGGGCCCCGGTGGCCGGGTTGCGGGCCGTACGGGCGGCGCGCTCGGACTTCTCGAAAACTCCGAATCCGGTGATGGCCACTTTGTCGCCAGAGGCGACGGTGTGCTGAATGGTCTCCAACAAGGCGTTCACCGCCTCGGTGGCGGTCTTCTTGTCCCCCAGCCGGTCGGAGATCGCGTCAATCAGGTCACGCTTGTTCATTGCTTCCTCCGGTTCCCCCTTGCTCGCACGAAATTAGGGGACGTGAGGCCCTGAGCACAAACACAAACGCCTGGGAAATCAGCGTGTCGGGGGGTCATCGACCTGGGGTGGGAGCTCTTCGAGCATCCGATCGAGCCGCTCTGAGGCGCGTACGGGGTCCCTTTTGACCGCCTCCGTAACGGTCAAAAGCCTACGAATCACCGGAATTCGGACGCCTTCCGGGAGTGCGTGGGCCCGGCGATGAGCCTCTCTGAGGCGCTCTGCCAAATCAAGGTAAAATTCCTCGTCCGCCGGGTCTTCGCTCCCTACTGGGTTACTGGGAGCCACGACTTGCGCCGGGTTTCGTAGTCGTCGATCGCCTCCGTCTCGCGGAGGGTCAAGGCGATGTCATCCAGTCCTGCGAGCAGCCGCCAGCGCGTGTAGTCGTCCAGCTCGAACGGCTCCGAGACCCCCGGTGCCCGCACCTCGCGCTCCTGCAGGTCCACCGTGACCTCGGTGGCGGGGTCGGCCTCGACCATGTCCCACAGCCGTTCGATGACCTGCTGCGGCAGCACGACGGTGAGCAGCCCGCCCTTCAGCGAGTTGCCGCGGAAGATGTCGGCGAAGCGCGGGGCCACTACGGCCTTGAATCCGTGGTCCTGCAGCGCCCACACGGCGTGTTCGCGCGAGGACCCGGTCCCGAAGTCGGAACCGGCGATCAGCACGGTCCCGTCCTTGTACTGCGGCTGGTTCAGCACGAACTCGGGGTCGTTGGCCCGCCACGCGGCGAACAGCCCGTCCTCGAAGCCGGTCCGGCTGACCCGCTTGAGGTAGACAGCGGGGATGATCTGGTCGGTGTCCACATTGCTGTAGCGCAGCGGAACGGCGCGGCCGGTGTGGACGGTGAACTTCTCCATGTCGCTACTTCAATCCCTAGGTCGTGTGGTGCCGGCCGTGGTCACAGGTCATCGGGGGAGGAGAGGGTGCCCCGGACAGCGGTCGCGGCGGCGACCAGCGGGGAGACCAGGTGGGTACGTCCTCCCTTGCCCTGGCGCCCTTCGAAGTTCCGGTTGGACGTCGAAGCGCTGCGCTCCCCCGGCTTGAGCTGGTCGGGGTTCATCCCCAGGCACATCGAGCAGCCCGCCTCGCGCCATTCGGCGCCGGCCTCGGTGAAGACCTCACCGAGCCCTTCGGCGTTCGCCTGCTCCTTGACCCGCATGGAGCCGGGAACGACCAGCATGCGGACGCCGTCGGCGACCCGGCGCCCGCGTATGATCTCCGCGGCCGCCCGCAGGTCCTCGATCCGGCCGTTGGTGCAGGAGCCCAGGAAGACCGTTTCGACCCCGACCTCGCGCAGCGGGGTCCCCGGGGTGAGGTCCATGTATTCCAGGGCCTTCTCCGCTGCGGCACGCGCCGCCGGATCCTCGAAGGAGGCGGGGTCGGGCACGGCATCGTTCAGCGGCGCCCCCTGGCCCGGGTTGGTTCCCCAGGTGACGAAGGGGCTGAGTTCCTCGGCGTCGAGCACGACCTCCATGTCGAACTCGGCGTCGTCGTCGGTCCGCAGACTGCGCCAGTGCCGCACCGCGGCGTCCCACTGGGCGCCCTCGGGGGCGTGCGGGCGGCCCTTGATGTAGGAGAACGTGGTCTCGTCCGGCGCGATCATCCCGGCCCGGGCGCCGGCCTCGATCGACATGTTGCAGACGGTCATCCGGGCCTCCATCGACAGCGCCCGGATGGCCTCGCCGCGGTATTCGATGACGTAGCCCTGGCCGCCGCCGGTACCGATCTTGGCGATGACGGCGAGGATGATGTCCTTGGAGGTCACACCGGGCTTGAGTGTGCCGTTGACGGTGACCGCCATCGTCTTGAACGGGGTCATCGGCAGCGTCTGCGTGGCCAAGACGTGCTCCACCTGGCTGGTGCCGATACCGAACGCCAGTGCGCCGAAAGCGCCGTGGGTGCTGGTGTGGCTGTCGCCGCAGACGATGGTCATGCCCGGCTGGGTGAGTCCGAGCTGCGGGCCGACGACGTGCACGATGCCCTGGTCGAGGTCGCCCATGGGGAACAGCCGCACGCCGAAGTCGGAGGCGTTCTTGCGCAGTGTCTCGATCTGGGTGCGCGACACCTTGTCGGCGATGGGGCCGAGAATGTTCTCGGTGGGAACGTTGTGGTCCTCGGTCGCCAGCGTCAGGTCCGGACGGCGGACCGGACGGCCGGCGAGGCGCAGGCCCTCGAACGCCTGGGGACTGGTGACCTCGTGCACCAGGTGCAGGTCGATGTAGAGCAGGTCGGGCTCCCCCTCGGCACGCCGTGCGACGTGCTCCTCCCAGACCTTCTCGGCCATTGTGCGAGCCATTGCGACTCCTCGCGTCTCGACGTTTCGTTTGGCGCGCCTCTCGCCGGTGCGCTCCGCCCGTGAGGACGGCCCCGGGGGTCTCCCGTGGTCGCAATGCCCGCGACGCGGAGTTTTCGAGCGGACTTGCTTTCCAAATAGCGAGACGGCAATATCAAGCTATGGACAACTCTAGCCCATCCAGCGGCGTCGGTGTCCTGGACAAGACCATGTCTGTTCTCGACGCCCTGGAGTCCGGCCCGGCGTCACTGGCCCGGCTCGTACGGCTCACCGGGCTGGCGCGGCCGACCGCGCACCGCCTGGCCGTCGCTCTGGAGCGCCATCGCATGGTCACCCGGGACGGCCAGGGCCGCTTCGTGCTCGGCCCCCGCCTCGGTGAACTCTCCATCTCCACCGGTGAGGACCGGCTGCTGGCCGTTGCCAATCCCGTGCTCGCCCAGTTGCGCGACCTCACCGGTGAAAGTGCTCAACTCTACCGCCGCCAGGGCGACGTTCGCGTGTGCGTGGCCGCGGCCGAACGCACCAGCGGGCTGCGCGACACGGTCCCGGTGGGCAGCGAACTCCCCATGAACGCGGGATCGGCGGCCCAGATCCTGCTGGCGTGGGAGGACACCGAGCGCATCCGCCGATCCCTCCGGGGCGCGCGCTTCACCGCGGCCAGCCTCACCCAGGTCCGCCGGCGTCGGTGGTCGCAGAGCGTCGGCGAGCGCGAGCACGGGGTCGCCTCGGTCTCCGCCCCCGTCTCCGGACCCGGCGGCCGCGTCATCGCCGCCATCTCGGTCTCCGGGCCGATCGAGCGCCTCACCCGTTCCCCCGGCCGGCTGCACGCCCAGGCCGTGACCGCCGCCGCCGAGAAGATCACCGAGGCGCTGCACAGCCACGAGTCCGCCCCCTGATCTCCCCGCCGCTTCCGGTAAAGGCGCGCACCGGCTCCGGCCGGTGCGCGCCCTCCGCGGGAGCGCCACGGTGCGCTCTACGCCGGATCAGTCCTGCAGGGGGACGCGCAGAATGCGGTCGTCTCCCTCGCCGGGGTCACCGCGCACGTCGTGGTTGCTCGTGCTGATCCAGAGCTCGCCGCCGTCGGGGGTGACCGCCACGTGCCGCAGCCGCCCGTACTCGCCGACGAAGTGCTCCCGCGGCTCACCCACCGGGTCGCCGGCGTCACCGGTCAGCGGGACCTGCCAGAGACGCTCCCCGCGCAGGGCCGCGACCCACAGCGATCCGCCGGCGATCACCCCGCCGCTGGGCGAGGCCTCAGCGGGGTCCCAGACGACGACGGGGTCGATGTAGTCGTCCCCACCGCCGGTGCCCGTGACCTCGGGCCAGCCGTAGTTGCCGCCCGCCTCGATCATGTTGATCTCGTCATCGGAGTCGGGGCCGAACTCGACGCCGAACAGCCGGTCCTCGTCGTCCCAGGCCAGACCCTGCACGTTGCGGTGGCCGTAGCTGTAGACCTCGTTGCCGAAGGGGTTGCCCTCCGGGACGCCCCCGTCCGGGGTCAGCCGCAGGATCTTACCCGCGAGGGAATCGGTGTCCTGGGCCGACTCGGCCTCCTGTGCGTCGCCGCCCCCGGCATAAAGCATGCCGTCCGGCCCGAAGGCGATGCGGCCTCCGTTGTGCACGGGGGACTTGGGGAGGCCGTCGAGGAGCACCTCGGGATCGCCGAGGTCGCCGTCGTCGAAGGGCATCCGCACGATCCGGTTGTCGGATCCGGAGGTGAAATAGACGTAGACATAGGGCGCGGATTCGAAGTCGGGCGGCAGCGCCATCCCGAGCAGCCCGCCCTCGGTCCCCGGGTCGACGCCCTGGACCGTTCCCACTTCACTGACCTCACCCTCGGGGGTCACGCGCAGGATCCGGGCGCTGTCCCGCTCGGTCACCAGCGCGTCGCCGTCGGGCAGGAACTCGAAGTCCCACGGCAGCTCCAGGTCGGTGGCGACGTCGGAGGGGTCCCCCGGCGCGGCGCCGCGCTCCTCCGGGGCGTTGGCCTGCCCGTTGCCTCCCGGCTCGCCGCCCGTTCCGTCATCGGCCGCGCAGGCCGACAGCAGGAGGACCGTTCCGAGGATCGCGCCGCCCTTGAGGCGGACGCGCGTGCGATTGAGCTGTGTACGCATGCCCCTGTTCCTGCCCAACGACACCCGCGAGAGCGCCGGGACACGTGGAACGCGCCGGTGCGCCCGCATTGTCCGCACAGCTTAGGCGACCGCCGGGCGGCGGCATGCCGCGGTTAACCTGCGCCGCCCCGTTGCGGCCGCGCAGGTCGGGCGAGCCGGTTGGCGGCCCGGCGGGTCTCGCGGGTGACCGGCCTCGTCCCAAGGGCCGTCCCGAGCCCCCTCCGCGGAAGGTCCAGATAGATCGCCTCGTAGCCCCGGCCGTCCCCGGACTGCGGGGCGCCGATCTCGTAGGTCTCGTGCCATATGCCGGCCGACCCGTCCAGGCGGCGGTAGGCCTCCTGCCAGGCATTGCTGTGCCTGTCAGCGTGCGCGTAGCTCATCAACGCCTCCGTGCTCTCCCAGTACTGCACCGAGGTGACCCCGCGGGTCCCGACCAGCGTGCTGCTGTGCAGCAGTCCGCACCGGGGGTCGGCCAGCAGTTCGGCCTCCATCTCCCGGAAGGCCCTGGTGACCCACCACCAGCGATGCGGTTTGAGTAGGGCGTTCACCCGGAACCCGATCAGGAACACGGTGAGGGTCTCGCGCGGTTCGGTCGTGCGGCGCCCGTTCTCGATCTCGGCCACGGCTCTCCCAAACCAGATAGCACCACTCTCTAGTTTTGGAGAGTAGTACTATCCAAAACAGAAGGGAAGGGATTTACGGTTGCGCATCTCCGAACTGAGCCGGCGCAGCGGTGTGCCGGTCGCGACGATCAAGTACTACCTGCGTGAAGAGCTGCTCCCCAAGGGCGAGGCCACGTCCGCGACGCAGGCCGTCTACTCCGACGCCCACCTGCGGCGGCTGCGGCTCATCCGGGCGCTGGTGGAAGGGGCCGAGGCTCCACTGGCGAAGATCCGCACCATCCTGGAGGCCATCGACGACACCGGTATCGACCTGCACCGCCTGCTGGGCACCGTGCAGTACGCGCTCACCCCCGACACTCCGCACAACGACGGGCCCGAATGGCGCGAGGCCGAGCGGAGCACCGACGAGCTCCTCGCCCGGCTCGGATGGCGGGTGAGCCCCCTCTCCCCCGCGCGGCACCAGCTCACCAGGACGATCGTCACCCTGGCCCGGGTCGGGTACCAGGTCGACCCCCAGACCCTGGACCTCTACGCGGAGGCCGTGCACACAGCGGCGGAGCACGACGTCGGCCGGGTCGACCCCGCCGCGCCACGCGAGCAGGTGGTCGAGTACGTGGCGGCCATGACCGCCCTCATGGACCAGGCTCTGGTGTCGCTGCACCGGCTCGCCCAGGAGGACGTATCGGCCCGGCGCCTCCGAGGCGGCGCCGACTGCTGATCCGCTCCTCGTTCCGGTGCGGAACGCCCGGGTGGAGCACGGCCCGCGCCTCAGCCGCCTCCCTGACCGCCGGGCCGGAAGACGACCGTGACCTCGCCGTCGTCGATGGACTCAACGGCGGCGGTGTACTCGCCCAGTCGTGCGATCTCCCCCTCGCCGAGCTCCGCGGTCTCCTCGTTCCCGAAGGATCCCGCCGAGACCGTGACCGTCTCACCCGCGTCGATCTCCTCGACCGCGTAGCGGTCCCCGTTGGGGAACTCGTCCTCGTAGGGAGAGTTGGTCGTCAGCGTGCAGATGTTGTTCTCGCACGACTTCTGGTGGTACTCGCACCCCGCCAGGGCGAGCGCGGCAGCCGCGACCACAGCGGCGCGGGAGAGGAACGGGGGGGTCATCGGCGGCTCCTTCGGCCCCTCGGGGAACGCGGGCACCCCGTCCGACGCCCGCCCCGTACCGGGCCGTTCCACCATGCGCGCTTCCCGCGAGCGCCCTGACACGAACGGGTAAGGGCCCACGCTGGTACCCCCGAGCGGATTCGAACCGCCGTTACCGCCTTGAGAGGGCGGCGTCCTAGGCCACTAGACGACGGGGGCCTGCGCAAACCGGGGCACGCCCTGCCGGGGGCCGGTTTCCCGCCGCCCCGGAGGAGTCGTGCGTCCCGGTACCGACCGGATCACTCCGATCGGCAGAAAAAGAGCCCCCACCGAACGTGGGAGCCTTTCCCAGTGCGTACCCCCGAGCGGATTCGAACCGCCGTTACCGCCTTGAGAGGGCGGCGTCCTAGGCCACTAGACGACGGGGGCCTATGGCCGCTGGCTTTCGCGGCCGGGCTGGTTCGCGACAACGGTCCGAACCGGCGCCATCGCTGGGGTACCAGGACTCGAACCTAGACTAACTGAACCAGAATCAGTCGTGCTGCCGATTACACCATACCCCAGTGCTACTCAGAGGTCGGTCCCTGTCGGGCTCCGCTCCCTTCGGCGCAGCCATTACTGTAGCGGAGATCGGGAGTGCTCGCGAACCGGATCGGACGGCCCGGCGCAGCCCCGAGCACCCGCGTGCGGGTGTCACGCGCTCGCCGAAGCGTCCCTCTCCAGCTTGGCCAGTGCGGCGCGCAGCCGCTCCCGCACGCGCTCGCGGCCCAGCAGCTCCAGGGACTCGAACAGGGGCAGCCCCACTGTGCGGCCGGTGACCGCCACACGCACCGGCGCCTGCGCCTTTCCGAGTTTCAAACCGAGCGACGCGCCGATCTCCTCCAGCGCGCCCTTGAGCGTTCCCGCCTCCCACGGCAGAGCGGGATCGGCGAACCTCTCCAGCGCGGCTGCAAGCATCTCGCGACCGGCCCCGGGCTTCATCGCCTTGGACCAGCTCTTCTCGTCCTCGACCGGCTCGTCCAGGAACAGGAAATCGACGTTGGGCACGATCTCGCTGAGCACGGCGACCCGGCTCTGCGCGAGCGGGGCGATGGCCGCGAATACGTCCTCGTCGAAGTTCTCCTCGGGCCAGGGCACGCGCTCCGGGGCCAGCCACGGCCGGCACCGCTCGACGAACTCGTCCGCGTTCAGCGCGCGGATGTACTCGCCGTTGAACGCCCGCAGCTTCTGCTCGTCGAAGAAGGCGCTGGAACTGTTCACGTCGGAGACCGCGAACAGCGGTTCCATCTCGGACCAGGGCATGATCTCCCGGTCGCCGCCGGGCGACCAGCCGAGCAGCATCAGGTAGTTGACCATCGCCTCCGGGAGGTAGCCCTCCTCCTGGTAGGACTCCAGGGCCACCTTGTCGCGGCGCTTGGACAGCTTCTGCCGCTTCTCGTTGACGATGACGGGCAGGTGCGCCCACACCGGCGGGGTCCGGCCCAGCGCCTGCCACAGCAACTGCTGCTTCGGTGTGTTGGACAGGTGCTCCTCACCCCGGACGACGTGGGTGATCTCCATCTCGACGTCGTCGACCACATTGGCCAGCACGAACAGTGGGGAACCGTCGGCGCGCGCGATGACGAAGTCCTCAATGGAGGCGTGCTCGAACTCCACCCGGCCGCGGATCCGGTCGTCGACGACCGTCGGTCCGCCGTCAGGCACCCGGAACCGCAGCGCCCGCCCCGGACCGGCCTCCAGCCCGCGGTCGCGGCAGAAACCGTCGTAGCCGAGATGCGGGTTGCCGCGGCGCTCCTGCACCTGTTCGCGGGTGCAGTCGCAATAGTAGGCCCGCCCCTCCTTGAAGAGGGCCTCGGCGGCCTCGCGGTGCTTGTCGGCATAGGCCGACTGGAAGTAGGGCCCCTCGAAGTGCGGGTCCTCCTCGTGGATTCCCAGCCAGGCCAGGGCGCTGATGATGCCCTCGGTCCACTCCGGCTTGTTGCGCGCGGCGTCTGTGTCCTCGACGCGCAGCACGAACCTGCCGTCGGGGCGCTGCCGGGCGAGCGCCCAGTTGAACAGCGCGGAGCGCGCGCCGCCGACATGGAACATGCCCGTGGGTGACGGGGCGAAGCGGGTGCGGATCGGCGTCTCAGTCACGGCCCCAGCCTACTGGCGTGCGCCGGACGGCAAGAACCAGCAGGCCAGGACGGAGCACTGCCGTCACTCCCGGGCGACGACCCGGTTGCTCAGCTCGCCGACCTTCTCGACGGCGATCGTCATCTGCTGGCCGACCTCGACCGGGCCCACGCCCGCCGGGGTGCCGGTGAGGACGACGTCCCCGGGCAGCAGGGACATGAAGGAGGTGATGTAGGAGATCATCGCCGGTATGTCGTGGATGAAGCTCGACGTGCGGCCGTCTTGGCGCACCTCGCCGTCGACGGTGGTGGTGACCCGCAGGTCGCCGGCCTCCTCCAGGCTCAGGCCGGTCTCGACCCACGGACCGAGGGGGCAGAAGGAGTCGAAGCCCTTCGCCCGGGTCCACTGCTTGTCCGTCTGCTGCAGGTCACGTGCCGTCACATCGTTGGCGCAGGTGTAGCCGAAGACGACGTCCTTCACGCGCTCTCGCGGGACTTCGCGGCACACCCGGCCGATGACGATGGCCAGCTCCCCCTCGAAGTCCACCCGCTCGGAGATGGGAGGGTAGAACACAGGGTCGCCGGGGCCGGTGACCGCGGTGGAGGGCTTGAGGAAGACCGCAGGGTCGTCGGTGGGCTCTCCGGTGACGTCGGCGATCTCGGCGATGTGATCGGCGTAGTTCTTGCCGATGCAGACCACCTTGCTCGGCAGCACCGGTGAGAGGAGCCGGACGTCCTCAAGCTTGGCGCGCTCCCCCGTGAGCTGGATGTTCCCGAGCAGGGGGTGCCCGCTCATCCGGGCAACGTACTCCTGCCCGCTGTCCTGTTCCGCCTCGATCAGGCCGAAACCGACGTCCTCGCCGGATGAGAATCTCGCGATGCGCAAGGGTCTCCTACTCAACGTTCACCTGCTGCGTCCAAGACCAAGATTATCGAGGCCGCCGCGCCTCGGCACGCGGAACAGGCCCCGCTCCGGCGGGCAGTCCGGTACGCGGCCCACGTCCCCGGTCAGCCGGTGTTCGGGCGCCCTACCGCCCGGCCACCGAAGAAGCGGCGGAGATGCGTCAAGGGCGGGCCCTCAGCGGACGCTGAGGGCCCGCCCAGGGCCCGGGACAGAGCCCCCGAGACGGGGCGGCGCGGCTGCTCCGTCCGTACAGTCGCGTCGCCCCGTGCCCCCGCTACTTCGTGGAGCCGGCGAACATGCCTTGTACGAAGTAGCGCTGGAAGGCGAAGAACACCAGCAGCGGGACCAGCATCGACAGGAACGCTCCCGAGGCCAGCAGGTCGATGTTCGTGCCGAACTGGCGCAGCTGGGCACGCAGCGCCACGGTGATCGGCGCCGCGTCCGGGTCCGCGAAGACCAGGGCCACCAGCATGTCGTTCCAGACCCACAGGAACTGGAAGACGGTCAGCGAAGCCAGGGCCGGGCGTGCGACGGGGAGCACGACCTTGCGGAAGATCAGCCACTCGCTGCCGCCGTCCATCCGCGCCGCCTCCAGCAGGTCGCGCGGGATTCCGGCGAAGAAGTTGCGCAGCAGGAAGATGGCGAACGGCAGTCCGAAGGCGACGTGGAACAGGATGACGCCGATGATGTGGCCGTATACGTCCAGCGCGCCGTAGAGCTTGGCGATGGGGATCAGCGCTGCCTGGATGGGCAGCACCAGCAGGGCCACCACGCCGATCATCAGCCAGTCCCGGCCCGGGAACTCCATCCACACCAGCGCGTAGGCGGCCAGGGCGGCGATCACCACCACCAGAACGGTGGCGGGCACCGAGATGTAGAAGGTGTTCAGGAAGGCTTTCAGGATCGCCTCGTTACGGGCCAGGTCCCCGTAGTTGCCGAGGGTCAGCTCGGCGGGTTTGAGGAAGATGGTCCACCAGCCGCTCGCGGTGTTGTCGGCTTCGGACCGCAACGACACGACCAGCAGTCCGATGACCGGCAGCATCCAGAAGAGGGCCACCACCACAAGGAAGAACTGCACTGTACCGGTGCCGAGCTTGCCGACCAGTCGCGCCGCGACGCCGCGACGAGGCGAGCCGGATACGGACACCTCCACTTCGGCCACAGAGGGGCCGGTGGTTTTCGTCGGGGTGGTCACGAGCGCTCCCGTCGGAATCGGCGGATGTTGAACAGCATGATCGGCAGCACCAGCAGCAGGAGCAGTACGACGAGGGCGCTTCCCAGCCCCTGGTTCCCTCCCGCGCCGAACGACACCTGCCACATCTGCAGGGCGATGACGTTGGCCTCGGCCTGCACCGAGCCGGGGGCGATCACGAACACCAGGTCGAAGATCTTCAGCACGTTGATCATGAGCGTGACGAAGACGACGAGCAGCAGGGGTCCCAGCAGCGGCACGGTGACCTTTCGGAACACCTGCCATTCGGTGGCGCCGTCCACCCGTGCGGCTTCGAGCGCCTCGCGCGGTATCGCCGAGAGCCCCGCCGCGATGAAGGTGATCGCGAACCCGGTCATGATCCAGATCCAGGAGGAGATGATCACCGGGGTGATCAGGGACGATCCGAGCCAGGTCAGTCCGCGGAAGGGCGCCTCGAAGTCGCTTTCGGCCAGCCGGAGCCGGTACTCGCCGGCTCCCAGGTCGGGCAGGGTGAACCGGCCGTCGTTGCCCGCGGACGTGGTGGCGACGACCTGTCCGTCGCGCACGGCTTCGACGGTGACCCGGGGCATCCCGTTCTCGCCGGGATCGATCCGGTTCTCCGCGCCGCCGAACGACGCGTCCAGCCACACCGTGCCGCGCAGTTCGTTGCCGGCCGGCTCGGGGACGGCGGCCGCCTCGGCCTGGCTTGGCAGGTCGCCGGGTTTGAAGCCCACCAGCGGCAGTTCGACCACGTCGCCCTGCTCGTAGGTCGCGGAGGTCGTGTACCCGCCCTCCGTGACCTCCAGCGTGTCATCGTCGCGGGGAAGGGCCTCGGGGTATTCGGCGGAGGAGGTGAACATGTCGTGCACGCTGACGACCGCCGCGTTCACGATGCCGCGTTCGGGGTCCTCCTCGTAGACGAGGCGGAAGATGATCCCGGAGGCGAAGAGCGAGATCGCCATCGGCATGAACAGCAGCAGCCGGAACGCGGTCGCCCACCTGATGCGCTCGGTGAGCACGGCGAAGACCAGACCAAGCCCGGTGACCAGCGCCGGGGCGACCAGCACCCAGATACCGGTGTTCCTGATCGCGGTCAGGGTCCGGGC
The DNA here is from genome assembly GCF_000981225.1 of Allosalinactinospora lopnorensis. Taxonomy (GTDB): domain Bacteria; phylum Actinomycetota; class Actinomycetes; order Streptosporangiales; family Streptosporangiaceae; genus Allosalinactinospora; species Allosalinactinospora lopnorensis. The sequence continues at coordinate 144,393 of NZ_LAJC01000001.1, forward strand.
GTCGGTGAACATGCTGACGTAGTTGCCCAGCCCGACGAACTCGTCGCCCGAGGCGTCGAAGAAGCTGCGCACGAACGAGTAGATGGTCGGGTAGACCAGGAAGACCGCGAACAGCAGCGCCGCGGGGAGCAGGAAGAGCAGCGCCGTGCGGGAGGGTTCCCCGAAGCGCGCGCCGTCCTGCGGTCCGCGGGCGCTCGTGGGATCTCCGGCGGTACGGGATGGGGAGGGGAGACGGAACTTCATGTGCGATCGCCTTGTCTACGTGTCGTACGCCTTGGCGGCGTCCGCCTCGAGTCGTTCCATGGCACCGTCGACGTCGTCGGGGTCGGCGAGAAAGTCCTGAAGGGTCTTCCACATACCGGCTCCGTTGGTCGCCCCGAATGCGGCGGGCACCTGGTCGGAGAGATCGAACCGCACACCGTCGCCCGCGCCGATCAGGTGCTTGGCGATCCCTCGGGTGGTCTCGTCCGGGTAGGCGTCGAACGAGACGTTCTGGTTGGGGGAGAGGAAACCGCCGAGTTCGGCCCACTCCTCGCCCGCCTCAGGCGAGGCGAGGAACTTCAGCAGTTCCCGGGTGGGCTTGTCGTCTTTCATGGCCACCGCGGCATCCCCGGCGACGACCAGCGAGTCGCCGCTGCCTCCGATCGACGGGAACGGGAACGTCCGCGCGGTGTCGCCCACGTCGGCGTTCGTGCTCTCCGAAACGACGGTTCCCACGAAGTCCGCGCCGGTCAGCATGGCGGCCTCCGGCTCCTCCCCGAAGACGTTGATCACGGAATCCGGGAAGTCCGTCTGCAGCGCCGTTCCACCGCCGCCCGCGATCAGCCTGTCCTCGCCGAACAGCTCCGCCATGACCTCCAAGGCCTCGCGGACCGAGGGATCCGTCCACGGGATCTCGTGCCGGCTGAGCTTCTCGTACATCTCAGGACCGGCGGTGCGCAGGTAGATGTTCTCGAACCAGTCGGTGAGCACCCAGCCGTCGGCGGCGCCGATGGACTGCGGCTCGACCCCCATGTCGGCCAGGCCGTTGGAGATCTCCAGGAACTCCTCCCACGTGTGGGGCGAGGCCGCGCCGGTCTCGGTGAACGTCGCGTCGTTGTACCAGACCAGCGACTTGTTCGCCGCTTTGAAGTAGAGGCCGTACGGGGTGCCGTCCACCTCTCCGAACTCCCGCCACGCCCCGGCCATGTGCTCGTCGAGGACCTCCAGGACGTCCGGGGCCAGCGGTTTAAGCGCGTCGCTGTCGGCCAACTGCCGGATGAGGCCGGGCTGGGCCACGATCGCCACATTGGGGACGGTGTCCCCCTGCACGCGGGTCTGCAGCACGGTCGGCAGCTCGTCGCCGGCGCTGGTGTAATCGACGGTGGCGCCGGTCCGCTCCTCGAAGGCGCTCAGCACCCGCTCGAACTGCTGCTGCTCGTCACCACTCCACGGAGCGACGACCTCGATGGTGTGGCCGGCCAGTTCGCCGTCGCCGCCACCTTCGTTATCACTGCACGATGCCAAGCTGACACCGAGGGTGACCGCGATCAGTGCCGCGGTCCACGGGGGGTATCTCATCGGGACTCCTCAGTCGTCGAAGTCAGTCGTCGAAGATCGACATTCCGCTGGTCCGGTCGAAGAACTGCAGCCGCGCGGTGTCGACGGCCACCGTGATCGGCTGCCCTTCGAAGACGTGGGTGCGCGGGCTGAACCGGCCGACCAGTACCGGCTTCTTCTCCGCTCCGGTGAAGCCGGCGTCGGTGGCGCCGGAGTCTCGGGCGAGTTCCTTGGTGTCCTCGGTGACGACCGGGGCGGCGTCCATCGGGAAGTGCACCAGGACGTCGGACCCCATCGCCTCCACCAGGTCCGCGACCGACTCCAGGGTCGCGCCCCGGGTGGCGCCGACGATCTCGGCGTCCTCCATGTCCTCCGGGCGGATCCCCAGCACGACCTCCTGCCCGGCGTAGGCGCGGAGGGCGGGCCGCTGGTGCAGCAGGCTCTCGGGAAGTTCCAGCGCCTGAGAGCCGATGCGAGCCCGGTACCGGCCGTCGTCATCGCGCTCCAGCTCCGCGGAGAGCAGGTTCATGCCGGGCGAACCGATGAACCCCGCCACGAAGAGGTTGCGCGGGTGGTCGTAGAGCTCCTGGGGCGGCCCGACCTGCTGCAGCACGCCCCGCTTCATCACGGCCACCCGGTCGCCGAGCGTCATCGCCTCCGTCTGGTCGTGCGTGACGTAGACGGTGGTGACACCCAGGTCACGCTGGATGCGAGCGATCTGCGCGCGCATCTGCACCCGGAGCTTCGCGTCCAGGTTGGACAGGGGCTCGTCCATCAGGAACGCCTGGGGCTCCCGGACGATCGCGCGGCCCATCGCCACACGCTGCCGCTGACCACCGGAGAGTTGGCCCGGCTTGCGTTTGAGGTGCTCCTCCAGTTCCAGAACGCCCGCCACCTCGCGTACGCGCTTGTCGATCTGGTCCTTGCCGATCTTGCGCAGGCGAAGTCCGAACGCGATGTTCTCGAAGACGTTCAGGTGGGGATAGAGGGCGTACGACTGGAACACCATCGCCACGTCCCGGTCCCGGGCGGGCACGGCGTTGATGACGCGCTCCCCAATACTGAGTGTGCCTTCGCTGATCTGCTCCAGTCCGGCGATCATCCGCAGAGCGGTGGTCTTGCCACACCCCGAAGGGCCGACGAGCACCAGGAACTCGCCGTCCTGGATCTCCAGATCGAGGTCGTTGACGGCCCGGGTGCCATCCGGGTACACCTTGGCCATCTCGTTGATCAGAATTTGTGCCACGACATCTCCTCACAGCAGGCCGGCGTGGTTCCGGCCTCGCACCGTTTGTGACGGGCGCCACTAGCGTCCCGGCGTGAACGTGACGTTAATTGCAGTCGCCCTAAAACAGCCTTAAGGCGGAATGTCGGTCCTTTTAAAGATCCCTTACCAGGCGAATTCGCCCGGATTGGGCGGTATCACAGTGGTTGGCACAGCAGACAGTGAGGACTTCGGTCCTCTTCGGTCGTGATCTTGGTTACGGTTTCCTTCATGGCGACGGTGTTACTGGTCGAGGACGACCAAACGGTGCGGGCGGCTCTGGTCCGCGCGCTGAGCGACCTCGGCCACGTTGTTCACCCGGTCGGTACAGCTCTGGACGCGCTCCGCACGGCGACGGAGCAGCAGCCGCACCTGGTCATCCTGGACCTGGGGCTCCCCGACCTCGACGGCGCGGCCGCCCTGCGGATGCTCCGCGGGGTCAGCGACGTGCCGGTGATCGTGGCGACCGCGCGCGGCGACGAGGGGTCCGTGGTGCGGCTGCTCAACGACGGGGCGGACGACTACGTGGTGAAGCCGTTCTCCAGCGTGCAAATGGCCGCGCGGATCAACGCGCTGTTGCGCCGGAGCGGGCCGGCCAAGGGAGAGGACGGCGACACCGGCCAGAAACTGACCGTCAAAGAGCTGAGCATCGACCTGGCTCGCCGGCAGGCCTCTCTCGGCGACCAGCCCTTGGAGCTCACCCGGCTCGAATTCGATCTGCTGGCCTACCTGGCGGAGCGGGTCGGCCGGGTCGTCACCCGGCGCGAGCTCGCCGAATCGGTCTGGCGGCAGCACCCGTTCGGCGGGCACGACCAGACCATCGACGTACACGTGTCCTGGTTGCGCCGCAAGCTCGGCGAGACCGCGGCCAAGCCGAGATTCCTGCACACAGTGCGCGGCGTGGGACTGAAACTGGTGGAACCGGAGTGAGGCGGCTGCTGGCACGATCCGCCGCGCTGACCGCCATGCTGGTGGCCCTGGTCCTGGTCGCGGCGATCACTGTGGTCGTGTGGCAAGGGGAACTCGAGCGAGCCGACAACGAGGCGCTCCTGCAGGCGTCGACCGTTGCCGCCGTCGCCGCGGCCGACACCGATGACGACGTGCTGCGCCATGTGATCGCCAGTACCCCGGCCGGGGCGGAGGGGCGGCTCGCCGTGCACCTGCCCAATGGGGCGACGATCGGGGCGAGCCGCGCCGACACCGACGACGTGCAGTGGACCGCGGCGCGAAACACGGAGCTGGACGTCGAGGCCGACGGCGGAACCCTGCACCTGCGGCCGGTGCGCACGGCCGAGGCGGAGACCGCCGTCGTGGAGATCCATCGCCCCCGTTCCGGACCGACGGGCACCGCCCTCGCCACGATCGCGCTGGTCCTCCTGCTGGCCGCCGCTGCGGTGGCCGGCGCGGTCCTGCTCGCCGACCGCCTCACCTCCTCCCTGCGCGGGGCCATGGACGTCCTCGCGACCACCGCCGCGGCGATCGGGCGCGGTGATCTGAAGACCCGGATCAGGCTGAGCGGCCCCGAGGAGCTGACCACGCTCGCCGCATCCGTCAACACCATCGGCGACCGGGTGCAGGAACTGCTGGAAAGGGAGCGGGAGATGGCCGCCGATGTCTCACACCAGCTACGCACCCCGCTGACCGCGCTGCGGCTGGACGCCGAGGCCGGGACGGGCCCGGTGGCCGAACGGATCCGCAGCGCGGTGGCCACCCTGGAGCACGGGGTGGACGACATCATCCGTACCGCCCGGAGCACCGCCGATCACGCCGCGCCCGACCACGATCCCGACGGCTGCGACATCGTGGAGCTCCTCCGGGAGCGACTGGAGTTCTGGGGCATGCTCGCCAGGGACCAGAAGCGCTCGTGCGGGATCGATCTCCCGGAAGCCCCGCTGCGCATCGCCCTCACCGGAAGCGAGCTCACCGCGGTGATCGACGCCCTGTTCACCAACGTCTTCCGGTACACGCCCCCCGGAACGCCGCTCGCGGTCGCGCTGGTCGCCCACGCCGGGTGGGTCACCCTGGTGGTGGAGGACGGCGGCACGGGGATCGCCGACCCGGCGGCCGCGCTGCGCCGCGGCGCCAGCGGGGGCGGTTCCACCGGACTGGGCCTGGACATCGCCCGGTCCGCGGTGGAGGGCACGGGCGGCACGGTGCACATCGAACGCGGCAGGCTCGGCGGCGCCCGGATCCGGCTGCGGTTCGCCGAAGCGGGGGCGCACCCCGAGTCGGAGGGACCTCGGGCCTGGCGGCTCCGGAACAACGGGTAGGCGGACTGCGCCTCCCCTGCCACGCGCCCGGCACCATGACGGCACACACCGCCCGGAGCGAGGGAGGGGCGCCCCCAGAAGGGGAGGGGATCTGGGGGCGCCAGGACCGGCCGCATCCGCCGGGATGGGAGTGATAGCGGGAGCGGCCGGGGGTAAGCGCGGCTTGTGCGGACAACGGCGCAACAGGCCGGATTCACATGCCGTCGAGCAACCGGGCGCAGCGAATCAGCCCCATGTGCGAGTACGCCTGGGGGTGGTTGCCCAGCGAACGTTCACTCACTGGGTCGTACTCCTCGGGAAGCAGCCCTGTGGGACCGACGCAGGCTACCAACTGCTTGAACAGCTCCTCCGCTTCAGTGCGCCGTCCCGTGAGCAAGTACGCCTCGATCAACCAGGCCGCGCAGAGGTGGAAACCGCCCTCACCGCCGGGCAGGCCGTCGTCGCGCCGGTACCGGTAGACGGCCGGGCCGCTGCGCAGCTCCTCCTCGATGGCCGTCACCGTCGCCTGGAAGCGCTCATCGCTGGGCTCGATAAGCCCGGCCAGTCCGATGTGCAGGGAGGCGGCGTCGAGGTCGGTTCCGTCGTAGGCGGTGGTGAACGCCTGCACCTCGTCGTTCCATCCCCGTTCCAGTACATCGGCGGCGATGGTCGCGCGCAGCTCCTCCAAGGAGTCCGGCAGCTCGCGACCGTGCCGCCGCGCCAACCGGATCGCGCGGTCGATCGTGAGCCAGCACATCACCCGGGAGTACACGTGGTGCCGGGGTTCCAGGCGCTCCTCCCAGATCCCGTGATCGGGTTCGTGCCAGCGCCGCGCCACGGCCTCGGTCATCGCGACGACAAGGTCCCAGTCGCCGTCAGGAAGCCGACCTCGCGCCTCGGCGAGCTGGGCGACAAGCTCCACGACCGGGCCGAACACGTCCAGCTGCACCTGCCGGTCCGCCAGGTTGCCGATCCGCACCGGTCTGGACCCGGCGTAGCCGGGCAGGGCTTCGATCACCGATTCCGGCCCCAGGTCGTCGCCGCGCAGTGTGTACAGCGGGCGCAGCAGTTCCGGGCCGGGCAGGCTCTCCAGCACTCTGTGCACCCACCCGAGGAACGCCTCCGCCTCTGCGGTGGAGCCGAGTGACACCAGCGCCTGCGCGCTCAGCGCCGCGTCGCGCACCCAGCAGTACCGGTAGTCCCAGTTGCGCACCCCGCCGATCTCCTCGGGCAGTGAGGTCGTCGCCGCCGCCAGGACGGCACCGTCCGGCCGGCACAATCCGCGCAGCGTCAGGGCGGAGCGCGCGACCAGCTCCCGGTCGGTCTCCGGAAGCCGCAATCCCGCCAGCCAGTCCGACCAGCACGACCCGGCGTGTTCCCGGCGCTGCGGCTCGGAGGCGGCGGGAGGCGACAGCGCGTCGGTACCGCACCGCAGTTCGAGCAGCACGGGACGCCCAGGCGCCGGACGGGCCACGCCCCGCGCCACATCATTGGCGCCGTCAGAGCTGATCTCCCACTCCACCCCCGGCGAGTACAGCACCATCGACTCCGCGGCCCCCAGGATCCGGAGCCCTTTGCCCTCACGGACCAGCCGCACCGGAACCCGGCCGAACTCGGGGCGCGGCGCGAACTCCACGACCGCGGGCGCGGATCCGGAGATCACCCTGACGATATCCGTGCGGTGCGGCGCGGTGTCGTGCGCGAGGTAATCCGTGACCAGCAGGCGCGACCACCGGGTCTGCACGGTCATCGTGCCCGGCAGGTAGCGCTGGCCGAGCGGCCGGCCGCTGTGGTCAGGACGGATGGCGAAGTGCCCGCCCTCGCGCCCGCCGAGCAGTTCGGCGAACACCGCACCGGAGTCCGGGTCCGGACGGCAGAACCACATGAGGCGCGCGTCCGGGCCGAGCAGCGCGATCGACCACTGGTTCGACAGCATCGACAGCCGCTCGATCGGCGGCGCGGGGGCACCGAACGACCACAGGCGGCGTTCCTCCGCCAGCAGTTCCAGCAGCAGCACAGCGGTGCGGGCATCGCCGATCCGGTGCGCGGGTGCCGCCTCTTCCCGCCCCGCCCGGCTCTCCGCCTCCGAACGGAGGAGCCGTGCGGCCACGTCGCCCCCCGGCTCCCCGCTGAGGGAGAGTGTCGCGGTCGCGCCGGTCTGGGTGCGCAGCACGTCCAGAGCATCGCCCTCCTCACCGGGCTGAAAGGCTTCTCCCGCGCTCTCCGCCGCGGGGACGGGGAAACGGGGGTCGGTCTCGGCGCCATCGCGGCCCACCAGGTGCACCTCCGCCGGCAGCCGGGAGGCCATCGCCAGGTCCGGCAGGGCCCGGCCCGAGATCACCGCGCACGAGGTCGCGGGCAGCCCGGCAAGGGAGCGCAGTGCGTGCACCGCTTCCGGCAGCGGGCACGCCGACACCCCGTTCAGGCCGGACGCCACGATCTTGTCGTAGTCGCACGTGATGAGCAGCCTCGGGGTACGCGCCAGTTCGGCGATCGCGCGGCGCAACTCGACAGGCAGGCCAGCCGCCACCGCCGTTGGTGTGGCCCGCTGCCCGGGCGACGCGAAGGGCGGCCCGGACGTGGACCGGCTCCGGAACTCCAGCAACCCAGGGGGGTAGTCACGTTCGTTTCCTCCGACAGCGGGGGTCACATGAAACCGGTCACATCACCGCGACCGGTACAAGGACGCTAGGGTCGCCGTCGGCCACGCCAACATGCCTCTAACTAGGCGTTAGGCCGTGCTTAAGGAACTTTTAAGGCCCGGCCCGCGGAGGGGAGAACGCCCGCCTCTCCGGGAAGGAACCCGGCTCCGGACCGTGCTGCCGCGGTTACCGAGCTGATCGCGACCTGTTCGCCGGAACCGCCCTTCCCCGCGCGGCGGAAACAGGGACCGAGGGAGGATCCCACGGCTCCGACAACGGGTAAAAAGCGGCCCAACCGAGAAACACCGCCCCTGCCGCGGCCGCGGCACCATAGCCGGACCCCTCAGCGGTTTCCGCGCTCCGCCCCTTTGAGCCAATTTCCGTTAAACAGCCCACCCGGGTTCGATATCTGTTCCGCCATATGTAGGATAATGCGTTGACCAGGGTAGACGTGCGTTCAGGAGGCGGCAGGAGGAAGGGGAGCGCTCTCCTTCGGCTCCCGTCTCCATCGATATCCGCAACACGAATACGGAAGTGATCAGCATGCGACCGCAGGAGCTGATCGGTCATCACCTGCTGGACTCCAGCGGTGAGAACATCGGCAAGATCGGGCACGTGTTCTACGACGACGCCTCGCAGGAGGCGAAGTGGGTCACAGTGCGCACCGGCCTGTTCGGCACGCGGGAGTGCTTCGTTCCCGTGCAGGGAGCGCGCCCCGTTCAGGAGGACCTCCAGGTGCCCTTCGACAAGCAGACGGTGAAGGACGCCCCTCACTTCGAGGCGGACACGCCCATATCGTCCGACGAGGAACGCGATCTCTACGAACACTACGGCCTCGATATCAGGGGCGGGCGCGGCTCGATGGAGGAGGAGCGGCGTAGGAGTCCTCAGCAGAGCGACGCCTCCTATGTCACCCGCTCGGAGGAACGGGCCGACATCGGGGTCGAACGCCGCGAGGCCGGAAAGGCGAGGGTACGCAAGACGGTCGAAAGCGAGGAGTTCAGCGAGACCGTCCCCGTGACCCACGAGGAGCTGCGGGTAGAGCGTGAGCCCGTGACGGAGGCCGACGCTCCCGGGCCCCAGGCGATGGAGCCCCAGGAGGAGGAGATCACCCTCCATGCGGAGCGTCCCGTCGTGTCCAAACGGACGGAGTCCGTGGAGAGGATCAAGGTCTCCAAGGAAGAGGTGACCGAGGACGCGCAGGTCCGCGGCGAGGTGCGCAAGGAGCGCGTCGAACTGGAGGAAGAGGAGGGCGAAGGGCCCGACCGCCCGGCGTAGCGCCTCCGGTACGAGCGAAGGGGATCGCGGGCCCCGCCCCGGCGCGCGTCCGCCTGACGGCTCCGGAGCGTTCGGGGCAGGATTCGGAGGCGTTCGGGCGGCCGCCGCGGTCCCGTACGGGTGTCCGCACCTTCAGCGGTGTTTCGCCGTACCGGTCCGGCCGGACCGGACACCCCAGCGCACATGGCCGCGCCGGCGTGCTCCGCCGTCCGCGGAGCGGGCCGGGACCACGCGGACCCGGCCTATCCGGTGCGCCACAGGGCCGGGGCGAGGGCCAGGCAGGCGGCGGCCGCCAGGGCGAAGAGCGGGGCCGGCCCCACCCAGACGGACCCCAGCGCGTACGCGGCGAACACCAGAATCGCGACCACCTCCGCACCGAGGCTCGCCATCGACGTCACGGTCGCCCGCGCCCGGTCCGAAACGCGGTCCTGCAGCCGCGCCTCGGCGGCGGCCATCGCCCACTCGAGGATCCCGAACGCGGCGGCCACGAGCACCATGCCCGCGGGGTGCCCGCTGAGCGCCCCGGCGGCCAGGCACCCGGCGGCGACCGCCAGCGCCGGCGCCGCCCACCGCGTTCCCCGCCCCGCCAGCCAGCCGCCGACCGCCATCCCCGCCATGACCAGCAGCACCAGGGACGGGACGGCGGGAACGCCGACTCCGGTCGACTGCGCGAGCAGCGGGACGTACTCCTCCAACGCCCCGGCGATCCCCGCGAGCACCGCGACGAGCAGCACCGCGCCCCGGACCCGCGGCGCCCGCCGCATCTCGCGGCGGCCCCGCCGCGCAGCACCTCGGTGAAGCCCTCGCCTCGTTCCGCCTCGCCGCGGGACTCCGGCATCGACCACCCCACGGGCACCCTGAGCAGGGTCACCAGCACGCTGGCGCATCCCACCGCCAGGTAGCCGCCCGCTGCCAGAACCGGCGCGGCCAGAGCGGTCGCGGCCATGGCCGCGGTCGTGCCGAGCGCGCGTGCCCGGCCGATGAGGCGCGGGTAGGCGGCGCTACCGCCCCGCGCATCCCGTCGCCCGCGGCTCCCCGCCCGCGCGAGCTCCTCGTATACCAGTGCCTCCAGCGCGCCCGAGCTCAGGGCGCCGCCGGCGCCCCACAGCACGAAGCCCAGCGCGAACGAGGGATAGGAGGGGGCGAACGTCCACAACGCGTATCCGGCACCGGTGAGGACCGGCGCGAGCGTCACCAGGTACCTGCGGGAGAAGACGTCGGCCCACAGACCTGACGGCACCTCAAGCGCGAAGGCCGTGACGGACCAGATGATGAAGAGCGAGGAGATCTCGGCGGCCGAGAGACCGGTCTCGGCGAACAGCAGCGCGTAGACCGGGTAGAGCAGGACGAGGTCCTCAAGGAACGCGTAGGCGTAGAGCCTGCGCGCGATCCGGGATTCAGTCGGGTATCAATGTCGTCGGCTCATGTCCGCGAGCTTACTCCTTCCCGGTGAGCGGGGAAAGGCAGCGGATCACCGGCCGGGCCCCGCCGGGCCCACCGCCGGTCCGGCTCGTAAAAAAGTAATGACCATGCTGGTCAAGGATTCCCCTCGACTGTTTGGATCAGAGCTACCGATGGACGCGCACGACTTCTGGCTCTTCGCGGCGGTTCTCGCGGTCGCCGCGGTCGCCGGGCTGCTCTCCACCTTCCTGCGCCAGCCGCTGATCGTCGCCTTCATCGGGGTGGGGATCCTCGTCGGGCCGGTCGGGTTCGGCTGGGTGGTCGGTGAGGGCGAAATGGAGCTGCTCGCCCGCCTGGGCATCGCGATCCTGCTGTTCCTAGTGGGCCTGCGGCTGGACCTGCACCTGATCCGCACCACCGGTCCCATCGCGCTGGCCACCGGACTCGGCCAGGTCGTCTTCACATCGGGAATCGGGTACCTCATCGCGCGCGGCCTGGGAATGGATCCGGTGACCGCCGTCTACGTGGCGATCGCGCTCACCTTCTCCTCCACGATCATCATCGTGAAGCTGCTCTCGGACAAGCGGGAACTCGACCAGTTGCACGGGCGCATCGCCGTGGGCTTCCTCATCGTGCAGGACATCGTCGTGGTCCTGGTGATGATCGGCCTCACGGCTTTCGGCAGGCAGACCGGGGACAACAACATGGCCCTGGAGATCGGGACGGTCCTCGGCACGGGGATCGGCCTGCTGGCCGGCATCGCCGTTCTCACCCGCTACGTGCTGCCGTGGCTGCTGCCCTACATCGCCCGCTCACAGGAGCTGCTGGTGCTGTTCGGCGTGGCCTATGCCGTCTCCATCGCCGCGCTCAGCGAGTGGTTCGGCTTCAGCTCCGAGGTCGGCGCCTTCCTCGCCGGCGTCTCGCTGGCCACCACCTCCTACCGGGACGCCCTGGGTGCCCGCCTGATCAGCCTGCGCGACTTCCTGCTGCTGTTCTTCTTCCTCAACCTCGGCGCGCAGCTGGAGTTCACCGACGCCGCCCGCCAGTTCACCGAGGCCGCGGTGCTCTCGGTGTTCGTCCTGGTCGGCAATCCGATCATCGTCCTGCTGATCATGGTGGCGATGCGCTACCCGGTGCGGGTGGGTTTCCTGGCCGGGCTCACCGTCGCCCAGATCAGCGAGTTCTCCCTGATCCTGGCCGCGCTCGGGTTCAGTCTCGGCCACATCGGCACCGAGACGGTCAGCCTCATCACGGTGGTCGGGCTGATCACGATCGGCGGCTCGACCTATCTGATCCTCTACTCGCACACGATCTACCGGTACCTGCAGCGATGGCTGACACCACTCGACCGCAGCAAGAGCCGAGCCGCCGACATCGCCGGCCCGGAGACCGACGCCGACGTGATCCAGTACGGGCTCGGCCGCTTCGGCGGCCGCCTCGCCGACCGCCTCGCCGCAAGCGGATACCGCATGCTCGTGGTGGACTTCGACCCCCAGCGGGTGAGCGCCAACAACCGCGAGGGGATCACCGCTGTCTTCGGCAGCGCCGAGGACCTCGACTTCCTGGAGACGCTGCCGCTGAACCGGGCGCGCCTGGTGGTCAGCACGATCCCCGTCGTCGAGACGAACCGGACGCTGCTCCACGCGCTCCGCCACCACGACTACCAGGGGCGGGTCGCGCTGACCGCGCACACCGCACGCGATGCGGCGCAGCTGCGCGCCGCCGGGGCCGACATCGTCCTCGAACCGTTCTCCTCCGCGGCCGCCGAGACCCTGACGATGATCTCCGACGAGGTCGGCCCCGCACCGGCCGCGGACGGCGAGCGTGAACGAAAGAACCCCAAGCAGTAACTTTACGCAATATTATTGCTACCGATCGTGCATACGTGCCGCGTGCGCGGAGAGACGCGTGACAGAATCACAGAACCGCCGCACTACGTCCGGACCGAAAGGTGCAGCAGACTGGAACGCACACGATCGAGACGAAACCGCGACGGTTGAGAGGTTCCTTGTGGGCAGTGTGGTGAAGTTCAACGTACTGACCGTCCCGGAGGACTCCCGGGCGACACTGGAGGAGCGGTTCGCCAACCGTGCGGGACTGGTCGAGGGCCAGCCCGGCTTCGAGGAGTTCCAGTTGCTCCGTCCAGTGGAAGGCACCGACCGCTACCTCGTCTACACGCGCTGGCGCTCCGAGGAGGACTTCCGGAACTGGGTGGAGAGCCGCGCGTTCCAGCAGGGGCACGCCAAGGCCGCGGCCGAAGCCGAGCAGGCCGGGCACGGGCACGGGCGCGGCGGTCCGGCGGCGACCGACAGCGAACTATGGGGGTACGAAGTGGTGCAGCATGTCAAAACCGATGGGTGAACCGTGCGCCCCGGCCGGGGCGCGTGCGCGCCCCGGCCGGTGCTGTGGGCAGCGGGGCGGCTCCGCGGACCGCCTCACCTCACTGGGACGCCGGGCAACCGCCCCGTATCGGCGCTGAAAGGTTTCCGCCCCCGTGTCAACTCCCGATCCGGGCACCCTCCTCGACGAGAACGCCGCGCACCGCGGCTCCGCCCGCCGCCGCCCGAAGCACCGGCGCAGCCGGCGATACCCCCTGCTCCTCATCAGCGGCCTCGCTACGATCACTGCCGGAGCGGGCGTCCTGGTCATCGGCCTTCCGACGGCCGAGGAGAACGCGGGCACCGACACCGACCGCTCCCTGTCGGCCCCCGGCGCCTCCTCCGAGCCCCCGGCCGGTCCGGCCGAGGAAAAGGAGCCGGTGCTGATGCGCTCCGTCGTGGACGAGGTCACCAGCGGCAGCGGGGAAATGCAGGTGGTCAAGGGGGAGAGTGGGGTCGCGGGCGAGGGGGCCACGATGCGCTACCTCGTCGAGGTCGAGGAGGACCTGCCGGGCGAGGCCGAGGATTTCGCCGCGGCCGTCGAGGTGATCCTCGGCGACGAACGCGGCTGGATCGGCGACGGCGACCGCTCGTTCCAGCGCGTGGACTCCCAGGACGAGGCGGACTTCCGCATCACACTGGCCGCACCGGACACCGTGGACGCCCTGTGCGCGCCGCTCCGCACCGACGGCCGCGTCTCCTGCAGCAACGGAGACCGGGCGGTCATCAACCAGAACCGCTGGGTCAGCGGGGTCGACCACTTCGACGGCGACCTGGAGACCTACCGCATCTACGTCGTCAACCACGAGGTCGGCCACGTCCTCGGGCACGGCCACGTCGACTGCGACACCGACGGCGGACCCGCGCCGGTCATGCAGCAGCAGACGTTCGGGCTCAAGGGCTGCGAACCCAACGGCTGGGTGCACCCCTGACCCGCGCACGGCCGCGGCACCGGAGGCGGCGCGTCCGCCCGCCGGCTCAGGGCACCGGGTAGCCCTGCTGGAGCAGGCCGTAGCAGACCGCCTGCTCCAGCGCGATCCACGAGGCGTCGATGACGTTCTCCCCGACACCGACCGTGGTCCACTCCGAGCGGCCGTCGCTGAAGGTCACCAGGATGCGGGTGATGGCCGCGGTCCCCGAAGCGCCTTCGAGGATGCGGACCTTGTAGTCGGTGAGCTCCAGGCCGGCCAGCGCCGTGTACACGCCCTCCACCGCGCTGCGCAGCGCGCGGTCCAGCGCGTTGACCGGGCCGTTGCCCTCCGCGGTCGCTATCACGCGCTCGCCCTTGACGTGCAGCTTGACCGTCGCCTCGCTGACAGCGGTGCCGGCCGCCGGCGCGAGCGGGGCGGCGCCCTCGGAGACGCCAGGCGTCGCGGCACTTTCCGTTGCCGTCCGCTCCGCGATCACCCGCCACGACTCCGTCTCGAAGTAGCGCACCTTCCGGCCCAGCTCCTCCCGCAGCAGGAGCTCCAGCGAGGCGTCGGCCGCCTCGAAGCTGTACCCGGCCTGCTCCAGCGTCTTCACCCGCTCGACCACGCGGCCCAGCATCTCGCGGTCGCCGCCGAGGTCGAGCCCGAGCTCCTTGGCCTTGAGTTCGACGGAGGCCCGCCCGGCCATGTCGGAGACCAGCATCCGCATGTCATTGCCCACGAGAGTGGGGTCCATGTGCTGGTACAGGTCGGGGTCGACCTTGATCGCCGAGGCGTGCAGGCCCGCCTTGTGCGCGAACGCCGAGATCCCGACATAGGGCTGGTGGGTGGCCGGGGCGATGTTGACGAGCTCGGCGATGGCCAGGGAGACCCGCGTCATCTCCTGCAGGCAGCCGTCGGGCAGCACCGGGCGGCCGTGCTTGAGGGCGAGGGCGGGGACCACGGAGAAGAGGTTCGCGTTGCCCACCCGCTCGCCGTAGCCGTTGGCGGTGCACTGCACGTGGCTGACACCCGCGTCGACGGCGGCCAGCGTGTTGGCCACGGCGCAGCCGGTGTCGTCCTGGGCGTGGATGCCCAGCCTGGCCCCGGTGGCCTCCTGGACCTCCGTGACGACCCGGGTGATGTCGCTGGGCAGCATGCCGCCGTTCGTGTCGCACAGGACGACGACGTCGGTGCCCGCCTCCGCGGCGGTGCGCACCACCCGGACCGCGTAGTCGGGATCGTAGTGGTACCCGTCGAAGAAGTGCTCGCAGTCGAGGAACACCCGCTGCCCGCTGTCCCGCAGGTGGGCGACGGTGTCGGCGATCATGGCCAGGTTCTCGTCGAGGGTGGTGCGCAGGGCGCGCTCGACATGGCGGACGTCGCTCTTGGCCACCAGGGTGACGACCGGCGCCCCGGAGTCGCGCAAGGCGGCCACCTGAGGGTCGTCGGCGGCCTGCGCACCGGCCCGGCGGGTCGCGCCGAAGGCGGTGAGTTGCGCGTGTCTCAGCGGGAGCTCTCGTGAAGCCCGCTGGAAGAACTCCGTGTCCTTGGGGTTGGCTCCCGGCCAGCCGCCCTCGATGAACCCCACGCCGAACTCGTCGAGCAGCTTCGCGATCGCGAGCTTGTCGGCGACGGTGAGGTTGACGCCCTCACGCTGGGCGCCGTCGCGCAGGGTCGTGTCGAAGACGTGGAAACTGTCGTCTGGCATGGGGAGCTCCCGGGTCGAACGCGTCGTGTGGTGATGGGGGCCTCGCCAGCCCAATAAAAAGACCTCTCGTGGACACGAGAGGTCGGCGCGCTGGCGAGGTCCGGTTTCAGCCAGCGCGCCTCACGATAATGATCACCTGAGACGGCACGGGCCCCAGTATGCCACACGAGTCGCTGGGCCGGTGGAGGACCATGCGTTCCCCGGGCGGTCGCCCTCACCCGCGGCGGCCTTCGTGAAGTCAATGCCACCCGCGGAGGGGGCAAGCGGGATTAACTTCACGACCGTCTCCACCGCCCGGCAAGACTCCCTATTTTCCTCAGATTTTCCCTATTGTGTCCCTCGACAGAGAAGTTTAGAGTACTTTCGTGAATGATCGCTTCTACTCCGTGGAACAGGTCGCCGAACGCCTGGGGCTGCATGTGCGCACCATCCGCAACTACGTGCGCGAAGGGCGGCTCAGCGCGGTCCGCATCGGCAAGCAGTACCGGATCGCGCACGAGGATCTGGAAGCCTTCACCGGCCGTTCGGCGCCCGCGTCCCCGCGCGACACGGCCAGGCGGCAGCGGCATACCGAGGTGTCGGGCATCGTCGAGATCGACGCGGTCAGCCCCGAAACGGCCGACCGCCTGACCACCCTGCTGATGGGCTCGGCCGCCAACCGCGGCCCGGGTGAGCAGCCGTTGCGGATCGAGACGGCCTACGACGAGGAGAGGGCCCGGATGAAGATCATCGTCCTGGGCGGCCTGGGCGACACCGCCCGGCTGTTCGACTACATCGAGGCGGTTCTCGCATCATGAGCACGATCTACAGGTCCGAGGCCGGCGCGGACGAGATCCGGCGGCGTTACCGGGAGGTGCTGCGCACCTGGCCGGTGGCCGCCGAACATGTGCGGGTACCGACCCGCGAGGGCGAGACCTTCGTCCTCGTCTGCGGCCCGAAGGACGCGCCGCCCGTGCTGCTGCTGCACGGCTCGGGGACGAACACCACGATGTGGCGAAACGACATCACCTCCTGGGCGCGGCACTTTCGTGTCCACGCCCTCGACCTCATCGGCGAGCCGGGCCTGAGCACGCCGTCCCGCCCGCCCCTGGCCTCCGAGGCCTATGCGCTGTGGCTGGACGATGTGCTGGAGGGCCTCGGCATCACGAGCACCTCGATCGTCGGGGCCTCCCTGGACGGCTGGCTGGCGCTGGACTACGCCGCCCGCCGGCCGCAGCGGGTGACACGCCTGGCCCTGCTGTGCCCCGGCGGCCTGGGCAGACAGAAAACGGGCTGGATGGCCAAGGCCCTGCTCCTGCGCCCCTTCGGGCGCTGGGGGCTGCGCCGGTCGGCACGAATCGTCACGGGCCTGGACGCCCCGCAAGCCCGGCCCGTCCTCGACCACCTGGTGCTGACCTTCACGCACTTCAAGCCGCGCACGCAGCGCCTGCCCGTGTTCACCGACGACGCGCTGCGCCGCCTGACCATGCCCGTGCTGGTGATCATCGGTGGCCGCGACGCCATGCTCGACTCCGAGGACACCGCCCGGCGCATGCGCCAGTGTGTGCCGCACGCGACCGTCGCCCTCCTGCCCGAGGTCGGGCACTCGATCCTCGACCAGACCGATTCCGTCCTGGCGTTCCTGCGCGGCTGACCCGCCACTGCGATCCGTTCACGACCGGGGAAGGCGGCGGTCGCCCCGGTTCCCGCCGGCCACGGCCGGACCGACCTGACCGTCACGAGGAGCAGTACCGTATGGCGATCGTGAGACCGGGCGGCGTCGCCGCCGACGTGCCGCACCCGCTCGAAGCCGTGCTCACCGGCAGCCCCGGCGTGAACCTCCGGGAGGTCGGCCGTGCCTGACGTGATACGGGAGCGGGCCGGGGTGCCGGTGCTGGTGTGCGACCCGGCCGGGCCCCAGGTGGCCACGGCGCAGGACGCGCTGGACCTGATCGGCGCGGCCTACATCGGCGCCGAGGTGGTAGCCGTTCCCGCGGACCGCCTGGACGAGCGCTTCTTCTCTCTGGACACCCGCTTCGCCGGCGAGGTCATGCAGAAGTTCCGCAACTACCGGATGCGCCTGGCCGTCATCGGCGACATCTCCCGGCATCTGGCGGCCAGCTCGGCCCTGCGCGCCCTCGTCCACGAGTCGAACCGGGCCGACCACGTGTGGTTCCTCCCCGACCTCGACGCGCTCGACGCCCGGCTGCGCGGCCTACCCCGCTGACTTCGACGGGGATGGCCTCTCACCAGTACCGAGCACCCTCGATCCGGTCGGGGTAAACGGAGTCACACCTCGTCACGGCGCACGGCGGTCAGGAAGCGGGTCCACGCGGCGGCGCTGAAGTCCAGGTGCCCCACCCGCCGATGCCGCGTGTCCCGGACCAGCACCCGTTCATGCTCCGTACGGCACTCAACGCAGTTGGCACTGCCACCGGTGCTGTAGCTCGACTTGCGCCAGGGGACAGCCACCTCGACGCAGTTGCCACCGGAGTTCTGGCTGTAACTGGACTTGCGCCATGCCCTCATGTGAGATCACCTTGCATCCTCGTAATGCGTTCAATAGAGGAGGAAGGTGGAAGAGCTTCCGCTTGAAGCTGTCCAAACAAGGTCATCATCTCCTCGACGTGCTCTGAGGCGTCGTAGGTCTCGCCTCCCAGCGGGTGCTCGAAGTAGATGACGGACTGAGGCGTGCTGAGGGTACTGATCCGGAAGTGAGAGCAGAGCCCAGCAGTGACCCGACTGGGAGGGAGCATCTGAACCTGAACGATGCCTTCTTCCGCAAGTGTAGTGATGTGTCCCAATTGCTCCTTCATGACCTTCTCGCTGCCTACCACATGGGCGAACGCGGTCTCCCTGATGACGAACAGCAGCAGGGGGCGCTCTTTCCGGATCGTCGGCAGGCGGCTCGTACGGGTCTCAACGAGTTCTTCGATCTCCTCCTGGCTCTTCCTGGTGTGCCGCGCGCCGATCATTGTCCGAGCGTAGTCAGGTGTCTGGAGCAAACCGGGGATAACGGTGGGCTCGTATTCACGGATCACGCGGGATCTCTGCTCCAGAAGCAGAACGTCCTTAAACCATTCGGGGACCTTGCGCTGATTGGTGATCTCTTGCCACAGCCGGGCGAGAACCCCGTCCGTAGACAGCGCTGTATCGAGGGCTTCTGCTTGGCGCTGTTTGGGGGCTCTCGTCCCTCTCTCGATGGCGCTCATCGTCGCTTTTGCCATGAGCGCACTACGCCCAAGGTCAGTTTGAGTTCCCCCAGATAGTTCACGTAGTCGCCGGACCTCAGCTCCGAATCTTTCCCACGCAGGATCTCGTGTCTCAGCCATGACTACATGGTTCCACCGTGATTCCCGTCGTGTCTCATAAATCTATGATTCTCCACGGAACTGTGGAAAACATGGCAGGCCAGAATACAAATTGGCACTGTAGACCTTCGAACACAAGAAGACCCCGGCGACGGCTGTGACCCGTCCCGGGGCATGGCCCACCTGGAGGTGCCAGATGAGCGGGAACAGACTACCGGCCGCGCGGCCGGTGCGGGCGTATCGGAGTCAGCGGGGCCGGATGCGGCCCTATGTGCTGGTCTGCCTGACTCACGCTCGGGGGTACGGTGATAGCCCCGCCCGCGTCCGGTCCCGATGCGACCGCGCCGCTCGCGGTGCGGGTCGATCCCGAGGGCCG
This sequence comes from Allosalinactinospora lopnorensis, assembly GCF_000981225.1. GTDB lineage: Bacteria > Actinomycetota > Actinomycetes > Streptosporangiales > Streptosporangiaceae > Allosalinactinospora > Allosalinactinospora lopnorensis. The sequence continues at coordinate 163,429 of NZ_LAJC01000001.1, forward strand.
CAACGTGGCCTTCTCTCTCGACGGCCGGGAGTACGTGTTCTCCGCCGGGACCGCCGACGTCTCGGCCCGGGTGGAGCTGCTGGAGCTGCTGGAGCGCTGGGCGGCCGCCTGCCACTTGGCCGCCGCCGCGCTGCACCGCTGCCATACCCGGCTCCAGGCCGAACAGCGCATGCAGGCCGAGATCGCCAATGTCCGCGGCGCCATGCGCTTCTGCTCGCTGTGCGGTTCGGCCAACGCCGCGCCCCGCACCGCCTGCCACTGGTGCGGCAACCCCACTTGACTCACTGATAGGAAACCGGGCCTGCCCGGCGCTGGGCAGGCCCGATTCCGTCGAGAAGCGTCAGCGGGATGACGGGTCGTACCCGCTGTCCGTTGACGGGGCGGGGACGGGGGAAGAGACACATCATGGACAGGATCCTGATACTCGGCGGGTACGGCGCGGTGGGCCGCGAGGCGGCGGCGGCGCTGGTGCGGCTCCTCCCCGAGGCCGCCGTCGTCGTGGCCGGGCGCGACCCGGACACCGCGCGGCCCGTCCCCGGCGCGACCGCGATGCGGGTGGACGCGGCGGACGAGGCCGACCTGGCCCGCGCGCTGGACGGCGTCGACGCGGTCCTCATGTGCGCGGAGCTGGACAACGCCCGGATCGCCCGCGCCTGCCTGGAACGGGGCACCGGCTACCTCGACGTCTCGGCCACGCACCGGCTGCTCGCCGGGATCGGGGAACTCGACGGCCTGGCCCGCGAGCACGGCGCGACGGCCGTGCTCAGTGTGGGCCTGGCACCCGGCGTGACGAACCTGCTGGCGGCGTCCTGCGCCGAGCGCTCAGGGGCGGCGGAGGTGGAGATCGGGGTGCTCATCGGCTCCGGGGAGCGGCACGGACCCGCAGCGCTGGCCTGGACCCTGGACGGTCTGGGCCGGCTGGAGGGATCGTGGCGGATGCGCTTCCCGGGCCCCTTCGGGGAACGCACGGTCTACCGATTCCCCTTCTCCGACCAGTACACCCTGCCGGAGAGCCTCGGGGTCGAGCGGGTGCGGACCGGCCTGTGCCTGGACTCCCGCGCCACGACCACCCTGCTGGTCGCCGCGCGGCACCCCGCGGTCTCGCGCCTGCTGCGCCGCCCGCGGGTGCACGACCTGCTGCTGGACACGCTGTCCCGGTTCCACCTCGGCGGCGACGGCTTCGCGGTGACCGCCCGCTCGGGCACGGCCCGGGCGAGTTTCGGCGGGCGCCGACAGAGCCGCGCGACCGGTCTCACCGCCGCACTGCTCCTCCGGCGGCTGCCCGATCTGCCCGCGGGCGTCCACCACATCGAGCGGCTCGTCGACCCCGCCGAATTCCTCACCGAACTGGCGTCCCACGGCTTCGCGCTCGACCTCGGCGCCCCTCCCCGCCGATCCTGAGCTGAGCGTTCCTTCCGAGCACGTTGAAGCGACCGTGTGCTCAAGATCGGCGGGGTGGGGACGGCCTCTTAACCCACCTTGCGGACCCAGCCGTGGGTGTCGGGGCGGGTGCCGTACTGCAGGGCCACGAGCTCCTCGCGCAGGCGCATGGTGAGCGGGCCGGGCGTGCCGTCGGAGATCGAGAACTCGCCGCCGGAGCCCTTGACGTGGCCGACCGGCGTGATGACCGCCGCGGTACCGCAGGCGAAGACCTCGGTGAGCTCGCCGCTCTGCGCCGCCGCGCGCCACTGCTCGGTGGAGATCCGCCCCTCCTCGGCGGCGATGCCGAGTTCGGAGGAGAGTTTGAGCAGCGAGTCGCGTGTGATGCCGGGAAGCAGCGTCCCGGTGAGCTCGGGGGTGAGGAGCCGGACGTCGTCACCGGAACCGAAGACGAAGAACAGGTTCATCCCGCCCATCTCCTCGACCCAGCGGTGCTCCAGGGCGTCGAGCCAGACGACCTGGTCGCACCCCTTCTCGACCGCCTGGGCCTGGGCCAGGAAGCTCGCGGCGTAGTTGCCCGCGAACTTCGCCTCGCCGGTGCCGCCGGGCGCGGCGCGGGTGTAGTCCTCGCTGAGCCAGACCGTGACCGGTTTGATCCCGCCCGAGAAGTAGGGGCCGGACGGCGAGGCGATCAGCACGAACAGGTAGCTGCGGGAGGGGTTGTTCACCCCGAGCCCGACGTCGGTCGCGAACATGTAGGGACGCAGGTAGAGGCTGCTGTTCTCCTGCGTGGGGACCCACTCCCCGTCGTGCTGGATGAGTGTCTCGATGGCTCCGATGAAGAGCTCCTCCGGGAGCTCGGGCATGGCCATGCGCCGGGCGCTGCGGTTGAACCGCGCCGCGTTGGCCTCGGGCCGGAAACAGGCGATCGTGCCGTCCGGGTGCCGGTAGGCCTTCAGTCCTTCGAAGATCTCCTGGGCGTAGTGCAGGGCCGCGGTGGCCGGGTCGAGGATCAGCGGCCCGTACGGCTCCAGTTGGGCGTCGTGCCAACCCCTGCTCTCCGTGTAGCGGACGGTGACCATGTGGTCGGTGAATACGTTGCCGAACCCGGGATTCTCCAGGAGGGCCGCTCGTTCCTGCGGGGTCTTCCGCTGGGGCGAGAGCCGCACCTCGAACGCCAACCCGCTTGTGGTGGTGCTGCTGTTCATGAGTGATTAGGTCCTCTCGGGTACACCAGACCGGCAACACTGCCGGCCCAGGATCAAGTGTGACGGAAAAGACGCACCCGGGCCATACCGCGGCCCCCTGCCGGGTCGGGGCGCGTCGAAGGGCGGCACGCGGGCCGGACATGGCTGTTGCGGGGTGGCGCGCGCCCGAAACGCCCAGCGGGCGTGCCGTTGGCACGCCCGCTGGCTACCGGGGTTCCGCGTCCGCCTCGGCCGTGCCGCCTGCCCGATGTGCAGGGCCGAGGCGGGTGGCCTCAGCCCTGCTCGGTTACTCGCCGGGCGATGTCGTCGCCGATCTGGGTGGTGGACCGCTCGCTGGCGTCCTTCGCCCGGGCGTGCAGGTCCTCGGCCACCGCGCGCTCGACCTGGCGGGCGGCCGTGTCGAGGCCGAGGTGCTCCAGCATGATGGCCGACGACAGGATCGTGGCGGTGGGGTCGGCCTTCCCTTGGCCGGCGATGTCGGGGGCGGAGCCGTGCACCGGCTCGAACATGCTGGGGAAGTCGTTCTCCGGGTTGATGTTGCCGCTCGCGGCCAGGCCGATGCCGCCGGCGACGGCCGCGCCGAGGTCGGTGAGAATGTCACCGAACAGGTTGTCGGTGACGACGACGTCGAAGCGCCCCGGCTGCGACACGAAGAACATGGTGGCGGCGTCGACGTGGCAGTAGTCCACCGAGACCTGCGGGTACTCGGCGCCGACCTCGCGGACGACGCGCTGCCAGAGCTCCCCCGCGAAGGTCAGGACGTTGTCCTTGTGCACGAGGGTGAGCTTCTTGCGCGGGCGGGCGGCGGCCTTCTCGAACGCGTAGCGCACGACGCGTTCCACGCCGAGACGCGTGTTGACGCTGTCCTGGGTGGCGATCTCGCCCGGGGTCCCCTTGCGCATCACCCCGCCCATGCCCGCGTAGGGGCCCTCGGTGCCCTCGCGGACGACGAGCATGTCGATGTCGTCGGACGCGGTGGAGGCCAGGGGGGTGGACACGCCCGGGTAGAGCCGGACCGGGCGCAGGTTCACGTAGTGCGAGAACGCGAACCGCAGGCGGAGCAGCAGACCCCGCTCCAGGACGCCGCTGGGCACCGAGGGGTCGCCGACGGCCCCCAGGAAGATGGCCTCGTGGCCGCGGAGCTCCTCCTCCACCGAATCGGGGAGCGTCTCCCCGGTGGCGTGCCATCTCTTGGCACCGAGCTCGTACTCGGTGGTATCCAGCGCGAAGTCGTGTTTCGGGGCGACGGCGGAGAGGACCTTCAGTCCCTCCGCCACCACCTCGGACCCGATTCCGTCACCGGGGATGACGGCCAACTTAACGGTGCGAGCAGCCATGGAACAGCCCAGCCTCTACTTCAACAATGGTCTCGGCACTCACGGGTGTCGGCGCCCCTGCGGACGCCGACAACCGGTTTCTCGGTATTGAGATGAGCGAAAGCGGTGATGAGACAAGCCTAGCGACCCGCGGAGCCGCCGTTGTCACGACGGTCCAACGCGGTCTGCACGGCCCGGGTGGCCTCGTCTTCCGCTTCGGCCGGAGCCTCCTGGGTCATCTCGTACATGGCGATCCTCCTCGCGGGGCAGATCCGAGTCCGGCGGCCCGGACAGGGCCGGATCAGGGTGGACACTGTGGAGAACCCGGCTCACGCGCACGCGTGGTCGTCCCCCGGTCGTTCCGGGGTCGCGTGCGGGCACGGGTGAACCGCGCGGATTCCGGTGGGATCGCCTGCCCGGGAAGAGCCGCCGCTCTCGCCAGATCGATGTGGGGACGGCGGTCGTTCGCGCGGAGTGCCGGCATCATTACCGGCGCACCAACTCGTTGGAAGACAGACTATCGGAAGGCCAACTATCCGGCCACTCCGACGGGAAGGAGTGTTCACCGAAAACGCTGAAGGGCTGTCCGCGCATCGTTCCGGCGGACAGCCCTTCAGTATGTGCGGAGCCCGGGATCAGTCCAGGTCGACCTGCCGGGTCGAGACCGACTTGATCTCCTTGGAGATCTCCTCAAGGGTGTCGTCCGGAATAGCGGAGTCGACGGTCAGCGTGATGAGCGCCTTGCCGCCCTGCTGGTCCCGGCTCACCTGCATGCCGGCGATGTTGATCTGGGCCTCGCCGAGCAGCGCGCCGACCTTCCCGACGATGCCGGGGCGGTCGTCGTAGGAGAAGAAGGCCATGTGCTCGCTGAGCCCGATCTCCATGTCGTAGCCGTTGATCTCGACGAGCTTCTCGTAGTGGCGCGGCCCGGTGAGCGTGCCCGACACCGAGACCCGCTGGCCGTCGGGCAGGATCCCGCGGACCGTGACGAGGTTGCGCCAGTCGGAGTTGTCATCGCTGGTGGTCATGGTGACCTCGACGCCCCGCTCCTTGGCCAAAAGCGGGGCGTTCACGAACGTGACCGTCTCCTCGGTGACGTCAAGGAACACGCCCTTGAGCGCCGCCAGTTCCAGCACCTTGACGTCGTGCGCGACGATCTCGCCCCGGACCTCGACCTCGACCCGGCTGGCCACACCGCGGGCGAGCGATGTGAAGATCCGGCCGAGCTTCTCGGTGAGCGGGAGGGCCGGCTTGACGTCCTCGGCCACGGCACCGCCCTGGACATTGACCGCGTCGGGAACGAACTCGCCGGACAGCGCCAGCTTGACCGACCGGGCCACCTGGGTGCCCGCTTTCTCCTGGGCCTCCTCGGTGCTGGCGCCCAGGTGCGGGGCGACCACCACGCTCTCGAACTCGAACAGCGGGCTGTCGGTGCACGGCTCCTTGGCCCAGACGTCGATACCGGCGCCCCCGACGCGCCCCTCCTTCAGTGCCCGGTACAGCGCGTCCTCGTCGAGGATGCCGCCCCGGGCGGCGTTGATGACGCGCACGTTCGGCTTGACCTTCCGCAGCGCCTCGTCGCCGATCAGCCCGACCGTGTCCTTGTTCTTCGGCAGGTGGATGCTGATGAAGTCGCTGCTCCGCAGCAGCTCGTCCAGGCTGACCATCTCCACGCCCATCTGCGCGGCACGCGAGGGCTGCACGAAGGGGTCGTAGGCGATGATCCGGGTCTCGAAGGCCGCGAGCCGCTGGGCGACCAGGGCGCCGATCCGCCCGAGGCCGACGATGCCCACGGTCTTGTCGTAGAGCTCCACACCGGTGTACTTGGAACGCTTCCACTCCCCCTTGATGAGCGCGTTGTGCGCGGGGGCGGTGTTCCGCGACGACGCGAGCAGCAGGTTGATGGCCTGCTCGGCGGCGCTCACGATGTTGGACGTGGGCGCGTTCACCACGAGCACGCCGGCCTTCGTCGCCGCGTCGACGTCGACGTTGTCCAGACCCACGCCCGCACGCGCCACCACCTGCAGATTGGAAGCCGCGGCCAGCGCCTCGGCGTCGACCTTGGTCGCGCTGCGCACGATCAGGGCGTCGACTCCGGCGAGGGCGGGCAGCAGCTGGGAGCGGTCTGCGCCGTCGACACGGCGGACCTCGAAATCCTCCTCCAACAGCGCGATTCCGGCGGGCGAGAGTTCTTCCGCGACGAGAACGGAGGGCTTGGGCACAGCTAAATCCTTATGTGGGTTGCGACGTGGCCACTGTTCGCAGCGGCCTTGGACGAACTCCATAACTTACTCTTCGGCCGCACGGCCGATAAAAAGTCTACTGTGCCGGTGGGTTACGGGAAGGAGGTAGGGGGCGGAAACTCCCAGGAAGCACACTATCGCCGCAGGTCAGCGGGGTGACGCCGGGGCGGCCCGGACGGCGCGTCCGCCGGGCCGCCGTGTCGCGCGGTTTCAGCCCTTGAGCCAGCTCATGAGCGGGCGCAGCTCGGCGCCCACCTTCTCGATCGGCTCGCTCTGCTCGGACTCGCGGCGCTTGAGGAAGTTCGGCCGGCCGGCGTCGAACTCGTTGACGAGCTCGCGCGCGTAGCTGCCGTCCTGGACCTCGGACAGGATCCGGCGCATCTCCTCGCGTGTCTGCTCGTTGACGACGCGCGGCCCGCGGGTGTACCCGCCGTACTCGGCGTTGTCGGAGACCGACCAGTACATCTTGGAGATGCCGCCCTCGTACATGAGGTCGACGATGAGCTTCACCTCGTGCAGGCACTCGAAGTAGGCGACCTCGGGCTGGTACCCGGCCTCGGTGAGCGTGGTGAACCCGGCCTTGATCAGCTCGGAGAGCCCCCCGCAGAGCACCGCCTGCTCACCGAACAGGTCGGTCTCGGTCTCCTCGGTGAAGGTGGTCTTCAGCGCACCGGCGCGGGTGCCGCCGACGCCCTTGGCATAGGAGAGCACGAGGTCCCACGCCTTGCCCGAGGGGTTCTGCTCGACGGCGACGAGCACGGGAACGCCGCGGCCCGCCTCGAACTGGCGGCGGACGAGATGCCCGGGCCCCTTGGGCGCGACCATGGCGACGTCCACATCGGCCGGAGGCTGGATCAGGCCGTAGCGGATGCTGAACCCGTGGCCGAAGAAGAGCGCGTCGCCCGACTTGAGGTGGGGGGCGATCTCGTTGGCGTAGAGGTCCCGGTGGATGTGGTCCGGCACCAGGATCATGATCAGGTCGGCCTCCTGGGCCGCCTGTGCGGGCGTCACGACGCGCAGGCCGTGCTCCTCGGCCTTGGCGCGGCTGGCGGAGCCCTGCGCGAGCCCGACCCGTACGTCGGCACCGGAATCCCGCAGCGACAGCGCGTGCGCATGCCCCTGGCTGCCGTAGCCGATGACGGCGACCTTGCGCTCCTGGACGAAGCTCAGGTCCGCGGCGTCGTCGTAGTACATCTCTGCTGCCACTTCGGCTTACTCCTTAGTCCTTGCTGCTCGGCACCGCCGCGGGCCGGTGCGGCCGGGCGGTGCGGATGACGGGTTCCCGGCGCCCGCGCCTGGCCGACCGCGCGTCCGGGGGTGGTTCACGCGCTGCGCTCGACTGCGCGGAGCGACCGATCGGTGATCGACCTCGGTCCCCGCCCCAGTGCGACCAGTCCGGACTTCACCAGCTCCTTGATGCCGAACGGTTCCAGGTTCCGGACCAGCGAGTCGAGTTTCTCGGGTCGGCCCGTGGCCTCGACCACGACGACGTCCGGGTGGACGTCGACCACGTTGGCCCGGAAGAGTTCGGCCGTCTGGATGACCTGGGAACGGGTGCCGGCGTCGGCTTTGACCTTCGCCAGCAGGAGTTCCCTGCGCACCGATGCGTCGTTGTCCATCTCGACGATCTTGATGACGTTCACCAGCTTGTTGAGCTGCTTGGTCACCTGCTCCAAGGGGTGGCGGTCGCAGTTGACCACGATCGTCATGCGGGACAGCCCCTCGTATTCGGTCGTGCTGACGCTGAGGGAGTGGATGTTGAATCCGCGGCGGGAGAACAGCGCCGATGCTCTCGCCAGTATGCCCGGCGTGTCCTCCACGAGGACGGAAAGCGTGTGCTGGCTCATCGTGAAACGTTGCCCTTCCCTAGTCCTCGTCGTCCCATTCGGGCGCCATGTCACGCGCGTACTGGATGTTGTCGTTGCTCACTCCGGGCCCCACCATCGGCCAGACCATGGCGTCGTGGTTGACGGAGAAGTCGATCACGACCGGGGCGTCGTTGATGGCCATGGCCTTCTCGATCGTGGCGTCGACGTCCTCGGGGCGCTCGCACCGCAGTCCGACACAACCGTACGCCTCCGAGAGCCGGACGAAGTCGGGGATGCGCACCTTCTCGTCCTTGGGCGCGGTCTGCAGGTCGGTGTTGGAGTACCGGCCGTCGTAGAACAGGGTCTGCCACTGCCGCACCATGCCCAGGTTCCCGTTGTTGACGACCGCGACCTTGATGGGGATGTTCTCCACCGCGCAGGTCGCGAGCTCCTGGTTGGTCATCTGGAAGCAGCCGTCGCCGTCGATCGCCCAGACGGTCTGGCCGGGGCTGGCGACCTGGGCTCCGAGCGCGGCGGGGACGGCGAACCCCATCGTCCCGAGGCCACCGGAGTTGATGAACGTCCCGGGCTTCTCGTACCCGATGAACTGGGAGGCCCACATCTGGTGCTGGCCGACCCCGGTGACGTAGGCGGCGTCCGGGCCAACGATCTCGCCCAGGCGCTTGATGACGTGCTGCGGGGACAGTCCGCCCTCGTGGCTCTCCTCGTACCCCAGCGGGTAGACGCTGCGCAGCCGCTCGATCTGGGCCCACCAGCCGGCGTAGTCGCCCTGGCGCCCGTTGGTCTGGTCGTTGCGGACGGCCACCACCAGGTCGGCGATGACCTCGCGGCAGTCACCGACGATCGGGACGTCGGCGTGCCGGTTCTTGGAGATCTCGGCCGGGTCGATGTCGGCGTGCACGATCTTGGCGTCGGGGGCGAAACTGTCGAGCTTGCCGGTGACGCGGTCGTCGAAGCGGGCGCCCAGCGCGACGATCAGGTCGGCCTTCTGCAGCGATCCCACGGCGGCGACGGTCCCGTGCATGCCCGGCATCCCCAGGTGCTGCGGATGGCTGTCCGGGAAGACCCCGCGCGCCATCAGCGTGGTGACCACCGGAAGCCCGGTGAGCTCGGCCAGGATCCGCAGCTCCTGCGAGGCCCCGGCTTTGAACACACCGCCGCGACGTAGAGGACCGGCCGCTTGGCTTCGGCGATCATCCGCGCCGCTTCGCGGACCTGCTTTCCGTGCGGCTTGGTCACGGGCCGGTAGCCGGGCATGTCCAGGCGCTGCGGCCAGGAGAAGGCGGTCTGCGCCTGCAGGGCGTCCTTGGCGATGTCGACCAGGACCGGCCCGGGCCGGCCGGTGGAGGCGACGTGGAACGCCTCCGCGATCGTCCGCGGGATCTGAGCGGCGTCCCGGACCAGGTAGTTGTGCTTGGTGATGGGCATCGTGATGCCGCAGATGTCGGCTTCCTGGAAGGCGTCGGTGCCGATCGCCGGGGAGGCCACCTGACCCGTGATGGCCACGACCGGAACGGAGTCCATATGCGCGTCGGCCAGCGGTGTGACGAGGTTGGTGGCCCCGGGTCCGCTGGTCGCGATGCAGACCCCGGGGCGGCCGGTGGCGTAGGCGTAGCTTCCGCCGCGTGGCCGGCGCCCTGCTCATGCCGCATGAGGATGTGGCGTACCCGGGCGGAGTCGAAAAGGGGGTCGTAGGCGGGGAGGATCGCCCCGCCGGGGATCCCGAACGCCACGTCGACGCCGACATGCTCCAGCGACCTGACGAGCGATTGGGCTCCGGTCATCTGCTCGGTCATCACAAGATCCTTCGGAGAGGGCTCGGAAACTAGGTGTGCCTGGCAACAAAAAACCCCCCACCGCGATGCGGTTGAGGGGGGCGCGCAGCAGAAACTCGGTCAGCTCGCCGCGCGCCGACCAAGTACGAGAATGTGGAAGTTGCTCTGCACGGTGTTAACGATGGCCGAGCCGGTGGCACTCCGTCAACTCAGACACGGTTTTATCTCAATATATGAGACGACACGATCAGCATGCGGGTCTACGCAGGACACGGCGACCTGCGAAGACCGGGTTTTCCAGACCGAAAAACGGTGTCGCACCGGAGACATATGGTGAGACGGATCTCGTTCCCGTCCCGTGAGGCGCTCTCCCCGGTAGCGGATCCAGCGGGCACCCGCCCTACAGCGGTATCCCCGCTTCGCCCCCCACCAGCGCCTCCACGCCCTCGGCGATCATGGGCCGCGCCACCAGGAAGCCCTGGCCGTGGCCGCACCCCATCGAGCGCAACTGCTCCAATTGCTCCGGGCTCTCGATCCCTTCGGCGATGACCTGCATGCCGAGGTCCTGGCCCAGCCGGATGATCGTATGGGTAAGCAGCGTGACGGTGCCGTCGGATCCCAGATCCCGGACGAACGAGGGATCGATCTTGATCGCATCGACCCGGAGCTCCCGCAGATGCGCCAGCGACGCGTACCCCATCCCGAAGTCGTCGATGGCCAGGCGCACCCCCAGCTGGCGCAGCTCGGACAGCCGCTCGACGGCCTCCCCCGGGTTCTCCAGCAGGACCTCTTCGTCGACCTCCATGGTCAGGACCTCGGCCGGCAGCCCGCTCTCGGCGAGCACCCCGGCCACCGTTTCGACGAACCGCGGCGACAGGATCTGCTTGACCGACAGGTTCACCGACAGCCCGATGTCCCACTCCGAAGCGCGCCACAGCGCGACCTTCTCGCAGGCCTCGCGCAGGATCCACTCCCCCAGCGGAGCGATCAGGCCCGACTCCTCGGCCGGCCCGATGAACTCGCTCGGGGGGACCAGTTCGTCGCCGTGCTGCCAGCGCACGAGCGCCTCCACGGCGGTGACCCGCGAACTCGCCAGGTCCACCACGGGCTGGTACTCGAGCACGAACTCGCGGTCGGCCAGGGCCTGGCGCAGCTCGGTCTGGAGTTCCAGCCGCGACACCACCTTGGCGTGCATGTGGGCGGCATAGATCTCCAGCCGCCCGGCACCGCCGTGCTCCTTGGCCCGGGCCATGGCCATGTCGGCGTTGCGCAGCAGCTCGCCGCTGTCCATCCCCTGCTCGGCGAACGCCACGCCGGCGCTCGCGGTGAGCACGACCTCGCGGTCGGCCACCTGGAACGGCTCGGCGCTGACGACCCTGGACAGCCGCTCGGCCTGGTCCACCACCTGCTGGGCGTGGGCGCTCTCCTCTATCAGCACCGCGAACTCGTCCCCGCCCCAGCGCGCGAGGGTGACGCCGGAGCCGGCGGTGCCCCGGAGCCGGCGGGCGGCCTGGGCCAGCAGGTAGTCGCCGAAGGTGTGCCCGGCGGAGTCGTTGACGGCGGTGAAACCGTCGAGGTCCAGGAAGATCGCGGCGACCTCTCCCGGCGCCTCGCCCGCACGCTCGCGGCGGGTGAGCACCTCGCGGGTGCGCTCCTCCAGGTAGGCGCGGTTGGGCAGGCCCGTGATGCCGTCGTGGAACGTCAGGTGGTTGACCTGGTCCTCCAGTGCCACCTGAGCGCTGATGTCGCGCGTGGTCACCAGCAGCCGATCGGGTTCACCCGGCTGCTCGTACAGCGAGGCCGTGGTCTCGATGTGCCGCCACGTGCCGTCGCCCGCGCGGATCCGCACCCGCAGGTGGATCCCCTCGTTGGCGCCCCGGTTGAAGGCGGACATCGCCGCGCCCACATCGGGCAGATCCTCGGGGTGGATCATCGAGGTGACCGGCTCGGCGAGGATGTCGTCCAGCCGGTACCCGAACGTCTCGGCCGCGCCGGGACTGATGTAGAAGATCCTGCCGTCGAAGTCCAGGATCAGGATGACGTCCCCGCTGTTGCGGGCGAGTTCGTGGAAATGGCGCTCGCGTGTGAGGACCATGCGCGTCAGGGTCGCGTTCTCCTCCAGCAAGCCGATCAGCCGCACCACGAGCACCACCACCGCCGAGCCCGCCGCCAACGGCAGTACCGGCGCCACCTGTTCCAGGCGCAGCGCCGCGACGGTGAGGATGACCGTGGCGACGCACAGCGCGCCCGCCGCGGCGATCTCGGGGGCGAAGCGGTACAGGCCGCGGCCGGTGATCCGGCGCGGCTCGGCCCCGGCACGCTCCCGGATCAACCAGGGAAGGCTGCCCAGCAGGGCGAACCCGAGCAGCCGGACCGGGTACTCGATGCCTCCGGCGAGGGCGGCTCCGGTCAGACGGGTGACCGCCCCGATGAGGTCCGCACCGCAGATGATGACGAAAGCGCCGATCGCGATCAGCACCGCGCGCCGCGTGCTGTGCGGGGAGGTGAACACCAGGGGTGCCAGCAGGCACAGCACCGCGATGTCGGCGACCGGGTAGACCAGCGCGAACCCGAGAAGGCCCGCGCTCTCCTCCAGTTCGCTGTAGAGCGGGGCGAACACCAGCAGCCACACGACGGAGAACAAGGCGGCCGCGCAGACGTAGCTGTCGGTCAGGTGCCGCAGTGCCGGGCGCAGCCCGCTCGGCAGCGGGGCGAAGCGGGTGAACCCGATGACGAACAGCGGCAGCGCGATGAGCGCGAACAGGTCGCCGAACGTCAGCGACAGAGCGGCGCTGGCACTGAGCAGGCCCGTGACCGAATAGATGATGGCGCCCGCGCACCAGGCGAGCGCGGAGAAGCCGAGATAGCGGAGCGCGCTGGCGGTGTCGGCGCCGGCGGCGTCGGCGTCCGGATCCTCGGCCGTCTCGGCGCGGTGGCGGGCCGCGTACAGCAGCGACACGGCCGCCGCTCCCGCGGCCAGGGCCACGGGCCAGCTACCGAGCCATGTGGTGAGCGATATCCCGCCGGCGTCGACCATCGTCCCCGATGCGTAGACCAGGGTGAGCAGCAGGATACCGCCGAGCCACCTGCGGGTGCCGCTCTTCATCGCGGCGCCCCGGGGTACGTGGTCCGGGCGAGGCGGGACGCATGCCTCCCCGCGACGGCCGTGAACATGGGCACCCTTCCGGTTAGTGGCAGTCTGTCGTACGGACCCCTGCGGGAGATCTCGGAATCCGCGGAACAACGCCCGGACACTGGTTCACCCCCCGCGGGTTCGCCATCGCGCCCGGAACCGCCCGCCACCCCCTCGACCGCCGATCGCCGCAGCGCACCCGAATCCTGCGTGACCAGGCTATTGATCCAATGTCACGCTCAGATAGAGGCCCGGCAGAGACAAGGCGACAACACGGTCACACTCCGTGTTCGCTGCCTTTCCCGGGTCATCCCGCGCCGAGCCGCTCAAGGATCAACTCGCGGGCACGGCCGGCGTCGGCCTGGCCACGGGTAGCCTTCATCACCGCTCCGACCAAGGCGCCCGCGGCGGCGACCTTGCCACTGCGGACCTTCTCTGCGGCATCGGGGTTGTCGGCGATGGCCGCGTCCACCGCGGCCCCCAAGGCGGAGTCGTCGCTGACGACCTTGAGGCCGCGGGCGTCCACGACTTCGTCGGGCGTCCCTTCGCCGTTGAGCACGCCGTCGACCACCTGGCGTGCCAGCTTGTTGGTGAGAGTGCCTTCGGCCACCAGCGCGATGATCCGGGCCACCTGCGCGGGGGTGATCGCCAGCGCGGACAGCGAGATCTCGGCCTCGGTGGAGCGGCGGGAGAGCTCGTTCAGCCACCACTTCCGGGCTTCGGCCGAGGGCGCGCCGGCGTCGACGGTCGCGGCGACCAGGTCGGTGGCCTCAGCGTTGACCAGGTCACGCAGCTCCTCATCGGAGAGGCCCCACTCGGCCTGGAGCCGGGCCCGCTTGGCGGCGGGCGGCTCGGGCAGGGTCGCGCGCAGCTCCTCGATCCACTCGGCGCTCGGAGCGACCGGCACCAGGTCCGGGTCGGGGAAGTAGCGGTAGTCCTGCGCCTCCTCCTTGCTCCGCCCCGAGACCGTGGTTCCGCTGGCCTCCTGGAAGTGGCGCGTCTCCTGAACGACACGCTGCCCGGCGTCGAGGAGGCCGGCCTGCCGTTCCATCTCGTGGCGCACGGCCCGCTCGACCGAGCGGAGGGAGTTGACGTTCTTGGTCTCACTGCGGGTACCCCATTCGGTGCCGCCGCGCGGCATCAGGGACACGTTGACGTCGCAGCGCAGCGACCCCTCCTCCATGCGCACATCGGAGATACCGAGGGAGCGGACGAGGTCGCGCAGTTCCCGGACGTAGGCGCGGGCCGCCTCCGGAGCGAACTCGCCCGTGTGCTCGATCGGCTTGGTGACGACTTCGAGCAGCGGGATGCCGGCCCGGTTGTAGTCGACGATGGAGTAGTCGGCGCCGTGGATGCGGCCGGTGGCCCCGCCGACATGCGAGGTCTTGCCGGTGTCCTCTTCCATGTGCACGCGTTCGATCCCCACCCGGAACTCACGGGGGCCGTCAGGGGTCTCGACCGCGACGTCGAGGTAGCCGTCGGTGCACAGCGGCTCGTCGTACTGCGAGATCTGGTAGTTCTTCGGCATGTCCGGATAGAAGTAGTTCTTCCGGGCGAATCGGCACCATGAGGCGATAGAGCAGTTCAGCATGAGGCCGAGCCGGATCGCGCTCTCCACCGCGGCGCCGTTGGCGACCGGGAGCGAACCGGGCAGCGCCAGGCAGACCGGGCAGACCTGGGTGTTGGGCTTGGCTCCGAACACAGTCGAGCAGGAGCAGAACATCTTCGAGGCGGTGCCCAGCTCGACGTGCGTCTCCAGCCCGAGCACGGGCTCGTACCTGCGTACAACGTCGTCGTACGCAACCGGTGCCGGACCTCCGCTCGTGGCAGGGCTACTCGTTACCGCGCCAACCATCGCCACACAACCCGTTTCCGTATCCGAAAAGTCCCACTGTATGCACTGTATGCGCGTACCACCCGGCCAGCGGAACACATCCATCGTGACCGGCCGTGCCCTCTCCGCATGGACCGCAGCGGGCACTGCATGCAGCTTACCGATGCCTCGGGCGACGCGCGGCCATCCCGGGCGCGACCGCGGAGTCCGCCTCCCGTGGCCGGTCACTTTACCCCCGCACGGGGCTTCCGAGCGGTCCCCGTTCCCCTTCTCCCGCGGACTTCCGCGAAGCGGGAGACAGCGGCACCGAAGGCCGCACGCCGTGACCAGGCCGTGATGAGACCTCCTGTTTCCGCTGGTCATTCCTTAATTGCACCCAGAATCCCGTACCCCGGATCTGGTTTACCTGAGAACGGTAACGATCCGACATGAAATAAAGGGACTTTCGTCCCCCCGGAAAGATGAAGCGAACACGCAGGTCACGGCCTTCCGATAACAAGGGTCGAGAAACGGTCGTCAACATTCCACCGGAACGGTTGGAACCCTGGAATTGGAGCGCTAGTATCTGGCGGTGCGGTAGTCACCTTCTCGTCGCCGCGTCCCGATGCGCGCCAGCGACGATCGACGTATAGCGCCCTCACGGGCACGCTCAGTTCCCCCGTGGCCGATCACCGCACCGAGGCCCGGCGCGACGCAGGACGGAAAGGCGCGCGCCCCTTCTCGGCCGGCCACCCGCAATTCGCCCTTTGAGGTGGGCGAACGACACCATCCGGCTCCTTTTCGAGAACTAACCGGGAAAGAACTTGAACAATACATCCCTCCCCCACCCCCCGAGACACCGCGTCCGTGGCCTGACCGCGCTCGCCGGCACCACCGCCGCCCTTCTCGCCTTCGGCATGGCGGCCGGCCCGGCATTCGCCGAGGGCGCCAAAGGCACCTACGCCGGCAACGCCTCAACGGCCTGAAGCTCTCCACCAGCAAGGGGAACATCAAGGCCAACCTGTTCAACCTGAAGCTCGAGGACGACACGGTCCTGCAGACCTACTGCATCGACTTCGAGACCGGCATCGTCAACGGGGCCGACTACCAGGAGGACTCCTGGTCGAACTACCCGGGCAAGGGCGACTTCGCCGAGCCGGCGAAGGTGCACTGGATCCTGCAGAACTCCTACCCGAGTGTCGGCGCCGACGAGCTCGCCGAGGAGATCGGCGTCGACGGCCTCAACGACAAGGAGGCGATGAGCGGCACCCAGGCGGCGATCTGGCACTTCAGCAACGACGTCAGCCTTGAGGGCAGGAACCACGACAAGGTCGAGAAGGTCTACGACTACCTGGTCGAGAACGCCGAGGAACTGCCGCAGACCGGCGAGCCCGACAACTCGCTGCGGATCTCCCCCTCCTCCGCCGAAGGCGAGGCCGGCTCGACCATCGGCGAGTTCACCCTCGAAACCAGCGCCGACTCCGTCCCGCTGAACCTCGACGCGCCCGAGGGTGTCGAACTGGTCGACCTGGAGACCGGCGAGCCGGTCGAGAGTGCCGGCGACGGCGGCAAGTTCGGCGTGCAGGTTCCCGAGGACGCCGAACCGGGCGAGGCCACCGTCTCCGCCTCCGTCTCCACCAACGTGCACGCCGGCCTGCTGTTCAAGGGTGTCGAGGGCCAGGACCCGACGCAGACGCTGATCACCGCCAAGACCGGCGAGGCCACGGTGGAGAGCAGCGCCAAGGTCAGCTGGACCGAGGGCGTCCCCGAGAAGCCCGAGGAGCCCGGCGAGGAGAAGCCCGAGCCCGAACCGGAGCCGGAGCCGGAGCCGTCCGAGGAGCCGTCCCCGGAGTCGAGCGAGCCCGCCGACAAGAAGCCCGAGCCGGAGGAGGAAGAGGAGAAGGAGGGCGGCCTGCCCGTCACCGGCACCGCTCTCACCGGCCTGATCCTCGCGGCCGTCGCCGCTCTCGGTACCGGCGCCACCGCGATGTACCTGAGCCGTAAGCGCCGCAGCGCCACCTTGGAGGGCTAAGCGCCCCCAGCGGCTGAGGCCGCGGCTACGACGACGCCCGCCGCCGTGACTCCACGGCGGCGGGCGTTCTCGTGTGCCCGATCCCCCGCGCGGGGGAATCGCGGGCCGCGGTCGGGCCGACCGCGGCCCTCACACAGCGAAGGCGCTCCCGCTGAGCAGGTCCGAACCGTTCTGCCGGGCCAGGGCGGCCTCCACAGCGGCGCCGACACGGTAGGTGCGGTCGTCGGCCAGCGCCGGGGCCATGATCTGCAGCCCCACCGGAAGCCCGTCCTCCGGCGCGAGCCCGCACGGCACCGAAAGGGCGGCGTTGCCGGCCAGGTTGCTCGGGATGGTGCACAGGTCGGCCAGGTACATCGCCATAGGGTCGTCGGCGCGCTCCCCGATGGGGAACGCCGTGGTGGGCGTGGTCGGCGAGACCAGGACGTCCACGCTGCCGAACGCGGCGTCGAAGTCGCGTTTGACGAGTGTGCGCACCTGCTGCGCCGAACCGTAGTAGGCGTCGTAGTAGCCGCTGGACAGCGCGTAGGTCCCCAGGATGATGCGGCGCTTGACCTCCGGGCCGAACCCCTCCGCCCGGGTCAGTGCCATGACCTCCTCGGCGCTGCGCGTACCGTCGTCGCCGACCCGCAGGCCGTAGCGCATGGCGTCGAAGCGCGCCAGGTTCGAGGAGCACTCGCTCGGCGCGATCAGGTAGTAGGCGGCCAGGGCGGCACCGAAGCTGGGACAGGACACCTCGGCCACCTTGGCGCCCAGTCCTTCCAGCAGTTCCACGGTCTCGTGGAAGCGCCGCAGCACCCCGGGCTGGTAGCCCTCGCCGTCGAGCTCCTTGACGACACCGACGCGCAGTCCTTCGATGTCGGCCCGCCGCGCCGCCTCGACCACCGGCGGGACCGGGGCGTCGACGGACGTGGAATCGCGCGGGTCGTGCCCGGAGAACGCCTCGTGCAGCATCGCGGCGTCCAGCACGTTGCGCGCGAAAGGCCCCGGCGTGTCCAGCGAGGAGGCGAACGCGATCAGGCCGTAGCGGGAGGAGCCCCCGTAGGTGGGCTTGGCCCCGACCAGGCCGCACACCGCCGCGGGCTGCCGGATCGATCCGCCGGTGTCGGTACCGGTGGCCAGCGGTGCCTCGTAGGCGGCGACGGCGGCGGAGGAGCCGCCGGAGGAGCCGCCGGGGATGCGGGAGAGGTCCCACGGGTTGCGCGTGGTCCCGTAGGCCGAGTTCTCCGTGGAGGACCCCATCGCGAACTCGTCCATGTTGGTCTTGCCGAGGATGACCAGCCCGGCCTCGCGCAGCCGGGTGGTGACCGTGGCGTCGTAGGGCGGACGCCACCCCTCCAGGATTTTCGACGCCGCCGTGGTGGGCATGTCCTTGGTGGTGAACACGTCCTTGTGGGCCACCGGGACACCCGCCAGCGGTCCCGGTTCCGCGCCCTCGGCCAGGCGCGCGTCGACCGCCCGGGCCTGCTCCAGCGCCGCCTCGCGGTCCACGTGCAGGAAGGCGTGCACCTCCCCGTCGACTTCGACGATCCGGTCCAGGTACGCCTCGGTGGCCGCGGCGGAGGTGGTCTCACCGGTGCGGATGGCCGCGCCGAGCTCGGAGGCGCTCATCCGGAGGAGTTCCGCCCCCATCACGCCTCCTCCCCCAGGATCCGCGGTACGCGGAACCGCTCGTCTTCCACCGCGGGCGCGCCCGCCAGCGCCTGGTCGGGGTCGAGGCCCGGACGGGCCTCATCCGGGCGGTACACATTGGTCAGCGGCAGAGCGTGCGAGCTCGGCGGGATATCGCCCTGGGCGACCTCCTGCACCTTGGCCACAGCAGAGATGATCACATCAAGCTGGGCGGCGAGCTGGTCCAGCTCGTCCTCGTGCAGCGCCAGCCGCGACAACCGGGCGAGGTGAGCGACCTCATCGCGGGTAATGGCGGACATGAATGGCAAACCGTTTCTTCGGTGGACTCGGACGTGTCCGAGCGTAGGAGCGGTGCCCCTCGCGCGCGGCCGGAACGGCCTCTGGAGCGCACGGCTCGGTCGGACTCGGACAGCTCAATCCTATGACCGCCCGGGGAGCGCGGGGAGCCCTGAGCCGACCGGCCCGGCTAAGCCGACCTCGTGTGCTCTTCCGCCGGCAGGGCTTTGTGCTTTCTGAGGCATTTGGTGGCCTCGGCCGCCTCCAGCGGAGGAGCGAAGTACCGCCCCTGGGCCGCGTAGCACCCCATGGAACGCACCGCCTCGGCCACCCGGGCGGTCTCCACGCCTTCGGCGACGGCGTGCATCCCGAGCGTGCCGACGAGATCGATGGCGGAACCCACGATCACCCGGCCGTCGGGGTCGTCGACGATCCGCTGGACGAAGGACTCGTCGACCTTGATCTCCTGCACCGGCAGGCCGTTCAGCCGCGCCAGGGTGAAGTAGCCGGTCCCGAAGTCGTCCAGGGCCAGGGACACTCCAAGGTCGGCGAGGGCGAGGATCGTCGGCGTGATCGCGTCGGCGTCCGTCACCATCACGCGCTCGCTGATCTCCAGGCGCAGCACGCGGGCGGGCAGCCTGTGCCGGCGCAGACCGGCGGTAACGATGTCGGGCAGGGTGGGATCGAGCAGTTCGCGGGCCGAGAGGTTGACCGCCACCGGTGTTCGGAGGCCGTCGGCCCGCCAGCGCGCGACCTGCGACAGTGTCAGTTCCAGTACCTCGTGCGTGAAGTTGCGCATGAGGTAGGACTGCTCGACCAGCGGCACGAACTCCTCCGGCGGGAGCACACCGCGCTGGGGGTGCCGCCAGCGGACCAGCGCCTCCATACCCACCACCTGGTACTCATCCAGGTTGACCTTCGGCTGGTAGAACATCTCCAGCTCGCCCTCGACCAGCGCGCGGCGCAGGTCGCCGAACAGGCTGAGCCGGGCCGTGGAGTTGCGGTCCTTGTGCGGCGCGTAGAGGTCCACCCCCGACCGGCTCTCCTTGGCCACGTACATCGCGACGTCCGCGCGCTGCATGAGGAGCTCGAAGTCCGGGGCGTGGTTCGGGTAGAGCGCGATACCGATGCTGGCCTCCAGGTCGAAGTCCATGCCGTCGAGACGCATCGGCTCGGCCAGCGAGACCCGGAGGCGCGTGGCGACCTCGCGCGCCGAGACAGCGTCGCGCACCTGCGGCAGCAGCACGGCGAACTCGTCGCCGCCGAGCCGCGCCACCAGGTCGCCGGGCCGCACGCTGTGCGTGAGCCGGCGTGCGACGGTCTGCAGCAGGCGGTCGCCCGTGGGGTGCCCGAGGGTGTCGTTGACCTCCTTGAACCGGTCGAGGTCGAGGAGGAGCAGCCCCACACGGTGGTTGCGCTGCTGGGCTTCGCTGAGCGCCTCCTGGGTGCGCAGGATCAGCAGCTTGCGGTTGGCCAGTCCGGTGAGTTCGTCGTGGTTGACCTGGTACTCGCGCTTCACCGACAGTGTGGCGCTGATGTACAGCGCGGACAGCGGGAAGAAGAAGAGCGGCACCAGCCAGACCGAGTGTGTCATGGCGACCACGACCAGGGGCGCCAGGCTGAGCAGCACCCCGCTGACGAACAGCCGCTGGCCGATGTCCTTGGTGAGCATGGAGCGCAGAGGGGCGCGCTCGTGCATGGCGACCGCGCATTCCACCAGGACCAGGTTGGTCAGGAAGTAGCCGCCCGCAGCGAGCGCCACCACGATGAGGTGCGCGCCTTCGGGGATCCACGGCGCGTCGGCGGTATCGGGGCCGAACAGCCGGATCACGGCGTCGGCCACGCCGAAGCTGAGGACGTACTGGGCTCCGTTGAACGCGGTCCGGTGCGCCGCGTGGCCGCGCGCGACACCGGCGATGACCGTGGCGATCACCTGGATCAGCCCGGCCACGGGCAGGCCGTAGAAGATGATGAGCGCGAAGGAGAACGGCAGCGAGGTCGGGGACCCGTTATCGGTCGGCGCGGTCGGGGTGGCGATGGGACGCAGCTCGCCGATGATCACCATGCCCAGCATGACCCAGATGAGCGGCTGCGCCGCGAGCAGTTGCAGGCGCTCGGAACCGAACCAGAACAGGGAGACACCGAGAAGGACGCAGCCGGCCACTGTGTGCTCACGAGGTACAGCCACAGCGGCGTCCCGATCCGCGGGCCGACATCCCGGGTGTTGTTGGGGTCCAACATATGCGTCCTCGGGGTGATTCACGGAACGCGGCACCGGGCGGGCGGGTCCGTCGCGGTGCCGACGCTCCTCACGAGTGTTGTCTCGGCCGGGGCGGTCACCCCTATGACCGTCACAGCCGTCGTCTGGAATGACGGGATGCACCCAGTACGCATTCAGCTTACGACGCTTCGTCACCAGGTGTCGCCGGACGAGGACTTTAGGTGAGGCGTACAGTACCTAGGCCAATCACCCGATTCGCTCCAGAATACTGCGACACGTAGCACATTGATCGCCCATTGTAGAGAGCGCCATATTCTAGCTGTTCAGCCGGTGCTCCATGGCCGCATCCGGCCCTTTCTCCAGCAGCACACCGAAACCGTCCTCGTCCAGGACCGGAACCCCGAGTTGCACCGCCTTGTCGTACTTGCTGCCGGGGCTGTCGCCCACCACGACGAAGTCGGTCTTCTTCGACACCGACCCGGTCACCTTGCCGCCCAGCCTCCCCACCGCCTCCTTGGCGCTGTCGCGGCTGTAGTCGGTGAGCGATCCGGTGACCACGAGCGTCACCCCCTCCAGCGGACGCGGCCCGCTGGCGGCGCCTTCCTCCTCCATCCGGACACCGGCCTCGCGCCACTTCCGGATGATCTCGCGGTGCCAGTCCACCTCGAACCACTCGACGATCGACCTCGCCACGGTCGGGCCGACGCCGTCGACCGAGGCGAGCTCCTCCTCGTCGGCCTCTGCGATCCGGTCGAGGGAGCGGAAGTGCCGGGCCAGATCCTCCGCGACGGCCGGCCCCACGTGCCGGATCGACAGCGCCACCAGCACCCGCGGCAGAGGACGCCGCTTGGCCGATTCCAGCTGCTCCAGGAGTTTCTCGCTCGTCTTCTTCGGCTTGCCCTGCTGGTTGGCGAAGAAGCTGACCACCTTGCGCTCGCCGGTCTCGGGGTCGATCTTGGGCTCCCCGGTGTCCGGGTCGAGGACCAGCGTCTTGATCGGCAGCAGCCGCTCGATGGTGAGGTGGAACAGGTCGCCCTCGTCGCGCAACGGGGGTTCGGCCGGTTCGAGCGGCTGGGTCAGCGCGGTCGCCGCGACGTAGCCCAGCTCCTCGATGTCGAACGCCTTGCGCCCCGCGAGATGGAAGAGCCGCTCCCGGAGCTGCGCCGGGCAGGAGCGGGCGTTGGGGCAGCGGAGGTCGACGTCGCCCTCCCGCTGCTGCCCCAGTCGGGTACCGCACTCCGGGCAGTGCTCCGGCATGACGAAGGGCCGCTCGGAACCGTCCCGCCGCTCCAGCACCGGCCCGAGGATCTCCGGGATGACGTCGCCCGCCTTGCGCACGAGCACGACGTCGCCGATCAGCACGCCCTTGCGTTTCACCTCGTTGGCGTTGTGCAGGGTGGCGAACTCGACCTCCGAGCCCGCGACACGGACCGGCTCCATCACGCCGTAGGGGGTGACCCTCCCGGTGCGCCCGACGTTCACCCGGATGTCGAGGAGCCTGGTCGTGACCTCCTCTGGCGGGTACTTGTACGCGATCGCCCAGCGCGGCGCCCGGCTCGTGGAGCCGAGGCGGCGCTGCACGGAGATGTCGTCCACCTTCACCACGACGCCGTCGATCTCGTAGCCGGTGTCGTGGCGGTGCCCCTGGTAGTAATCGATGTAGGACCGGACCTCGTCGACCGTGCGCAGCACGCGATAGCGGTCGCCGACCGGAAGCCCCCATTCGCGCATCAGCTCATACGCCTGCGACTGGTGGGTGAAGCGCACACTCTCGTACGCGCCGAACCCGTGCACGAGCATGGTCAGCGGGCGGGTCGCGGTGACCCGGGGGTCCTTCTGCCGCAGTGAGCCGGCTGCGGCGTTCCGGGGGTTGGCGAAGGGCTGCTTGCCCTCGTCCGCCAGCCGTGCGTTGAGCGACTCGAACGCGTCCCAGGGCATGAAGACCTCACCGCGCACCTCCAGCAGATCGTGGGCGGCCCGGACGCTCTCGTCCAGCCGCACCGGCACCGCGTCGATGGTGCGCAGGTTCGGGGTGATGTCCTCGCCCACCCGGCCGTCGCCCCGGGTGGCCGCGCGGACGAGCCGCCCCTTCTCGTAGACGAGGTCGACGGCCAGGCCGTCGATCTTGAGCTCGCACAGGTACGCGTCGATCTCGATCTCGTTCTCCACCCGCTGCACCCACGCCAGCAGTTCCTCGGGATCGAACGCGTTGTCCAGGCTCTGCATGCGTTCCAGGTGCTCGACCGCCGCGAAGTCGACGCTGATCGGAGCGCCGACCTTCTGCGTGGGCGAATCCTGGGTGATCAGCGAGGGATAGGCGTCCTCGATCGCCCGGAGCTCGGCCATGAGCTCGTCGTACTCCGCGTCGGAGATGATCGGGCGACCCATGTAATACCGGTAGCTGTGGTCGTCGAGCTCCTGGCACAGCTCGGCGTGGCGCTCCCGCACCGCGGCGGAGACGGCATCGGTACCTGCCCGTTCTTGCGCGCTCACCCGGACACGTCCTTTCGGCTCATTCAGCGCCGTGGCTCCTCGCGCAGGACCCGCGCCGCCTTGCGGCAGGCCGCGAGCGCCGCGCGCGCATGGTCGGGCGAGGCCCCGGCCAGCCCGCAGGTGGGCGTGGTGACCACCGTGCGGGCCAGTTGCTCCGGAGCGAAGCCGATCCGGTTCCACAGCTCACGTACAGGTTCGACGGTAGTCGCCGGGTCCGACAACGGCGTGTCCGTACCCGCCACGACGCCGAGAAAAAGTCCCAGGCCGTCCTCGACCGCGACTCCCAGGGCCTCGTCGGAGTCCGGGGTCAGCAGGGTCGCGTCCAGGGCGAGGGCACGCGCGCCGGAACGGCGCAGCAGGTCGACCGGTGCCGCGGGCGCACAGCAGTGCGCCATCGGAAAGGCCCCGGTGTCGGCGATGGCGCCGAACAGCGCGCGCATCCTCTCCTCGCAGGTGACACGGTTGATCGCCCGCAGCCGCCCGTACCCGCTGACCGTCGGCACGCCTCCCTGCAGCGCGGCCGGCAGTGACGGCTCGTCGGCCTGCACCAGGATCCGTCCTCGTGGCACCCGCCTGCGGACGTCCTCGATATGCGCACACACGCCCTCGACCAGGGATTCGCACAGGTCGGCGACCGCTCCGGAGTCGGCCAGCAGCCGCTCGCCCGACCGCAGCTCGATCCCCGCGGCGAGGGTCCACGGGCCGACCACCTGGATCTTCAGCGGCCCTTCGTAGG
This sequence comes from Allosalinactinospora lopnorensis, assembly GCF_000981225.1. GTDB lineage: Bacteria > Actinomycetota > Actinomycetes > Streptosporangiales > Streptosporangiaceae > Allosalinactinospora > Allosalinactinospora lopnorensis. The sequence continues at coordinate 187,513 of NZ_LAJC01000001.1, forward strand.
CGTGGGCGTGCTTTTCGAGCGCGTCGAGGTCATAGGAGAGGAAGCTCGCCGCCCGCGCCAGGTCGCGCCCGGGACGCTGTACCACCCGCCAGCCCGTGGGCTGCACCTCCACCGGGAAGTCGACGAGCAGCGCGGCCGATCGGCCGATCATGTCGGCGCCCGCACCGCGCCCGGGCAGTTCAGCGAGGTGCGGGAGGTCCGGCAACTCTCCCAGGATCGTCCGCGCCACCTCGTCCGGGTCCTCCCCCGGATACGATCCGACGCCGGTGGAACTCGCTTCGGGCCAGGGGTAGCGCTGCTCACTCACGGTGCCCCAGGGTAGAGCACACCCGCCCGCAGCGGGGCCGGCGGCGCGTCACCGATGGCCCTGCGAGAGCGCCGCGCCCGGGGCGATCAGCGTCCCGGTCACGGCATGGGGCCGGCCACCGATTCGCCGCCGGCGCCGCGACCGGCGGCGCTCTTGCGGCGGTTCAGGTAAACACCCCCCGCGGTCAGGGCGGCGAGCAGCACCGCCGCCGCGACGGCCACGCACGGCGAGTGGACGAACAGGTTCCACCAGACGCCGAGGACGGCCATTCCCCCCAGGCTGTAGATGGCGGCCCACAGCGCGCAGCCGGGGAGCATCGCGACCAGGTAGCGCACGAAGTGCATGCGCATGGCCCCCGCGGCGAAATGGACGGCGGTCTGCACGCCCCAGGTCACATAGGAGACGGTGACCGCCGGCGGGCCGAACCTGTTGATCAGCTTCTGGGCGCGCCGCAGCCGCTCGCCGAGGCGTTCGGCGTAGCGGGACCGCTCCAGCCCGGCCCCTACTCCGCGGCCGATCCAGTAGGTGGCCTGCGTCCGGAGAAAGACGATCCCGAAGAGCGTGGAATACACCACCAGGAAGGACTGCCCCTCCAGGAAGCCGTACTGCATCGCGCTCTCCCAACCGCCCACCGACCCGATGACGGTGATAAGCCTAACCTAACCCGGAGCGTTCACCGTGGGCGGCCGGGCGGGGATGCGGCGCGGCTCAGAAGGCCGCGGCTGCTTCGGCGCTGCGGGACGTCGAGGTGATCGTGGCCGACCCCAGGACGGTGTCCCCCTCGTAGAGCACGGCCGCCTGCCCCGCGGCGACGCCCGTGGCCGGCTGCTCCAGCCGGACCACCAGCTCGTCGTCGCGCTGCCAGGCGCGGCAGGTGTACACCTCGCCGTGCGCGCGCAACTGGACCGTGCAGGCGATCGGCTCCGTGACCGGGTCGCAGCCGCTCCACACCGGCCGCCGGCCGATGATCTCGTCGACCTGCAGCGACTCGCGCGGGCCCACCGTCACCGTGTTGGCCACCGGTTCGATGGAGAGCACGTAGCGCCGCTCGGGGGCACCGCCGAGGTTCAGCCCCTTGCGCTGACCGACGGTGTAGGTGTGCGCTCCGTTGTGCGTGCCCAGCACCTCGCCGGACTCGTCCTTGATCGGTCCGGGTTCGCTGCCCAGGCGCTCGTTCAGGAACCCGGCGGTGTCGCCGTCGGCGATGAAGCAGATGTCGTGGCTGTCGGGCTTGTCCGCGACCGCGAGCCCGCGCCGCTCGGCCTCCGCCCGCACCTCCTCCTTGGTGCTGTGGCCCAGGGGGAACACGGTGTGCGCGATCTGCTCCCTGGTGAGCACGCCCAGCACGTAGGACTGGTCCTTGGCCGCGTCGACACTGCGGCGCAGCCGGCCATCGGCCAGCCGGACGTGGTGGCCGGTGCACACCGCGTCGAAGCCGAGCGCCACCGCACGGTCCAGCACCGCTTCGAACTTGATCTTCTCGTTGCAGCGCAGGCAGGGGTTGGGCGTGCGGCCGGCCGCGTACTCGGAGACGAAATCCTGCACGACGTCGCGGTCGAACTCCTCGGCCATGTCCCACACGTAGAACGGGATGCCGATCACGTCCGCCGCGCGGCGCGCGTCGCGGGAGTCCTCGACAGTGCAGCACCCCCGCGCCCCCGTGCGGTAGGACTGCGGATTCTTCGACAGGGCAAGGTGCACGCCGGTGACGTCGTGGCCGGCCTCGGCGGCGCGGGCCGCCGCCACCGCGGAATCGACGCCGCCGGACATGGCGGCGAGTACACGCAAACTCATAACGGTCCCAGACTATGCGGTGGCACGGGCTGCTCCCACCGGTCCGCATCCCCGCGAAGAGCCGCGCCGACGTGGCACGGTACTCCCCGGACTCTGCGAAAATCGGATTATGGCACTGTTCCGTCGTCGCCGATCCGCGCCCGACTCCGCTGTCGCCGTGGACGAGTTCTGGTCCCACTGGCCCCGTGTCCGCGACGTCCTCGCGTCGTCGGTCGACACCAACACCCCGGTACCGGAAGAGGCCGCGGCTCGGATCACCGAACTGGTGAGGCGCATCCACCCCGAACTCAGATGGGAGGTCTCCGCCGCCCCGCGCCCCGCCCTCGGCGACCTGGACCTGCCCGATGACGCCGACGCAGGCGACCTGCTGGCCCAGATGTCGAAACTGGACGACGCCTCCTCCCCCGCGGACGAAGGCCCCTCCTACACGCTGACGCTCAGCGGCGGCCCCGACGACTCCGCCCGTATTCTGGCCGAGCGCTGGATGCGGACCGCCCCCGAGGAGGCCGACTGGCGGTTCCACCCGGCTCACCCCGCTGACCACGAAAAGCTCACGAAGCAGCTCGCCTGGGACGAGCACGAGCTCGACCTGTCGCACTGCACGGTCTCGATGCGGGTGGACCAGCAGCAGGGCAAGGTAGAGGCCGGGGTCTACCACCCCGATTTCATGTTCCTCCCCAAAGAGGTCCAGGCCGGTGTCGCCGACCACGTGGTGATGCTCGCTCTCGGCGAGGACGACTGCGTTCGCTGGATCTCCGACGTCGAGCCGCTGGTGGAGAAGCCGCTGGACCCGTTGCCGCCGGCGTCGATGCCCTCCGTCGTGCGGCAGCTCGCCGACGCCCTCGTCGGCGGAGGATGGGTGACCTTGCAGGGCCGCATCCCGCTGCGCGGCAGCCTGGAGATCGCGGTCCGCCATCCGCTGCACCGCCGCGACTTCCCGGCACTGACGCTCTATGTCCAGGTCACAGTGGGCTACGCCAACAGCGGCGAGGACAAGCTTCCCAGCGGGTCGTCGGCCGACGCGTTGGAGACCTTCGGCGCCCGCCTGCGCAAGCTCCTCGGAGACAACGGCGCGCTTCTGGCCCAGCAGACGGTCGCCGGCCAGCGCCAGCTGCACTTCTATATCGACCCGGATTCCGGTGTGCTGCCCGGGCTTGAGGCGGCCCTCCGCGAATGGCCGGAGGGGCGCACCCAGATCCGCAGCGCTCTCGACCCCGAATGGCTGACGATCAACCAGATCAGAAAGCCCCTCAAGCGCCAGCTAGGGTAGCCGGACGCCGTTACCGGCGCTTGTTCCACGCGGCCCGGGCGCGCTCGACCGCGGGCCCAATGGCGCCACCCAGCGCCGCGACATCCCCGCGGTCCGAGCCGTGGCCGAGCGAGAAGCGCAGGGAGCTGCGCGCGGTCTCGGCCGAGGCCCCCATGGCGAGCAGCACGTGACTGGGCTGCGCGACGCCGGCAGAGCAGGCCGACCCCGTGGAGCACTCGATCCCGCCGGCGTCGAGCAGCATCAGCAGGGCGTCGCCCTCGCACCCGGGGAAGGAGATGTGGGCGTTGCCCGGCAACCGGTCAACGGGGTGGCCGTTGAGCGTGATGTCGGGGACCGCCTTGCGGACGGTGGCGACCAGTTCGTCGCGGAGTTCGGCGAGCCGGGCCGTATGGGAGGCCCGCTCCTCCGCGGCCAGCCGGACCGCGGTGGCGAAGCCGCGCAGCAGCGGCGTCATGAGCGTTCCCGAGCGGACCTCGCGCTCCTGCCCGCCACCGTGCAGGAGCGGGACCGGGTCGACGCCCCGTGACAGCAGCAGCGCCCCCGCACCCACCGGGCCGCCGATCTTGTGCCCGGTAAGGGTGAGCGCCGTGGCGCCGCTGGCGGCGAAGTCCACCGGCTCGGCGCCCACCGCCTGCACGGCGTCGGTGTGGAAGGGGATGCCGTGCTCGCGGGCGATCGCGGCGAGCTCGGCCACCGGCTGGACCGTGCCGACCTCGTTGTTCGCCCACATGACGGAGACCAGTGCGACATCGGTCGGGTCGCGCTCGATCGCGGCACGCAGCGTCTCGGGGTGTACCCGGCCGATCTCGTCGACCGGGAGTTCCTCGTAGACGGCCCCCTGGCGGTCGGCCATCCAGTGCGCGGGGTCGAGCACCGCATGGTGCTCCACCGCGCTCAGCAGGATCCGGCGCCGCGCGGGGTCGGCCTGGTTGCGCGCCCAGTACAGGCCCTTGACCGCGAGATTGTCGGCCTCGGTGCCGCCGCTGGTGAAGACCACCTCGCTCGGTGCCGCGCCGAGCGCCTCCCCGATGCTCTCGCGGGACTCCTCGACCGCCCTGCGGGCGCGGCGCCCCGCTCCATGCAGCGATGAGGCGTTGCCGAGGCGGCCGAACTCCTCCGTCATGTCCGCGATAACCTCGGGCCGGACGGACGTCGTGGCGGCATGATCCAGGTACACCATGGTGTGTTCAGGATACGGCGGGCCGTCCGGGCTCCGCTCCGCGCGGTACCCGGCCCACGGAAGCGAGAGCGGCCCCGGGCGTCCCGGGGCCGCTGGGACGGCCGTCAGGAGCCGGCTACTTCCGCCTGCCGATCTCCTCCGTCAGCTGCGGGGCGACCTTGTGCAGGTCGCCGATGACACCGAAGTCGGCGAGCTCGAAGATCGGCGCCTCGGGGTCCTTGTTGACCGCGACGATGTTCTTCGAGGTCTGCATGCCCGCCCGGTGCTGGATCGCACCGGAGATGCCGAGCGCGATGTAGAGGTTCGGGCTGACCGTCTTACCGGTCTGACCGACCTGGAACTGGTTGGGGTACCAGCCCGAGTCTACCGCCGCACGCGAGGCGCCGACGGCGGCGCCGAGCGCGTCGGCCAAACCCTCCACCACGGAGAAGTCGTCGGAGCCGACACCGCGGCCGCCGGAGACCACGATCGCGGCCTCGGCGAGCTCCGGTCGTGCGCCCTTCTCCTGCACCACGCGCTCGGTGACCTTGGCGCCCTTGGCGGCGTCGGAGAGCTCGACGGAGACCTCCTCCTCCACCGCCGCCCCCTGCGCGGCCTCCGGCGCAACGGAGTTCGGCCGGACCGCGACGACCGGGATCCCCGCCGTCACCTTGGCGTGGGTGATGGTGCTGCCGCCGAAGACGCTGTGCTCGGTGACGATCTCGGCGTCGACGTCGACGACATCGGTCAGCACGCCGGAGCCCAGCTTGACAGCGGTCCGGCCGGCGACCTCCTTGTTCTCGGGGGTGGCCGAGACCAGGATCGCGGCGGCCGACGCGTCGTTGGCCAGCTTGGCCAGCAGTTCCGCCTTCGGCGCGACGACGTAGTCGTTCAGCTCCGCCGGGGCCACGTACACCTTCTCGGCACCGAACTCGGCCAGTCTCGCCTTGCCCGATTCCGCCCCCTCACCGACCCACACGGCCGCGGGCTCGCCGATGCGGCGAGCGGCGGTGAGCAGTTCGGTGGTGACCTTCTTGATCTCTCCGTCGACGTGGTCGACGAGGACGAGGACCTCAGCCATATCCGTAATCCTTCTTTCGTCTCCGCCGGACCTACACGAACTTCTTCTCGGCGAGGAAGTCGGCGACCTTGGTGCCGCCGTCGCCCTCGTCCTTGACGATGGTGCCCGCGGCACGCGGCGGAGCCGGAGCGAAGTCCACGGTCTCGGTCGTCGCGTTGGCGAGGCCGACCTTGGCCGCGTCGATCTCGGCGTCAGCGATCGTCAGCTTCTCGACCGGCTTCTTCTTCGCCTGCATGATGAGCTTGAACGAGGGGTAGCGCGGCTCGTTGATCTTCTCGACCACGGAGACCACGGCCGGCAGCTGCGCCTCGACGACGTCGTAGCCGTAGTCGGTGAGGCGCTGGACCTTGATGGCCCGGCCCTCGATATCGACCTTGCCGGCGAGGGTGAGCTGGGGCAGTTCGAGGTACTCGGCCAGGGCGGCGCCGACGACACCGGTGCGCGCGTCCGTGGACTCCGAGCCCAGGACGACCAGGTCGAACTCCATCCTGCCCAGCGCCCGGGAGAGCGCGTAGGCGGTCTGGAGAGCGTCGCTGCCGTGCAGCGCCTCATCGTTGACGTGCACGGCCTTGTCGGCTCCCATGGACAGCGCCTTGCGGATCGAGTCCGTGGCCTGGTCCGGTCCCATCGTCAGAACGGTGACCTCGCCGCCGTGCTTCTCCCTGAGGAGGAGGGCCTCCTCGATCGCGTACTCGTCGAGCTCGTTGATGACGCCATCGGACGCCGCGCGGTCCAGCGTCTTGTCATCCGACGAGAGTTTCCGCTCGGTCGCCGTATCCGGGACCTGCTTGACCAAAACGACAATATTCATGGCCGGTGGCCAACCTCCCTGCACTCCCATGCGCCGTCCCGTCGGAGGGCGCGGACGCCTGACGCGTCGGTGTCCCTAAGGATGCCGGACGCCCGATGGTCGCCCGGCAGCGGGGCAGACGTTCACGTCACGCCGTCCCGCCTGATCAGTCTGCGACTCACCCCCGATGTTACTGACTAGTAGCACAAGGGTAAACGCCGGGCGCGATCATCGATTGAGGCAAGATTCACCTAGCCACGCGGCACCCTTACGAGAACCACCCGGAGGGCCCCTGTATCGGATTCCACGCGGGAATGGCGGTGTACCCCAGCGAGAGGAAGAACAGGGCCAGGAGTACGGCCCCGATCATGACTCCCCAGTAGACGTAATCATTGCGGATGGTGATGTTCTCGACCATCCACCGGGCCTGGCGCCGCGCACCCCGGCCGTTGGGGCCGAGGAAGCTCAGGATCACAACGGTGAAGAGCGCGAAGGCGCCCACATCGTTGGGCGTCGTCCTGTCGGTGGCGAATCCGACCACCAGCCCGAGGACGATGCCGGCCAGCAGGTACCCCAACCCGTAGAACAGCGTGACGCCGAGGTTGCGCACCACGGCCCAAGGCATACTCAACGCGATGACCATGTGGTCGGAATTGCGCGGACCACGGGTCTGCAACCGCCGGGCGTGCTCGCTCTTGACGGTGTCGAGCGCCCCTGTGATGCCCGCGGCCAGTACACCGACCACCGCCCCGATCATCGGGACGACCAGGCAGAGGCCGGCCACCACCAGCAGCACCGGCACCAGGAACAGCGGGGGAAGCCGGCGCGGCTCCGCCTCGTCGTAGTAACCGCCGTAGCCGGTGTCCTCCTCGCGGCGGCCCCAATAGTCGCTGATCCGGTCGCCGCCGCCGCGCTTGAATCGGTCGAGGAAGCCCGCCCTCTCCTCGCGCTCCTGGGCCGGGAACGTCGACGTGCGGCTGCTGCCGGAATTCCGCCCGACCGGGGTGAGGATGTCCCGGAACTCCTCCGGACGCAGTGTCGAGTTGAAGTACTGGGTGCGCGGCTCCAGCGGATCCTCGGGTGCCTGCGCCCCCATCATGCTGGTGGCCTGCGGGTCCTGCGGCGGCGCCACCATGGTCTGGTCCGCCTGGTCCGACCCGTCGGGGCCGGCGACCACGGTGTGGTCGCTCTCCGGCGCGGCCCCGGATCCGGCGGCCGCCTCCCTGTCCTCCTCATCGCGGCGGTAGGACTATGGCGGCGCCCGCGGCGGCTCCGGCCGCCCGGCCCCGGCGGCGCCCGCGGCCATGGCGCCGAACGCACCGCCTCCCCCGCCCTGGGGGCCGGGGTCTGGTGTCGCGCCCTGCATCGTGTGGTTCCCGGTCAGTCCCGAGGCCTCGTACTGCGAGAGGTCCTCGCTCCAGGGCAGGTCGAGGTTGAGGCGGCCGGCCTCGGCGACGAGCTGCGCGGCCGTCGGGCGGGGCGCCATGTCGCGCGCCACAGCGCGTCGCACCAAGGGCTGCAGCTCCTCGGGCATGCCCTCCAGGTTGACCTCGCCGTTGAGGATGCGGAAGAAGATGACCTCGAACGATCCCGCCCCGTAGGGAGGATTGCCGGTGGCGGCGAAGGCCACCGTGCCGCCCCAGGCATGGACGTCGGTGGCGGGACCGAGGTCGGTGCCCTCGATGACCTCCGGCGAGAGGTAACTGGGGGTGCCGACGAACGTGCCGGTCTGGGTGAGTTTCGCGCCGTCGACCGCGTGGGCGATGCCGAAGTCGATGACGATGGGCTCTCCGTTGGAGATGATGACGTTCCCGGGCTTGAGGTCGCGGTGGATGACCTCGGCCGCATGGATGTCGTCGATCGCCTGGGCCAGGCCGGTGACGAACCGGCTCAGGGCCCGTCCACGCAGGGGACCGTGATCGGTGACCGTGGCGTCCAGCGTGGGGCCGGGAATGTACTCGGTGACGACCCAGGGGCGCTCGGCGCTGGTGTCAGCGTCGATGACCTCGGCGACGTTCCGGCTGTGCACCCGACGCATGGTCTCGACCTCGCGGTGCAGTCGGGCCCGGGCGATGTTGTCGCCGGCCACCTCGGGCTTGAGTACCTTGATCGCGACCAACTGGTCCTGCCGAGGGTCCACGCCTTGGTACACAACCCCCATTCCGCCCTGTCCGATACTGCGACGGATCAGGTACGGACCTATGCGGGCCGGCAGCTCCTCGCCCTCGGAGAAACCTGCCGTCATTGCCATAGCGAACTCATCCCCTCAAACCCCGCATAACCACCGCGTCCAGCCTATCGGCCGGGGGCGTTCGGGCACCTGTGACGGTTAAAGAGCCGGTGGTCGCCTCGCACCGCACCCGGTCCTCCGATCCGGGCGGGAAGGCCATCCGGCACGCCGCCTGCCCCCGGAGGCCCGGGAAACGAAACCATGCCGTTTCGGGCGAGGTGCGACCAATCCGGCGATCTCTCGATTATGACGGAGACTCGGGGTCCACAGTTCCGAATTCGGCCTCTCGAAATGAGGATCCGAGTATCCGCCACCGGCACGCCCGGGGAGATCCCCGGAAACCCGGGAAGAGCCCTCCCCGGATGCGGGCGACCCGCGGGTCGAGCGGTCACTCAACGGGCACGCCCAGCCCCTCGATGACCTCCGCCCCCGGCAGGTCGGCCAGGGCCGCGCCCGGAACGATCAGCTTGGAACGGCGCACCCCACTGCCGATCACCGCGTGAGGACATTCGAGCACGGCGGAGTCGACCAGAATCGGCCAGTCGCCGGGAAGACCGATAGGGGTGATGCCGCCGTACTCCATCCCGGTGGCCTCGACCACCTCGTCCTGGCGCGCGAACGACGCCTTGCGCGCTCCCATGCGCCTGCGCACGACCCCGTTGACATCGGCCCGCGCCGAAGCCCGCACCAGGCAGGCCGCCATGCGCACCTGGCCGCCCCGCTTGGCCGCGACCACCACGCAGTTCACCGACGCTCCGTGGGAACGCCATAGGCCTCCCCCAGGGCCGCGGTGTCGGCGTGCGCCGGGTCGATCTCGGCGACGATCAGCTCCGCGGCCGGAATGCCGCTCTTCCCGCCCTCGACCGCGGCCGCCACCGGAGCGGCGAGCAGGTCGTCGCCGCTGGTGACGGGCCGCGGTTCCAGTCCCCACATCGCATCTCTCCTAACGGCCGGAGAACCGCGCCTGACCGGGCCCCTTCTCCACGAAGGTACGCATGCCCGCCTTCTGGTCCTCGGTGGCGAAGAGACCGGCGAACTGCAGCCGCTCGACCTCCAGACCGGTGTCGAGGTCGGTTTCCAGCCCGGAGTCGATCGCCTGCTTGGCGGCGCGCAGGGCGATCGCGGGCCCATCAGCGTAGCGCGCCGCCATGGCGGCAGCCGTGGAGTACACCTCCGCGGCCGGAACGGCGTCGTCGACCAGCCCGATCCGCAGCGCCTCCTCGGCCGGGACCATCCGCCCGGTGTAGATCATGTCCTTGGCCCGGGCCGGTCCGACCAGGCGCGGAAGCCGCTGCGTCCCGCCGGCGCCGGGGATGACCCCCAGCAGGATCTCCGGCTGGCCGAGCTTCGCGTCGTCGGCCGCCACCCGGAAATCGGCGCACAGCGCCAGTTCGCAGCCACCACCCAGAGCGTAGCCGGTGATGGCGGCGATGACCGGTTGGGGAATCCGCGCCACCGCGGTGAACGCGTCCTGCAGTGTCCGCGAGTGCGCCGACATCTCGGCGTAGCCCATCTCCGCCATCTCCTTGACGTCGGCCCCTGCCGCGAACACCTTCTCGCCACCGTAGAGGACCACCGCACGCACCGAGCCGTCCTCGGCCACCCGCGCCGCAGCGGCGCCGATCTCCCGCTGCATCTGCGCGTCCAGCGCGTTCATCTTCGGCCGGTCCAGCCGGATCACCGCGACGGCCGGGTTCTTCGGATCAGACTCCACACGAACGAACTCACCCACGGGCCACACACCTTTCAGCCATACCGGATCACAGCCTGAACCATGGCAAACCATTCCACACCGCCGGCCGCGACGCGTCACCGCGGCGGCGGTAGGTACGCGGGCCGCAGGCGCCGGAGCCGCGGCGGCCCCGACCGGTTCCGGTCCGGGTGCGGGTCCCTAGCGCAGCACGACCCCGTCGCCCATTCCCCCCGGCGGGTCGGGAAGGGCGAGGAGGCCCATCTCAGCGGGATCGGCGAGGAGCGGGTGCTTGGGCATGACCCGCACCGTGTAGCCGCAGGAGCCGGCGCGCTCCAGCGGGATCGTGCCCGAGTAACGGGCCGGCGCACCGTCGCTCCCGGCGCCGCCGACCGCGACGAGCCCCACGAAGGCCGGATCCACCAGATGCTCGGAGGGGGCGACCCTGCCGACCGCGGCGTGCACGCAGACATCCTTGGGATCGAGGTCGCCCAGGGAGACGGTGGCCAGCACCTCCAGTTCGCCGCCGACCTGCGGCGGGTCCTCGACGCCCCCCACCTCGACGTGCTCGATGCGCACGTCGTTCCAGGACCGGCGGACTCGCTGCTTCCACGCCGTGAGCTCGCGCGCGCCGGCCATGCCGTCGCCGGTGAGCAGCCGGGAGGAATCGGCCGCCCCTTGGTAGAGGCGGGCCACGTAGTCCTGCACCATCCGGGTCGCCAGGACCTTCGGACCGAGCGAGACCAGTGTGTGCTTGACCATCTCCAGCCAGCGCTTGGGCAGGCCGCGCTCGTCCTGGTCGTAGAAGAGGGGGATGACCTGCTCCTCGAACATGTCGTGGAGCGCGGTCGCCTCCAGCGCATCGCGGCGGTCGGGATCGCCCACCTCCTCGGCGGTGGGGATGGCCCAGCCGTTGGAGCCGTCGAACCACTCCTCCCACCAGCCGTCCCGGATGGACAGGTTGAGCCCGCCGTTCAGCGCGGACTTCATCCCGGAGGTGCCGCAGGCTTCCAGCGGGCGGAGCGGATTGTTCAGCCACACATCACAGCCCTGCACCAGGGAACGGGCCAGTGCCATGTCGTAGTCGGGCAGGAAGACGATGCGGTGGCGCACCTCCGGATCGTCGGTGAAGCGCACGATCTCCTGGATGAGGCGCTTGCCGCCCTCATCGGCCGGATGCGCCTTGCCTGCGATGACGATCTGCAGCGGGCGCTCTGGATCGGTGAGCATCGCCTTCAGCCTGGCGCGGTCGCGCAGCATCAGGGTGAGCCGCTTGTAGGAAGGGACCCTGCGGGCGAACCCGACCGTGAGGACGTCGGCATCGAGGACATCGTCGATCCAGCCGAGTTCGGCTTCGCTGGCGCCCCTCTGCCGCCAGGAGTCGCGCAGCCGCGCGCGGGCGGTGATGACCAGCCGCTCCCGCAGGATACGCCGCATCTCCCAGAGCTCGGCCTCAGAGGCACCGGTGATCTTGCGCCAGCCCTCGGGGCGGGTGAACTCGGCGGAGTCGGGCACGATGCGCTGGGCCAGGTCCTGCGCCTCCTCAGCGACCCAGGTGCGCGCGTGCACGCCATTGGTGACGGAGGTGATCGGCACCTCCGCGGTGTCGAAGCCCGGCCACAGGCCTTGGAACATCCCCCGACTGACCGCACCGTGCAGGCTGCTCACCCCGTTGACGCGCTGCGCCAACCGCATGCCCATGACGGCCATGTTGAACACGGCGGGATCGCCGCCCGCGTAGTCCTCGACCCCGAGCTGCAGCACGCGGTCCAGAGGCAGCCCCTCGACCGGGGATTCCTTCGCGAAGTGCCGTTCGACGAGCTCGCGCGGGAACCGGTCGATCCCGGCTGATACGGGGGTGTGCGTTGTGAAGACGGTCCCCGCCCGGGTCGCCTCCAGCGCCTGGTCGAACGTCAGGGCTCCGCTCTTCATGTACTCGCGTACGCGCTCCAGGCCGAGGAAGCCCGCGTGCCCCTCGTTCATATGGAAGACCTCGGGCTCCGGGTGACCGGTCAGCTCGCAGTGGGCCCGCACCGCCCGGACTCCGCCGACGCGAGGAGCAGTTCCTGGCGCAGCCGGTGCTCGGACCCGCCGCCGTAGAGCCGGTCGGTGACACTGCGCAGCTCGGGATCGTTGGCCTGGTGACAGGCGTCGAGCAGCAGTAGCGGGATCCGGCCCACCCGGACCACCCAGATGTGTGCGACGAGGGGCGTCCCGCCCGGCAGGCCGATGGTGATGCGGACGGGATCGTCGGCGGTGTCGCGCAGTTGGGTCATGGGGAGCCCGCTCGGGTCGATCTCGGGGTAGTGCTCCATCTGCCAGCCTCGGGGGAGAGGCTCTGGCAGAAGTAGCCGTGCCGGTAGAGCAGCCCCACGCCGATCAGCGGGACCCCTAGGTCGCTGGCGCTCTTCAGGTGGTCGCCGGCCAGGATCCCGAGCCCGCCCGAGTACTGGGGCAGGGCGGCCGTCAACCCGTACTCGGCGGAGAAGTAGGCGACGGCCGAGGGCGGGGACGCGCCCGCGCCATCGCCCCCTTCGAGCAGCTCCTGGTACCAGCGCGGCCCGGTGAGGTAGCCCTCCAGATCGGCGGCCGCTTCGTGCAGCCTGGCGCGGAACCCCGCGTCAGCGGCGAGTTCGGCGAAACGCTCGCTGGTGACCTCCCCGAGCATGCGGTAGGGGTCGTGGCCGACGACCTCCCAGATGCCGGGGTCGATCGCGGCGAACACCTCGCGGGTCGGAGTGTGCCACGCCCATCGGAGATTGGCCGCTAGGGATCCCAGCGGCGCGAGTTCTTGGGGCAGGACGGTACGGACGGTGAACGTACGGATCGCCTTCACGGATGGTGAGGCTAGTCAAACTCCCGGGAATGCGCGACCCCGGCACACCGAAAATCCCGCATCCGCCGGGACCGGCTTTACTCCCGACCCGGGGCCGCCCCTCCGGCGCCGTCGGAAACGGCGAAGACACTCGCTTCACGGCTTTCGGTTTCCCTGAATTTACAGCAGGGACGGCACACTCCTCCTGATTTATTTGAACTTCATCCACCTGAAACCCTCGGTGCGAACCCTCGCGCAACCGGCGCCTGATTTGTCCGATTTAACCGAATCGATACCCGATGACCAGGCAATATGGAAGCGCTGACTGTGTGACGACAATCACAAAAATAGATCACCGTGTGCCGTCGGCGAGCGGCCAATCGGCATCGAGGATAGATATTGGAACACACCGGAACCGGACGGCGGAGCTCCCCGGCTCCGCTTTTCGACGGGTCTCTTTGCAATCTCTTTGCTTTCTGTTGGGCAACCAAAACGCAAATCTCCGAACCGCTCGGAACACGATTTTACGGTGCAGCTGTGATCGGACGCCTTCCCATTCTCGACGTGTATCCCGCTCTCGACTGCGGCACGGCCAAAGCCGCCGTCGGCGAGACCTTCCCCGTTCGGGCGACCGTGCTCCGCGAAGGGCACGGATCCCCCAGCGCCGGGGTCGTCCTCTACGACCCCGACGGCCGCCGGTACGGGCACCAGGAAATGCGTGAGGTCGCGCCCGGCAGCGATCGTTACGGCACCGACGTCGCCCTCCCCCGTGAGGGCCGCTGGACGTTCACCATCGAGGCGTGGGCCGACCCCTTCGCGGACTGGCGGCGCAGCGCGGAGATCAAAGTCCCGTTGGGACAGGACACCGAGTTGATGCTCGAGGAGGGGGCGCGGCTGTTCGAGCGCGCCGCGCGCCGGGTGCCCAGCCGCCCGGACCTGGCGCGGGTCGCCGCCGGACTGCGCGACACCTCCCTGACGGCCGCCGGGCGGCTGACCCTCGCCACCGCCCCGGAGGTCGTCGACCGGCTCTCGGAGTCGCCGATCCGCGAGCTGCTCACGCGCTCCAAGCGGTTTCCCGTCATGGTGCACCGCAGACGGGCGCTGGTCGGTTCGTGGTACGAGTTCTTCCCCCGCTCCGAAGGGGCGGTCCTCGACGGCGCCGACGGCCGGCGGCGATCGGGCACCTTCGCCACCGCCGCCAAGCGGCTGCCCGCGATCGCCGACATGGGATTCGACGTCGTCTATCTGCCGCCGATCCACCCGATCGGCCACTCCTTCCGCAAGGGGCCCAACAACACCCCGCACACCCGGCTCGCCGACCCGGCGACCGCCGGCCCTGGCTCGGTCTGGGCGATCGGCTCACCCGACGGCGGCCACGACGCGATCCACCCCGATCTCGGCGATATCGGCGACTTCGACGACTTCGTCGCCGAAGCGCGCGGCCACGGGTTGGAGATCGCGCTGGATCTGGCGCTGCAGTGCTCACCGGACCACCCTTGGGTACGCGAGCACCCGGAATGGTTCCGCATCCGTGCCGACGGCTCGATCGCGCATGCCGAGAACCCGCCGAAGAAGTACCAGGACATCTACCCCCTGGACTTCGACACCGACCCTGAGGGCATCTACGCCGAGGTGCTGCGGACCGTGCGGTACTGGATGTCGCACGGCGTGCGCATCTTCCGCGTGGACAACCCACACACGAAACCGGTGGCCTTCTGGGAGCGGCTGCTCGGCGAGATCGCCGAGACCGACCCGGACGTCCTGTTCCTCTCCGAGGCCTTCACCCGCCCGGCGATGCTGAAAACGCTGGCGAAAATCGGCTTCCACCAGTCCTACACCTATTTCACCTGGCGCAACACCAAGAAGGAGATCGAGTCCTACCTGAGGGAGCTCAGCGAGGAATCGTCCGCCTACCTGCGGCCGAATCTCTTCGTCAACACGCCCGACATCCTCACCGCTTATCTGCAGAACGGCGGCAGGCCCGCTTTTGAGATCCGGGCGGTGCTCGCCTCCCTGCTCTCACCGACGTGGGGAGTTTATTCCGGGTACGAGCTCTGTGAGAATACCGCGGTAGCTCCGGGGAGCGAAGAGTATCTCGACTCCGAGAAATACCAATACAAGCCACGGGACTGGGACGCGGCCGAAGCGTCCGAAATGACAATCACACCGCTACTTCGCAGGTTAAACTTTCTCCGACGAAAGCACCCTGCACTGCAGGAACTGCGCAACCTGCGGTTCCACCATGTGGATCAGCCAGAGCTGATCTGTTTCTCCAAGTACCTGGCCGGAGCAGGGGCCCGGGGGGACGACGACATCATCCTGGCCGTCGTCAACCTCGATCCGCACCGCACACACGAGGCAACGGTGCGGCTGGACATGCCCGCTCTCGGGCTCTCTTCCGACGACACGTTCACCGCGACGGACCAATTGTCGGGCGAATCCTATAGCTGGGGAGAGGCGAACTATGTCCGCCTTGACCCGGCTTCCCAGACCGCGCACGTATTCACAGTCACTTTTGCCGGATCGGCCCCGTAGCCGGGCCGCGAATGGGGATCTCCGGCGGAACGCACTGGAACGCCAACTGGTGGAGTAGTTCGTGACCACACCCGAGTCGGTGCCAGACACCAGCCTCACGCCCTCCGCGGCCGTGCCCGATACATTCACCCACGAGAAGCCACGCGCTCCCTATTGGTACAAACACGCCGTCTTCTACGAGGTACTCGTCCGCGGTTTCTACGACTCCAACGGCGACGGAACCGGGGATATTCGCGGGCTGATCGAGAAACTCGATTACCTCGACTGGCTCGGGATCGACTGCATCTGGCTGCTGCCGATCTACGAGTCGCCCCTGCGCGATGGCGGCTACGACATCTCCGACTACATGAAGCTCCTGCCCGAGTTCGGGCAGATCGCCGACTTCGTGGAGCTGGTGGAGCAGGCGCACGAGCGCGGACTCCGGGTGATCGCCGACCTCGTCATGAACCACACCAGCGACCAGCACCCCTGGTTCCAGGCCTCCCGCCAGGACCCCGACGGGCCCTACGGCGACTTCTACGTCTGGTCCCACACCACTGAGCGCTACACCGACGCCCGCGTCATCTTCGTCGACACCGAGACCTCCAACTGGACCTACGACGAGGTACGCGGCCAGCACTACTGGCACCGGTTCTTCTCGCACCAGCCCGACCTCAACTTCGAGAACCCCGCGGTCCAGGAGGCGATCCTCGAAGTCCTCCGCTTCTGGCTGGACCTGGGCATCGACGGCTTCCGCCTGGACGCCGTGCCCTACCTGTACGAACGCGAGGGCACCAACTGCGAGAACCTCAAGGAGACACACGAGTTCCTGAAGCGGATCCGCGCGGAGGTCGACCGCCTCTACCCCGACCGGGTGCTGCTCAGCGAGGCCAACCAGTGGCCGACCGACGTCGTCGACTACTTCGGCGACTTCGAGTCCGGCGGCGACGAGTGCCACATGAACTTCCACTTCCCGCTGATGCCGCGAATGTTCATGGCCGTCCGCCGCGAGCAGCGCTACCCGATCTCGGAGATCCTCGCCCAGACGCCGCGGATCCCGCGCAACTGCCAGTGGGCGATATTCCTGCGGAACCACGACGAGCTCACGCTCGAAATGGTGACCGACGAGGAGCGCGACTACATGTACGCCGAGTACGCCAAGGATCCGCGGATGCGCGCCAACGTCGGCATCCGGCGGCGGCTCGCTCCTCTGCTCGACAACGACAAGAACCAGATCGAGTTGTTCACCGCCCTGCTGCTCTCCCTGCCCGGCTCGCCCGTCCTCTACTACGGAGACGAGATCGGTATGGGCGACAACATCTGGCTGGGCGACCGCGACGCCGTGCGCACTCCGATGCAGTGGACCTCGGACCGCAACGCGGGCTTCTCGCGATGCGACCCCGCACGGCTCTACCTGCCGCTGATTCTCGACCCGATCTACGGCTACCAGGCCCTCAACGTCGAAGCGCAGCGCGACAACCCCGGATCGATGCTGAACTGGACGCGCAAGATGATCCAGATCCGCAAACGCCACCCGGTCTTCGGCACCGGAGACTTCACCGAGCTGCACGCGAGCAATCCCAGCGTGCTGGCGTTCGTGCGGGAATACGGGGACGACCGCATGCTGTGCGTCAACAACCTGTCGCGCTTTCCGCAGCCGGTGGAGTTGGACCTGCGACGGTTCGAAGGCGTCACCCCGATCGAATGCGTCGGGGGCGTGCGCTTTCCGGCCGTCGGCGAGCTCCCGTACCTGCTCACGCTGCCCGGCCACGGCTTCTACTGGTTTCAGCTTCCACCGGTGGACGAGGCGGAAGGGCCGGCGCAAGAAGACTGGGCCCGGCATACGACGCCCGTGTCGCACCGGACGGATATGGAGGCGATCGCCCAGCGCATCGCGTCCTCCACGGTCCCGGCGCGGACCTAGGCGAGAAGGGAAACGGACCTCTCAGATATGACCCAGCTTGAGGAGCTCCTCGTCGGCTGGATCCCGCGGCAGCGGTGGTTCGCCGGGAAGGGGGTACCGATCGAGAAGGTGATGGTCGAGGCGGAGCATACGGTCGTCACCGGTGAAACGGGGCTGCGCCTGCTGGTGGTGAATGTCGGCCAGCGCGACTGTACCTCCCGATACCAGGTGCTCCTCGGTCTGCGCCCCGAGGGAACGCTGCGCTCCGAGCTCAGCCACGCCGTGATCGGCGTGTGCGAGCTACCGGGGCGCGGCCTCCCTTGCACGGTCTACGACGCCGCTCACGACTCCGAGCTGATGTCGCGGCTGCTGGAGCACATCGCCGAAGGGGCGGGGGACGGCTCGCTCCGCTCCTGTCCCATCCCCGGCACCGTTGTCCGCACGGGGCTGCGCAGTCTGGTTCTCACCGGAGAGCAGTCGAACACCTCCGTGATCTACGGAGAGGACTATGTCCTCAAGATCTTCCGCAGGCTGTGGCCGGGCTACAACCCCGATCTGGAGCTCAACGCGGCTCTGGCCGGGTCGCCGTTCGTGTCCCCGCCGCACGGCTGGATCGAGACCGACCTCAGCGACCAGGGGCGCCCGGTCCCCACGACGCTGGCGATGCTCCAGGAGTACCTGCGCACCGCGACAGACGGCTGGGTCCTGGCCGCCACCAGTGTCCGCGACCTGTACGCCGAACCCGCCACTCCCCCTGGTGCCGCCGGCGGGGACTTCGCCGGTGAAGCAGAACGGCTCGGCGCCGCCACCGCGGCGGTCCACCAGGACCTGGCCCGGCAACTGCCGACCGACGTCCTCTCCCGCCACGCGCTGCGGGAGCTCGCCCGGTCGATGAACGACCGGCTACGCCGGGCCGCCGAGGAGGTTCCGCAGCTCAAGCCCTACACCGGTGCGCTGGGATCCGCGTTCTCGGCATTCGCCGAGGTCGATGAGCCGTTGCCGGTGCAGCGGGTGCACGGCGACTACCACCTGGGCCAGGTGGTGCGCACCGACACCGGGTGGGTGCTGCTGGACTTCGAGGGCGAACCCGCCGCCCCCATCGGTGAACGGCAGCGCCTGTCCAGCCCGTTGCGGGACGTCGCCGGGATGCTGCGCTCGTTCGACTACGCGGCCCGCTACCAGCTCATCGGAAACGCCTACGAGGACGAACTGGCGCCGGTGGCACGCGCGTGGGCCCGCCGCAACCGCGAGGCGTTCTGCGCGGGCTACGCCTTCGGCGGCGGCGTCGACCCGGAGAAACACCAGGTCATGCTGCGTGCGTTCGAATACGACAAGGCGGTCTACGAGGTCATGTACGAGTCCCGCAACCGCCCCTCGTGGCTGCGTATTCCGTTGGACTCCATCGCGGCGCTGGCGGTGTGAACCGGAGCCGCAGCGCCCGCACCGCGACACGGCGGGCACGAGAACCACAGATCGAAAGCCCGATACGAACAGACGACCGTGGACGACCCCGGCAACGGGAGCCACGCCAAGGCTTGGAGATGAGCCCGGCTTGAACCTGACCAACGACGCACACGACACGACCCACGCGACCATATCTCTCGCCGGCGAGATCGACAGGATCGTCACCGGAGCGCACCACGACCCGCACAGCGTCCTCGGGGCCCACCCCGCGGACGGCGGGGCCGTCCTGCGCACGCTGCGCCCGCTGGCCTCGTCGGTGCACGCGGTGCTGGAGGACGGCCGGCGCATCGAACTCACGCATCTCCACCGGGGCGTGTTCGCCGCGGCGCTCCCCGGTCCGGACGTGCCGGACTACCGGATCGCCGTGCGCTACCCCGGCGCCGACGAGCGCGTCGACGACGATCCCTACCGGCACCCGCCCACTCTCGGGGAACTCGACCTGCACCTCATCAGCGAAGGCCGCCACGAGGAGTTGTGGCGGGCCCTGGGGGCGCACACGCACCGCTACACCACTGCCATGGGCGAGGTGAGCGGCACCTCCTTCGCCGTATGGGCGCCCGGCGCGCAGGGGATGCGCCTCATCGGCGACTTCAACCACTGGGACGGAACGGCCCACCCGATGCGCTCACTCGGCGCGACCGGCGTGTGGGAACTGTTCGTTCCGGGCATCGGCGACGGCGCACTGTACAAGTACCAGATCCTCGGCCGGGACGGCGTGTGGCACGACAAGGCGGACCCGCTGGCCTTCGCCGCCCAGGTCCCGCCGGACACCGCCTCGGTGGTGTACACCTCGCGGTACCGGTGGCGGGACGACGCCTGGCTGTCCGAACGCAAGACCCAGGACTGGACCAGCTCGCCGATGAGCATTTACGAGGTCCACCTGGGCTCCTGGCGGCCGGGACTGACCTACCACGAGCTCGCATCGGAGCTCGTCGAGTACGTGCGCGAAACGGGGTTCACCCACGTCGAGTTCCTGCCGGTGGCCGAGCATCCGTTCGGCGGCTCGTGGGGGTACCAGGTGACCTCCTACTACGCCCCCACCTCCCGCTTCGGCTCGCCCGACGACTTCCGACTGCTGGTCGACGAGCTGCACCGGGCCGGGATCGGCGTGCTGCTCGACTGGGTGCCCGCCCACTTCCCCAAGGATGGATGGGCCCTGGCGCGCTTCGACGGCTCCCCGACCTACGAGCACGCCGATCCGCGCCGGGGCGAGCACCCGGACTGGGACACCCTGATCTTCGACTACGGCCGCACCGAGGTGCGCAACTTCCTCATCGCCAGCGCACTGTACTGGCTGGAGGAGTTCCACATCGACGGACTCCGGGTCGACGCCGTCGCCTCTATGCTCTACCTCGACTACTCCCGGGAAGGGGGCGACTGGGAGCCCAACGCCCGCGGGGGCCGGGAGAACCTGGACGCCTGGAGCTCGTCAGGGAGCTCAACGCCACGGCGTACCGGCGCAACCCGGGCATCACCATGATCGCCGAGGAGTCCACGGCCTGGCCCGGGGTGTCCCTCCCCATCGAGCACGGGGGGCTCGGGTTCGGCTTCAAATGGAACATGGGGTGGATGCACGACACCCTGGAGTACCTCAAGCGCGACCCGGTCCACCGGCAGTACCACCACAACGAGGTCACGTTCTCGATGGTGTACGCCTATAGCGAGAACTACGTGCTCCCGCTGTCCCACGACGAGGTCGTGCACGGCAAGGGGTCGCTGCTGAACAAGATGCCCGGCGACGAATGGCGGCGCTTCGCCGGTCTGCGGGCGCTCCTGGGCTTCATGTGGGCGCACCCCGGTAAGCAGCTGCTGTTCATGGGCAGCGAGATCGGCCACGGCGACGAGTGGTCGCACGAGGGCGGGGTGCAGTGGTGGCTGCTGGACTTCGCCTGCCACGCCGGAGTGCAGAGGCTGGTCACCGAGCTCAACAGGGTCTACCGGGACACACCCGCGCTATGGAGCCTGGACACCGAGCCGGCCGGGTTCACCTGGATCGACGGCGGTGACGCCGCGGGGAACACGCTGTCCTTCCTGCGGCACGGAGACGACGGCTCGGTCCTCGCCTGCCTGGTCAACTTCTCGCCGACACCGCGTCCCAAGCGCCGGGTGGGTCTGCCGTCCACCGGATCCTGGCGGGAGGTCCTCAACACGGACGCCACCGCCTACGGCGGCAGCGAGTACGCCGCGCCGAAACGCGTCAGAGCCACCCGCACCCCGTGGAACGGCCAGCCGAACTCGGCGCTGGTGACCCTCCCGCCCTTGGCCACGGTGTGGCTGAAGCGGGAGTAGCACCGCACTGAGCTCGCGGAGACCGGATCTTCCCACCGCCGGGACGACCCGGTCTCATCAAGGTCACCGGTTCACCGAGCCTTCTGCGGCCCCGCCGGAGACGAGGGAGAGGCCCCGCGTGCGGCCGGGGCCGTGCGGGCCGGCCCGCACGGGGCGAGGTACAGCGGGAGGCGCGCGGTCAGGAATTGTACTCGGTGACGTCCATCGATTCGGCGATCTCGTCGTAGGTCGTCCGGTACTGGCTGTCGACCGAACCGGCGTAGACGGCGACGTCGGATTGGGGCAGGTACCACAGCAGGACCTCGAACGTGTCGCCGTTCTCGCAGGTCACCTCCCAGGCCCGGTGATGCGACTTGAGGCCGTCGGCGTGTGTGGCCAGCCCCTGCTCGTCTCCGACCTGCACCTGCTCGGCGTTCTCGACGCCCACGCCGTTCTCGCCGGTGGTGTTCAGGCTGCGGCACTCGTTGGGGGTGGAGGCCCAGCCGTTCGGCTTGTCGAAGGCGGCGCCCTTCTTCGGCCAGTTCTTCGGATCGTTCTTGGCCGCCTTCGGGAGCACCTGGACCGCGCCGTAGCCGCACTCGTTCTGGCCCGGCGGGCGCAGGCAGAGCTGGTTGTTCTCCTTGTCGACCTCCCAGTCCTCGGGCGCGCCGATCTTCACTCCGGCGATGTCGACAGCGACGAGGTCGTCGGGCGCCGGGGGCTTCGCCGCCGGAACCGCTTCACTGTAGGCCGGATCGGGACCGTTGCCGCCCCCGCCACCGCACCCGGCCAGTACCAGAGCTGCGAAGGCCGCGGCGCCGAATGCCGGGGTGCCCGCTGTGAACCGCGCTCGGCCGGTCGTGCCAGACATGCGATTCCCTTCTGCGTCCACGTTTGACCTCACTGACGATAGCGGGCCATCAAGCTGCGCGTGCCACCCCACACCCCGGCTGTTGACGACTAGCCTGAGAGCATGGTGGATGCCGTGAAACTCATCGAACCCCTGTCCCAGATCCGCCGGCGGCGGAACCTCCCCCTGATACTCGAGCTCGACCTCACCGACGGGCTCACCGAGGAGGCCCCTGGTGACCCCCTCGGACAGATCATCTCGAAGCGGCGGCAGCGGCTCTCCGATGTCGTCGAGGGGATCCGCCGCGGTGCGCGGGACCCCCGGGTTCGCGCGCTGATCGCCAGAATCGACGGCAAGCCGCTGGGATTCGCCCAGGTGCAGGAACTGCGCAGGGCGGTCGCCGCGTTCCGCGCCGCCGGAAAGACCACGGTCGCCTGGAGCGAGTCCTTCGGAGAGTTCGGCCCGGGAACGGTGCCCTACTACCTTGCCACGGCGTTCGACGAGATCGTGCTGCTGCCCTCCGGGACGCTCGGGCTGACCGGGGTCAGCGTCAACACCACGTTCTTCCGGGACGCGGTCGAAAAGCTCGGCGTGGAGTACGAGGTCGGCGCGCGGCACGAGTACAAGACCGCCGTCAACAGGTTCACGGAACAGGGGTTCACCGAGCCGCACCGCGAGGCCACCGGACGGATCGTCGAGTCGCTGAACGACCAGATCACCGAGGGCATCGCCAAGCGGCGCGGGCTGACCCCCGAGCAGGTCCGCACGCTCATCGACCGCGGACCGTTCCTCGCCGCCGAAGCGATGGAGGAAGGGCTCGTCGACCGGCTGGCCTACCGCGACGAGATCTACGCCGACCTGCGCGACCGGTTCCGTTCCGGCCAGGACGGCATCAGCGTCGAGCCGCACCTGCAGTTCGTCTCCCGCTACCAGCGCAGGCAGGCGCTCGCCGGCCGGATACCGACCGCGCAGCGCGGCGGCTACATCGCCCTCATCTCCGGGGCGGGGCTGATCACCACCGGCCGCAGCCACCGTTCTCCACTGGGGGGTACCGTGCTGGGCTCCGACACGCTGGCAGCGGCGTTCCGAGCCGCACGGCGCGACCCGCATGTGCGCGCGGTGGTCTTCCGGGTGGACAGCCGCGGCGGCTCCCCGGTCGCTTCCGACGTCATCCGCCGCGAGGCCAGGATGACCAGCGAGGCCGGCACCCCCGTGATCGCCACGATGGGGGACTTCGCCGGATCCGGCGGCTACTACGTCACACTCGGCGCCGACGCCATCGTCGCCCAGCCGGGCACGCTTACCGGCTCCATCGGGGTGTACATGGGCAAGGCGGTGCTGTCCGGCCTGATGGACAAGCTCGGGGTGAGCACGGAGTCCATCGACGGCGGCGAGCACGCCGGCATGTTCCACAGCGGCCGCCAGTTCAGCGAGTCCGAGTGGCGGCGCATCAACGCGATGCTCGACCACGTCTACGACGACTTCACGGTCAAGGTCGCCGAGGCGCGCGGCATGACACGGGAGCAGGTGCACGAACTCGCGCGCGGGCGCGTGTGGACCGGCAGGGACGCCTACGAAGGCGGCCTGGTCGACGAGCTCGGCGGCCTGGAGACCGCCGTGCGGCTGGCACGGGAGAAGGCCGGGCTGCCCGCCGGCACGAACCTGCGGTCCTACCCGCAGACGAACCCGCTCGAACGGATGCTGCCCGCCGAGTCCAGCGAGGACAGGGCGGCCACCGCCCAACTGCGGCCGGCCTCGTGGGGATCGCTCGCGCAGCTCTCGGCCGAGATCGGACTGCCCGCCGCCGGACCGCTGGTCATGCCCGGGAACTGGGAGATCCGTTGACCCCTAACCCGCAGCGCGACCCCGTCGGTTTCGCACCGGCGGAGTTCACCGAGACCGTGGGACGGTTCGCCACCGGCGTGACCGTGGTCACGGTCCACGACGAACTGGACGACATCGGAAGTACGGTGAGCGCGTTCTCGTCGGTCTCCGCCGAACCCCCCATGGTCATGGTCTGCGTGATCAACACCAGCTATCTCTGCGAGGTCATGGACGCGCAGGGGTGCTTCGCGGTCAACGTACTCGGCTCCCAGCACCGGGCGATCGCCGGGCGGTTCGCCGCCGAAGGACGCCCCAGCGCCCGCCTGCTGGTGGCCGGGGAACCGCACCACCGGGGGGAGCACACGGGTGCGCTGGTCCTGGACGACGCGATCGCGGCACTGGAGTGTTCGGTGGTGCGGCGTGTTCCGGCCGGCGACCACATCGCCTACCTCGCAGAGGTGACGTCTCTGCCGCCCGTGGGCGGCCTACCGGCCGAAATGTCGCCGTTGATCAGGTATGCGGGGCGGTACCGCACTCTGGGCTGAGACAAACTCTCTGGAGAGGTCACACCCCCTCACCCGGTGCGACCGTTTCCCGGCGGGGAGGTACTTGCCGACCCCGACCGGTCCCGCGTTGTAATTCCCCCATGGAAGGCTTCTACGCGTTTCTGGGGATCATCTTGTTCGGAGTGATCCTCGCTCTCATCCTCCTCTAGGAACAAGCGAGCGGAACGCCCGCTCGCGGGAGTGCGGTGGCCGCAGGCGCCGCGCAGCGGGCGTTCGGTCCGCCGCCCCGCCGGACGACCGGGGCGGCGGCTCCTCAGTCCAGGCCCGCCGACTGCAGCCAGTCCGCGGCCACGGCGTCGGCGTCCTCGTGGTCGATACCGACCCGTTCGTTGAGCTCGCGGAGGTCCTCGGTGCTGAGTTCCGCGGAGACGGCGTTGAGCGCCTCGCGGGCCGTGTCGCTGACATCGTCGCTGTGGACCAGAGGAGTGACGTTCTGGGCGCCGAAGAGGTTCTCGGGGTCCTCCAAGGGAACGAAATCGTAGGCCGCGATCGAGGCGTCCGCCGTGAAGACGTTCGCCGCCTGGATGTCGTCGCCGTCGAGCGCCTCCGGGATTATCCCCGCCTCCAGCGAACGGAAGTCCTCGAATTCCACGCCGTAGGTGCTCTCCAGGCCGGGCAGTCCCTGCGCGCGGGTCTCGAACTCGGGCGGCCCGCCGATCACCATCTCCCCGGCGACATCGGTGAGGTCGGCGATGGTCTCCAGGTCGTGCTGCTCGGCGGTCTCCCGGGTAACGGTCACCGAGTCCTTGCTCTGGGCGGGGGCTGAGTCGAGGATCTCCAGTTCCTCCGGCAGCGCCTCCCGCACTCTTTCGTTGGTCTCCTCGGTGGTACCGACCTCGGATTCGGGGTCGAGGTGGTACAGGATGGCGCCGTTGTACTCGGGAAACACCGAGAGGCTGCCGTCCTCGACCTGCTCCCAGTAGACCTCGCGGCTGCCGATGTTGAGGTGGGTCTCGACCTGTTCGCCCTCGGCCTCCAGCGCCTGTGCGTAGATCTCGGCGATCAGGGTGCTCTCCGGGAAGTCTGCCGAGCCGACCACGATTCGGCTCTGGTCGCCACCGGAGCCCTCGTCCTCGCTGCTATAGGGGTCGGTGCCCGCGCAGGCGCTCAGCACCAGCAGAACGGGGAAGCCGGCGGCCGTGAGCCGTGTCGGGATGCGCATGACGTACCTTCTTCTCTCACGGGGTTGTCGGGGACGATCGGACTACGGGCAGCCTCGGGTCATATGGGGGCCGCTGCGCGCCTGCGCAGTCCCCGCGCCACCAGTACCCGGCGGAGCAGGGCGAACAACACGATGACGATCAGCGCCAGCAGGACGACGAGCAGCGACCCGCCCAGGATCATCGGGAAGTCCTGGCGGGCCCGGCCGTCGACGATGAACCGCCCGAGGCCGCCAAGACCGACGAAGGCCGCGATCGTGGCCGTGGAGACCACCTGGATCGCGGCGGTGCGCAGTCCTACGAGGATCAGCGGCAGCGCGATGGGCGTTTCCAGCCTGAGCAGGACCTCGCGGCCGCGCATGCCCATGCCTTCCGCAGCGTCGCGGAGCTGCGGGTCGACGCCGCGCACCCCCTCGTAGGTGTTCACCAGGATCGGCGGGACCGCCAGCGCCACCAGCGCCGCCATGACCGGCGCCAGCCCGATCCCCAGGACCAGGACGACCAGCATGAGCACACCGATGGTCGGCAGCGCGCGGGCGAAGTTGGCCAGAGTGGCGGCGAGGAACCCGCCCCGGCCGGTGTGCCCGGTGACCAGCCCCACGGGTACGGCGATGGCGGCCGACAGCAGCAGGGCCAGTCCCGAGTAGAGCACGTGTTCCAGGAAGCGGGCGGGGATCCCGCTCGTTCCGGTCCACTGCTCCGGCCGGCCGAACCATTCCAGGATCCACAGGACGACGTTCACGGGACCGCCTCCTCTTCGCGGGCCGGGGCGCTGGATGCGCGGGCCCGGCGCGAGGCGCGGCCCGCTTCCGCCCGGCGCCCGCGCGTCCACGGAGTGAGCCAGCGCTGCAGCAGCACCAGCGCCCCGTCGGTGAGGAAGGCCAGCAGCACCGAGAGCAGGATGCCCGCGATGATCGGTGTCGGGAACTGGCGCTGGAAGCCCTCGGTGAGGATCAGTTGGCCGAGCCCGCCGAGCCCCACCACCGAGGCCACACTGACCATGCTGATCGTGGCGACCGACGCCACCCGCAGCCCCGCGGCCACGACCGGGATCGCCGCCGGCAGCTCGACCTGCAGCAGCCGGCGGAGCGGACCGAACCCCATGGCGGCGGCGGCCTGCCGGACGTGGTCGGGCACCTGGTTCAGCCCGTCGACGACGTTGGGCACCAGGATGGCCAGCGTGTAGAGCGCCAACGGGATGATCGCCGTCCACGGAGTGAGCCCGGTGTACGGGGCGAGCAGGTAGAACAGCGCGATCGACGGGATCGCGTACAGCATGTTGGCGCCGCTGAGCACCGGCGGGTACACCGGCCGCCAGCGCGCGGACGCTATCCCGAGCGGCAACGCTACGAGCAGACCGAGCAGGATCGGGGGGAACGACAGATACAGGTGCTCCAGCAGCCGGTCCGCGATCACGCCGTCGAGCTGGCGCTGGATCCAGCCCCAGTCGACCGGCGGCGCCTCAGTCACGGCCGCCCACCGGCACTGCCGCGTCGCCCGCCGACCAGATGGCCGCCCCCAGATCCGCCTGCGAGACCACACCGACGACCGTTCCGTCGGTGTCGACGCCGATCGCGCGGCCGGCGGGCGAGAGGACGGACGCGTCCAGAGCAGCCCTCAGCGAGTCCGTGGCCACCACGAAGATGTGGCCGTAGCCGACCAGGGCCAGGGAGCCGAGCTCCCGGTCGCCCGCCGCCCCTTCCAGGGTTTCGGCGCTCACCCAGCCGAGCGGGCGCTTGTCGGGGTCGACGACCAGCAGCCATGGCTCGGCCGCATCGCGGGCCACCGACCGCGCTTTCTCAGCGGAGGTCCCGGCGTCGACGACGACGTCGCTGCGCAGCGAGAGGGTGCGGGCGGGGAAGAAGGACAGCCGCCGCACGCCCCGGTCGTAGCCGATGAACCCTTCGACGAACTCGTCGACGGGCTCGGCGAGCAGCCGTTCCGGGACGTCGAACTGGGCGAGCCTGCCGCCGGGGCGGAACACCGCGATGGCATCGCCGATCTTGACGGCTTCTTCGATGTCATGGGTGACGAACACGATCGTCTTCTGCAGTTCGTCCTGCAGCCGGATCAGCTCTTCCTGCAGGCTGGCCCGGACGACCGGGTCGACCGCGCTGAACGGCTCGTCCATGAGCAGGACCGGCGGGTCGGCCGCGAGCGCGCGGGCCACGCCGACCCGTTGCTGCTGGCCGCCGGAGAGCTGGTGCGGGTAGCGCCGGGCCTGCCCGGGTTCCAGTCCCACCAGTTCCATGAGCTCCCCGGCCCGTTCGCGCGCCTTGCGCTTGTCCCAGCCGAGGAGGAACGGAACGGTGGCGATGTTGTCCAGGACGGTGCGGTGCGGGAAGAGCCCGGCCTGCTGGATGACGTAGCCGATGGAGCGCCGCAGGACGGCGGGTTCCCTGGTGCGGACGTCGTCGCCGTCGATGGCGACGGTACCGCTGGTGAGCTCCACCATCCGGTTGATCATCCGCAGCGACGTGGTCTTGCCACAGCCCGACGGCCCCACGAGGACGGTGGTACGCCCGGTGGGGATCTCCAGATCCAGGTGGTCGACGGCGACGGTGCCGTCGGGAAAACGCTTGGTGACATCCTCGAAGGTGATCATGTGGCTGGCCGCGTCTCTCTTCCGGGCGTCGAGGGCGCTGTCAGGCCATCGGAACGCACATCACCGACCGGGGAACAGGTCAATAGCACGGCGGTCTCCGCTCCCGTCGCCGGCCGGGCGCTCAGGCGCTGTTCTTGATCCATGCGGGCAGCTCGGCGAGGCTGTCGATCACCACATCGGCGCGCTCGGCCTCGGGCCGCTCCGCGTGCAGGTACCCCCACATCCCCCGGCGGATCAGGGCCGCGTGCATGCCGGCGGCCTTGGCCGGGACGATGTCGTTGTCCAGGCGGTCACCGACGTAGAGGATCTCCTCGGGCTCACTGCCCGCTTCGACGCGCACGCGTTCGAAGAAGGCCGGGTCCGGCTTGGCCACCCCCCAGGCCTCGGAGACATGGATGGCGTCCACGGGCAGTTCCATGGCCTCCAGGGCGGGACCGGCCTCAAGCGGCTGGTTCCCGGCGATGAGCACGCCCAGCCCCGCGTCGCGCAGCGCGGTCAGGGCGGGGCGGACGTCGGCGTAGAGGTCGGCGGCGCCGAAATTCTCCCGCAGCAGGTCGGGTTCCTCGGCACGCCAGGCGGCCGACTCGGTGGCCAGGTCGAAACCGGGCTTGATGATGGCGAAGGCGTCCATCAGCTGCCGCCCTTCGGCGAGGACGCCCCCGATGACCCCGAAGAAGGCCAGGTGCGGGACCCCGAGCCGGTCCGCCCACCGCCCGAAGATGCGCGTCTCGTCGACCAGGGTCTCGCCGACATCGAGCACCACACTGCGAATCGTCACAAAAAAGGACGTTAACACAGAGGCGACAGGCGCTTTCCCGAGGTACGGGCGCCGGTCTCCTCGCCGTGAACGGCCGCCTCCTTGGCTTTGACATATTGGATAGCTATACTATCCAATATTGGATAGTATAGCTATCCAGAAGGAGGGGCCATGTCCGCATTCGTTGTTCTCCTGACCGCCCTGGCGGGCTTCCGCCTGCTGGGCGCGCTCGGCGCAAGCCGGTTCGCCGACTGGCCGGCCAGTGCGGCACACGGGATGGCCGCCATGCTCGTTGTCACCGCCAGCGCCCACTTCGTCCCGGAGAGCGTCACGGTCATGCCCAACCACGCCGACATGGTCCGCATGGTGCCGCCGATCGTGCCGTTCGCCAGCACCGTGGTCTACCTGACCGGCGCAGTGGAGCTGCTCGGAGCCGCCGGGCTCGTGTTCGCCGCGACACGCCGGTCCGCCGGGATCGGCCTCGCCATGCTCTACGCGCTGCTGCTTCCGGCCAACATCTACGCTGCTGTCGCTCACGTGCCGTTCAACGGCGGCGAGGCGACGCCCCTGTGGCTCAGAGTCCCGCTGCAGCTCCTCTACATCACCGTGGCGCTATGGGTGGCCGGATCGAGCAGGAGTCCCGCACCAGGCCGCCTGCCGGCCCTGACGCAAGCGCGCCCGGGCGGCTGAGGTGCACGGGCTCACTGGGACGGCGGCCGCAGCACGGCGAAGGCGTCGGTGATCTCCAGCCGCCGGGCGCGGAAGCGGAAGAGCGCGGCCGGGCGCCCGCCGGACCGCCCCGAGGGCACCGACCGGCCGGTCTCCTCGATCTGACCGCGCCGCAGCAGCACACGGCGGAGGTTGGTGGCGGCGACGTCGTGCCCCAGGGCCGCGCGGTAGTAGCCCGAGAGCTCCGACATGGTGAACTCCTGAGGGGCCAGCGCGAAGCCGACATTGGTGTAGGAGAGCTTGGCCCGCAGCCTCCGGCGCCCCGCGTGCACCATGGCGGCGTGGTCGAACCCCATCGACGGCAGGCCCGAAGCCGGATGCCAGCTCGTGTCCTCAGGGGTGACGGGGTCGATATCAGCGGGGACCAGCCCCAGGTAGGAGGTGGCCAGGATACGGCCGTGGGGATGGCGGCCGGGGTCGCCGCGGGTCTCCAGCTGCTCCAGATGCGTGAGGTCGCACACATCGACCTTCTGGGCGAGCTGGCGGCGGATGGACTCGTCCAGCCCTTCGGAGGCGCCGATGCGCCCGCCCGGAAGCACCCAGGCCCCCTCGAACGGCGGACGGGCACGCCGCCACAGCAGCACGCTCAGCCGCCCTTGGCGGATCTGGAAGACGACGGCCAGCACCTCGTGGGCGGCGGGGGGAGCTGGCGCCCCGGCCGTGTTCTCGTGCACCGGCTGCTCACTGATGTCGTCGATGTCTACCCCTGTCCCTCCCATGACCCCCCATGTTAAGCTGCGATAAGTTTTTGCCTGTAAGACAAAAACCTGGCGTTTCGAGGTTTCGCGGAGGGGATCAGCGAAGCCGGCCGCGAAGTGGCGCAGGAGTCCCCAGAGCCGCCGGCCCCGGAGGGCGGCACAGCCACCCACGGCCTCCGGGAGCACAGTGAGGAACCACGCTAACCGGCCGCAGTCCGCACGTGCGGCTCCACGTCCCGGGAGAGCCGCGGTGCGGGCGCATCCACCGAGGAGAGGAAGGACAGGCGCCCCGGGCCCTCCCCGCCGGAACCCCGGAACGCAGGAAACCGGATGTGGCCGCTCGCCACATCGCACACAGGCCGTCGGCGGTTCCACCGCCCGACGCGCCCCACGTGGAGGAAGAAGTAGGACATGGCATCGGTCACCGCTACAGCGGACACCATGACTCGGCAGGAATGGGCCGACGAAATCCGCCGTCTGGCGAAGGAGCGCGACGCGGTCATTCTCGCGCACAACTACCAGCGACCCGAGATCCAGGACGTCGCCGACCACACCGGCGACTCCCTCGCGCTCTCCCGCCTGGCCGCCAGCGTCGAAGCCGGCACGATCGTCTTCTGCGGCGTCCACTTCATGGCGGAGACGGCCAAGATCCTCTCTCCGGAGAAGACCGTTCTGCTCCCCGAGCCCGAGGCCGGCTGCTCGCTCGCCGACACGATCACGGCCGAGGACGTGCGCGCGTGGCGCGCCGAGCACCCCGGAGCCGTCGTCGTCGCTTACGTCAACACGACCGCGGCGGTCAAGGCGGAGACCGACATCTGCTGCACCTCCTCCAACGCGGCCGACGTGATCCGTTCCATCCCCGAAGAGACCGACATCCTGTTCCTGCCGGACCAGTTCCTCGGCGCGCACGTCAAACGCATCACCGGGCGCGACAACATCCATGTCTGGATGGGCGAGTGCCACGTGCACGCCGGGATCGACGGCGGGACCCTGCGTGAGCGGGTCGCGGCCGAACCCGACGCCGAACTGTACGTCCACCCGGAGTGCGGCTGCGCCACCTCCGCGCTGTACCTGGTGGGCGCGGGAACGGTGCCGGAGGAGCGCGTCAGGGTGCTGTCCACCGGCGGCATGCTCTCGGCCGCCGAGAAGTCGACGGCCGACAAGGTGCTCATCGCGACCGAGACGGGCATGCTGCACCAACTGCGCGCCGCCAATCCGCGCACCGTCTTCGAACCGGTCAACTCACGCGCCGAATGCCATTACATGAAGATGATCACCGCTGACAAACTGCTGAACGCACTGCGCAACGGCACAACTGAAATTACCGTCAGTGAGGAGACTGCGGCGAAGGCGCGGCGGTCGGTGGAGCGCATGGTCGAGATCGGGTCGCCGTCGCGGGGCGGAGAGTAACCGGCCGACGCCAGGCGGTACCGGACAGCGCAGGGTCGGCACCTCACGTTCCGGCCCTGAGTAACAAATTTCTTTCCTTATCGCCACAGCTCACCAACCCACCGGACAGCAGCACCCTTCCGTCGCTAACGTCATCGGACAACTCCGACGTTTCAGCCGGTTTCGGCGCACGCCGGGGCCGCGTGTCGCGAGGGAACTGTTCAGGAGGGGTCGTGACCACGCAACCCAACCCCGGTCGGCGCTGCGCCGGATTGGCCGCGCTGCTTCATGAGGGGCGGGGCCACGGCCGCCTCTACGACACCTACGCACCGCAGCTCTACCGGTACTGCTGGACACTGCTGGGCCCCGACGGCGCGGACGAGGCCGTCTACGAAACGCTGCTGTCCGCGGTGCAGTTGTTCGATCACCTGGAAGACCACTCCGACCTCCGCCCGTGGCTGTTCGCACTCGCCAGGAGCGCGAGCCAGCGGCGCGGATTCAGCCCGGCCTCACCGTACGCCCAACTGGCCACGATCCCTGGCGAACGCCCCGTCGTGGAGATGGCGCTGCGGCTTCCCCCGAGCCAGCGTGAGCTGCTGGAGCTGTACCTGAGGCACGGCCTGTCGCCGTCGCAGATCGCGAGGATCCTCGGCCTCGACACCGATATCACCGGGGAGCTCTGCCGTGCGGCCGTGCGCCGCGCGGCCGATGTCTGCACCGAACAGGCCCCGAACGACGACCACGGCACCACCGGCGGGAGCCTACTGGACCACACCGACGTCAGCGAACTCCTGGCGCTGCTCGAACCGCCCGATCCACCGGAGGGGTTGCGCGACCGGGTGCTCCGAGGCTGCACCGATCCGCTGAAGGCGGCGGAGCGTCAGGAGCTCGGCGTGGCGATGGCGCCCCTGGGAGGCAACGGCTTCCCCCTGCATCGGGACCGTTCCGAACAGAGCGGCGCCCCTGGACAGGAACCGCCGTCCGGTGGCCCCGAGACCGCGCCCGCTGGTCACGGGAACACCGGCGAGGAGCCCGCTATCCCCCGTCCGACCGGGTCACCACGGGAGACGTCCCTGCCCGGCGCCGACCGGAGCACGTCTCCGAACTGGTCCCGGCAAGCGGCGAGAAGGACGACCCGAGCGGGAAGAAGCGGGCATCCCGGCGCCGCTGGCCGGTCTCAGCGACATCCGGGCTGGTCACAGTGGGGGTCGCCCTGGCTCTCTGGGGGATTGCGCTTCTCACGGCCGGAGCGCCCAGCGGCACCGTCCCCTCCGACCCGCCCAATCCGTCGTCCCCTCCGCCCGCCGCCGAGGGGTCGGGCGATGACATGGCGCCGGGTTTGGCGTCTCCTCCGGAGGGCACCCCGACCACACCGCGGAACCAGCCGAGCGCATCCGCTGAGGCCCCCACGAGCGACGCGCGCTCTCCTGCTCCAAGCGGCGATGCCGCACCAGGCCCTCCCATCTCGGACAGGCGGCCCGGCGATCCACCGTCAACACCGGAGGCCCCCGAGGAGACGGGCGGCGAGGCGCCCCCGGACGAGCGGCCGCCGGAGGAGAGCGAAGGGTCGAAAGACGACGACGTCCCCCCTGCCTCGGACGGAGCGGTATCCCAGTTCCTCGAAGGTGTCCGGGACTTCCTCGCCCCGGATGCTTGAGCCGCCGTGGCGCACGGCCGGTTCCACTCACCCGCGGCACCACCCCTGACCGCTCCCTGCCGCCGTGCTCCCCGAGCAGGGAGCGCGGCGGGTGGACCGCGCCCTCGCAGGTCCGGGAGAGCCGCCGCTCAGAAGCCCGCGAGCAGCGGCTCAGCCGCGATCTCCAGGCGGTGCTTCGCCTGTTCGAGGTCGCGGTCCCCCTTGAGAATCTCCAGCAACTCGAAGAACCAGATGCTCGACAGCGAACCGGCCAGCACGTAACCGGCACTGTCCCGGTCGGGCTCGGCCTGCTGCCCGCCCTCCTCCGGCGGCAGCGCCCTGGTGGCCACGAGCCACAGCAGATCGGTGATGCGCTGGCCCAGCTCCGTCTTGACCTCGGCCATGATCAGCGAACGGACCAGTGCGTCGGCGAGCTCCGGCTCCCGCATCAGCCCGCGCGTGGCGCGCATCAGCACATCGACGGCGCGCCCTGCCGCGGTCTCCGCGTTCGGAGGGCGGCGGACGATGCTCTTCTCCAGCAGATCGAGCTCTTCGCTGACCACCGCGACCACAAGGTCCATCTTGGACGGGAAGTACCGGTAGAGGGTGCCCAGCGCGACACCGGCACGTTCGGCGACGGTGCGCATCTGCATGGCCTCGACCCCGCCACGCAGCGCCAGAGCCGCCGCGCTCTGCACGATCCGTTTGCGGCGCTGGTTCTGACTTCGTGATCGCATACCGATCGGCGCCTGGACCGCCACGATGCCTCTCCCATCCTCGTCATCCGCCGGCATGTGCCGCCTTTGCCCGCTTCTGCGGCCCGGTGAGGGCCACCTTCGCCACGCTCCGCTGTCTGCTTCGTTCGGCGACTTCGTTGGTCCTATGCCCTACAAGAACAAGTTATCCAAAGATCGGCTACGAAATCAGCGCCGAACCACTGTGCAGAAGACCTCATTAGGTGTTGTTTAAGTCGCAGATGTCGGTAGAGGCGGCCTGCCTCCGCACCGACGGGACGGCCACTTTAGAATCAGTTCTAAAAGAGCATCGCAGACTTGACCGTAACACATCGGCCACTAATCGTAATCATCAATGTACCCAGAGCCCCCGACCGGGCGCCACGGCCCGACCCCGCACACTCCTCCACCCGACGGGCAGCCGAACGCGCCGGCACACCCCTTCTTCGTCTAGAATGCGGTTCGGTTTCAGGGCGGTCCAGGAAGGTCGTAACGTATGCGCGAAACGCCACCGGTGGAGGACCTCGGCAACGGCGTATGGAGCCTGCCGGTACCGATCCCGGGCAACCCCCTCGGTTACACCCTGACCTATGTGCTGGAGAACCGGGGCGGCCCCATCCTGGTGGATACCGGCTGGGACAGCGACGAATCCTGGCGGGCGCTGACCGCCGGCCTTGGCCGGATCGGGCTGAGCGTCGCCGACGTGCGCGGCGCGGTCCTCACCCACTTCCACCCTGATCACTCCGGGCTGGCCGGACGGCTGCGCGCGGCTTCGGACGCATGGATCGCGATGCACCACGCCGACGCCGACATGCTCCGCCGCATCAGTTCCCGCAGCGCTGCCGACTGGCATGATTCCGAGAACGGCCAGCTCCGGCTCGCCGGGGCCCCGACTCAGAGGTCGAGGCCTCCACCGCCCTCGGTCCGCGGATGGAACCGCAGGAACCCCCCGACCGTGAACTGTCCCACGGGGAACTCGTCGACCTCCCCGACCGCAAACTGCGCGTGGTCTGGACCCCCGGTCACTCCCCGGGCCACATCTGCCTGCATCTGGAGGACAGCGGCCGCCTGTTCACCGGCGACCATCTGCTGCCGCGCATCACCCCGCACGTCGGCCTCCACCCCTTCGACGGCACCGGCCGCGACCCCCTCGGCTGCTTCCTCGACTCTCTCGCCCAGATCCCCGAACTCGGGGCGACCGAAGCGCTGCCAGCCCATGAGCACCGGTTCACCGACCTCGAAGCGAGGGCCGACGAGATCATCGCGCACCACGAGGAACGCCTGGACCAGCTGTCCGGTGTGCTCACCACGGAACCGGCAACGCTGTGGGAGCTCGCCACCGCCCTCACATGGCGCAAGGCGTGGGCGGACATGCACACCTTCGCCCGGCGGATCGCGCTCTCGGAGACCGCGGCGCACCTCCGGTTACTGGAGCGCCGCGGTCGGGCCGTGCGCGGCTCCAGGCGGGAGACGGACGCGAACACCACCCTCCTGTGGACCTCCGCTGCCGAGACGGTCGCCGCGCGGTAGCACGCGGCCGTCCGAACGGGGCGGGGGCCGAACCGCCGGCATCGCGGCACACATTAAGATCCGGGTACCGGCGACCGGCCTTGTTACGACCACCTAATAAACTGGTGAGTAACATATGGGGCGCGCACAAGTCAGGCTCCCTGTCTCCGCATCCCCGTCCTGGCGCGCGGACGTCCCCGTCCCGCCCCTGTGACCAGCGGTAGCGGATACCGCGAGCGACGAACGAGGTGATGTGTTGCCCCCGCCAGCCGGAAAGCGCAACCGGACCCCCGCTCCCCACACCTCAAGCGCGCGTCTGCGAACCTCGATGCCCGCTCACCACTCCTCAGCCGCCGATGGGTTAGACATATGTCGCATACCGACCACCCCCTGCGTATCGCGCTCCTGTCCTACCGCAGCAAACCCCACTGCGGCGGGCAGGGCGTCTATGTCCGCCACCTCTCACGCGAGCTGGCGGCACTCGGGCACCGCGTCACTGTCTTCTCCGGCCAGCCCTATCCCGTACTCGACCCGGGAGTGACGCTGGAGAAGCTCCCCAGCCTCGACCTCTACAACGACACCGACCCCTTCAAAGCTCCCCCGATCGCCCAATGGCGGGACTGGATCGACGCCCTCGAAGTCGGCACGATGTGGACCGCAGGGTTCCCCGAGCCCCTCACCTTCTCGCTGCGGGCGCTGCGCGAACTGCGCCGCCGGCGGGCCGAGTTCGATGTCGTACACGACAACCAGACCCTCGGCTACGGCCTGCTCAGCCTCCGCAACAGCGGCTTCCCCCTCGTGACCACGATCCACCACCCGATCACCGTCGACCGGCGCATCGAGCTCGCACAGGCCGAAGGATGGCAAAGGCTCTCCAAACGCCGCTGGTACAGCTTCGTCGGTATGCAGGGCAGGGTCGCGCGCCGCCTCCGCCCCATCCTGGTACCGTCCCACTCCTCCGCCGACGACATCGTGCGGGAGTTCGGGACACCCCGCTCCGCCATCGACGTCGTCCCACTAGGCGTCGACACCCGCTTCTTCCACCCACACGCCGGCATCGAGCGCATCCCCGGACGGATCGTGTGCGTGGCCAGCGCCGACAGCCCACTGAAGGGGGTCGCACCCCTGCTGCGTGCGGCCGCGAAACTCGCCACCGAACGCGACGTCTCACTGAAAATCGTCAGCAGACCCAAACCCGGTGGTCCCACCGACCGGCTCGTCGACGAACTCTCCCTGCGCGACCGGGTCACCTTCGTCAGCGGCATGGATGACGCCGAACTCGGCCGGCTCCTGGCCGAGGCACAGGTGGCCGCCGTCCCCTCCTTCTACGAAGGGTTCTCGCTGCCCGCCGTGGAGGCGATGGCCTGCGGAACACCGCTGGTGGCCAGCCGGGCGGGAGCGCTCCCAGAGGTCGTGGGCGAGGACGGCGCGGCCGGGCGGCTCGTTCCCCCCGGAGACCCGGAAAAACTGGCCGCCGCCATTGGCACCCTCCTGGATACCCCCGCCGAACGCGCCCGGATGGGCGCAGTGGCATGGCAACGGGTGCAGGAACGGTTCACCTGGCGGGCGGTCGCCGAGGCGACCGCCCGCCGCTACACCGAGGCGATCGACCGCCTACACAGCCGGTCCGTCGGTTACACCGCCCGGCTGTAACGCCGGCACGACCCAAGGAGTCACCACTGATCACCGTCGACTTCACCCTGTTCCCCGTCGGTCCGGGAAACCGTGTCCTCGACCTCGGCTGCGGCAACGGCCGACACGCGTTCGAGGTCTACCGCCGCGGCGCCGACGTGGTGGCCTTCGACCGGAACGAGAACGACCTCGCCGACGTCGCCACCATGTTCACCGCCATGCGCACCGAGGGCGAGGCCCCCGCCGCGACCGAGGCCGATACCGTCAAAGGCGACGCGCTCGACATGCCCTTCGACGACGCGTCCTTCGACCGGGTGATCGCCGCGGAGATCTTCGAGCACCTCCCGCACGACACCGCGGGCATGGCCGAGGTGTTCCGCGTTCTCAGGCCCGGCGGGATCGCAGCCGTCACGGTCCCCAGATGGCTGCCCGAACGACTGTGCTGGGCGCTCTCAGAGGACTACCACACGGTCGAAGGCGGACACGTCCGCATCTACACCCGCGCCGAACTGGAGGCGAAGCTCAAGGCGACCGGCTTCGAGGTCGGCCCGCACCACCACGCCCACGCGCTGCACACCCCGTACTGGTGGATCAAGTGCGCCGTGGGTCCCGACAACGACGACCACCCGATGGCCAGGGCCTACCACCGGCTGCTCGTGTGGGACATCCTGCAGGCGCCCAGGACCACCCGTGTCGCCGAACGCGTCCTCAACCCTCTCATCGGCAAGAGCGTGGTCGTTTACCTGCGCAGACCCCTGAGAAGCGAGGAAACCGCATGAGCTCGTGGGATGTACCCGAGCTGCCGGGCCTGCTCAGCGCCGACGACATCGCCCAATCCGCGGGATACCTGCTCAACACCCAGGAGCCCAGCGGCGCCATCCCCTGGTTCCCTGGCGGCCACCTGGACGTGTGGGACCACGTGGAGTGCGCGATGGCTCTGTCGGCCGCCGGGCACACCGAGGCCGCACGGCGCGCCTACCTGTGGCTGGCCACCAGCCAGAACACCGACGGCTCATGGTCCGCCAAACTCCGGGGCACGCGGGTCGCCGATCCGGTCCGCGAGGCCAACCACGCCGCCTACCCGGCGGTCGGCGTGTGGCACCACGTTCTCATCACCGGCGATGAGCGGTTCGCCGAGCGGTTATGGCCGACCGTGCGCCGCGGTGTCGAATTCGTCCTGAGCCTGCGCACCGACCGCGGTGAGATCCAGTGGGCGCGCAGCCCCGACGGCACGTCGGGCGATCACGCCCTGCTGACCGCATGCGCCAGCATCCACCACGCGCTCCGCTGCGCTGTGGCCCTCGGTGACCGGCTCGGGCGTCCGCAGCCGGACTGGGAACTCGCGGCCGCGCAACTCGGCCATCTCGTCGCGGAACACGAGTCGGTGTTCGCGGACCGCAGCCGCTACTCGATGGACTGGTACTACCCAATCCTCGGCGGGGCGGTGCGCGGGGCCAGGGCGAAGGAGCGCCTCGAAGCGCGCTGGGACCTGTTCGTCCGCCCCGGCCTGGGAATCCGCTGTGTGAGCGACCAGCCGTGGGTCACCGGAGCGGAGACCTCGGAACTGGTACTGGCGCTCGCCGCGATGGGCGAGACCGAGCTGGGGATCCGGCTCCTCGCCGACATCCAGCATCTGCGCGACCCCGACGACGGCGCCTACTGGACCGGCTACCAGTTCGCCGAGAAGGTGAAGTGGCCGGTGGAACGCAGCACCTGGACGGCCGCCGCGGTGATCCTCGCCGCCGACGCGCTCAGCGGGACGACGCCGGGAACACGGGTGTTCACCGATGTTCCCGAGGAGGTCGCGGCCGCTTACCCGGCTTCCTGCGGCTGTGCCGCGCTGGTCTACTGACCCGCGCCACCGGCCGGTCGGTGGCGGCCGCAACGGCCGCCACCGCGGTGTGCTCGGCTAGCCGGTGGTCTCGGGTTCCCCCGGATCGTCGGGGGGCGGCTCGGGTTCCCCCGGATCGACCGGCTCGCCCGGCGGCTCCTCAGGGGTCCCGGGGTCCACCGGTTCCTCCGGAGTGGGGAGTTCGGGCTCGGGCGGCTCGGGTTCCTCCGGAATCGGCGCCTCGGGCGGCTCGGGTTCCGTCTCCTCCTCGGGCTCCCTCGTGGGAACATCAGGGGCCCAGTTCTCAGTCGTCCCCCCGTAGGTGGGCGACGGGAACTCCTCGACCTCCTTGCCCTCCATGGCCCTGGTCATGAACTCACGCCAGATGGTGGCCGAGAGCGTACCGCCCGAGAGCGCCCCCCATCCGGGCACACTGAACGACTCGTTGTTGCTGTTGTAGACGCTCACGGCGGTCGAGAGCTGCGGTACGTACCCCGCGAACCATGTCGCGACGCTGTCGTCGGTGGTCCCGGTCTTGCCCGCTGCCGGACGGCCGTCCGGCAGCCGCGCCTCGGTCCCGGTACCTCCGCTGACCACCTGCTGCAGCGCGTAGGTGACGTCGGCGGCCTCACCCTCCGTGAGGGCCTGCTTCGTGGCGACCTCGGAACGCTGCTCGTCGCCCTCGCGGTTCACGATCTCCTTGACGACGTGCGGTTCGACGTGCTCCCCGCCGTTGGCGAACGTGGCGTACATGCTGGCCTGATCGACCGGGCGGCGTCGTTGATTCCCAACGCAAGCGTGGGGACCACCTGGTTCTCGCCGATACTGCCCTCGGGGAGCCCGAGATCGTAGGCGGTCTGCACGACGTCCTCGATCCCGACCTCCATCGCGAGATTCACATAGCCGACGTTGTTCGACTTCTGCGTGGCCTCGATCAGGTTCATCGGGCCGCCCGGGGCGTTG
Source organism: Allosalinactinospora lopnorensis (assembly GCF_000981225.1). Lineage (GTDB taxonomy): Bacteria > Actinomycetota > Actinomycetes > Streptosporangiales > Streptosporangiaceae > Allosalinactinospora > Allosalinactinospora lopnorensis. Next base: position 227,681 of record NZ_LAJC01000001.1, read on the forward strand.
TTGTAGTTCTGGATCGGGGTTCCGCTGATCGACTGCGGCCCGCGCCCGTCGATCACGCTGTTCAGGCTGTAGCCGTTCTTCAGCGCCGTTGCCAGAACAACGGGTTTGCCCGACGACCCCACCTGCGCCGATCCTCGGAAGGCACTGTCGTACTGGTTCTGGGTGTAGTCCTTGCCGCCGTAGAACGCCACGACCTCGCCGGTCGCGGGGTCGATCGCGGTCATACCGGTCTGGACTCCCTCAGGCAGGGTGTCCGGGTCGACCGTGGACTCCACGGCCTCCTTGGCCGCCTCCATGAGGTCCTTGTCGAACGTCGTGACGATCGTGTAGCCGCCCCGGTTGATGTTGTCCTCGGTGTAGCCGAGATCCTCGAGCTCCGACATGGCCTGCTGGAGCATGTACCCCTTGTACCCGCTCAGGTCGGTCTGCGGGGTCTCCTCCTTGGGCGCGGGGAACTCCAGCTCCTCGGCCTCGGCCTCCGAAAGATCCCCCGATTTGACCATGCCGTTGACGACGAACCGCCAGCGGTGCTCCATCGCCGGTGTGGTGCTGCTGTCCGCCGCGCCGAACCTGGAGGGCTGCTGGATCGCCGCTGCCAGGAACGCCGCCTCGGACGGCTCCAGTTCCGCGACGTCCTTGTGGTAGTACGCCTGGGCCGCAGCCTGGATCCCGTAGGCGTTGCGCCCGAAGTAGATGGTGTTGAGGTACTGCTCCATCACCCATTCTTTGGACCTGGACTGGTCGACCTTGAGCGAGATGATGATCTCCTTGAACTTGCGCGAGACCGTCTGCTCCATGCTCACGCCCTCGTAGTAGTTCCGCACCATCTGCTGGGTGATGGTCGAACCGCCCTGGAGCTGCTGACCGGTGAGCGTGGACCACGCGGCGCGCAGCGTCCCGCTGACGGAAACGCCCGGCTCGGTCCAGAACCCCCGGTCCTCAGCGGAGATGACCGCCTCCTGCACGGGCTCGGGGACGTCGTCAAAACTCACCGGGTCGCGGTTGACCCCCCGTTCGGCGAACTCGGTCTCCCCATCGGCGTAGTAGAAGGTGGAGCCCTGGTCGGTGGCATCGGCCTTCGCCGCGTCCGGGACCGGGATCACCGCGTAGGCGACACCGAAGCCGGCGATCGCGAGTACGAGGAAGATCCCCGCGACGATGAGCCCGCCGCGGCCGAGCCGCCACCAGAGCGACTTCTTGGCCGTCCGCGGCTGTTCGGGACCCTTCCCCGGCTTCTTGACCACGACCGGCATCCCGGATCCCGCCGGCGCGTCTGCACGGCCGCTGCCGGGCGGAGGAGCGGCACCGGACCCCATTGCACCGGCGGTCGCCGCGGCGGGAGCACCGGCTCCGGCGGGCCCGGGCGGAGGCGCCGTATAGGTGCCCGCGCCCTCGGTGGCAGGTGCCGAGCCGGCGGAGTCGGGCTCGGGGAGGGAGCGGGTATCGGCGCCGGTATCACCAGGCCCCGGCTCGGCGTCCCCGGTCGGGGAACGGCCGTCTCCCTCCGCGTCGGAACCGGCGGAGACCGGAACCTCAAGGGTCGGGAAGTCCGGGCCCGGCCCGCCGGGCACATCGGCGGACTCTCCGGTACCGGAACCGGTCTCGTCGCCGGCGATGGTGAGGGACTCCGTCACCGCCCCAGCGGGGTCGTCGTGCTCAGAAGCCGCGGCCTCGAACGAGACGGTCTCGTCCGATCCGGGCTCGGGACCGCCGGTCCCCGCAGGCTCCGCAACCTCCTCCTGGCCAAGGGGCTTCTCCTGGTCGTCCCGCCCACTGTCGGCACCAGCCGCACTCTCCGAAGCGCCATCCGGCCCCGGCCCGTGGTCCTCCCCAGCCCGGCCGGCGTCGACGGGCGCCTCCGCGGAAGCGTCGGATATGGCGAAGGAGCCAAAGGCTCATCGGCGACGGGCTCCTCAGCAGCGGCGGACTCGCCAGCCACTGCGGATTCGCGCGCCTCGTCCTCCTCGGCGTCGGCGGCCGGGCCCGGTTCCGCGGCCTCTTCAGCCGCGCCCGCGCCAGCGTCTTCAGTGGCGCGCTCGTTCGCAGTCGCACCGGTGGACGGCTGGGAATCCTCTGGACCCTCCCCGGCGGGACGATCCTCCCGATCCGTGCCGACCTCGTCGTTTCCGGCGAGCGACAGCTCTTCCGTCTTCTCTTCCTCCGAGTCCGCGTCGGCCTCTTCCTGAGCGGACTCCTCCGGATCAGAGGCCCGCTGGTCCCGCTGGCCCCAGGTGCCGTCCTGCTTGAAGTCGTACCCCTGCTCGGCCAGCGCGCGGGCGACCCGCTCACGGAAGAAGCTGCCGCTGTCCTTGAACGCGGTGGCGGAAGCCGACGCCTCGGTGTCCGCGGCATCGTCGAGGTCACCGGAAGCATTCTCCGCACCGACCTCGGCTGCGGACTCCTGGTTCTCAGCGGGCGGCGTGTCTTCAGCGTCCGTCGAGGGCTCTTCCTCCTCATCCCTCGGCGGCTCTGGAGCGTCGTCTAGGTCCTGCTGGCGCGCGTCGGCCACATCACTGGCAGTATCGTCGGTACTTTCGACGCCACTGCCGGGGTCACCCCCTTGAGGAGTGGGGGTCTCGGCCTCAGTAGTGTCCTGTGTCTCGGGCGTCCCGGCTTGAGGACGCGGCTCGGCCCCGTCCTCGCCGTATCTACTCTCGCTCAGTTGGTCGCCCCCTGGAAATCTCGATCGCCCACCATGTGGCTGCGTGCGTATGACGCCAGCGTGGGGTATATCGGTTCACCGGAAATCTTGGGCGGATCGGCGCTATGGAGGGAACCGCCGATTACGCTCGCCAATACGATACCCGCCCTTCTCCTCACCGGCACCGCGGTATTAACGCCCTTCCCGCTCCAGCCTGGCACGTGGACACGCTGACCACCGCCACCCCGGCTCTGTCTCTCTCGAAGGCCGGGCCCGGAACGGTCTGAGTAGCCGGAGCGAGCACCGGCATAGCACCGGATAACTGACCTCTCTATACAAACGACGGCTCTTTAGCCAGATAAGGAAGATTTTCCACACGCATTCGGAATCAGTGCGTTTCGTCGTCGTAACCAGGAGCCGAGAGGAGTACGTTGATCGACCGGCTGCAGAAGGCCGGCTACGCACACTCCGAGGAGTGTGGGCGAGCCATCATCCAGGAGCGGACCACTATCGGCGGGCACACGCTGCCGTGGGTCACCCCGACATGGTCGCCGAGATGACGCCGTGCTGGGAATTACGTTCCTGCCTGCGCGCGGCAGGGGAGACCGGGACCGTCCTCTTCGATCGCGACGTCCCGGACATCGTGGGCTGCCTGCGTCTGGAGAGGCGCCCCGCGCCGGAGCACATTCACATCGCGGCACAGAAGTTCCGCTACCACCGACGTGTGTCCGCTGCTCCTCCCTGCCCGGGAATCTACGAACGTGACAACGAACGCAAACAGTCCTTCAGGAAAGCGAGCCCTATGAGTCGATGCTCACAACTCACAGAGAGTACGGATATGAATCGATGACGCTTCCCCACGCATCCGTCGAAGAGAGGTTCCGGTTCCCGACCACACACTTCACCGGCGTTTCCGGACGACCTCCCCTCCCATACTCCGTCGGTAGGGAGCGATTCGGACGGTGTTCGGTTTCTCGGGCC
>NZ_LAJC01000002.1 GCF_000981225.1 Allosalinactinospora lopnorensis
CGGCGTTCCGAGTGACCGAGGCGGCGGTCGGGCGCGACCCGGTCGCGTACCAGGCGCTTCAGCTCGGCGAGGTCGGGGAAGGCGGCATTTGCCTTGCGCGACCAGATCATCTCGCCGTCGAGCCGCACCTCGAAGACGCCGCCGGTGCCCGGCACGAGCGCGGTCTCCGCGAGCTCGACTTCGAACGTCGTCAGCAGCTCCTGTGCCATCCACGCAGCGCGGAGAAGCCAACGGCAGCGCGTGCAGTACTCGATCTCAAGCCGCGGGTTCCTCATCGCCATGGCGCCAAGTATCGCTGCCGTACCTCCCGCCGTTCACCGCGGCCTCCCGATCGGCGGGTTCAGTCGGTCGTCTTGTACATCGCCTCGATCTGGTCCCGGTAGCGCTCCTGGATCCGGTTGCGGCGCAGGTCCAGGGTGGGGGTCAGGGTCTGGTCCTCGATGGTGAAGTCCTCCGGCAGGACGGTGAACTTCCGGACGGACTCCACGCGGGCGACCCCACTGTTGGCGTCGTCGACCGCCTCCTGGACAGCGGCCCTGAGGTCCCGGTCCTCGGCGAGGTCCGCACGGTCGGCGCCGGGGTCCTTGCCGTGCTCCCGCTTCCACCTCTTAAGGGCATCGGTGTCGATGGTGACCAGCGCCGCGACGAAGGGCCGGCCGTCGCCGACGAGCAGGCAGCGGCTCACCAGGGGGTGCGCGGCGATCTGCTCCTCGATCGCCTGCGGCTCCACGTTCTTGCCTCCCGCGGTGACGATGATCTCCTTCTTCCGGCCGGTGATCCGCAGCCTGCCGCCGGTGATCTCGCCGAGATCGCCGGTGGCGAACCAGCCGTCCCTCATGGCCTCCCGGGTCTTCTGGTCGTTGCCGTGGTAGCCCTTGAACACCTGCGGCCCGCGTGCGGATATCTCGCTGTCGTCGGCGACGCGGACAGCCACCCCGGGCAGCGGTTCGCCCACCGTTCCGGCCCGTACCCGCCCGGGGACGTTGACGGTGATCGCGGCGGTGGTTTCGGTGAGCCCGTAGCCTTCGAGGACCTCCAGGCCCAGACCCCGGTAGAAGTGGACGAGCCGGATATCCAGCTTCCCGCCGCCGCAGACGACGTAGCAGAGGCGCCCGCCGAGCCGGCCGCGCAGCCGGCGGTACACCAGCCGGTCGAAGACCCGCCGGCGCGTTCGGAGCCACAGGCCCGGGCCGGCGCCGTCCAGGGCGCGCCCGTAGTCGACCGCTGCCGCCTCGGCCATGTCGAACACGGCCGCGCCGACACCGCGGCCGGCCTGTTCGCGAGCGGTGGAGTGGATCTTCTCCAGGAAGCGGGGGACGGCGAGCAGAAAGGTGGGCTGGAAAGCCGCCAGGTCGTCGGTCAGCGTGCGGACGTTCGAGGCGTGCCCGAGGCGGACTCCCTCTTGGATCGCGGCCACCTGCACCGCCCGGCCGAAGATGTGGGCCAGCGGCAGGAACAGCAGGGTCGACGGCGACGGTGCGCCCGCCTCCGGTCTCAGCAGCTCGCGCAGGGCCGAGGCCGCGGCATCGACCTCGGCGAGCAGGTTGGCGTGGGTGATCACGCACCCCTTGGGCTCCCCGGTCGTGCCGGAGGTGTAGACGATGGTGGCGGTGTCCTCCGGCCGCACGGCGGCGCGGCGGTGCTCGACATCGGTGTCGGGCAGCCCGCGGCCCGCGCCGGCCAGGCCGGCGACCGCCCCCCCGCTCGATGGTCCACAGGCGCGCCGCCCGTACGAGGTCCGGCCGCATCCGGGCCAGCACCCGTTCGTGCTCTGCTGTCTCGACGACGCAGGCCGCGGCGCTGGAGTCGGCGAGGATCGCGCGGATCTGCTCCGGTGCGGAGGAAGGGTAGATGGGGACCGGTACCGCGCCGGCCGTCCACAGTGCGTAGTCGAAAAGGGGCCACTCGTAGCGGTTGGCCGCCAGCAGCGCCACCCGGTCCCCGGGCGCGATCCCGGCGGCCACCAACCCCTTGGCGACTGCGGTGACCTGGTTCTGGAACTCGCCGGCGGACATGTGGGCCCAGTCGCCGCCGACCTTTCGGCTCAGCAGCACCCGCTCCGGGGAGTGTGCGAAGAGCGGGTCACTCAGCGTGCGTGCGGCGGTGGAACCGGTCAGCGCCGGAGCGGATATCTCGTCCATTCCGGCCCGCTACCCCCTGCCGGGCGGGGGTATCAGGGGTCGGCCGATCGCGGACCGGCCGCAGCCCGGGGTGCGGATCGTGCCGTCGCCCCCGTACCGCTCCGTGTCCGCCGCGGCACGGCTACCGGCCCTCCCCAGAGTCGGGGATCCGGTGCGCGGTGTCGACGAGGGCGGCGGCGGTGCTCTTGGCGAACTCCATGGCGTCGCCGGGGACGCCCGTGCCGTGGGCGGCGAGCGCGCCCTCTTGGAGCAGGAAGAGGCGCCGCGCCACCGTCGCAGGAGCGGGGAGGGACGCCTCCGAGGCCAGGGCCGTCAGGTACTCCAGCATCCAGGTCTTCTGCTCGGCGATGACGGCGCGGCCGGGGTTGGCGGTGTCGGGAAGCTCGGCGAGCGCGTTGACGAACGCGCAGCCGCGCGCGTTCTCCTTCTGCTGCCACTGGGCGAGCGCGTCGAAGGTCGACAGGAGCTTCTCCGACGGTGCGCCGCCCTGCCGGTCAACGAACCCGGTGAGCCACGAGCGCCAGCGCTCGTCGCGGTTTCGCAGGTAAGCGGCGATCAGATCGTCCTTCGAGCCGAAGCAGTCGTAGAGTGTCTTCTTGGTCACGCCTGCGGCCTGCGCGATGCCCTCCACCCCGATGGCGTGCAGACCTTCGCGGTAGAACAGCTCCGACGCGGTGTCGAGCACGCGCTTGCCCGCAGGGGTCAGGCGCCGCTGTTTTTCCGGGGGCATGCGTGCCTCCTCCACTCGCTCCGGAAACGGTCGGACCATAAGTATACCAACCGGTGGGTTGACTCATGGGCCACTAGTGGATAACTATACCGGTAGGTATATACGTTTTTTGGGGGGGACAGCCATGCACGCTTACGTACTCACGGGTTTCGGAGGGCCGGAGACACTGGAGTACCGCCGTGACGTGCCCGATCTCGTCGCCGGAACAGGCGAGGTACGGATCCGCGTCGCCGCCGCCGCGCTGAACAACACCGACATCTGGACCCGGGAGGGCGCCTACGGGACCGAGACCGACGCGGGGGCCAGGGCGGGCTGGCGCAGAGAGCCCGTCGATTTTCCCCGCATCCAGGGGGCCGACGTCGTCGGCCGTATCGACCAGGTGGGGGAGGGAGTGCCCTCCTCGCGGGTAGGGGAGCGCGTGATCGTGGACCCGATGCTGTACTCGGGCGGCGAGTACGATCTGGTGCGCACCGCCTATCTCGGCAGCGAACGCGATGGCGGGTTCGCCGAGCTGGTCACCGTGCCGGAGGAGAACGCGCACGCCGTCGACACGCCGCTCGGCGACGCGGAACTCGCGACGTTCCCCACGGCCTACGCGACCGCCCAGCGCATGCTGAACCGCGCCGCCGTGCGCGTCGGCGAGACCGTACTGGTCACCGGTGCTTCGGGAGGGGTGGGTTCGGCGCTGATCCAGCTGGGCAGGGCGCGAGGCGCCCGCGTCGTCGCCGTGGTCGGCGCCGGTAAGGGGAGGCGGGCGCGGGAGCTGGGCGCGGAGGCGGTCGTCTCCCGCCATGCCGAGGACTTGGCAAAGGCGGTGGCGGCGGCTTCCGGGCGCCCCGTTGACGTCGTCGCCGATGTCGTCGCCGGGTCGCTGTTTTCCGCCCTGCTCACCGTTCTCGGCCCATTGGGGCGCTACGTAGTGGCGGGCGCTATCGACGGCCCGATCGTCGAGACCGATCTGCGCTCGCTCTACCTCGAACAGATCCAGCTCATCGGCTCCTCCTTCGGCACCCGAAGACTTCGCCGAGGTCGTCCGGGCCGTCTGCTCCGGGGCGGTCAGGCCGCTGCTGGCCGGGACCTACCCGCTGCGGGAGCTCCCCCGGGCCCAGGCCGAATTCCGGCGCAAGGAGTTCTTCGGCAAGCTCGTCGTGCTGCCGTCCTCCGGGGAGCGGGAAAGCGGCGGCGATGGCGGTACCGCCGCCGGCTGACCGCCGCCCCTCCCGGCTGCGGGAAGTGCGCAAAGGTCGGGCGCCGGACGAGTGGACGTCTGCGCCTGCCCCGTACACACTGTTTGATCTACATCGTAAAGGCAGTAGTTGTGTTCACCGATCCCTCGAAGCGAGGAGCCGCGCAGCACCGTCAAAAGTAGCCATGACGACCGTAGAGGCGGACGAACCGGGCAGGGAGCAGCCGCTCCCGCTCGACCAGCCCCCCGGCGGTGCGCTCGAAGAGGGTCACCTGGTCCGTGCCTCCGGGCCCGATCGGCTGCACCAGCCGCCCGCCCGGCCGGAGCTGGTCGACGAGGGGCCGGGGCACCTCAGGGAAGGCACCCGACACCAGCACCGCGTCGTAGGGGGCGTGGGACGGAGCCCCCTCGGTGCCGTCGCCGTCCAGCACCGTCACGTTGCCGACCCCCTCCGCGGCCAGGTTGCGGCGCGCCTGCGCGGCCAGTTCGGGCCAGCGCTCGACGCTCGTCACCCAGGCCGCAAGCCGGGCCAGCAGGGCGGTCTGATACCCGTAGCCCGTTCCGACCTCCAGCACGCGCTCGTCCCCGGCAAGGCGCAGCGCCTCGACCATCCGGGCGGACAATGACGGCTGCGTGGTCACCTGCCGGCGGGGGATCGGGATCGGTACGTCCACGTGGGCGGCGTCGACGTGGGTCGGCGGGACGAAAGCCGCGCGAGGGGTCGCGCGTACCGCGTCGAGCACCCGCGGGTCGCCGACGCCGCTCGCCCGGGCGGCCTCGACCAGTTCCTCCGCGCCCATCGTCCTCAGGCCCCCTTGGGCGCGGAGAGCGAGGCGACGTGCCCGAGCGGTTCTCCGGGAGCGATGGCAGGCGTCTTCCCCCGTCCGCGAACAGCGGTCATGGCTGTTCTCTGCCCGCGCGCCCGTCCGGGGTATGCGCCATGGCGGCTCCTAGAGTGAAGGTGTGCGCCATGGTGTCGTGACATTGTTCCTCGGCGGTGACGTGATGCCCGGCCGCGGTGTCGACCAGATCCTTCCGCACCCGGGCGACCCGCGGCTGTGGGAGTCCTCTGTCGTCGACGCCCGAACATACGTCGACCTGGCGGAGCGGGCCAACGGCCCCATCGCTCGCCCCGTGGACTTCTCCTGGCCGTGGGGGGACGCTCTGGCGGTGCTCGACGAGGTGGCGCCCGATGCGCGGGTGTTCAACCTGGAGACGAGCATCACGCGGAGCGACGACGTCGCCGCGGGGAAGGCCGTGCACTACCGGATGAACCCGGAGAACACCGCGTGCCTGGCCGCGGCCCGGCCGGACGCGTGCACCCTCGCCAACAACCACGTGCTCGACTTCGGGGAGCGGGGACTCGCGGACACACTCGACGCGCTGGCCTCGGCTCGGATCCCGGCGGTGGGGGCGGGGCGCAGCACGACCGAGGCCGCCGGGCCCGTGACGATCCCCACCGGCGGTGCCGGGCGGGTCCTCCTCTTCTCGTTCGGGACGCGGTCCAGCGGCATCCCCGAAACCTGGGCGGCGGGTGCGGAGCGGCCCGGTGTTAACCTGCTGGCCGACCTGTCCGACGCCACCGCCGACGGGATCGTCGCCCGGGTGCGGCGGGTGAAGAGGGCCGGCGATCTCGTCGTCGCCTCCATCCACTGGGGCGGCAACTGGGGCTATGACATCCCCGAGGAACACGTCCGTTTCGCGCGCCGGCTCACCGAGGGAGGCGTCGACGCCGTGCACGGGCACTCCTCGCACCACCCCCGCCCGATCGAGGTCCACCGCGGCAGGCTCATCCTGTACGGCTGCGGCGATCTCATCGACGACTACGAGGGCATCAGCGGTTACGAGCACTACCGGGACGACCTGCGCCCGCTTTACTTCGCCTCGATGGAGCCGGACACGGGGAGGCTGGTGGAACTGAAGATTGCGGTCATGCGGGCGCGCCGGATGCGGTTGTGCCGGGCATCCCGCGAGGACGTCGATCATGTGCGCGGTGTTCTCAACCGGACCGGCCGGCGGTTCGGGGCGTGGATCGACCCGGCCCCCGACCGCATGCTCAGGCTGCGGACCGCCGATTAGGCCGCGCGCAGCGGTGCCAGGAAGGACCCAGAGGGGGATGCGCCTTCTTTCCGGGTGTGCGGCCTCACGCGTGGCGTCTGGTGACAATCCGCGATCGCGGGGAGAGGATGAAGCATGGTGGATCAGAGCCGCGAAGACTGGCTTCGCCCACGGTTGGAAGCCCTGGGGCGGCGCCCCCGGCTCGTGCCGGACGAGGCGCACGCCGTCGACTTCGTGCCTCGGGCGTGTCCGCTGGCGGAGATAGAGTCCCTGGCGCAGAGAGAGGTGGCCGCCGCCGCGGCGCGCACCTCGATCGCGAACGAGATCCGGTCCCGGTGGCCCGGTGCGCCCTACATCATCCGGCAGGGGCGCGCTGAGGACTACGAGGACCTCGGGCTGGAACCCGCGAGGGACGCACTGGTCGTCTTCGGCGTGGTGTACCGCTTCGATAGCTGACCGTACTCCCGCGACGGGCATCCCCACTGTGAGAGTGACCACATACGGCCAGGTATTACTACTTTGTGTCCTTGTGTCGCTTCGGTATGCGGCGGGCTCGCAGCCTCGGGGAAGCCGGACCGATGTTTCCGATCCCCCAAGGAGCAGAGTTTTCCCGCCTCTCCGTCCCCGGCGGCGGCCGCAACGGTGAGCGGAGCCCGCCCGCGGGGGCGGTGACGCACCCGATCGCCGTGTCGGGTAGGGATGGAGAGAGCAGGACAAGGTGGCGTTGTCCACGACATCCGGTGGAGTGGAAAGCGGGAATGTGGTCGCACCGTGGACAGCGGCCCCAAAGGGAGAAAACGATCCTGAAAGCCGGTCACGGGGAGAGAACATGACGACGGTCCCGGATGTCACACTCAATAACGGTGTGCGGATCCCGCAATTGGGCCTCGGAGTCTGGCAGGTGGACGCCGGCGACGTTGTCGACGTCGTCCGCACGGCTATTGAGACCGGGTACCGGAGCATCGACACCGCAGCCGCCTACGACAACGAAGAGGGCGTCGGCGAGGCGATCCGGGCGTCCGGGGTGAACCGAGACGAACTGTTCGTGACGTCGAAGCTGTGGAACGGCGATCACGGATACGACTCCGCGCTGCGCGCTTTCGACGCCACGATGGAGCGCCTCAAGCTGGAACGCCTCGACCTGTACCTGATCCACTGGCCGCTCCCGATGCACGACAGGTACGTCAGTACCTGGAAGGCGCTTGAGCGCCTCTACGTCGAAGGGCGCGTCCGCGCCATCGGCGTGTCCAACTTCCAGGAGTCGCACCTGCAGCGCCTCATGGACGAGGGCGGGATCGTGCCGACGGTCAACCAGGTCGAGCTGCACCCCCGTCTCACCCAGGCGGCGCTGCGCGGATTCCATGCGGAGCACAAGATCGCCACCGAGGCCTGGAGCCCGCTGGGCCAGGGCAAGCTGCTGAACGAGCCGACGCTGACCAAGCTGGCCGACGCTACGGGAAGACGCCGGCGCAGGTGATCCTGCGGTGGCACCTGCAGGTCGGCAACATCGTCATCCCCAAGTCGGTCACCCCTGAGCGCATCCGCTCCAACTTCGACGTCTTCGACTTCGAGCTGGCCAGCGGTGACGTCGACGCGATATCCGGGCTCAACGCCGATCAGCGTTTCGGCCCCCACCCCGACACGCTGGACACGGCATAACCGATCGGACCGAACACCGTAGCGGCCCGCTCCCAAAGGAGCGGGCCGCTACGTGCTACGGCCGGTCGCTCAGGTGAGCTCCCGGTACTTCATGGCCTCGATCAGTGTGGCTTCGGTGCCCTTGCGGGCCAGCCGGACCACGTACACGACGGCGCCCACGAGGATGCTGACGGGGATGGCCACGATCGCGATGAGCGCGACCAGACCGGTGATTCCGAGTGCTCCCATGGCCCCCATCCTAAAGAGTGGCGGGCGGCGGTCCGGCCGCGGCCGGCCGCGAGCGGAGGAACGGAAGTGTGAAGTCGGCCGCGGCAGTGGTGGCGTCCGGACGCTTCCGCATAGCACAATTCGGGTCGAAAGCGCGCAGATCCCCGCGTGGCGACCGGAAAGGGCGTCCCGTGGCGGCCATTGAGAGTTTCAGCTACGGCGATCATCCCAGCCAGCTGATCCATGTGTGGCAGCCCGCGGCGGCCGAGAACGCCCCGTTCCCCGTCGCGGTGCTGCTGCACGGCGGCTGGTGGCGGGACAGTCACGACGCCGGCGAGATGGATCCGATCGCCGCCGAGTTGGTGGAGGCCGGATGGCTGGTGTGGAACGTGGAGTACCGCCGCACCGGTGACGACGGCGGCGGATGGCCGCAACCCCTGGACGATGTACGGGCCGCGCTGGCTCTGCTGGGGGAGCGGATCACCGAGGGCGCCGAACCCGGCGACGGCGACCCCGCCCATGAGGCCTGGCACGCGGTCAGGGAGTGGCTGGCCAGAACAGAGCGGTCCCGTCGGGAAGGAGCTCAGAGGTAGCCAAGGCGGGAGAGCTCGACCCGGGCCACCGACTTTACATCGCTGCACTGCTCGGTGGTGAGTCGGGAGCGCCAACTCCCGATGTCCGGTGACTTGCTGCGCACCAGGTCCTTCGCCGAGACCCGCGTCCCGGTGAACTCCCGCAGCCGCTCCGCCGCCTCCACCTCGCCGCCGGCCAGGTCCTCGTAGCGCAGCGTCATCAGCTGCCGGGGGTCGAGCACCCCGTGCAGCTGAGCGGAGAGCCGCACCGCGCCGCGCCAGCGCATCGCGCACTTGGCCGCCGTCGACAGTCCCTGGTAGTCGGCGCGCTCCGATTCGGTCTCGATGCCGAAGAACGGGTTGGGCAGTTCGTGGTCCAGGTTCGCCAGGCTCGGCCGGAACCAGGTCAGCGAGTGATCGTCGGAGAGCATGTCCGCGGTGACATCCCGGCCGTCCCGGATGATCTGCACGAACACCGCGTCCTCGAATGCCGTGCTCAGTGCCTTCGCGCAGTACAGCAGATCGGGGCTCGCGTCGCCGAACCGCGTCACCTCCCGGGCGTGCCGGCACGGTTCGGCCGCCTTGCGCGCCGGGACGCGCTTGGTGGGGCAGCGCGGGCAGGTGAGCGGGGTGAGCTGCCAGGCTTCGGCGAAGGCGTCGCGCAGCAGGGTCGCGGTTCCCGACGCGTTCTCCTCAGCGAGCGAGGGGCGGCGGGCTATGGCATACACCGCGTTCAGCACCCCGGGGGTGATCGAACCGAGATGGAATCCGGGCGTGCGCCGCAGCGCCTGGGCGATCAGGTTCACTCCCGAGTGCGGGGCGCCCAGGACGAAGACGGGACGGCGGACCTTGGTCCCGTTCACGACGAGTATGTACGGCTGCTGCTTCATGGGTAGGTCGATTTTGGCACCTTTTGCCGGAGTCTCGTACACACCTCGCCGAATTCCGCTCCTGGCACAGCGGCGCACCCGCGGTGTGACCAGGGTCATTTCCCTGGATCCGCCGCCCGCGAACAGTCCTGACCTGCCGAGTTCCGGCTGGCTTCCGCGCGGCGGGCCCGTCGCCGAGTGACATTCTGACGTGCAACGCTGCGAGAATGAGACAACAGCGGGTAACCGAAGTATGCGACTGGAACGGTGAGGACGTGTGATGGCCGCAGCCCCGAACCATGCCGACGCCGCTGCGATCCTGGCCGGCAGCGATAGGGTAACGATCCTCACCGGAGCCGGAATCTCCACGGACTCCGGCATACCGGACTTCCGCGGGCCGCAAGGACTGTGGACGACCAACCCCGGAGCGGCCGCGATGTTCGACATCGACACCTACATGTCCGATGCCGACGTGCGCCGCGAGGTCTGGCGGATGCGCGGTGCCCATCCCGCCTGGACCGCCGAACCCAACGCGGCGCACCGCGCCCTCGCCGAACTCGACCGCTCTGGCCGGCTGCGTGCGCTCATCACGCAGAACGTCGACGGCCTGCACCAGGCGGCCGGTAGCGATCCCGAGCACGTCATCGAGGTGCACGGGACCGTTCTCTGGGTGATCTGCATGTCCTGCGGCCTGCGCACCCGCACACCGGATGTGCTCGCCCGGCTGGAGGAGGAGTCCGATCCCCGCTGCATGGACTGCGGAGGCATCCAGAAGGCCGACACGATCTCCTTCGGCCAGCGGCTGAAGCCCGACGTCCTGGAAGCCGCCATCGAGGCCGCCGGCGACTGCGAGGCGTTCCTGGCCGTGGGCACCTCCCTGGCGGTGCACCCCGTGGCCGGGCTCTGCGACATCGCCCTGGAGCGAGGAGCCGCGCTGGTCATCGTCAACGCCGAACCCACCCCCTACGACGACGCCGCCCGCGTGGTTCTGCGCGAGCCGATCGGGGAGGCCGTCCCGGCGCTGGCCGACGCGATGTCGGGGGTGCGTGGGTAGCCGGCCGGCGCTCACCGGCCGCCGCTTCCGGCGGGGCTCTGGTTCCCGCCCTCCTTGTGCTGGGTACGCGCCCTGGAAGGGATGGGCGGCGCGGAAGCGCTGCCCTCCAACCGGTCGTGGTCGTCCAGCAGGCGGTCGATGCGGTCGTCGGGGATACTGAGGTAGGGCCGGATCGCGTCCAGGACAGGCGTGACCTCTTCCCGGGAGAGGCGCGGGCCGGGGACGACGGATTCGAGTTCGTACAGGTAGTTCGACACGTACACCACGAGCGCGCCGTGGTTCCTGTGGTTGGTCTGTCCCAGATCCTCGGCCGCCTGCCGGAGCACGAGCAACTCCAACCTCCCCAGCTGCCTGCTGTGCAGGAGCCGGTGGTAGCGGAATAGCCGGTTCGACATGTCGTGTGCCGCGGGTGCCAACCGCAGTTCCAGAACGTCGTGCAGTTCGTTCCACGCGGCGTCGGGGTCGTCCGGATCGCTGTACCAGGTGAGCAGGTCCGTGGACACGTGCCGGACGTACGGCCCGAGCGTCAGGAAGACGCGCGCCGCCGTGCCGTTGGCGCGCAGCGCTGTGGAACGCAGCAGTGTCGACGTCACGCTGCCGAACGGGACGGTGGTGTCGTAGGGATTGGTGACCGACGTCTCCCCGGTGATGTCCTTGTGCACCTCGAAGCCGAGGCATTCGCCGATGTTCACGGGCTCGCCGTGTTCGCGCTCGATGCGGGTGTGGCCCTCGCCCTCCCAGAAGCCGAGGTGCCGGGTCCGGATGGTGTTGAGCAACCCGTGCCACGCGTCGCCGGCGATGCTCCGCCACTGGTTGGCCAGCAGCAGCCAGCGCCTCCACGGCGCGTGCTCCCCGGGGAACAGCTCGGCGAGGTCGAGTTCCTCGCAGACACAGACGAGCAGGACGACCAGGTTGGCGGTGTAGTTCGCCTGCCTGGTGGTGATGGGCGCGCGCCACGGGGCGTAGTCGGAGAAGGACCGGTTGGGCTGCGGGAACGGCGCGTCGTGGAAGAGCTCGATGAGCAGGGTCCGGTACTCGTCGAGGGCGGTCGGCTCCTCGGTGAAACGCTGTCGAAGGAGCTCGCCGGTGAACTCCACGATGGCGGACCGGCTGCAGAGCAGCGCGAACGAGGTCACCGCGTAGAGCAGGCCGTCGTCCAGTGGGGAGGCGAAGCGCCGCCGCACCGCGTGTTGGCGGTCGGCGGCCAGCTCGTCGAGGGTCGAGGCCACCATGCGTGCCACGAGGAATTCGGCGAAGGTGGCGTGCAGGAACTCGTACACGCCGGCGGTCCGGCCGCCGTGGCGCGCCCGCGACTCGTGGATGAAGAAGAACCGGCCGAGCACCTGGTGGGCGTCGCTGACCGTGCCGTGCAGCCCCGTTTCGGCGGGCCGCGCCGCGGGTTCCGGGAGCAGCGCGGCGAGGTCGCGGTCCAGCTCCTCGGCGGCCACGCTCTGCCGGTGCCGGGCGAACATGGCCATGGCGGCGATCTCCAGCCGGCGCAGCTCGTGCTCCACCGCGCTTTCGGTCTCCCGGTCGCTGAGGTTCGGGTGGTGCTTGGCCACCTCCCGCCGGGCGAACATGGCGAGCATCCGCTCATAGAGCTCGCTGCGGGAGAGCGTGCCGCCCGACTGGAGGGCGTTGCCGTCGGCGTCGTAGAGCAGCAGCATGAGCAGCAGCAGCGGCTGCTCGGCCAGCTCCCGGTAGGCCAGCACGGCCTCCGGGGACAGCGGGGCCAGGCCGCGGGAGGCCAGCGTGCCGGAGTTGGCCGAGTTCCAGATGTCGAGCATCCGGACGATCTGGTTCGCACTGAACGGTTCCAGCCGGACGAGAACGCAGCCGGGCGGGAACCGGATCCGGTCGGCGACGACCGTCCGGCTGGTGACGATCACCGCCACGGGCTGGCCCAATGCCGCCTGGTCCTCCTGGAACTGCTGCACCTGTTCCAGGTAGTCGGACCGGTTGGCCCCGGTGGCCTGCAGCAGTTCGTCGAACCCGTCCAGGATGACCACGGGCTGCGCGCCGGCGGCCGCCTCCACGAGGTCGCGCCAGGCGACGTCGCGGTGCAGCTGCCCCGAGATCCCCTCCTCGATCTGCTTGCGGACGGGCGCGTCCGCGTTGACCCCGCGCAGTTCCACCCGGACCGGGAGGAAGTCCTGCGCCGGGAGGCGGGCGGCGAGCATCTCGGTGAGCTTGGACTTGCCCGCGCCCGGGTGGCCGAGGATCACGATGGGGTGCGTGGCGCATGAAGTCTGGGTGAGGAGCCCGGCGAGCAGCCGCTGCAGGTCCTCGTGCGGCGCCGCCTCGTGCCACCAGTCCTCAGACGCCGGCCGGCAGTCCCTGTGCGCGGGGCGGACCCGCCCCCGGGGGTGGATGTAGGCCTCTTCCAGGGTGGGGAAGGTGAGGTGGTCCGGTGTGTCGAGGGTGGAGAGGAGCGGGCGCCGCAGCGTGCGCCGGTAGAGGGTGTTCAGTTCCCGGACGTGCTGGTGCGCTTTGGCGGCCGGCGACAGTTGGACGAGCAGGTCTTCCAGCCCGGAGAAACCGGTCGCCAGGTCGGAGCGGGTGGCCTGGTGCTCGGCGAGGTCCACCCACACGCCGAACTCCGGCACATCGGCCGCCAGCCGCCGGTAGGACTCCTGGAAGCGGCGTTGGGCCTTCTCCGTGACCACCTCGGTGAACCGGCCGAGCTGGGGGGAGCGGTTCGAGTACGACTCCGGCAGCCTGCCGAGCGGCCGCACCAGTCTGAGCGCATTGTGGGGGGCGCCATCCGGTTCCGGTGCCCCGAAGGCCGATGTGTCGGAGAGCGCGAGCGGCGGATGCGTTCCCGCGTTGAGCATCTGCCCGACGAGGAGCGTGAGTTCTTCCTCCGTGATCCCCAACTCGGTGAGGTCCGGGGTGTCCGGATCGTCGAGCGTTTCATCCAGCGCCTCAAGGAGCGAGACGGTCAGCAGGATCCGGTAGGCGGCGTCGATCCGCTCGGTGCGGTCCCACCTGCTCACGCCGCTGATCCTCTCCCGGATGCCGGTGAGCAGCCCGCGCCCTTTCGCGACGAGCTCGCCGCGCAGCCCGAAGAGATCGGGCACCCCCACGGCCCCCAACCCGCCGTCGAGGAGCTTCTCCGCGAGGTCCAGGACGGCCGAGTCGTCCTTGCCGAGCACTTTCAGGGCGTCGGCGTAGCCGAACTTCTTCGCCATTGGGGGACGGCCTTCCTAAGCGCCTTATGCGGTTGGTGCGCACCCGGGAAAGGGCGGACCACCACATTGAAGTACCGGAAAGGGGACTCGCTCAAACGGCGGTCACCGCGGAACGAATGGAAGGCCGGAACCGGACGACCGGTAGTAGTCGCGATCCACCGCCCATCCGAAATGATCCCTCCGGAAAGAGGGCCAGGCCGGTCGGGGCGGAGACGCGGCCGGAAACGGCGCTAATCCGAACACGGCCCATCGATGGTGTTGTCGCTACCGGAGTCGTTCATCGATCCGGCCCTGCCGGAGCACGAGACGTTGTTCTCGCTTCCGGCGAGCGTGAGAGGGCCGTCGACGGATTCGAGCGAAACGGTGTTGCGCCTCCCGGAGATGTAGACCGTCTCGCACGCCCCACTCAGGGCCACGGTCGCTTCGTCGGCCTGGATCTGGACCGACAGGCCGTCGCAGTCGCGATTCTCCTTCGACCTGTTGTCGCCGATGGTCAGGTCGTATCCGTTCCCGTTCCCGTTGCCGTCTCCGATGTTTCCGTTCCCGTTGTTGTTGCTGTTTCCGTCCCCGTCGTCGTCCCCGTCGTCGTCCTCATCATCCTCCTCGCTCGGCGTCGGTGACGGACTCGGCGAGGGGGAGGCCGAGGGTGACCGCGACGGTGACGGGCTCGGCGAGGGCTCCTGCCCGGGGAGTTGCACGTTCCTCTCGCACCATGCGCGCATCGTTTCGACCCAGTTCCGGGTGGCGTCCTCCTCCTCGACGGCGAGCAGGTGAACCTCGGGTATGACACCGCCCACCATCGCCTGGCCCCACGCCTCCTTCTCGTAGGATTCCGCGAGTTCGATCTCGTCCGGGTCGTCGCCGTTCTCGTCGCGGATCTCCCTGGCCTCGGCAAGCTTCTCGCATAGCGAGCGCTCGGCCTCGCCGATCTCCTCCGCCGGTCCCACGACCCCTTCCCACTCCGAGGGCCAGTTCGCCTGTCCCTGCGCGTTCTCTTCTCGCATGCATGCCGTCAGCAGCACCAGTACCGCGAATGCAGGCAGTAGTCCACGCATTACGATTCCTCCCTGCATCATGGTTCCTCTGCCGGAGATCGGGGCGGTGACGCGCGCCGCAGTGCGGAACGAAGCGAGTCAGGTACATCCAGGTGAACGTGGGCCTCAGTGTGCAGGTTCGGACATAGTCGAAACGAGGCGCTTTCGGGCACGACGGTCGTCCCCCCGGCCTCGCCGATCTCCTCCGTTGGTCCCGCGACCCCTTCCCGCTCCGGCGGCCAATCCGCTTTTCCCGGCGTCTCGCCCTTGCCTGTGCATGTGGGCAATAGCAGTACCGCGAATGCAGGAAGTAGTCCACGCATGACGACTCCTCCCCGCGTCGTGGTTTCCCCGCCAGGGGGCGATGGCGTGACACGCGCCATAGTGAGGAACGGGCGGTGAACCAGGTACATCAAGGTGAACGTGGGCCTCAGTGTGGGGGTTCGGGACATGGACGGACCAAGGTGCTTCGTCGGACAGTAGGACACCGTCCAGGACACCTTCCATGGTGTGCACGTTGATGTCCACCTGTCCCATGGGCACCAGAAGCCTCGACCACCGACAACCTTGGCGCGTTGGTCGTCGAGGCGATCAGCCTGCGTTCCCGAAGCACAGACGGTGTCACCGTGCGATATCGGGGCTCGTCGGCTGTCCGGTGTCCGACCTGTCGGGATCCCCGCGGCGGGCCCGGGCTCTGTTCGTCGGCTCGGGCCCGCCGGACCATACACTCGTAGTTGTCGTCCGCTTTCGGCGGTCGCCGGTGGTGAATCCGTACGCAAGAGTGCACCGAGCGCACCGTCGCGGGTGGTGGGTGCGGGGGAGGGCTGGCCCGCCTCTACTCGAGCCGCCAGTCGACGGGACTGCCTCCCTGCTCCTCCAGGAGGGCGTTGGCGCGGCTGAACGGGCGGGATCCGAAGAAGCCGTTGTCCGCCGACATCGGGCTCGGATGGGGCGACTCCACGCACGGAACCCCCGGCATCAGCGGACGCAGGCTGCGGGCGTCGCGTCCCCACAGGATGGCCACGAGCGGCTTGCCGCGTCCGGCGAGAGCGCGGATGGCCTGGTCGGTG
The DNA here is from genome assembly GCF_000981225.1 of Allosalinactinospora lopnorensis. GTDB lineage: Bacteria > Actinomycetota > Actinomycetes > Streptosporangiales > Streptosporangiaceae > Allosalinactinospora > Allosalinactinospora lopnorensis. The sequence continues at coordinate 15,772 of NZ_LAJC01000002.1, forward strand.
ACCTCTTCCCAGCCCTTGCCCCGATGCGATCCGGGCTTGCCCGGGCGCACGGTCAAAACCCGGTTGAGCAGCATGATTCCCTGCTCGTTCCAGGGCGAGAGGTCACCGGTGGAGGGTTGGGGCAGCCCGAGGTCGTCGCGGTACTCGCGGAAGATGTTGCGCAGGCTGCCCGGCGGCTTGACATCGGGAGCGACGGAGAAGCTGAGCCCTACGGCGTGCCCGGGAGTGGGGTAGGGGTCCTGTCCCACGATCAGCACACGTATGTCATCGAAGGGCTGCTGGAAGGCGCGGAAAATGTTCTCCCCGGAGGGAAGGTAGGTGCGCTCCTCGGCGACCTCCTGGCGAAGGAACTCGCCCATCTCCTTGATACGGCCGGACACCGGTTGGAGAGCCTCGGCCCAGCCGTTGTCCATGATCTCGTGTAGTGGTTGTCCTGGCATGGTTCAGCACCATAGTGCTCGACGCGACATGCATGACCAATTCGTGAGTCCAGCGGAGCGGGAATCAGCCACAGCTCTTCCCCGAGTCAACCCTCTCCGTGTTCCGTCGCCAAGTGGGGGTGGTCATTCGTCCTGGTCTTCCAGATCGCCCCACTGGACCGCGAGGACCCCGTCGGTCTCCGACAGCGCCACGGCCAGGTCGTCGAGATCCCCCCTACCGTGCACGCGCAGCAGGAGGTCGACCGCGGGGACGTCTGGGGCTCTGACCTGGCGCCGGGCGGTGTGCACCTCCTGCACTGCGAAGTGCTGCTGTGTGGCCAGGGCCAGGATGCCGCGCAGTACCCCGCGCCCGTCCTCGTAGCTGATCCGGAAGAGCGCGGTGGCCGGTCTCGACCGCGTCAGCCACCGCACCACCGGCGGGTAGGCCGATACCACCAGGAAATGGCCCGCGGTGACCGCGGTCGCGACCAGCCACAGCCCCGCCCCGGCCGCGGTGCCCACGGCCGCCGATACCCAGATGGTGGCGGCTGTGGTCAGGCCGCGGACGATGTCCTGGCGCACGAAGATGAGCCCGGCGCCGATGAAGCCGATGCCGGAGACGATCTGCGCCGCCAGGCGCGAAGGGTCGAGCGAAATGTCGGGGTCCGCGAGGACGTCTTGGAAGCCGAACTTGCTCACCACGACGAAGAGGGCGGCACCGAGCCCCACCAGGGTGTGGGTGCGCAGGCCCGCGCTCTTCTGCCGGAGCTCCCGCTCGAACCCGATCAGCGAGCACAGCACCAGCGCGGTGAGCAGCGCCAGGAGCTGCGTCGGTCCTTGAGTGGAGAGGTCCGGCTGGGCCAGGGGCGCCGTTTCCAGCACTGCCACCGTTCTCGCCTCCCCCCGGCCATGCGACGGTGCACTCACAGTACGACTGGAAAGGGGGCGGACTAGGGAGCGCGCCCAGCGCGTCGCCGAGGGGACAGGGCTGCCCCTTCAGTGCTCGCCGCGGCGATGGCCGTCGTGATGGGAGAGGTTCAGAGCGGTGGTCACCAGCGGCACGTGGCTGAAGGCCTGGGGGAAGTTGCCGACCTGGCGGCCGCCCTTGGCGTCGTACTCCTCGGAGAGCAGACCGACGTCGTTGCGCAGCGCCAGCAGCCGCTCGAAGAGCTCACGCGCCTCCTTCTCCTGGCCGATGGACAGCAGGGCGTTGGCCATCCAGAAGCTGCACGCGAGGAACGCGCCCTCGTCGCCGGGGAGGTGGTCGGCGGTGTCCACGCGGTCGGTGCGGTAGCGCATCACGAACCCGTTGATCATCAGGTCGTCGCGGATGGCCTCGATCGTGCCGACGACGCGGGGGTCGTCGTAGGGCAGGAAGCCGACCTCGGGGATGAGCAGCAGGGAGGCGTCGAGTTCCTCGCTGCCGTAGTACTGGGTGAAGGTGTTGCGCCGGGAGTCGTAGCCGTAGGTGCAGACCTCGGCGTGGATGGTGTCGCGCAGCGACCGCCAGCGTTCGATCGGCCCTTCCTTGCCGAACTCCTCGACCATCCGCACGGCGCGGTCGGCCGCCACCCAGGCCATCACCTTGGAATGCACGAAGTGCTGCCGCGGGCCGCGGACCTCCCACAGCCCTTCGTCGGGTTCGTCCCAGCACCATTCCAGGTAGTTGACCAGGGAGCGCTGCAGGCCCCACACGTGCTCGGCGCTCTGCAGGCCCGAGCGGCGGGCCAGTTCGAGCACGTCCATGACCTCGCCGTAGACGTCGAGCTGGTACTGGCCGACAGCGGCGTTGCCGATCCGCACCGGACGCGAGTTCTCGTAACCGGGCAGCCAGTCGGCCTCCCATTCGCTGAGCCGGCGTTCGCCGCGCACCCCGTACATGATCTGCATGTGCTGCGGCTCGCCCGCGACCGCGCGCACCAGCCACTCCCGCCAGGCTTTGGCCTCGTCGGTGTAGCCGCTGCGGATCAGCGCCTCAAGGGTGATGGTGGCGTCGCGCAGCCAGCAGTAGCGGTAGTCCCAGTTGCGCACGCCCCCGATCTCCTCGGGCAGCGAGGTGGTGGGCGCGGCGACGATGCCGCCGGTGGGCCGGTAGGTCAGGGCCTTGAGGGTGATTAGGGAGCGCACCACGGCGTCGCGGTAGTCGCCCTGGTAGGAGCACTGGGAGACCCAGTTCTGCCAGAAGCGTTCGGTGCGCGAGAGGGCCTTTTCCGCGTCGAGGTGGTCGGACTCCTCCACCTCCGAGGGATGCCAGGTCATGACGAAGGGGACACGTTGCCCGGCGCTCACGGTGAACGTGGCGTCGTGCACGAAGTTGTGGCCCTCCATGGGGACCGGCGAACTGAGCCAGACGGAGTCGGGACCGGCGACGGCGGCCATCTCGGTGCCGCTGCGGTGGATCCACGGCACGACGTTGCCGTAGTCGAAGCGCAGCCGGAGCGCGGTGTTCATCCGGACGGTGCCGCGCAGGCCCTCGACGATCCGCACGATGTGCGGCGCGCCGCTACGTGGTGGCATGAAGTCGATGACCCGGACGGTGCCCTCGTAGGTCTCCCATTCGGTTTCCAGGATGAGGGTCTCGTGCCGGTACCTGCGGCGCGTGGCGACCTGCTCGCCCGAAGCCGGCCGGATCCACCAGTTGCCGTTCTGCTCGTCGCCCAGGAGAGCGGAGAAGCAGGCGGGGGAGTCGAAGTGGGGGAGACAGAGCCAGTCGATCGAGCCATCGCGTCCTACGAGCGCGGCGGTCTGCATGTCGCCTATTAGCGCGTAATCCTCAATCCAGCCGGACACGCGGCTCACCCCCTTAACTACCAAGATCACGTTTCTGCGGACGTACAGTATCCAACTCTTGGTGGCCACGTTGCCTCATAGACGGTCCCCGAGTTCCCGGATCCAAGAGTTGTGGCAACGTTAGCTCGGGGTGCGGTCGCCGCCGTGGGGAAGCGCCCGACCTGAAACCACGTTCTCGCGGCATCCCGGATACGTTACCGGTCCGCGGGGACTGCGATGAGGGTGATCGGGATAAGTGTGCCCTATTAGTTAGACATCAGTCGCCCTGTATGCGGTTCTGAGAGATATGTCGCCGCATCGTGATCAGGCAGGGGTGCTGCTCTCCGGAATCGCCATGACCGGCAGGAACGCCTGTGTCAAGGGGCCGATGGCCGCTGCGAACAACAGAGTGCCCACACCTACCGTGCCGCCGAGGAGGAACCCGGTGGCGACCACCGCCACCTCGATCCCGGTGCGGGCCGCCCGGATGGAGAATCCTTTCGCCGCGAGCCCCGTCATGAGGCCGTCGCGCGGGCCGGATCCCAGCCGGACGCCGATATAGCAGCTGGTCGCCAGGGCGGTGAGAACGATACCAGTCACGAGAGAGGCCGACCGCGCGACCGGTCCCTCCATCCCGGGCAGCCACCACAGCGTGTAGTCCACGGAGAGACCGACCACCACGACGTTGCTCACCGTGCCGAGCCCCGGACGCTGCCGCAGCGGGATCCAGAGCAGCATCACCGCTGCACCGACGATGACGCTCCAGGTGCCGATGGACAGCCCGGTCCGCAGGGACAGGCCCTGATGCAGCACGTCCCACGGCATGGCTCCCAGGTCCGCCGTGATCAGCAGCGCGCCGCTCACTCCGTACAGGTGCAGGCCGGCGTAGAGCTGGAGGAGCCGGCGCAGGCGGCGGGAGCGGGGCAGGACCGGGGTGACGAAGAGGCGGTGAACCAGAGCGAACTGTCGTATTGAACCGTCCGGAAGTGGACGCAAGAATCGGGCCATGCGGGCTATGTTGGCGTCAAAAGCAGCGTATTCACAGAGCCAATCTTGGAAAGTGGCATCATGTCTGCGGGTGAGCGGCGGATCAATGGCCATCTTCTGGCCCGATTGATCGGGGCCAGCGTGAACGAGCGTCCCTACTACATCGCTGTAGGGAGGGCGATCAGCGGACTCGTCCTCGACGGGAGGATCCCCACCCATACGCGGCTGCCCGCGGAGCGCGAACTCGCCACCGCATTGCGGGTCAGCCGGAACACCGTCACCGCCGCCTACACCTGGCTGCGCGAGAACGGGTTCCTCGACAGCCGGAAGGGAGCCGGGAGCTGGACCGTGCTCCCCGACACCGGACCAGGGCGGTCGGCGCCCCTCGTCCCCAACGCCGAGCACATCGACCTCGGGGTCGCCGCGCCGCTGGCCGCCGAGGGGCTGCGGGAGGCCGCCCGGCTGGCCGCCGATCAGCTCACCGCGCACATGGGAGGACTCGGGTACGCGCTGTACGGGCTGCCCGAGCTGCGCCACGCAATCGCACGGCGCTATGTCGAGCGCGGCCTGCCCACCACTCCGGAGCAGATCTTCGTCACCAACGGCGCCCAGCAGGCCGTGGCGCTGCTCATGGAGATGCTGGCCGAACCCGGCGACACGGTCCTGATGGAGTCGCCCACCTACCCCCACGCGCTGGCCGCGGCGCGCCATCGGGGTGCGCGGCTGCGCACGGTCGGGATACCGCCCGAAGGGTGGGACATGGACTCCGTGGCCGATTCGTTCCGGCAGTGGAAACCGGCGCTGGCCTACCTGATTCCGGATTTCCAGAACCCCACCGGTGCGCTGATGGACGACGACGAGCGCAAGGCCGTGGTCTCCGAGGCGCGCCGCGCCGGGGCATCGGTGGTCGTGGACGAGAGCGTCGCGGAGCTGGCGATCGACTCCGGCGACCAGCCCGCCCCGCTGGCCGTCCACGACCGCGACAGCCGGGTGTTCACGGTCGGGTCCGCCGCCAAGCTGCTCTGGGGCGGCCTGCGTATCGGCTGGGTCCGCGCGAGCCCGCCGATGGTCGCCGAGCTCATGACGACGCGGCAGCGCTTCGACCTGGCCAGCCCGGTCCTGGAGCAGCTCATGGTCACCCACCTGCTCTCCGACGTGCTGCGGATCCGCGCCGAGCGCAGCCGCGAGCTCTGCCGGAACCGGGACGCCATCGCACGGGCCCTGCGCGACCGGTTGCCCGATTGGCGCTTCACCAGACCCAGCGGCGGACTGGTGCTCTGGGCGGCGCTGCCGCAGCCGATCGCCACCGCCCTGGGCGAGACCTCGCACCGGCACGGCGTCCATCCCGCTCCCGGCCCCGTGTTCGGTGCGGGGGGAGGAACGCTGGAGCACTATGTGCGCCTGGCCTACACCCAGTCGCCGGAGGTCCTGGCCGACGCCGTGCGCCGCCTGGCCGAGGCCTACGCCGAGACGGTGGCCAAGCCCGCTCCGACACCCCGCGATCTCTACGTCTGACGATCGACGCACGGGCCGTTCCGGCACACGCACCAGCGCGTGGCGGGAATCTTGCGCCTCTCTGTCCTGCCGTGGTCCCCTGATCGGGGGTGACCTGAAGCACATTCGAAGAACGGGGTGCGTCCATGGGACACAACGGAGTACTTCGGGCACGGCGGGACGTGGAGAACGAGATCAGGGGGCTCACACTCGTGGACTGGCTCCGCGAGACCGCCGAGGAGGAGGCCGACGCCCCCGCACTCTCGGACCACTCCGATGACGGATGGACCACCGTGACCTGGCGGGACTACCGGCAGTCGGTGCTGGAACTGGCCTCGGCCTACATCGACACCGGCGTGCTGCCCGGCGACGTGGTCGCCCTGATGATGGCCAACCGCTCCGAGCACCTCCTCGCCGACCTCGGCGCGGTGCACGCCGGAGCCGTCCCCCTCACCGTCTACGCCACCTTCTCCTCCGAGCAGATCGCCTACATCGCCGCCGACTGCTCAGCGCGTGTCGCCGTCCTCGAAGGCGCCGAGCAGGTCGGTCGCTGGCTGCCCGTCCTGGAACGCCTCCCGGAGCTGCACACCGTGGTCGTGCTCGACGCCTCGGCGATCCCGGAGTCCACCGGCCGGCCGGGACCGGAGTTCATCAGTTGGGCGGAGTTCACCGCGATCGGTCGGCGCCGGCAGGCGGGCAGCCCCGAGCTGGTCGAGGCGCGCACCGCGGCCATCGTGCCGGGCGACAACGCCACGCTCCTCTACACATCGGGCACCACGGGCGACCCCAAGGGCGTCTTCGAGACCCACCACCAGGTCCTCTACCAGGTCACCGTCACCCGGAGGGCCATGAAGCCGCCGGAACGGGGAGTGACCCTGTCCTACCTGCCCCTGGCGCACATCGCGGAGCGCATCCTCAGCGTGTACCTGCCGCTCAGGCTTGCCGGACACATCCATTTCTGCCCCGAGCCCACCCAGCTCGCCGCGTACCTGGCCAAGGTGCGTCCGCACAGCCTCTTCGGCGTCCCTCGGGTATGGGAGAAGATCCAGGCCGGGCTGACCGCGGCCCTGTCGGCGTCGCCGGAGGAGCAGCGCTCCGCCATCGAGTCGGCGTCGGAGGTGGCCCGCGCCTATATAGAGTCCGGGCAGTACGGCCGCGAACGCACCCCGGAACTGGAGCAGCACTTCGCGAAGGTCGACGAGCAGGTGCTGGCCCCGATCCGGGCGCTGGTGGGGCTGGACCGGGCGCAGATCTGCATCACGGCCGCGGCGCCCGTGTCCGAGGAGGTTCTGCGGTTCTTCTCCGGGATCGGCGTCCTCATCCAGGACGTCTACGGAATGACCGAGAACTGCGGGGCCGTGACCGTCAACCGGCGTGACGCCTACCGGTTCGGCAGTGTCGGCCGCGCGGTGGACGGCATGGAGATACGCACCGCCGACGGCGGCGAGCTCCTGGTCCGGGGCCCGCTGAACGTCGGCGGCTACCTCAACCGGCCTGAGGACAGCGCGGCCCTGGTCGACGAGGACAAGTGGCTGCACACCGGCGATGTGGGGCGGATCGACGAGGACAGCTTCATCTACATCGTGGACCGCAAGAAGGAGATCATGATCACCTCCGGCGGGGAGAACATCGCCCCCGCCGCGATCGAGAACCTGCTCAAGGAGCATCCCCTGGTCGGGCAGGCGATGGCCTGCGGCGACAACCGCCCCTACCTGTTGCGCTGCTCACCCTCGACGCCGAGGTCGCGCCCGGCTGGGCGCAGAGCAAGGGGGTGCCCGACACCGACCTGGCCGCTCTCGCGGAGCATCCCGAGGTGCGAGACGAGGTGGAGCGGGCCGTCAACGAGGCGAACCGGCGGCTCGCCCGGGTCCAGCAGATCAAGAAGTGGCTGCTGCTGCCGGTGGAGTGGACCGTTGAGACCGAGGAGCTCACCCCGTCGCTGAAGCTCAAGCGCCGTGTCATCCAGCACAGATACGCCGACGCGATCGAGCGTCTCTACAGCGACTGAGCGCGTCGCCGCGGACGGGGCCGCCCCGCTCCGCGCCTCCTCAGTAGGTGTTTTTGGACTCTGGTCGTGAGGTCTACCGTTCGTCGCGGTGCCGGGGGCGGCGGGTCCGCCCGCCGTCAGGGGCAGGCGTCGCGGAACGGTGTTACGGAAACGCCGTAGGCGGACGCCACAGTAAAATCAAAGGTCACAGCCGTTTGCGCGGTTCTCGATGCGGGCTGCCGGTGGGCGGGTCGATGCCCAACAACGGTAACGGTTGGCCTGGGCTCAACACTGCCGTCGTCGTACCCTCAGACCCCAAGCGGTGGCCCCACCTCCGGCGGGGCCACCGCTACATCCGAGCCCAGACCTGGCTCTGCCGAACCGTCAGAGCGAAGAACACCTGTTCAGTCGATGATCGCGGTGGCTTCGACCTCGACCAGATGGTCGGCTATGTCCAGTGCCGCAACGCCCAGCAGCGTGCCCGGCGGGACCGGGGTGCCCCCCAGCTTCGCGGCTGCCCGGGAGACCCCCTCCAGGAACAGGGGCATCTTGTCAGGGGTCCAGTCGACGACGTAGACGGTCAGTTTCGCCACGTCGTCGAAGGAGCCACCGATCTCGGCCAAGGCGGTGCCGATGTTGAGGTAGCACTGCTCGACTTGCGCGGCGAGGTCACCTTCGCCGACCGTGACCCCCTCGGCATCCCAGGCGACCTGCCCGGCGATGAAGACCAGCTTCGACCCGGTCGCGATCGACACCTGCCGGTACGCGTCGATTTCCGGCAATCCGCTGGGATTTACCAGGGTGATGGCCATGCCGCCTGCCTCCTTGTCATGAGGGTCCGTGGACTCGCTTCCACAGAACCAATACGCACTTGCTCTCTTGCGGTTACTCGGGAACTGTAGGAGAGTGACCGCTGACATGGAAGAACGCACTTTTTAGTGACTGGGGAACCTTATGGTGACCGAGCAGTTCAGGGGCTCACCCAAGGAAGCAGACCTGACGCGCGCGGACTCTTTGGCGCGGGAGATCTTCTCGGACGTCGCCAATAAGTGGGCGCTCCTGATCATCAACGTTCTCGATGAACGAACCCTGCGCTTCAGCGAGTTGCGGCATGAGATCCAGGGCATCAGCCACAAGATGCTCACCCAGAACCTGCGCATGATGGAGCGCAACGGCCTGGTCGAGCGGAGCGTGCACCCCACCGTGCCGCCGCGGGTCGAGTACACCCTCACCGAGCCGGGCCGGGCCCTACGAGGGATAGCCGATGGAATGTGCGGCTGGACCCACCAGTACCTCGGTCACATCGAGGCCTCCCGCCGCCGCTTCGACGCCTGACGGGCGGAGCACTCGCACGTGGAGCCACCGGCCGGGCCCACTCGGGCGGTTCGTCGGGCCGGTATGGGGGGCGAAAGCGGAGATCGAGCGGGTGCGGGCGAAGCTGAAGAGGACGTGGGACCGGTGTGGCCACGGCGATTCCAGCCCGGATATCACCCCGTCCGGACGCACGCTCCGCCTCAAGACGAAGGGCGGCGACGACCGGGCCGGAACGGGCGCGGCGGTCGGCGGTCAGGGACACCCCGCTGCCGGGTCCGGCTACGCCTCCGCTGCCGCCGTGACCTGCACTGGCCCGAACAGATCACCGCGTCCACCGACCTCCCCAGCGGCAGCGGAGCACCACACTCCCGGCAATACCGCCAGCCCTCACGAGCCGGGTCACCCAGCCGTACGCGCCCCTCGACCAGACTTCGAGAACAGCTGATCAGCGCGGTGCTGCGACGCGGGAGGCGAACCTGGCGACCTCGTCCAGCACTTCGTCGCGGTTGGTCTCGTTGAACACCTCGTGCCGCGCGTGGGGGAAGATCCGCGCGGTGACGTCGGTTCCGGCGAGCCGGTCGATGCCGGTCTTGGTGTCACTGGGCGGCACCAGGCGGTCGTCGGAGCCGTGCAACCAGAGCAGCGGCAGGTCGCCGATGTCTCCGCCCTCGTTCGCGCGCTTCAGCTCGGTGTCGAGCGACTGCAGTGTGGGCCGCTTGAACGGGCCGTGCCAGACGAGCTCGTCGTCGGCGTAGTCGGCGCCAACGGCCGGATCGCGGGAGAGCGTGTCCGGGTCGAGCGGGGTTTCGGGGATCTCCGCCAGCGCGAGCAGCTGTTCCACGATGCGCCAGCGCCCCAGGACCGGCCCCGAGAGCGCCAACCCGGCGATCCCCTCGGGATGCGCCTGGGCGTAGCGTGCGGCGATCAGACCCCCCATGGAATGGCCGGCCAGTACCAGGGGCAGAGAGCGGTAGGCCGTACGGGCCTGTGTGACCACCCGGTGCACATCCTCCACCACTCCGGTGAAGTCCTCGATCAGCACCCGTTCCCCCGAGGAGTGCCCGTGCCCCCGATGGTCCAGCCCGTAGACCACTGCACCGCGTTCGCATAGGGAGCGCGCCACGTAGTCGTAGCGGCCGATGTGCTCGCCGTACCCGTGCACCAGGACCGCCAGCCACGCCGGCTCCGCCGGACCGGCGGAGACCCAGGCCCGGGCCGCCAGCCGCTCCGAACCGTTCGGCCCGCCCGGCAACTGCCATTCCCGTGAAGTGATCACGCGCGCTCCTCTCAACGGCTGTCCCGGCAAAATACAGCTCCCCGCGGTCCTGCCGCACCGCTGATGCCGGCACGTCCGTCGGAGAGTCGAAAAGGATCCGGCTGCGGCCGCGCCTTCGCCCGGGCCCGTACGGTCCTGTCCGCTGAGCAGGGCGTGCGGCGGAGCGGTGCTGATCCTCTGGGCGGACGGCGGGAGCGCACCCTGCTCACAGGGGGAGGAGGTCGGAGGAGAGAAACCGGCGTCTCATAGGGTGGAGGGTGTGACGGCAACCACGCTGGGGCCGTCCGCCTGAAAGAACGAGACGCTGCGCGCTGACGCCGGAGGGGTGACGGGGGCCACGGGCTGGCCGTCGTCGTTGACGTGTCCGCACCGTGCTGCAGCTGGACTGCCGCCGAAATGGGAGGTGACGCCTGTGCTGACCGACTCTTACGGGCGAGTGGCCACCGATCTGAGAGTTTCACTCACGGACCGCTGCAACCTGCGGTGCACGTACTGTATGCCCCCTGAGGGGCTCGAATGGCTGCCCAAGCCCGAGCTGCTCACCGACGAGGAGCTCAACCGGCTGATCCGTATCGGCGTGACCAGGCTGGGGATCACGGAGGTCCGGTTCACCGGAGGCGAACCGCTGCTCCGCCGCGGGCTGCCGGAGATCGTAGCCGCGGCCGCGGCGCTCGACCCGCGCCCGAAGACCGCTTTGACCACCAACGGCATCGGGCTCTCCCGCGTTGCCCCCTCTCTGGCCGAGGCCGGACTCAACCGGGTGAACGTCTCGCTGGACACCCTGCGTCCCGACGTCTTCGAGAAACTGGCGCGACGCCGCCGGCTCCACGACGTACTGGAGGGGCTGGCCGGAGCTGCCGCCGCGGGGCTCATCCCCGTCAAGGTCAACACGGTGCTCATGCGGGACATCAACGACTCCGAGGCGCCCGATCTGCTGCGCTACTGTCTGGACCACGGCTACCAGCTCCGCTTCATCGAGCAGATGCCGCTGGACGCCCAGCACGGCTGGCGGCGCGACACCATGATCACCGCTGACGAGATCCTCGACCGGCTCAGTGCCGTCTTCGACCTGGAGGCCGCCGACGCCTCTACGCGGGGCAGCGCGCCGGCCGAACTGTTCTACGTGGACGGCGGCCCCGCCACGGTCGGTGTGATCGGATCGGTCACCCGCCCGTTCTGCGGCGCCTGCGACCGGGTCCGGCTCACCGCTGATGGCCAGATCCGGAACTGCCTGTTCGCCCGGGAGGAGTCCGACCTGCGGCCTCTGCTGCGCGAGGGCGGTACCGACGAGGAGATCGCCGAGCGCTGGCGCGCCGCTATCGCGACCAAGATGCCCGGCCACGGCATCAACGACCCCAGTTTCCTGCAGCCGGCCCGCCCGATGTCGGCGATCGGCGGATAGCGGAGGCGGAGCGGGCGGTCCGCCGCCCGCTCCGGTTCTGTCCCAGGGGCACTCAGCGCGGAAAACCGGTTGCCGCAGTGGCGCCGCGTCTGGCTTCATAACGGGGCGCGGGCGGAGGAGCGCCGCGCGAGTCGCTCTCTGGGGATGGAGGTGCCCTGTGCCGTACACCGAAGCGGCCGGCGCCCGCGTGCCGATCCGGATGTGGGCCGACCCGCAGACCGTCGAGTCCGCGGCCATGGACCAGCTCCGCAACGTCACCCGGCTGCCCTGGGTGCACGGCCTGGCCGTGGTGCCTGATGTGCACTATGGCAAGGGCGCCACTGCCGGCTCGGTGATCGCCATGCGGGACGCGGTGTCCCCGGCCGCGGTCGGAGTCGACATCGGCTGCGGAATGACCGCGGTCAGGTCCACCCTCAAGACCGAGGATCTGCCCGAGGACCTGGGGAAGCTGCGTTCCGGGCTGGAGAAGGCGATCCCGGTGGGATACCAGTCGCACCGGACACCGGTCGACCCCCGTCGGATCCACGGGCTGAAGACGGCCGACTGGGACGGGTTCTGGGACCGCTTCGAGCATCTGGCCCCGGCCGTGCGCCACCGGAGGCAGCGCGCCGCCAACCAGATCGGTACGCTCGGCGGCGGCAACCATTTCCTGGAGGTCTGCCTGGACGGCGGTGGAACCGTATGGGTGATCCTGCATTCGGGATCGCGCAACATCGGCAAGGAACTCGCCGAATACCACATCGAGCAGGCCCGCAAGCTGCCGCACAACCAGGACCTGCCCGACCGCGATCTGGCGGTGTTCGTCGCCGGCACCCCCGAGATGGAGGCCTACCGCCGCGACCTGTTCTGGGCCCAGGAGTACGCGCGTCGCAACCGCGACGTGATGATGGGCCTGGCCTGCGACGTGCTGCGCAAGATGTTCCCCCGGGTGCGCTTCGAGCAGTGGATCTCCTGCCACCACAACTACGTGGCGGAGGAGAGCTACGACGGGGTGGACGTCCTGGTCACGCGCAAGGGCGCCATCCGGGCCGGTCAGGGGGACCTGGGGATCATCCCCGGGTCCATGGCGACCGGCAGCTACATTGTGCGGGGCTGGGCAACCGGCTCTCGTTCGACTCCGCCTCGCACGGGGCGGGCCGGAGGATGAGCCGGAGCAGGGCGAAGCGGACCTTCACCGAGGCAGACCTCGTCGAGCAGACCAAGGGTGTCGAATGCCGCAAGGACACCGGGGTGCTGGACGAGATCCCCGCCGCCTACAAGGACCTGTCCGAAGTGATCGCGGCCCAGGCCGACCTGGTCGAGGTCGTCGCGCACCTGCGCCAGGTCGTCTGCGTGAAGGGATAGGAACGCCGCTCCGGCCGCGGTGCGGCCCGGCTCGGTACGCGCGCCGGCGAGCGGTGCGGATCACCCGTCGAACTCGGTGAGCGGCACGCTCTCCAGCAGGAAGCCGCGTATGCCGAGGAACTCCGCCAGGTATTCGCGGTGCTCGTCGCAGGCCAGCCAGGTCTTGCGCCGCTCGGGGGTGTGCACCTTGGGGTTGTTCCACACCAGGACCCACGTGGCCGGGGCGCGGCACTCTCTGCGCGAGCAGTGCACGGGCTCGTCGGTGTCGTTGTCGCTCATGGATGGCCCCCTAGAACGGCCGGCCTGCTCAGGTCATCGGATGGTCGTGTATCCGTTGTGGTAATGCGAAGGCGACCACGAACGCAACCAATGAAAAAGCGACGCCGGGTGGCTACGGGGGCAAACCACCCGACGTCGCGCACGATGTTCCGACGGGGGCTCGAAACATCGGCCTAGCGCTCCGACGGGGGACCGAAGCGCTAGATTCCAATGTACACCGCTCCTCCCCCGTATACGTCAAGAGCCGATTACGACGTGATCTCGGGACCGCCCTGCGCGAAGCGGCGCTTATGCCCCCCGAACGGGGAGGATCCGGTAGGCGCCCGCCGGCGGGACAGACCCGGGGGCGCCCAGTCGCCGGGCAAAGAACGGGTAATACGCACGCCAGGACGCGGTCCCGCTGTCTCCGATTGACGCCGGAGTGTCGCGGGAAGTGGGCCAACAGAGCCGACAAGAAGGGAACCGCGCTATGAACGACCACACCTACCGCGTCACCGAGATCGTGGGCACCTCACCCGAGGGCGTGGACCAGGCCATCCACAACGGCATCGAACGGGCCTCCGCCACGCTCCGCGGACTGGACTGGTTCGAGGTGACCCAGATCCGCGGCCACCTGGAGAACGGGGAGATAGCCCACTACCAGGTGGGGATGAAGGTGGGTTTTCGGCTGGAGGAGACCTCCTGAACTCCCGGATCGGGCTCAGGAGGCCTGGCTGACGGTCGACATGTTAAAGTCCGGGATCCGCATCGGCGGCATAGCGGTGCGCGGGAAGTAATCACCCACCTCCCGCGAGAGCCCGGGAACGGTGGCTCCCGCCTCGGTGGCGCGCTCCAGCAGGCTCACCGGGGACTCGTTGAACCGGAAGTTGTTCACCGCCCCCGTGACCTCGCCGTCCTCCACCAGGTAGACGCCGTCGCGGGTGAGTCCGGTCAGCAGCAGCGTCTGCGGGTCGACCGTGCGGATGTACCACAGACAGGTCAGCAGCAGGCCGCGTTCGGTGCCGGCGATCATGTCGTCCAGTGCCGCGCCCGCCCCCGGCTGCTCCAGGACCAAATTGTCCACGTGGGCCGTGGCCGCGAGCCCGGTCAGCTCCGCGGAGTGGCGGGTCTGGCGCAGCGCCGCCAGCTCGCCACCGGAGAGCCAGTGGGTGCGGCGCAGCGGCAGCCCGTTGTCGAACGCCGTGAAATCGCGCCCGGGGGCCGTGGAGAGGACGAACGGAGCGCACTCCAGGCCCTGCTCCGCGGGGTCGCTGCGCAGGTCCAGCGGGAGCGCCGAGAGCCGCTCGCCGACCCGGGTCCCGCCCTTGCCCGAGGAGAACACCGTGCGCCCCTCCGCGGCGTCGCGCGCGCCGGCGTTCCAGTAGAGCGTCACCATCATGTCGGCCACGGCCTCCGGCGGGAGCAGGGTCTCGTACCGCCCGGCGGGCAGCTCCACGGTGCGGCGCGCCCACCCCATGCGCCGGAACAGCTCGGCGTCGAGCGTTTCGGTGTCGATGTCGGTGAAGTCGCGGGTGGCCCGGCCGACCCAGGTGGAGTGGCCGCCGCCGGTACCGGGCGTCGCCGACTTGGCGTTCAGCTCGACGCTCCCGCTCGGCTGGTCGTGGCGCAACCGGAGCCCGGTGGAGCTGCCGAAGAACGTGGAGGTCACCGTGTGCTCGGCATACCCGTAGAGCAGGTGGCCCGCCGCCTCCCTGCGCTCGAAGGCCCTTCCCAGCCCCGGTGCGAACCCGGAGAACACCGAGATATCCGTGCTCGCGGGGGCGGCGTCCCACTCTCCGCCGGAGCCCGCGGACTCCGGGGTGAGAAGCGGCCGGGCGTCCTCGGAGGGGACGGCGTCGCGGCTCGCGGTCTCCGCGGCGCGCACCAGGTCCTCCAGCTCCTCGTCGCGAAGCCCGCTTCGTTCCACGACGCCCGCGGCGGCCCCTGGCCGCTCTCCGAGAGCGCGATGACCGTGACCGTGCGTCCCTGGGTGACGCCGTTGGTCGTCAGCGAGTTCCCGGCCCAGCGCAGGTTGGCCCTGCTCTCCTGCTGGACCAGCACCATGCAGGCGTCGGCGCGGGAGAGTTCCAGTGCCCGTTCCACAACGGACTGGGGGGACGACTGATTCAATTCCCGGCCTCCTGAACCATGTTGAGGACGCGCACATCGGAGAAGAGCGCGGTGGGGCACCCGTGGCTGACCGAGGCGACCTGGCCCGGCTGTCCCTTTCCGCACATGAACGAGCCGCCGAGCACGTGGGTCTGCGGTCCGCCGAGCGCCCGCATCGAATTCCAGAACTCGGTCGTGGTGGCCTGGTAGGCGACGTCGCGGAGCATCCCCGCCAGCCGACCGTCCTCGATCCGGTAGAACCGCTGTCCGGTGAACTGGAAGTTGTAGCGCTGCATGTCGATGGACCAGCTGCGGTCGCCCACGATGTAGATGCCGCGATCGACCCCCGATATGAGCTCCTCGGTGGACGGGCCGCCGGGAGCGGGGGCCAGCGAGACGTTGGCCATCCGCTGGATCGGCATGGTCGCCGGGGAGTCGGCGAACGCGCACCCGTTGGAGCGCTCGTAGCCCTGCAGCCGGGAGATGCGGCGGTCACGCTGGTAACCGACGAGTATGCCGTCGCGGATCAGGTCGAAGGACGTCGTCGCGACTCCCTCGTCGTCGTAGCCGATGCTGGCCAGCCCGTGCTCGACGGTGCGGTCGCCGGTGACGTTCATGATCGGCGACCCGTACTGGAGGGAGCCGAGCTTGTCCACGGTCGCGAAGGAGGTTCCGGCGTAGGCCGCCTCGTAGCCCAGCGCGCGGTCGAGCTCGGTGGCGTGGCCGATGGACTCGTGGATCGTCAGCCACAGGTTGGAGGGGTGGATCACCAGATCGTACTGCCCGGGTTCGACGCTGGGCGCGGCGAGCTTCTCGGCCAGCAGCTCCGGTAGCTCGTCCAGTTCGGCCTCGACCGCGGGCAGGTACTCCCAGCCGCGCCCGGCGGGGGGAGCGATCGTGCGCATGCCGTCCAGCCGGCCGTTGCGGGTGGCGAGCACCTCGGCCACCGGCGCCAGCCGGACCCGCTGCTGGGTGGTGACCGTGCCGCTCGTATCGGCGTAGAACTTCTGCTCCTTGGCCTGGAAGAGCGTGACGTCGACGTGGTCGACCCGGGAGTCCGCCAGCAGCAGCCGACTCCATCCGGAGAGCAGGGCGGTCTTCTCCCGGATGGGGATGGTGAAGGGGTCGGTCTCGTAGGAGGAGACCCAGGTGACGTCGCTGTGTGCGGGTTCGGGGGCGAGCTCGATGCGTTCGGTGGTCACGGCGGCGGCGACCTCGGCCACCTTCACCGCCCGTTCGGCCACGGCCGCGGCCGCGTCGAGGTTGGGAGCGGCACCGGCGGGGCCGAGATCGTCGCCTGCGGCGAATCCCCAGACGCCGTTGTGGACCACGCGTACAGCGAACCCGAGCGTGTTGGACTCCGTCGCGGTTTCCACGGCGCCGTCGGCGAGGACCAGGTGCTGGCCGCGGACGCGTTCCAGCCGGAAGTCGGCGTGCTCGGCGCCGAGGTCGCGGGCACGTTGCAGTGCGGCGTCGGCGAGCTGTCGGAGTGGGAGGAAGAGGAAATCAGGGTCGATGTCAGGCACGGTCCCACAACCTAACCGGAAGAGCGGCCCCGCACCATAAGCCGCGCCGCTTTCACTCGTTCCCGCGCTGCACGTCCACATGGACGTGGTCCAGGTGGCGCAGGATCTCGTTGTCGGGGTCGGGGGAGTTGTAGTCCCGCCACCCCGCCATGGAGCCGCGGACGCTCCAGATCCTGTCGTCGAAGATGACGACGGCGATGCGGAGGTCCTCGGCGTGCGCGACGAGCCAGTGGGCGAGCAGCCAGCCCGCGCGCCGGTTCTCCTCGTTGACGGGGCGGTAGAACACGTCGACGGCCCGGCCCTCGTAGTGCGCGGAGTCCTCGCCGTGCCCCTCGTCGATGCCGCCGGGCGCGAACCCGCCGAGGCTCTGCTCGCCGAACACCTCGACCATCGCCGCGCGCACGTTCTCGGCGCGCGGGGTCAGGCCGGAAGCGGTCATCTCTTCCTCCGCCAGCCCGCCGGCGGGGGAGGCCCGGCAGGTGAGGCTGGGGCCGGCGTCGTCCGGAGGGCCTTCGCGAAGCCGGTCCAGCACGGCCGGGTCGATATCGCGGGTCTCCGGGGGGTCCTCCCCCCGCGCCTCCAGCGCTACGGCCGTTGTCGCCAGCTTGGCCTCGTCCTGGGACAGCGGTACGGACTCGGCTCCGACACGCACCGAGCACGGCGCCGTCCACGGAAGCGCGGTCCGATCCAGCCCGGCTTGCTCCAGCAGCCGCGGTGCGACCCACACCAGCCCCGCGACGACGAGGGAGAGCACCATCGCCACGACGGCGCGCCTCCCGAACCGACGGCCTGTCTCGCGCATACCGAGACCATAGGCGATCCCGCGAGTGCCCGCGCGATCAGCCCGTTCGCGGGCATGCGCCACACGGGCCGGTCTGCGGGGGTTGACCCCCGAAGTGGCGGGGGCTAGCGTCGGCGTCCAAGTAAACACAAAATAAAGTTTCCAGTTTTGTGGCCGCCGCGCGAAGGCGCGGCCGTCCCTCTCCATCCCCGCTCACAGACATGGAGACCACACCGATGCGAGCCCAGTCCCTGGCCGCCGTCGCGGCCGCCGCCGTTCTGCCCCTCAGCGCCTGGACCGTGTTGTCGGGTGCTTCCGTCCCCTTGGAGGCGGGGGCAGCCGCGGAGGAGGCCGCCGCCGTCCTCGGCAATGAGGCGGCGGCCGACCCCGCGACGATGGGCGCGGCGCCCTACCTCTACTACGGTTGGGGCGACCCGCCCAACGCCGTGGAGCTGATGCGGACCACAGGCGTCGAATGGTTCACCCTCGCCTTCATCCTCTCCGACGGCGGCTGCGAGCCCGCCTGGGACGGCACCCGTCCGCTGGACGGCGCGGACGCGACCGCATCAGTGAGATCCGCGCGGCCGGCGGGGACGTCATCCCCTCCATCGGCGGCTGGAGCGGGGACAAACTCGGCGAAAACTGCTCCGACGCCGAATCCCTCGCCGCCGCTTATCAGAAGGTCATCGACGCCTACCAACTCCGGGCGATCGACATCGACATCGAGGCGAGCGAGTTCGAGAGCGCGCAGACCCAGGACCGAGTCCTCGGAGCGGTGCGGATCATCAAGGAGAACAACCCCGGTGTCCACGTCGCCGTGACCTTCCCGAGCACACCCGACGGACCCAACGAATGGGGTGATCGACTGATCGCCCGGGACGCCGAGACGGGGGCGGGAGTCGACGACTGGACCATCATGCCCTTCAACTTCGGCGGCGGCGACATGGCCGCGGACACCCGGCGTGCCTCCGAAGGGCTCAACGAGACCATCTCCGCCGCGTACGGCATCTCTTCCGAGGAGGCCTACACCGTCCAGGGGATCAGTTCCATGAACGGTGTGACCGACACCGGAGAGACCGTCACACCGGAGGCCTACACCGAGATGCGCGACTTCGCCGAGAGTATGGACATGGCGCGCTTCACCTTCTGGGCGGTCAACCGCGATCGGCCGTGCGCCGCCCCGACCGCGTCCTGCAGTGGTATCGACCAGCGGGAGTGGGAGTTCACCGAGATCACCGCCGGCTTCAACGGCTGATCAGGAAGGCGCCGTGGCCACTCCCGGCCACCGCCGGCGGCCACGGCGCCCCGCCGCTGCGGCAGCCCGCAAGGGAGTCGGCCCGTGCCGGACCGGTAGGATCCGGAACCGGTCGGCGGCCATGCGCGTTCCGGGCGGCCGTTTCCGGCCACGACTGTGCGCCGGGGCGCGGTGCGACCGCGGGCTGCGGAATACGGCGTGCCCGGCTGCGGCTGTGCCGGATGAGGGCCATGGACAGTGCCGGCGGACCGGGCAGGAGGCGTCAGGTTGCGGAGAAGATCGTCGACGACAGCGGCGGAAGCGGACGGCGCACCACCGCGCGGCGCCGGTGTCGGGGAGGAGCTGTTCCGGCGCGCTCTCGGCTCGCACGCCGCCGGTGTCGTGGTTATCACCGCGGCCCCCGCTGGTGAGCCGGTGGGAATGACGGCGACATCTTTCACCAGCGTGAGCCTGACTCCTCCGCTGGTGTCGTTCTACATCGACGACCGCTCCGGTACCTGGCCCTCGATTCGCGACGCCGGCGCGTTCGCCGTGAACATCCTGGGCGAGGACCAGCGCGGTGTCGCCTCGCGCTTCGCGACCAGGGGGATCGACCGGTTCGCCCCGCCAACATGCTGGCACACCGGCCCGGAGGGGCTGCCGCTGATCGAGGGGGCCGTGGGCCACGTGCTGTGCCGCAAACACGACCTGCTGGGCGTGGGCGACCACTGGCTCGTGGTGGGCAGGGTGGCCGACGCCGACCTCGGTGTCGGCCACCCGTTGCTCTACCACCGCGGCCGCTACGGCCGTTTCGAACAGTGACCGGCCGGGTTACCCGAGCTCGAAGCTGATCTCCACCCGGCGGTTCTGTGTCCGCCGCCGGGGCCGTCGCCCCCTTCCGGGCCGGTCGCGTCGGCCACCGGGTCCCCGGATCCCGTCCCGCTCGCCTCGATGCCGGGAGCGCCGGCGCCGATCTGGTCCTCCAACGCCTCCTTCACGGCGTCGGCCCGGCCCTCGTGTCCCCCGCCTCAGGGGCAGAGCTTGTCGAGTGAGGTGGGGTCGTCGCCGACCTGGCGGCCGGGGGTGGTGGGAGACGGCTCGTCCAGTCCCGTGTACTCCTGCCACTCCGTGGAGTCATCGCCGGTTTCGGGGTCCGTCCCGGGCGAGGGCGGCGCATCGCCGCTGGGTGCGGCTTCGGGACTGGCCTCCTCGTCGTCGCCCGACTGCGCCCGCTCCTCCTCGGCCTGCCGCTCCTCCTGCTCCTGGACGGCCTCGTCGACGATCTCCCGGATCTCGTCCCAGTCCGGATAGGCGGTGTTCACCTGCGGAGGGGAGAGTTGCAGCGCCCGCATCTCGCCTTGCTCGTTCACCCGATCGGCGAGGTCGATGAAGGCGGGCACCTTCGTCTGCGGGATGTCGGTCTTCAGGGTGCGCTTCGTGGCTCCGGCGAGTTCCTGGAAGCTGCTCAGGACCCGGGCCGGGTCCGCCTGGTCGGCGACGTACTTGATCAGGCAGCCCTGGCGTCCCATGCGGGCGTAGTCGTCGCTGTTGATCCGGCTGCGGCCGTACCAGAGCGCCTCGTTGCCGTCGAGGTGCTGGTCGCCGGCGTCCAGGACGTCGCCCTCCTGGCCGTAGGGGATGGGTTCGTCGATGTGGACATCGATGCCGCCGATAGCGTCGATGAGGTCCTCGAAGCCCCGCATGTCCACCATCGCGTAGTAGTCGATTTCGAGGCCCGTGGAGTGGCCCACGACGCCTTTGAACGTGTCGGCGGCGGGGTCGGCGGCGGCGGGGTTCTCGGCGAACTCCTCGGGGTTCTCGGCGACCGTCTGGTACACGTCGTTGAGGAGGTCGTCGTAGCCGTAGGGCGGCGGGTACGCCTCGGCGAGCGCGGACCCTTCGTGGAACTGCACGTTCTCCAGGTTGCGGGGCAGGCCGATGAGCACGACGTCGCCGTACTCCACGTCGATGCTGGCCGCCATCATCGAGTCGGTCCGCACGCCGTAGCGGTTGTCCGCCGAGTCCGCACCCAGCAGCAGCACGTTCACGCGGTCCTGGCCGTTCCACGGGTCGGCGGCGTCGTGCGGTTCCTCCTCCTTTTCCGAACCGAACACGGAGGCGAGGGTGTCGTAGGCGGTGTGGGCGGTGCGCATCACCAGGCCGGCGGGGACGGCGATGCCGGCGCACAGCACGAGGACCACGCTCGCGCCGAGGAACCGCGGGAACCATTTCGCGTCCGCCGGTTTGGTGATGACCCAGGAGTGCAGGATCACCGTCATCCACAGCACCGCGATCACGAAGCGCCGGCGGCCACGGTCAGGAGCCAGCGCCCCTGAACGGCGATCTGGGCGCTGAGAGTCAGGTCCCCCTGCAGCAGGAAGGCCGCGGTGATTCCCGCGGCCAGCAACAGGACGAACAGGGTGAGGATCGTCCCCCCGGCGGCTCGCCGCCCCACTCTGAGGTGGGCGGTGCCGGGTAGCACAGCGGAGCAGATCGTCCATAGCAGAGCGCGTCCGGTGCTCGCGGGACGGTTGTCTCTCGTTCCATCCCGTTGTTCTGCCATGGAGATCCCTTCTGCCTGCCCACAGCGGCGAGATCGGCCGCGGCTTATTACCCGGAAGTACCGGGCATTTCTCCTCTGCCTACCGCATATGGGTACTGATCATGCCGAACCTAGTGTCTCGCTTTGGTAAGCCGTTCGCATGTCGGGGTATTTGGTGCTGATCTGCCATCTGTCTGGTATGCCAGCAGGAGTAGCGTAATGTCGTTTTCTCTGTGCTTCTCTGGCCAAAGTCAGCCTTGTTTCTTTCGTGATCAGTAGTTAACCGCCGCTACAGATGCCATCATCTGGCCGCAGGAGGGGGCGGCGCCCGGGGGAGGAGGGGCGCCGTTCAAAGCGATGAAAGGCAACCATCGTGCTCGATGCGGTTGACGCTGCGCTCATGAGAGCGCTTCAGGGGGATGGAAGAGCCACTTACCAGGCGCTGGCGGATGGGGTCGGGCTCTCCCGCACAGCGGTGAGAGCCCGGGTCAGACGGCTGATCGCGTCTGGGGCGATCCGGATAGTAGGGGTGCTGCACGCGGGTGTACTGGGGATGGAGGTGCTGGGACACGTCTCGCTCCGGGTTTCCGGCCCTGTACGGCCGGTGCTGCACGAGTTGGCGGGGCGGGACGCCGTGACCTTTGCGGCGCAGACCGCCGGCCGCTTCCCGGCGGTCGCGCATTTGCGTGTGCGGGATGACGCGATCCTGGCTAAGGAGCTCACCGAGCTGCGCTCACTGCCCGGGATCACGGGCGCCGAGGTGTTCCGGGCGGAAACGGTCGTCAGGGACGCCTACACCAGCGTGCGGACGCTACGCGACATCGTCATCGATCCGCTCGACTGGCGGCTCGTCCGGCATCTGCAGCGTGAGGGCCGGGCGTCCTACGCTGAGCTCGCCCGGCAGGTGGGACTGTCGCAGGCGGCGGCACGGTCCCGTGTCGTGCGCCTCATCGACGCCGGTGTCGTGCATGTCACCGCGCTGGTCGAGCCGTCCGTGGTGGGAACGAACGAGCAGCTCGGCTTCGGACTGCGCTGCAAGGGGGACGCCACCGTGTTGGCCATACGTCTCGGCAACCTCACCGGGGTGTCCTTTCTGGCCACCGGTTTCGGCCGCTACGACATCGTCGGCAATGCGGTCGCCGCCGACCGTCCGGCGCTGGTGGAGGTCGTGGAGTCCGTCCGCTCAAGCTCCGGCGTCACCTACGTCGAGACCTGGGACCACCTCTCGGTCGCCAAGGAGCGGCACCGGGGCGACGACGGGGGGCCGAACGTGATCACCGAGAGTGAGCCTGAACCTGCCGTGGCCGGTGCGCGGAGAGAGGCCGGAGGATGAGCGAGAGGGCGGCGCCCTCGGGAGTCCTGCGGCTGCGCGGCCGGGAGTTCGCTCCCGGCCGGCATGCGGTGATGGCGGTCATCAACCGCACCCCCGACTCCTTCTACGATCGCGGCGCCACGTTCGCCTTCGACGCGGCCCTGCGCGCCGCCGACACGGCTGTGCAGCGTGGGGCCGACATCATCGACGTGGGCGGGGTGAAGGCCGGATACGGCGAGCACGTCACGGCCGAGGAGGAGATCCACCGCATCGTGCCGTTCATCGCCGAGCTGCGTGGTCGCTACCCCGGCATCGTCATCTCCGCTGACACCTGGCGGTCGCAGGTCGCCCGCTCCTGCGCCGCCGCAGGAGCCGACCTGGTCAACGACACCTGGGCCGGAGCCGATCCCGACCTCGCCCGGGTGGCCGCCGAGTTCGGCGTCGGCCTGGTGTGCAGCCACAGCGGAGGACTGGCGCCGCGGACCGATCCACACCGCGTGGCCTACGGCGACGTGGTGGCCGACGTCATCGGTACGGTGACGCGCCTGGCCGATCGGGCGGTGGAGCTGGGCGTGCGCGCGGACGGGATCGTGATCGACCCCACGCACGACTTCGGCAAGAACACCTTCCACTCCCTGGAGCTCACCCGGCGCCTGGGGGAGCAGGCTGCGACCGGCTGGCCGGTGCTCGTCGCGGTCTCCAACAAGGACTTCATCGGCGAGACCCTGAATGCTCCCGTCACCGACCGGCTCGCGGGGACTCTGGCGGCACTGGCGGTCTCGGCCTGGGAGGGGGCGCGGGTGTTCCGGGTGCACGACGTCGCGGCCGCCCGCGCGGCACTGGACGCCGTGGCGACGCTGGCCGGGAATCGAGGTGAGGCGCTGTAACCGCGAGTAGCATTTTTCTGTATTTTCGCCCGGTATGTCTTGCGTCACCGTTAAGTTACCCGTGAGTATGAGAGGAGCGAGCGGCAGGAAGGGGCATGTCCCTCCGGTGCCAGGCGTACTGTGCGCGGATCTGCGATCCGTATCCGGTCCGGCCGTGGCGGCGGCTCGCACAGGCGCGGTTGCAATTGGAGGCTGACGTGGCGCTTGCGGAGACCTTGACGGCTGTGGGGACGGCGGCGCTGACGCGGAGCGGGGCGCGGGCTCTGGGCGCCCACCTTTTCCCGGTGTGGCCCGGAGCGTCGTTCGCGGCCACGGCCCTGCCGGTGCGATGCGCTCCCGGCGACAACCTTGCGATCCACGTGGCGGTGGCGCAGGCGCGCCCCGGGTGCGCGCTGGTCATCGACGTCGCGGGTGAACCCGAGTACGGCTACGTGGACGAGATCCTCGCGGTTGCGGCGCGGATGCGCGGAGTCGCCGGCGTCGTCCTCGACGGGTGCGTGCGCGACGTCAGCGCGATCGCTCGGGCCGAGGTGCCCGTCATGAGCGCGGGGGTCTCGGTCCGCGGGCCCGGGCACGACGCCGGAGGAGCGGTCGGCCAGGAGATCCTGATGAGCGGCGATCTCGCACCCACGCGGGTGCGGCGCGGTGATTGGGTGGTCGCCGAC
This sequence comes from Allosalinactinospora lopnorensis, assembly GCF_000981225.1. Taxonomy (GTDB): domain Bacteria; phylum Actinomycetota; class Actinomycetes; order Streptosporangiales; family Streptosporangiaceae; genus Allosalinactinospora; species Allosalinactinospora lopnorensis. Next base: position 40,078 of record NZ_LAJC01000002.1, read on the forward strand.
GACGACGGCGTGGTGTGCCTGCCGCGCGGCCAGGCGACCTCGGTCGTGGTCGATGCCTTGGACTCGGTCTCCCGCGACCAGGCGGTGCTCGACGCGCTGTGCGCCGGGAAGAGCACCATCGATTTGCTCGACCTCGACCCCACACGGGTCGCCGGCTGGGAGGGTGCTCCCAGCGCTGTCAACCCCCGAGAGGCGGGCCGGGTCTCCAGCGTGGGTAACTGACATCACGGCCGCTCCGCCCGCGGGCGGAGCGGCCGTGATGTCACTCGCCGGCCAGCGACAGCAGTTCATCCAGGTAGCAGGCCGCCTCGCGCAGCGCGCGTTGCGGATCGCCGGCACGGATCGCCTCGGCGAGACCGGAGTGATCGATGCTCTCGTCCTCCTCCGGCTGCTCGTAGGCGGTGTGGGCGATGCTCTCGTAGACCACCTGGGCGATGTCGTCGTAGAGCTCGATCAGCAGTGAATTGTGGGTCGCGTTGACCACGGCGCGGTGGAAGGTGAAGTCGGCTTCCACGAACGCGGGCATATCGCGCTCGCGCCACGCGCTCTCGCGCAGCGCCATGGCGCGGTCGATGAAGGTGAGGTCCTCGTCGGTGTGCCGGAGCGCGGCAAGCCGTGCCGCCTCCATCTCAAGCGCCCGCCGGACCTCCAGGTTCTCCCGGAGCCGCGACTGCTCCAGTCGACGGCGCAGCGCTCCTCCCAGTTCGCTTGAGGCGCGCACGAACGTCCCGGCCCCCTGGCGGATCTCCAGCAGGCCGGCGTGGGCGAGCGCGCGCACCGCCTCGCGGACGGTGTTTCGTCCGACCTCCAGTTGGTCGGAGAGTTCCGACTCGGTGGGGATACGATCGCCGACCTCCCACTCACCCGAGTCGATCTGCGCTCTTAATTGGCTGATGACCTGGTCGACAAGGCCGGTCCGACGCGTCGAGGCGAGGGGCACGCGGTTACCTCCTAGTAGTGACAGCCACTTGCGGGCGTCAGTTGGAGTCTGTGGTCTGGTTTTAAAGCCGGAGCTTAGACCAGTCCGGGGAGAGAAATAGTTCTCCGTGCCGAATGCGTTATTCTCAGGGTCTACGTCCGGTCATCCCATGAATGTGAGTATACGTGACAGGGATCACCTCAACCGACGCGGAGAATCCGAGCGACGTGCGAAGATCCTCAGTTGCGGAACGCCCGCGCCACGTGGCCTGGTTGCTGGTCGCGGGCGTGGCTCTGGCCGCGCTCAACCTGCGCACTGCCATCACCAGCGTGGGGCCCGTGCTCGACGAGATCATCGTGGACCTCGGGATGTCCGGCGTCGTCGCGGGCCTGCTCACCACACTGCCCGTTCTCTGCTTCGCTGTCTTCGGAGTCTCCACCCCGGCCCTCAGCCGGCGTTTCGGTGAACACCGCGTCCTGGTAGCGGCCCTGCTGGCGCTGACCCTCGGCCTGGGGACGCGTGTGCTCGCCGGTGATCCCTGGCTGTTCCTGGTGCTGAGCGCACTCGCGCTGTCCGGCGGAGCGATCGGCAATGTACTGCTTCCCGCCCTGATCAAGCAGCATTTCCCGCACCGTGTCGGGATGATGACCACCGTCTACACCACCGCGCTGGCCGTGGGAACCACGATGGCCGCGGCCGCGACGGTCCCCGTCCAACAGGCCAGCGGGAGTTGGCCGCTGGCCCTGGCGATCTACGCGGTCTTCGGCGTGATCGCGGTCCTGCCGTGGCTCCTGGTGCTGGGGTACAACCCGCCGCGCACGGACTCCTCCCATGTGTTCGGGCTGCTCCAGGTGCTGCGTACCGGCGCGGGCCGGCAGAGCGTGCTCTTCTTCGGCAGCCAGTCCGCCGTGGCCTACATCATGTTCGGCTGGTTCGCCAGATGCTGCGGCACAACGGCCTGGACCCGGCCACCGCCGGAATCGCGCTGTCCTACCTCACCTTCCTGGCCATCCCGGTCTCGCTGATCCTCCCCGGTCTCATGGCGCGCGTCCGCGACCACCGCGGTTTCGTCGTGTTCTTCTTCGGCTGCTACGTCAGCGGCATCGCCGGACTCTGGGCGGCGCCGTTGCAGGGGCTCTGGCTGTGGACCACGTTCATCGGCGTCGGCATGGGGGCTTTCGCGCTGGCCCTGACGTTCTTCGCGGTACGGACCCGCACCGCGCCGGCCACGGCGGCGATGTCGGCCACGAGCCAGGGACTGGGCTACCTCATCGGCGGCACGGGCCCCTTCCTGTTCGGCCTGCTCCACGACCTGACCGACGCCTGGCATGCGCCGCTGGCGCTGGTCCTGGGGCTCGTCATGGTCAACCTGGTCGCGGGGCTGCTGCTGGGCCGCCCCCGTTATCTGGAGGATGCGCTTCCGTCCTCTCGGACCGGGAGCACCTCGTCAGCCGGGTAGCCACCCCACCCGGCCGATGAGGTATACTGCCCCGGCGAACACCACGATGTCGATCAGCGAGTGGGCCACCACCAGTGGCATCACCCGGCCATAGCGGTGATAGAACCAGCAGAACACCAGGCCCATGACGAGGTTGCCGACGAACATCCCCACCCCCTGGTACAGGTGGTATGTGGCGCGCAGCAGCGCGCTGGTCAGCGCGGCCCGTACCGGCGACCAGCCCAGCTGGCCCAGCCGGAGCATCAGGTACCCGACCACGATGACCTCTTCCAGCACACCGTTCTTGACGGCTTGCAGGAGCAGCACCGGAAGCTGCCACCAGTGCTCGTTGAGCCCGCTGGGGGACACGGTCGTGTTCAGGCCCAGTTGCCAGGAGACGAGGTACACCAGCAACCCGCCGGCCCCGATGACCGCGGCCAGCCCGGCGCCGTTCACCAGGTCGCCGCCGGGCCGGCGGACGTCGAATCCGACCGTTTTCGCCGACTCCGAGCTGCGGTGCAGCAGGTAGAGGACCAATACCACCGGCGCCATGGCGAAGATCACAGAGAACAGCTGCCATGTGAGGTCCAGCCACGGGCGCTCGGCGTCCGCCCGGGACTCGACGAGGCTCGCCGTCTGCTCGGCGAGCCCGCCCGGCGCCGTCGCGGTGCCGATGAACGAGATCGTCGCCGAGACCGCCGCCGCGCCCAGGGAAAGAGCGAGGACGCACAGGATCTCCCAGGTGATGACCCGGCGCGTGAGTGGAGCGTGCCGCGGGGGCGCCGGTGCGGCGGGTGGCGGGCCGCCCGCCAAAGCGGTGCGGGCCTCGGGCGTGGGGTCTGCCATGCACAGATGATCGCACGCATGGCGCAGAGGCCGGCACGTGCGCGCGCCGGCCCCTCGGGGAGCTCCCCTGAAAGGAGGAGCGTAGGTGTCAGCGGTGTCCGGGGTTACTCTTCCTCTTCGGGAGTCTCCTCGCCAAGCTCCTCCTCGTCGACGCCCTCCTCCAGGCCGCCTTCCTCTTCGAGACCGTCCTCGGGAGCCTCTTCCCCGGTCTCCTCCTCGGCCGGGGGCGCGTCGTCGCAGGCGGCAACGCCGAATGTGGCGAAAGCGGCGATGGCGCCGGCCGCGGTAACCCGGCGGAGGGCGGAGACGGTTTCCTCGGTGACTTCGTTGAGCTGCACTTGCACTCCTGCTTCGTTAGGGGTAGGTCGGCACGGACGCCGCAAAGACGGGCGTGGCGCTCGCAATGCAGCCAACCCCATGAATGGGCACGCCAGGTGAATAGGAAGTTGCCGTGAACCGAGGGGTGTAATTCGACTCCCGAAAAGATTCACACCGAGGCCGATATCGGCGGCCGCGATGGTGACCGGCCCCTGTACTGCGGTGCGGGATGCGGAAGGGGAAGGAGGAGTGGTCGCGCCGGCGGTGACCGGCCGACACGGAGCGGCCGCGGCGAAGCGCCCGGAGTCACACTTTCCCGAATAGTGGGCGGCGAAGGCCGGTCTGCTATGGTTCTCGAAAACCGTCCCTTTTCGTGCTGGTCGTCCATTCTGGTCCGGAAAGCGCGAAAGCTCCGGTCGATCGCGGTCGCAACCACTGGAGGAGGATTTCCCCGGGCCGAGCTGGAATTCGGTGACCGCGACCGGGCCGCTGCACCGGTGCGCCAAGACCGGTGGAGGCCCGGAACAGGCCCGGCCGCCGGCGCGCTCCAGAGCGCGCCGGCGGCCGGGCCCGGCATCGGAGGCGAGAACCTTCGGCGGTACCGACCCTCAGTACCTGGGGAGTCTCGTTATGACTCCGACGCGCTCGAAATCGTAGGCCCGGTTGTTGACCCGGAGGCCGTCGACCGCGCCGACGAAGGGATTGTCCCGGCCCTTGGTGATGCCCAGGCTGTAGGTGATCTCCGCGTCCGGAAGCCGGGTCTTGAGATCGGCGAACGAGCAGGGGCTGGACAGGGTGCAGCCGATCGCCGAGCCCGTCGCTCCGGTGGCGTACCACGCGCTGCCGTCCGCGCCGGCGTCATAGTGCTGCCACACGTTGGGGGCCCGGGTGTCAGGAGCTGACGGACTGTTGGAGCGGTCGGGCAGGTAGACCAGGGTCGAGTAGGTCACGTTCGGGTCCAGACCGGGATTGACCTCAAGGGTGGCACCCGGCAGCGAGACGCCGGACATGCTGTCCATTCCGGTGAATATCCAGTACCGCAGGATGTTGATGTTGCTGAGCCGCAGGCCGGCGAAGTCCGTCTCGTTCCCGAAGTTGATCTTCTCCGTTCCGCTGCCGACGATGATCCCCAGGCTGCCCCTGCCGTAGGGCGGCGACTGGCGGGCCGCGATGTCCTCGACGCTCGTGCGGCCGTACGGGCCGTCCCGGAGTGTGGCGTTCGGCGAGCCCAGGGTGTTGCGTCCGATGACGCCCCACTTGTCGGAGGACAGCGTTGACGCCTCCTCCTGCGCGCTGACCGGTGCGGGCGCGCCCACCGTTATGACAGTCGCCCCCGCAAGGGCGACACTGGACAGAATCCATGCAAGACGCTTTTTGAATTTCATGCGCTCTCCTTCCCGGAAAAGGCACCGCGAAGCCCCCGGCCTCGCACCGTCCAGTAGACCGGAAAAATCGGGCCTAACAGGGGCGCAGAGCAGACTTCCCTGGTGCGGCGATCGCGGATCCGAGCCGGTGATCCCCTGAACGGGATCAGGTGAATCCGAGCGGTCGAGGTTTTGGGATTGTTTTTGCTCGACAAAATCCGCTTGGAAGGGAGTGAAACATCCTATTTGGCGGTATATGAGCGCGGCCTTTCTCGCGGAGTGTTGGCCGCGGCTGCGGTTGTTCGGCTCCACCCGAACGCAGAAAGCCCGGTCGGCGGATTGTCGGCCAAGACCAATCCACCAACCGGGGGTTTCGGGTGCTCTTGTCCGAAAAACCGGATGATCGCCGCGAAAAGGCGCAGTGCGCGCTTTTCGGTGCTATGGGCGCAAAAAGGCCGCCGGTCTCGCGAGTGACACGGGTTCCGCGAGACCGGCGGCAGGGACGGCGGCCCGCCCCGCCCCAGCCACGAAAGCGGGGTGGGCCGCCTTAGGGAGAGGGACCAGCCTGTCAGTGAGCCGCTGAGAACTGGTCCTCTTCGGTGGAACCGGTGAGGGCGGTCGTGGAGGCGTCCGGCGAGATCGCCGTGCTGACCAGGTCGAAGTAGCCGGTGCCGACCTCGCGCTGGTGCCGAGTGGCGGTGTAGCCCTGCTCCTCGGCGGCGAACTCGGCCTCCTGCAGTTCGACGTAGGCGCTCATCCCGCCCTCTGCGTAGCCCTTGGCCAGGTCGAACATCGAGTGGTTCAGCGAGTGGAACCCGGCCAGGGTGATGAACTGGAACTTGTAGCCCATGTGGCCGAGTTCGCGCTGGAACTTGGCGATGGTGGAGTCGTCCAGATGCCGCTTCCAGTTGAACGACGGCGAGCAGTTGTAGGCCAGCATCTGGTCGGGGTGCTGGTCCTTGATCCGCTCGGCGAACTGGCGCGCCACCTCCAGGTCCGGCGTGGAGGTCTCCATCCACAGCAGGTCGGAGTGCGGAGCGTAGGCGAGTCCCCGGGCGACGCAGGCCTCAAGGCCGTTGCGGACCCGGTAGAAACCTTCGGAGGTGCGCTCACCGGTGATGAACGGGCTGTCCTGCTCGTCGACGTCACTGGTGATGAGCGTGGCTGCCTGGCGTCGGTACGCGCGATGACCAGTGAGGGAACACCGGCGACATCGGCGGCCAGCCGCGCCGCGTTCAGCGTCTTGACGTGCTGGCTGGTGGGGATGAGGACCTTGCCGCCCAGGTGGCCGCACTTCTTCTCGGAGGCGAGCTGATCCTCCCAGTGCACACCCGCGGCCCCGGCCGCGATCATGCCCTTCATCAGTTCGAAGGCGTTGAGCACGCCCCCAAAACCGGCCTCGGCGTCGGCGACGATCGGTGCCAGCCAGTGAGGGGCGTCCTCGTCGCCCTCGGACCAGGTGATCTGGTCGGCGCGAAGCAGGGCGTTGTTGATCCGGCGGACCACCTGCGGGACCGAGTTGGCCGGGTACAGGCTCTGGTCGGGGTAGGTGTGGCCGGCCTGGTTGGCGTCGGCCGCGACCTGCCAGCCAGAGAGGTAGATGGCCTTGAGGCCGGCGCGGACCTGCTGGACCGCCTGGTTACCGGTGAGAGCGCCGAGCGAGTTGACGTAGTCCTCGCTGTGCAGCAGCTTCCACAGACGCTCGGCGCCCTGCTTGGCCAGCGTGTACTCCTCGGCGACCGAGCCGCGCAGCCGGATCACGTCTTCGGCGGAGTAGGTGCGCTCAATGCCGGCCCAACGCGGATTGGTCTCCCACTCTCGTTGGAGCGCCGCTGCGGCTTCCTGCTGGCGAGCCTGATGCTCATGGTCTCTTCCCGCCTTCGAAGTTCGTCCCCTGAAAGTTCGCCGACTGGAGAGCCCGCACCATGGGATGCCGGAGCGCCCCGGTGGTTTGTTCCCCGCCGGTAACTACGATTCTTGTCAAAGTTCCAGGGTTTTTCTAGCTGTGACGAGGTGAAGATCTTTGATTCTTTCCTTATGATGAACGCATGGCGTACTTTGGGACTGAAGAAATGCCGTCTTTGCCGGGTGACCTGGATCTCGTCACCTTTGGCCAGAGACTCCGCCACCTGCGTCGCACACGCGGGTTGACCCTCTCTGACCTGGGCGAACGGGTAGGCCGGGCGCCGTCGCAGCTGTCACTGCTGGAGAACGGCAAGCGCGAGCCGAAGCTCTCCCTGCTCACCTCACTCTCCAAGGCGCTCGGCGTCTCGGTCGAGGACCTGCTGTCGCGCCAGCCGCCCAGCCGCCGCGCGCAACTGGAGATCCAGGTGGAGGAGGCCCAGCGCGATCCCGTCTACCAGGCGCTCAGCCTGCCCCACCTGAAGGTCGGCAAGCGCGTGCCCAACGATGTGTTGGAGCACATCGTCGGCCTCTACGACGAACTGAAGCGGCGCACCGCCAAGCCGACCGCCACTCCAGAGGAGGCCCGGCGGGCCAACGCCGAGCTGCGGCAGCAGATGCGCGAGCGCGGCAACTACTTCGAGCACATCGAGAAGGCCGCGCAGGAGACCCTCGACGCGGTGGGCTACACCGGCGGGGCGCTGTCCCAGGGCCAGATCCTCTCGATCGTCACCCACCACGGGTTCACCCTGCGCTACGTGCAGGACCTGCCCCGCTCGGTGCGCTCGGTGACCGATACCCGCAACGGGCGGCTCTTCCTCAAGCGCGAGTCGCTGGGCATGCACAGCCCGCGCACGATCCTGCTGCAGACGCTGGGCCATTTCGTACTCGGCCACGGCCAGCCGCGCGACTACGCCGACTTCCTGCGCCAGCGCGTCGAGGCGAACTACTTCGCCGCTGCCGTGCTGATCCCGCAGTCCACCGCGGTGCCCTACCTCCAGGACGCCAAGAAGGCGCGGGACATATCGGTGGAGGACCTGCGCGATGTCTACTCCGTGTCCTACGAGATGGCCGCGCACCGGTTCACCAACCTCGCCTACCGGCACCTCGACCTGGTCTGCCACTTCATCCGCAACGACGAGACCGGGATCATCTACAAGGCCTACGAGAACGACGGCCTCGTGTTCCCCACTGACGACACCGGAGCCATCGAGGGCCAGCGGATGTGCCGGTACTGGTCGGGGCGTCAGGTCTTCGCCTCCCCGGACCGCTATTCGATCTACTACCAGTACACCGACAAGCCCAATGGCACCCACTGGTGCGTGGCGCACGTGGACCCCAGCCGGGAGCGCAACTTCGCGATCACGCTGGGGGTGCCGTACAAGGAGTCGCGCTGGTTCCGCGGACGCGAGACCACCAACCGGACCAAGTCCAACTGCCCCACGGGTGAGTGCTGCGTGCGCCCTCCCGCGGAGCTCGCGGCCCGTTGGGAGGGCCAAGTGTGGCCGTCGGCCCGCGCGCACTCCCACGTGCTGTCGGCGCTGCCCTCGGGGACGTTCCCGGGTGTGGACGAGACCGACGTGTACACCTTCCTGGAGAGGTACGAGGGGGAGTAGCGATATGCGGACTCCACGTGACCACGGCGAACGCTCCGAGAAGGGCGACCGGTCCGATTGCGGGACGAATCCCCCCACTGTTACCGTTGGTAACATACCGGATGTCGGTTCGCCGCCCCACCCCAGGCGAACCGGGACCACCGCCCCTCGAAGCGCCGCTGAGAGCCCACCGAAGGAAGTACGCACATGAGCGACGGCTCTGCAGAGCCCCCCTCCGGTTTCAGCCTCGAACTGAGCGAGGACATCCGAGATGTCCGGGACTGGGCGCACGGGTTCGCCCGCGACGTCATCCGCCCGGCCGCCGCCGAGTGGGACGAGCGCGAGGAGACCCCGTGGCCCATCCTGCGGGAGGCCGCCAAGATCGAGCTGTACTCGCTGGACTTCTTCGCCAACCAGTGGCTCGAACCCAGCGGCCTGGGCATCCCGGTGGCCTTCGAAGAGCTCTACTGGGGCGACCCCGGCATCGCGCTGTCCATCACCGGAACCGCGCTGGCCGCGGTCTCCGTGGCCGCGAACGGAACCCAGGAGCAGCTCTTCGAGTGGGTGCCGCAGATGTTCGGCAGCTCCGACGACATCAAGCTCGGCGCATTCTGCTCCTCCGAACCCGACGCGGGCAGCGACGTCAGCGCCATCCGCACCCGCGCGGTCTACGACGAGGCCGCGGACGAGTGGGTGCTCAACGGCACCAAGACCTGGGCCACCAATGGCGGGATCGCCGACGTGCATGTCGTGGTCGCCTCCGTCGACCCCGAACTGGGCTCGCGCGGCCAGGCCAGTTTCATCGTGCCGCCGGAGACCCCTGGCCTGTCCCAGGGGCAGAAGTTCGCCAAGCACGGGATCCGCGCCTCGCACACCGCCGAGGTCGTCCTGGACGACGTCCGGGTGCCCGGCCGCTGCCTGGTGGGCGGCAAGGAGAAGCTGGACGAACGGCTCGCCCGGGCGCGTGAGGGGCGCAGCTCCGGAGTCCAGGCGGCGATGAAGACCTTCGAGCGGTCGCGCCCCAGCGTCGGCGCCATGGCCGTCGGCTGCGCCCGCGCGGCCTACGAGTACGCCCGCGACTACTCCGTCCAGCGAGAGCAGTTCGGCCGGCCGATCGGTGACAACCAGGCGGTCGCCTTCACCCTCGCCGACATGGCCACCCGGATCGAGGCCGCCCGCCTGCTCGTCTGGCGCGCCGCCTGGATGGCACGCAACGACAAGGACTTCACCCAGGCCGAGGGATCGATGAGCAAGCTCTACGCCAGCGAGACCGCGACCTGGGTCACCCAGGAGGCCATCCGCCTTCTCGGGGGCAACGGCTACACCCGGGAGTACCCCGTCGAGCGCTGGCACCGCGACGCCACCATCTTCACCATCTTCGAGGGGGCCAGCGAGATCCAGCGTCTGATCATCGGCCGCGCCGTCACCGGCCTGCCGGTGAGGTGACGTTTCCGCGGGCGGAATCGGATCTCGAGGGGCGAGCGCCCTTTGCGCCGCATGACCGCCAGGCAGGCGGGTCCGACTGCGCCGCCGCCCTGCAAAAGAGGCCGTTGCGGAGCGCGAGCGGCGCGTGGGGGCCGACCGCACCTCCACCCTCAGCGCCCGCAATGAACTCGCCGACGCCTTCCGTGTCGCGGACCGGTCCGAAGAGGCAGCGGCGGAGTGCCGGGCGGCCGCGGACACGGCGGGGCCCGGCACTCCGCGGGGAAAGCCGCCTAGTGTGGTCCACATGAGCAGTGCCCCGGGCAACGGAGCCCCCACCGAGCTGACCGTCGCATCCCGCTTCAACGGACCCTCCGCCTCCGCCAACGGCGGCTACATCAGTGGACTGCTGGCTCGCTGTCTGGGCGCGAAGGCGGCCCAGGTAACCCTGCGCATGCCACCGCCGCTGGACAGGCCGCTGAAGGTGGAACAGGCGGTCGACACGCAACTGCGGCTGCTGGACGGTGGCGACCTGGTGGCCGAGGCGGTGCCGGCGCCGGAACCGGACGAGATCGTCGACCCGGTCCCGATCGATCGGGCGGAGGAAGCCCAGCGGCGGTTCCGCGGATGGAGCGGGCATCCGTTCCCGACCTGTTTCACCTGCGGTACCGGTCGCGATCCGGGGGACGGGCTGCGGCTGTTCGCCGGTCCCGTGGCGGACGGTGTGGGAAAGGGCGAGGAGGACACGGTCGCCTGTGTGTGGCGCCCGCACGCCTCCCTGGCCCCCGAAGGGCGGGACACGGTTCCGGAGGAGATCGTGTGGGCGGCCCTGGACTGCCCCGGAGGGTGGTCCAGCGATGTCAGCGGGCGCCCCATGGTGCTGGGCCGGATGTCGGCCGCTGTCTGGCGGACCCCGGTGATCGAGCGCCTGCACGTGATCGTAGGCAGACTGACCGGGACCACGGGCCGCAAGGCGTTCACCGCCAGCACGCTCTACGGCGCCGACGGCGCGGTGCTCGCCGCCGCGCGGGCGACCTGGATCATGATCCAGCGGTGAGCCCCAGCGTGCGAGCGGATTCGTCCGCCGCGCGCTACCGTTTGGCAGTGTGGCCACCGAACCCGCACCGCAACCCCAGCCCGTTCCCCGCCGCCGCAACCCTGAACGGCGGCGGACCATCCTCGACGCCGCCGATGCGGTCATCCAGAGGGACGGCCCGGAGACCTCGATGTCGGCCATCGCAGCCGAGGCCGGAATCAGCAAGCCGATCCTCTACCGCCACTTCGGGGACAAGAGCGGGCTGTACCGGGCGCTCGCGGAACGCCACGTCGACCCGCTGATCGAACGCGTCCGGTCCGAGCTGCACGCGGGAGACGGCCTGAAGCGGCGGGCCCGCGCCACGGTCGGGGCCTACCTGCAGATGATCGGCCGCAACCTCAACCTTTACCGGTTCCTGATGGACCGGGCCACCGCCGAGGATCCGCGGACCCGCGGCGACCTCAGCCTGGTGGTGCGCCGCCTGGGCGAGGAACTGGCCGACACGCTGATCGACGAGGGCTACATCGAGGAGCCGGTCCGCGCGCAGCTCGTGGCGCACGCCGTCGTCGGCATGGTCCAGGCGGCCGGGGAGTGGTGGCTGGAGCATCCGGAGGTCGGCGCCGACGAGGTCATCGAGGATCTGGCCGATGCCGTCGTCGGGGCCATCACAGGGCACCGGAACGCGCTCTCCGCCTGAGCGCGGTTCCCGCCGCCGGTCCGTTCTCGTCGCACTGCGCCCAGGCCGTTCCGTTTACATGCCTTGCTGGCTATATTTCTGTAGTGGAATACTGAGGATGTGGCGGTTGCGTCCAAGGTGCCGCCGAACCGGATCGGCGGCGGGACCCGGAGGAGAGGGGCGATCAGCTATGAAGCCGTACGCGACGATGCGCACCGCGGAGGACGGCCGTGGCCACCTGCGCTTCGAACGCAGCTGCGCCACCCGGTGGAGAAGGTCTGGTACGCCATCACCGAGACCGAGCAGCTGTCCCAGTGGATGCCCGGACGGGTCGAGATCGAACTGGAGGTCGGCGGGAAGGTCCGCTGGAGCTTCCCCGAGGAGGCGTGGGCGCAACCCGACGGCACGGTCACCGCGCTCGACCCGCCCCGGCTCCTGGAGTTCTTCATGCCCGCGGCCGGTGCGGGACTGGACTGGCTCAAGGACGAGACCCTCCGGTTCGAACTGACCCCCGCCCCGGAGGGCTGTCTGCTGGTCTTCACCGACGTGGTCGAGGACCGCGCCGGCGCGGCCAGCTTCGCGGCCGGCTGGCAGGGCTGCCTCGACGTCCTGGCGGCGCTGCTGGGCGGCGGACCCGCCGAGTCGGACGAGGACCCGGCTCGCTATGTCGAACTGTTCGAGGAGTACATGCGAAGTTTCGGCCTGGACGAGGGGACCGCGCAGCCGGGCGCCGACGGGTGGACCGTGCGCTTCGAACGGCAGCTCATGGGGCACGGGGTCGATGAGGTGTGGCGGGCGCTGGCCGGCCAGGAGGACGCGGCGAGCGGCGGCACCGCCGCGGGGGAGCCCGTGGTCGGCGGGCCGCCTCCCCTCGCGATGACCAACGGCTACGTGCCGGCCGGCGCGGTCACGGCGGTCGAGGCGCCGGGCATGCTGGAGTGCGCCTGGGGAGCGGAGGACGGGCCCGCCGGCCGGGTCCGCTGGGAACTCCGGGAAGGTCCCGGCGGTGCGCGCGTCGTGCTGACCCAGACACTGCCCGGCGAAGCGGCGGATGAGCTCCTCACCGCTCTCGCCGCGTGGCACACGCACCTCGAACTGTTCGCCCGGAGTCTGCGGGGCGAGGACGTCTGCCCGTGGCCCGAGGGACGGACCCGGGAGCTGCGCGCGCACTACGAGGCCTCCCTCGCCGCGCGCTGAGCGGGCGGCCGCGGACCGGACGCGAAGGCCCTCGGCGGGGCGTTCCCGCCGAGGGCCGCGCGAGTAAGGCACGGTGCCTCACACATGGTTCGTGCACCGATCGGTTCCGTGCTAGGACCCGCCCGCGCGGGTAGCGGCGCCTTCGCGGTCTCCCGGGCGAACCGCGACGGAGGGAGCACGATGCAGGACTGGCCGCTGTGGTGGAGCGCCGCCGTCATGGGCCTCGCCGCGATGGTCCTGGTGTCCGGAGGCGGGCCGTTCACCCGGCTCGTCGACCGGCTCGCCGACCGCACCGGGCTCGGCGAGACCCTGGCCGGTTTTCTGCTCATCGGCGCGGTCACCTCCCTGCCTGGACTGATCACCAGTGTCAACGGAGCGGCGCAGGGGGAGCCGACGTTCGCGATGACCAACGCGCTCGGCGGCATCGCGGCCCAGACCGTGTTCATCGCGCTGGCGGACGCGTTCTACCGGCGCGCCAACCTCGAACACGCCGCAGCGTCCCTCCCGAACCTGCTCGCCCCGGTCGGGTTGTGCATCATGCTCGGGACCGTGCTGATCGCCGGCGCCGGGCCGCAGGTCACCGTGTTCGGCCTGCACCCGGCCTCCGCGGTGCTCCTCTTCCTCTACTGGTACTGGCTGCGGCTCTCCCGCCATGTGGGCGCGCACCCGATGTGGAAGGTGGAGCGCACCCGGTGGACCCAGCCCGACCAGCCCGAACCCGAGGCGGAAGGGTCCCGGGAATCCATGGCGTCCATGTGGCTGAAGTTCGCCGGCCTGGCGGCGCTGATCGCGACCACCGGCTACGTCGTCGGGGAATCCGGACTCTCCCTGGCGAACCAGACCGGGCTGTCCAGCGGTTTCGTCGGTGCCGTCATCACCGGTGTCATCACCTCCACCCCCGAACTGGTCACCGTGCTCTACGCGGTCCGCATCCGCGCACTCCACCTGGCGATCGGCGACATCGTCGGTGGAAACGGGTTTGACGTGCTGTTCCTGTCCGCCTCCGACGCCGCATACCGCCACGGCTCCCTCTACGGTGCCATGAACCGGGAGGTCCTGCTTTTCGTCGGGATCGGAGTGGTCCTCAACCTGCTCGTCACCGCCGGGCTCATCCGCCGTCAGCGCAGGGGGATCGGGTTCGAGGGCATCGCGATCTTCGCGTTCTACCTCACCGGCATCGCCTTTTTGGCCACCATCGGATGACGGAAGGGCCAGCAGTGACAGGCAGCCTCCATGTTCCCCGTTTGGTCGCGGGCCGCGGCGTGGACGCCGTCCGCCTGCCCGCCCCCGCGCAAGGGCGGTAAGGGCATCAGCGTGCCGTTCGACCGCCCGTTTCAGGACCACACGGGCAGCGTGATGCCGTGCAGACCCTGGTATGAGGCACGGGGCGGTGTGCTCCAGCCGCCGGTCAGTTCGGGGGAGGGGCGGTAGACCTCCACGGCGAGCGGCCGGCACACCTCGACGGGGTCGCGGGCCTCGGGGCCCCAGAACGGGACCGAGAGGTCGCCCGCCGGGCAGGTCGACAGCGCGCACAGCAGGTCCTGCTCGGCGAAGAACTCGAAGAAGTCGCCGGAGCTGGCGGGCGACGGCTTCATGTAGTACCTGTCCTCGTCGTCGAGGCCGGTGACCGTGAAGATGTTCAGCACGTCGTGCACGTCGAACTCGGTGAGGCCGTAGGGCAGCACGGCCCGGACCAGGTTCGAGTGGCAGTGGAAGTCGAAGTCCTCACCGGTGAGGATGCGGTTGACGTAGGGATCGCACCGCGAGCCGAGCAGGTCGTGTACCCGGGCGCCGTCCTCGTCCACCCCGTACCACTCCAGGGAGTCGTTCGTGATCGTCAGCAACGGGCGCAAATACGGCAGGGTCGACCACAACCGGTCGTAGCGGGTCACATGCGCGCCCTGGAGTTGGCGGGTGCGCGAGGCCCACAGGCGCTCCCGGGGATTGTGGCGGTTCCAGACGTTGAAGTCCCCGCACTGAGGCCCTTCCGGGGTGAGCACCCGGCACAGGTGACCGGCGGGCACCTCCCAGGCGCGGCCGGACCGGATCGGGAGCACGAACCGTTCGACGAGATCCCTGCTGCCGGTGTTCTCGGCGAGCCGGTCGTAGAAGTCCTTGCCAACATCGATGACGCTGCTGGCCTTCGGCCGGTACGAAGTCGTTGCTGAACCCATCTCACTCTCCACGTGGTGTGTGCTCAAGGGGGGCGACGCCGTGCGCCCCTGTCTCAGTGCGTGCTTGATGCGGGGCGGCACGCGCTCGACGGAGCCCGTCGAGTACCTGCCGTTCGGAATCCTCCAGATAGAGCAGAAGCACGCCGACGCTCTGCGCCCGGAGCCCCTGCCGCAGCAGCTCGAACAGCTCCCGATCACGGGCGGCCCAGCCCCGCTGGAACCGTTCCTCGTCACAGGACTCCGCCCACGCCAACCGCAGTTGGGCGAGCAGGGTCCGAAAGAACTCGTTGAGCCGGCAGCTGCCCAGGACCGCGATCAGTGCCTGGTGGAACCGCAGACTCGCCGTACCGGCCTCGCGCCACAGCCGCGCCTGCTCGGCACGCTCCTTCGCGGCCACCGCCGTCTCCATGGCGGTGAAACGGCTCTCGTCGGCCACGGCACTCTCCGTGGCAGCCTGCACTTCGAGGACCCGCCGGGTCCGGTAGATGTCGCGCACCTCCGAAGCGGTGAAGGCCTTGACGGATGCCCCTTTGTTCGGCGCCTGGGTCACCAGTCCTTCGGACGTCAGCAGCCGCAGCGCCTCGCGCAGAGTGTTGCGCGAGACGTCCAGTTCGGTGGCGACCGAGGTCTCACGCAGAGCTGCGCCCGGCGACAGAGTCCCCTCCAGGATGCGTCCCCGGAGCACGTCGACCACCCGGTCCGTCGCGCTCAACGCCTCCGCGGGTTCGCTTCCGTCTTGCGTCATGCGTACACGCTAGTCTCTGTTCTGTTCAACAATCAATAGGGGGGTACGGGCTGATTGCCGTGGTGAATACGCGATATCGATTTTTCCAGGGAGGCGTGCGCGAAGATCATGGAAATATTGTTGAACAATCAGGCTTCTCGTTTCGCCGGTGGAGCGGCCCAGCGCCACTCGCTCCGCGGCGCTGCCGGTGCAGCCGGACGGCCTCTCCGGCCGGGCAGGAGTACCGGACGGTGCCCTGGCGCTCGTCTCCCCGGATCGGGGAGGGGGCCGCGGGTACCGGAGGCCGGGCCGCTTCTGCCCCCGGAATCAGGGGTAGCCGAGGGCGTGTCGGGCGGCCTCGGCGAGCCCGTCCGGACCGCGGCGCGCCCAGGCGATGTGCAGGTCGGGCCGGACCAGGATGTAGCCGTCCTCGCCACCCAGCAGGCCGCGCAGCGCTCCGGTGGGGTCCTGGTGGGCTCCCGGGCCGATCCTGAGGGTGTCCTTGACGGGCGGATCGGCGCTGAACCGGCGCTCGTGGGCGATGTCGAGCAGAACCGGCCGGTTCGGTAGCAGGTCGTACAGCCGGACCTCCGGGCCGCCGGAGGAGCGCAGCGCCGGGTTCGGCAGCCGCCTCCCCGAGGAGCGCTCGGTGGGGGACAAGAGGGGAGACGCACCGTAACCACGGTCGATCATCGCCATATTCCGCAGGGATCTCCGGCGGCTGCGGGGCAGAGCCTGGCCCAGGCGCATCAGCTGGATCATCCCCTCGCGGACGAACCGGGGAGCCTGGACCCCCATCCGGGCGAACCGGTTGACGTAGCGCGACACGCGCCCCACAGCGTCGCGGCGCTCCACATCGTAGGAGGCGAGCAGGCGTTCGAGGTCCCCGCCGCGCACGGCGTGGGCCAGCTTCCAGGCGAGGTTGTGCGCGTCCTGGATCCCCGTGTTCATGCCCTGGCCCATGGCCGGCGGGAAGATGTGCGCGGCGTCTCCGGCGAGCAGCACGCGGCCGACACGGAAGCGCGGACTCGTGCGCCGCTGGAACCGGAACCGGCTCGCCCACAGCACCTGCGCTGACCCCTCTCCCAGGACTCGGCGGCGCTGCGGTGCACCTCCTCCTCGGAGACATCGCCGTCCTGCCTCGGGTCGTCGGCTTCGAGGCGGACGATCCGCCAGTGCCGGGGCGCCAGGCGCTGGGTCGAGGTGATGGTGGACCGGTCGTTCGATGTCCTGGGCCAGGGGAGCGAGTCGCGCCCGTCCGTCACGTGTATGTCGGCCAGCGTGGCCCGCACCGGTAGCGTCACCCCCTCGAAGGGCAGGCCGAGCGCCTTGCGGACAAAGCTGCCCCCTCCGTCGCAGCCGACGGCGAACTCGGCGTCGAGCACGCGCTGCGCCCCTTCCTCCCGGACGGTCAGTCGCACGCCGCCGTCTCCGGGAACCAGCCTCACGACCTCCGAGTCGAAACGGAGGTCGCACAGGCCGGTCTCGCGAACCGCCTCCAGCAGCACCCTCTCGGTCCGCCCCTGCTCCAGGAACAGGATGCCGGGGCGGTCGGCCTCGGTTTCGAGTTCGGAGAACTCGAAGGACAGCAAAGGGCGCCGGCCGGTGGCCGCGCGGTAGAGCGGTAGCGACCGGACCAGCACACCGGCGTCGAGGAGCGGCTGCTCGGTATCCCACTGCCGGAAGATCTCCCGGCTGCGCAGGTGGATCGCCGGAGCCTTGGAGCGGTCACTGGTCGCCGCCTTCCGCTCCAGGAGAATCGAGCGCATCCCCTGGCGGGCCAACCCGAGCGCCAAGGAGAGCCCGACAGGGCCGCCGCCCACGATCGCGACGGGGGCGGGCGGGAGCGTGCCAAGGGTGGAGTCCATGAACGAGAAGGTAGGTGAAGTTTCCTTATCTGTAAACGGAACTGCCTCTTCGCCGGCGGCCGAGCGTGAACAATGCGGCGTCGGCCGCGAGCGAGGTGAGGGGAGCGGGGGCTGGATCCGGTACTTGCCTATGTGGCTCTTCCTGTTCGTACTAAGCTTTTCCGAGAGATCAGCAAGGTTCCTCCTCCGCTGCGCCCATCGCCTCCGGAGCGCCCGCGGGGATGCTCTTGTTCCTCATTGTTGCAATGAGATTTGTCCACTAATATATTCATTGCAACAGAGTCACAGAGAGGGCGAAGGGGAGCGATGCCGGGAGCGAGGCTGACCCCGAGGGACAGGGAACACATCGGTACCGGCCTGGCCGCCGGACTGGGATACGCCGAGATCGCCCGGCGCCTGGGCCGCCCGACCTCGACCATCAGCCGTGAGGTGGCCCGCAACGGCGGGCGCTCCGCCTACCGGGCGGCCGACGCCCAGCGCGCCACCCGGCGGCGCGCTCGGCGCTCCGCCGCAGGGGAACCGGAACCGTCTGCCCCGCCCGACGACGGTGAAGTGCGCCGGTACGCGGAGCGGTTCGCCCGCTCGATGACCGCCACCGGAATGGCCCGGATGCCGGCCCGCGTGCTCGCGTTCCTGCTGGTGACCGAGTCCGGCAGCCTCACGGCGCGGCAACTGGGCGAGCGCCTGTCGGCGAGCCCGGCCGCCATCTCCAAAGCGGTGCGCTACCTCGAAACGTTCTCCCTGGTGCGCCGGGACCGCATTCCCGGAAACCGGCGCGAGACCTACCGCTTCGCGGGCGACTGGAGCGCCGTCTTCGCCCGGCGGGAGGCGCTGTTCGCCCCATGGGAGAACGAGGCCCGCGAAGGCGTGCGGATCGTCGGCGCCGACACATCGGCGGGAGCGCGACTGGCCGAGATGAGCCACTTCTTCCAGTTGGTCCGCGGCACGATCCGCCGGGTCCGCAGGCATCGAGTCCGCCGCTCCTCCCCCGCGCCCGGACGGTGATCCGCGCTCAGCGGCCGCGCAGATCCGCCACGATCTCGGCGACCGCGCCCTTCGCCGTGCGTCCCGCGCCGATCAGGGTCGCCGAGGCGAATCCGGTCCAGTCGCCGTAGCCGAGGAGGCGCAGCCTGGGCTCCTCAGCGGCCCGGTTGCCGTCCACGGCCATGCGGCCGCCGTCCCCGCGCAGCCCGAGAGGGGCCAGGTGGTCCAGCACCGGCCGGAACCCGGTGCACCAGATGACGGCGTCGAACCCCTCGGCGCGTCCGTCCGTCCATTCGGCTCCCCGCGCCGTGAGGCGGTCGAACATCGGCCGGGCCCGCAGCGCGCCGTGGTCGCGGGCGGCGCGCACGCTCGGCGTCAGCACGATGTCGCCGAGCGCCGCGATGCCGCCGCTGCCGTCCACGCTCCCCTCGCGGGCGAGATGCCGCCGGGTCGCGATGTCGAAGAGCGCGCGGCCGTCGACGTGGTCGGGCAGGAAGCGCGGCGGGCGCCGGGCGGCCCAGGCGGTCTCCGCCCACTGCGACACCTCGGCCAGGATCTGCGCCGCCGAGTTCCCGCCCCCCACGACCAGCACCCGCGCCCCCGCGAACTCCGCTGGCTTGCGGTAGCCGACCGTGTGCAGCTCTCGCCCGGCGAACAGCTCCCGGCCCGGGTAGTGCGGGACGTGCGGCGCCCGCCAGGTCCCCGTCGCGCTGACCACGTGCCGGGCGCGCCAGGTTCCGGCATCGGTCACGACCGCAAGGGCGGGCCCGTCCGCGCGCACTTCGCGGACGCGTACCGGACGCCGCAGCGGCAGTCCGTAGCGCTGCTCGTAGGCGGTGAGGTAGCCGACCACGTGATCGGCGGTGGGGAACGGCTCACCCTCCTGGTCGGGCATCCACCAGCCCGGCAGCATGCTGTGCGCGGCAGGGGAGAACGTCCGCAGGGACTCCCAGAAGTGCTGCCACGCCCCTCCGGGGTGCTCTTCCCGATCGAGGATGACGAAATCCACGCCCGCGCGGCGCAGGAAGTACCCGGCGGCCAGGCCCGCCTGACCGCCGCCGATCACCACGACGTCGAGCGTCCGGCTCTTGGTCACCGCGTCTCCTCACCGGTCGGGGGACATCTCCATGGCGGCCCCCTGAAACGTATCAGCATCTCTTGATGTCACCATCCGGCCCGCTGTAGGGCGAACGGCGGGGAAGGCCGTCGGCCATCCTCGCCGGAGGCCTTTCCGCGGGGCGCGGACGGCGGGCGCCGCGGTCTTCTCGCCGGGCGGTGCGGGAGGCCGACGTGGCGCGTTCCGCCCGAGCTCGGCCGGCCACACTGTCACAAGCGGCCGCTACCATCGCGGCGATCTGCCTCTTCGGAGGACACCGAGACGAAAAAGGCAGGGAACCGCTATGGGAGCCAAGAACGCGATCGTCGCGTCCGCCGACGTGGACCCGCGGGAGATCCTTCGTGAAGGGCTGGTCGCCGAACCCGGCTCCGCCCGGCGCGCGGCCGAGCGGCTGCTGCCCGGCAGGGTGGGCAAGCGGCTGGGCGACCTCCCCCTGATCGAGGCGGTGATCCCGCGGGACGCCGTCTACGCCGGTGCGTTCGACGGGCTGGAGATCGTCTGCGCGTGGGAACTTTTGGAGGGGCGGGGGCCGGCCACCCGGACTACCCGGAGAAGTGCCCCTGGCAGGGGCCCTACAGGCGGACCTACCTGCACGTCATGCACAGTGTCGTCGACACCGTCGAGGTCGGTCTGTGGGAGGACGGGCAGCTCCGCCGATGGGCCGCCGCGTCCGTCGAGCACGGAGCGGCGGAGGACGGTCAGCCACTCGCGTTCGAGCTTCCCTACTGGGAGGGCGAGTACGACGACGGCCTTCCCGAGGTTCCCTTCCATCCGCTGGAGTTCGGGGAGGCCGCGCTGGCCGCCCTCTTCGGCTTCGTCCAGGAGGGGGCCCGCGGCGCCGATCCGCGGTTCGACCCCTTCGAGGTGACCCTCGCCGGGTTCTCGGTCGTGTGACCCCGGTCCGGTATCCGGCGCACCGTCCCCTCCTCAGCCGCCGGCCAGCCGGCCGAGCACCGCCGGCAGCTTCTCCTCGTAGGCGACCGCGAGCCTGCGGGTGGCGCGTGTGATCGCCACGTAGAGGTCGTGGCCTCCGGTGGGGGAGGCGTCGAGCATGCCCGAGGGGTCGACGACGACCACCGCGTCGAACTCCAGGCCCTTGGACTGGGTGGGGGTGAGGACGCAGGAGGGGCGGTCCAGGACCTCCGGTGTCGCCGCGGCCGCGGCCTCGGGAAGCAGCCCGGCGATCTCGGTGTGCCTGGCCTCGGGAGCGATCACCGCGAGGCGCCCCTCGCCGATCGCCTCCAGCTCCGATCGCACCAGCGCGGGAAGCCCGGTGGCCAGGTCGCCGCGGGGCAGCCGCACCGCGCGGGGCGGCGTGTCGCCGTCCCGCACCGACTCGGGGGGCTCCTGGTCCGGTGCGATCGCTTCGAGCACATCGGCGGCGACCTCCATGATCTGGACCGGTGTCCGGTAGTTGACCAGCAGGCGCTCCTCGCGCAGCCGGTCGCGGACGTAGCGTTCCAGCATCCCGCTCCAGGAGCGCGCCCCCGCGGCGTTCCCGGTCTGGGCGAGGTCGCCCACGACCGTCAGCGACCTGGTCGGAACACGGCGCATCACCGCGCGCCAGGCCATCTCCGACAGCTCCTGGGCCTCGTCCACGATCACGTGCCCGTAGGCCCAGGTGCGATCGGCCGCGGCCAGGTCGGCCGTTGTCGCGGCGGGGCCGGGGTCGCGGTGGCGCTCGGCCAGGCCCGCCGCGTCCATCATCCCGGTCTCGAACAGCCCGGTGTACTCCAGGACGCCCTGGACGTAGCGTTCCTCCTCCCGGCGCCGCTCCGCGGCCCGGCGTTCGCGCGCCCGCTCTTCGCTGTCGTCCTCACCGAGCAGCTCGGCCGCCTCGTCGAGCAGCGGGACATCGCCCACCGTCCACGGCGCGTCCGGAGAGCGCAGCAGCGGACGCCACTCGTGCGGGGCGAACGCCTCCTCGCCGAGGAGCGGCGCGGCCCCCTCGACCGCCGACTCCAGCAGCGCGGGATCACTCAGCAGCTCGCCGATGAGTCTTTCGGGGGTGAGCAGGGGCCACAGCCGGTCCAGCGCCGCCCGGACCGCGGGCTCGGTCCACAGGATCCGGCGCGCGTAGGCCGTGTCCTCCTCGGTGCGCAGCTTCGCCTCGGGATTCTCCAGCTCCGGCAGCCCGGACTCCTCCAGCAGGCCCTCGGTCTCCTCGACCTCGCGCACCGACTGCTCCAGCTGGGCGTCCTGGGCGCGTGCCAGCTCCCACAGCATCTCGTTGACGAAGAGCTTGCGGGCCTTGTTGTGCGGCAGGCCCAGGTCCCGGGCGCGCCCGCGGATGTGGGCGCACGTACGGCGGTCCACCCGCAGGACCGTCCCCTCGGCCTCGACCACCAGGTCGCCCTCGGGCAGCCGCTGCCGATCGGCGACGGCCGCCTCGACGAGCTCCGCCATCCGCAGCGCCCCTTTGACGGCGGCCGCCTTCGGGGGGTCGACCGCTGCTGCGCGGACTCCCGGGTGCAGTTCGCCGATGGTCGTCAGCACCACGTCGGTCTCGCCGAGCGACGGCAGCACCTGCCCGATGTAGCGCAGGAACACGGCGTTGGGGCCGACCACGAGCACGCCGCGGCGTTCCAGCGTCGTCCGGTGCGTGTACAGCAGGTAAGCGGCACGGTGCAGCGCCGCGACGGTCTTCCCTGTTCCGGGGCCGCCCTGCACCACCAGCGCGCCCGGAAGCTCGGAGCGGATCACCCGGTCCTGCTCCGACTGGATGGTGGCCACGATGTCGCCCATACGGCCGGTGCGTTCCTGGCGCAGCGTGGCCAGTAGGGCGGCTTCGCCGACCAGGGTGCGGCGGTCGGAGTCGGTGAGCCCTTCCAGGTCGAACACCTCGTCGTCGAGATCGACGACGGTCCGGTCGCGGGTGTGGATGTGGCGGCGGCGCGTCAGGCCGCACGGCGATGAGGGGGTGGCCACATAGAAGGGGCGCGCCGCCGGCGCGCGCCAGTCGATCAGCATCGGCTCGTGGTCCTCGTCGCGCAGGCCGATGCGCCCGATGTAGAGGGTCTCCCCGCCGACGCCGTCGACGCCCTCGTGGTCGATCCGGCCGAAGCACAGCCTGTTCTCCACGGCCGAGAGCTGCGCTAGGCGGCCGGCGCGCTCTCCGACCTGCGCTTCGCGTTCTGTCCGGGCGGCGTAGCCTCCGCCGCCGCCCTGGGCGTAGGCACTCCGGAGAGCATCGTGCGTGCCCTCGCGCAGGGTGTCCAGCCGCGCGTACAGTCGCGACACGTAGGACTGCTCCTCATCGAGGGCGGAACCGCGGGCGTGCTCCGATCCGGCTTGACACTGCTCCGACACGTGGTACCTTTCTTATGTGCTCTAATATGGGTGTATTGTGTCCACAAGTAGCCATGTAGCTTAGCACTCGCCTCCGAGTCCAGCCAGGGCCGCTGGCGTAGGGCGCGCCCTACCGAACAGCCGGCGCGAGGCGCTACACTCCTTCCCATGCGAACCGAGCCGACGACTCGTCAGTGGTGGCGCCGCTCCTAGGCGGCGCTCAAGGTTCGCATTCCCTGACCAGCGGCCGCCCGTACCGGCGGCCTTCGGTCCTTTTCCGGCCACGGTCCGGTGCGGCGCCCGAAGACCCAGCGCGAAAAGGATCGGCCTTGGACGCGAACTCCACCTCCTACCGCACCGGTGGCGGCCTCGATATTCGCCGCACCGCGACACCCTGCACCCCCGACGTCCTCACCGAGCTGGTCCGCGACGTCGAGCACCGCCGCGGCGGGGTGCTGTCCTCCGGGATGGAGTATCCGGGCCGCTACAGCCGCTGGCACCTCGGCTACGTGGACCCCTGCCTCGAAGTGGCCGCACGCGGGCGCCGTGTCACCGCGACCGCCCTGAACGACCGGGGGCGCGTCCTGACGCCCGTCATCGCCCATGCGCTGGGCGAGCACGGCGAGGCGACCGCCGCCGGCGGCACCGCGGAGGTCACCGTCCCCGAGCCCGGGGGGTTCTTCACCGAGGAGCAGCGCAGCCGCCGGCCGAGCGTCTTCTCCGTGCTGCGCTCCATCGTCGCGCTGTTCTCCTCCGACGCCGACCCGCACCTCGGTCTGTACGGGGCCTTCGGCTACGACCTCGCGTTCCAGTTCGAACCGATCGAGCAGGTCCTGGAACGCGCCCCGGAGGACCGCGACCTCGTGCTGCACCTGCCCGACGCGATCGTGGTACGCGACCGCAAGCGCGAGACCTGCCTCCGCTACACCTACGACTTCACCGTCCCCGCGTCGTTCACCGGCGACCGGGAGGGTGCCGCGACCGACGGACTGGCGCGCCGGACCGATCCCACCCCGGCCGTCGTGGCCGCCGAGACCCCAGCGCAGCCCGAGCCCGGCTCGTATGCGCGGATCGTCGCCGAAGCCAAGAAGAGGTTCGTCCGGGGCGACCTGTTCGAGGTGGTGCCCGGCCACCGCACCTACGGCGCCTGCGACTCCCCGGCCCGGTTCTACGAGCACCTGCGCGAGCGCAACCCCGCCCCCTACGAGTTCTTCTTCAACCTCGGCGAAGGGGAGTACCTGGTGGGGGCCTCGCCGGAGATGTTCGTCCGGGTCACCGGGGAGCCGGGCCGCGGGCAGCGGGTGGAGACCTGCCCGATCTCCGGCACCATCCGCCGCGGTGCGGACGCCCTCGGCGACGCCGAGAACATCCGCACGCTGCTCTCCTCCGTCAAGGAGGAGTCCGAACTGACGATGTGCACCGACGTCGACCGCAACGACAAGTCCCGGGTGTGCGAGCCGGGCAGCGTCCGCGTCATCGGCCGCCGGCAGATCGAGATGTACAGCAGGCTGATCCACACGGTCGACCACATCGAGGGCACGCTCCGCCCCGAGTTCGACGCTCTGGACGCCTTCCTCACCCACATGTGGGCCGTCACCGTCACCGGCGCGCCCAAGACCTGGGCCATGCGGTTCATCGAGCAGCACGAGACCACGCCGCGCCGCTGGTACGGAGGTGCCGTCGGTGCCGTCGGCTTCGACGGTTCGATGAACACCGGCTTGACACTGCGCACCGCGCACATCCGCGACGGCGTGGCCACCGTCCGGGTCGGCGCCACCCTGCTGTACGACTCCGACCCCGACGCCGAAGAGCGCGAGACGTTCCTCAAGGCGCGCGCGCTCCTGGAGACCCTCGCCCTGGACGGCGGCCCGCAGGCGGCTGGCAGGGAGACGGAGGCCGGCCCCGGCGCCGCGGAGCCGGAGGCCGCCGCGGCCGGTATGACGGTGCTCCTGGTCGACCACGAGGACTCCTTCGTGAACACCCTCGCCGACTACGTCCGCCGGCACGGTGCCGATGTCACCACCGTCCGCCACGGTTTCGACCCGGCGCTGCTGGACGAGCTGGCCCCCGACCTCGTCGTCCTTTCCCCGGGGCCCGGGCTGCCCGCCGATTTCGACACCAACGCCCTGCTGGACGCCTGGACGGGCGGGGACTCCCGGTGTTCGGAGTCTGCCTGGGGCTGCAGGCGATGGTCGAGCACGCCGGCGGTGAGCTGTGCACGCTCCGGGAGCCGGTGCACGGAAAGCCGGGACAAGTCCAGGTCAACGGCGGCGAACTGCTGGCCGGCCTCGGCGGGTTCACCGCGGCCCGGTACCACTCGACCTACACGACGCCCGCCCAGGTGAAGAACTACGCGGTGACGGCCACCGTGGGCGACGGCTCCGACTCCGTAGTGATGGCGATCGAGGATCCCCGCGCCAGGCGGTGGGGCGTGCAGTTCCATCCCGAGTCCATTCTCACAGCCGCTGTCGGCGAGCGGATCATCGGCAACGTGCTGCGCCTGGCGCGCGCGAAGTAGCCGGGCGCCTCGCGCGTCGCGTGAACAAATGCCCAATGGCCCATAAGCTCCGGATCATGGATGTGAATCTTGGCAGGGTCGTGATCACCGGAGTGGCGGGCCGCATGGGCCCCACCGTGCGCGCCGGACTGCGTGAGGAAGCCGACCACCTTGTGCTCATCGACCGCGAACCCGTCACGGCGGAGGACGAGGACGAGACCGCGCTGGAGGGCGACCTTTCGGACCTGGCCACGCTGGTCAAGGCGTTCGACCGGGCCGACGCCGTCGTGCACCTGGCGGGGATGTCCGACGAGGCTTCCTTCGACGAGCTGCTTGAGGCCAACGTTCGGGGGACCTTCAATGTCTTGGAGGCGGCACGGCGCTCGGAGGTGCGACGCGTCGTGCTGCTCTCCAGCAACCGGGTAACGGGGAGCTACCCCATTCACCACCACGTCTTCCCCGACGAGCCGCCCCGGCCCGACGGGCTGTACGGGGTGAGCAAACTGGCAGTGGAGGCGCTCGGCCAGATGTACGCCGACACCTTCGGCCTGGAGGTCGTGGCTCTGCGCGCCGGCTCGTTCGAGGAGGAGCCCACCGAGACCCGCCACCTCGCCACGTGGCTCAGCCCGCGCGACTGCGCAGGCTTCGTCAAGGCCGCGCTGACCGCCTCCAACGTGAGTTACGTGGTGGCCTACGCGGTCTCGGCCAACGCCCGGCGCTTCTGGGACCTGACCGTCGCCGAGAACGAACTCGGCTACCGGCCGGTCGACGACGCCGCGAAGTTCGCCTCGCAGTTTCCCGACGACGACCCGTTCTGGCACGGAGGCCCGCAGGGCGGGGACTACGCGACCCCGGAGTCCGTGCTCCCGCACCTCCCCGACTAGCGTCGTGGCCGGGAACGTGCCCCGGGTTCCCGGTCGCCCCGGATCTCAGCGGGGCCTCCCCGGCGGTCGCGCCTCCGTTCACGGAAAGCGACGGCAATGGAGGCCCCACCAGCGGGGTCGGCGGTACCGTCGGCCCTGGGTGCTAGGTTCGGACACGCGCCGGACACCGTGCACGCCCGCAGCGGCGGTACGGCCGGCCCGATGTCGGATCGATGAGACCGGCGCGCGGGAGCGGCGCCGGATGTGGGGGAGAAGAAGCCACGGTGAAGAGTGTCGAGCCCGAGGTCCACCTGGTCGCGCGGCCGCAGCTGGACTACGACGAGATCGCCCGCTACCTCGCCGATGTCGGCGGGCAGAGCTGGCTGGAGCGGCTGGACCGTGGGGAAATGGACGCCGAACTCAACGACCCGCAGAACCTCGCCGAGTTCGCCGGGCGGCTCTGCTACCGCTCGTGGGAGCCGGGCCTCAACCCCAACGTGACCCGGGTCCGCACCGACCAGGACCAGTACCTGAGCAACCTCCTGGCCAGCATGCACGGTTCGGTGCTGGAGCACGTCAGCTTCAGCTTCGTTCTGCACAACGTGAGCCGGGTACTGACACATGAGCTCATTCGGCATCGCCCCGGGGTGGCGATCTCCCAGGAGTCTCTGCGCTTCGTCCGGCTCACCGACCTGCCGTTCTGGTTCCCGGACTGGGCCAAGGACGACCCGGAGCTGATGAAGCGCTCCACCGAGATGCTCGCCCAGATGGAGCGGTTCCAGCAGTGGATGACCGAGCACTTCGGCCTGGACGAGGAGGGCGTGAAGTTCGCGGAGAAGAAGCACAAGACCTCCTTCATGCGCCGCTTCGCGCCCGAAGGCCTGGCCACCGGGCTGGTGTGGACCGCCAACGTCCGCACACTGCGGCACACCCTGGAGGCGCGCACCGCCCCCGGTGCCGAGGAGGAGATCCGGCTGCTGTTCGCCAAGATCGGCGAGGCGGTGCGCGCCGAGGCGCCCGCGCTGTTCGGCGACTACGAGATCACCGAGGACGGCGCCTGGGTCCCCAAGTGGCGCAAGGTGTGAGCTGAACCGCCCGGCCCGAGAGCCGGGCGGACCGCTTTCAGCGGGCCCCGCCCGACCGCGCCTCGGCCACGGCGATGCCGGCGCGGCAGGCGCGCACCACTTCCTTGTGGTTGCGGTAGCGGCCGAGGAACCCGAACGGGGCCGGCTCCTCCTCCGGGGCGCCCTCGCCGGTGCGCACCGTCAGGGTCTCCTCGCGCACCGTCCCGGCGCGGTACCAGCGCTCCCAGCGTTCGAAGTCGGGGCTGTGCTGGTGCCCGAACGCGAACGCGGCCTCCCCCTCGCCCAGCAGCGAGCCACCGTCGCGGCGCCACAGCTCCACGTTCGCCTCGTGCTCGCCGGGCCACGAGGGAGCGGTGACGAGGTCGACGCGGGGGGCCGTGCCCGCCGGGCGCACCAGCAGGGCGTCGCCGCCGGGGGAGCGGGCGGGCAGCGGGCGGACCTCGTCGACCGCGGTCAGGGTGATCAGCACGCGCGCGAGCCACCAGCGGTTCTCGCGGCGGGCCATCAGGCTGTCGGCGCGCAACCGTGTGGGCGGGTGCTTGATGATCTCCTGCTCCAGCAGGTGCTCCACGAAACGCTCACCGCCCAGATCGAAGTGGACATCGACGCGCCCGATGGCCACCAGGCCGGGCTCGCCGCCGGTGACACTGAGCGCCGCGCGCCGCGACGCCATGCTGTCGACCGCGTCCAGGTGCGCGAGCGGCAGCGCGACGCACGGAGTGCCGTCCCAATCCAGTGGGACGACCGGGATGCCGGTGGGACCATCGGGCGCCAGCCAGCACAGTTCACCGGTCGTCGACCGTCGCCAGACTGTGACAAAGTCGTGCAAAGCCGACCCCTTGCCTTCCGGGTGGGCAAAATCGCATGTTAATTTCTGGTGACTTTAGCTGATCAGACTGTCCGCAGTGTCCCCTATCACGGTCAGCCGGTGCCCCACCGGCCGGCCCATCCTCCATCCGGGAAGAAGGAACAGCCATGCCAGCAGTCGTCGTCTTGCTCGCGGTCTTGGCGATCTTTGCACTGGGGTACATCTACTACTCCTCGTACTTGGCAAAACGCGTGTACGCGTTAGACCCCACGTTCGTCACACCGGCGCACACCTTCCGGGACGGCGTCGACTTCGTCCCCACCAACAAGCACATCGTCTTCAGCCACCACTTCATCTCGGTGGCCGGGGCGGCGCCCATCGTCGGTCCGGCGGTCGCGGTCTTCTGGGGGTGGGGGCCCGCCCTGCTGTGGGTGGTGCTGGGCACCGTCTTCGCCGCCGGGGTGCACGACTTCGGCGCGCTCGTGGTGTCGGTGCGGCACAAGGCCAGAAGCATCGGAACACTCGCCAGCGAGGTGATCAGCAAGCGCGCCCGGACGCTCTTCCTGCTGATCATCTTCTTCCTGGTGACCATGGTCAACGCGGTGTTCGCGGTGGTCATCTCCATCCTGTTCGAGGGAACCCCCGAGGCGGTGCTGCCGGTCCTGGTCACCATCCGCTCGCGATCGGGGTGGGCCAGTACGTCTACCGCAAGCGCAGCGCGGCGCTCATCCCCTCCATCATCGCCCTGGTCATCGTCTACGCCTGCATCCCGCTCGGCCAGCTGCTGCCGATCACCACCGACCCGGTCGCCGCGGCGCTCGGCGTCGAGCCGACGACGGTGTGGATCGTGCTGATCTACGTCTACACCTTCTTCGCGTCCCGGCTGCCGGTCTGGCTGCTGCTGCAGCCCCGCGACTACATCAACCAGCACCAGATGATGCTGGCGCTGGCGGTGATCATGCTCGGCGTCGCCGTGGGGATGAACACCATGGCCGCGCCGCTCGTCAACGACGTGCCGGCGGGCTCCCCGCCCTGGTTCCCGCTGCTGTTCGTGACCATCGCCTGCGGCGCGGTCTCCGGGTTCCACAGCCTGGTCTCCTCCGGGACGACCTCCAAGCAGCTCGACAAGGAGACCGACGCGCGCTACGTCGGCTACCTGGGCGCCCTCGGCGAGGGCACACTCGCGCTCTGCTCGATCCTCGCCTGCGCCGCCGGGGTCGTGGTGTTCGCCGCCGATCCCGCCGCCGAGTGGCAGACCCGCTACGCCGACTGGGACTCGGCCTCGGGCGGCGCCGTCGGCAACTTCACCGAAGGGGTCGCCAACTTCGCCGGCAACCTGGGGATCCCGCTCGGCGTGGGCGGTGTGTTCGCGGCGGTCGTGGTCATCAGCTTCGCGGCGACCAGCCTGGACACCGCCGTCCGGCTGCAGCGCTACATCATCCAGGAGATCGCCGAGATCGTCCGGCTCAGGGCGGTGAGCCGCAACCTCACCATCCCCACGCTGCTGGCGGTGCTCATCCCCTTCGGACTGGCGATCATGCCGGGCGACTTCGCCTTCGGCACCCTGTGGCAGCTGTTCGGGACCACGAATCAGCTCACCGCGGGACTGGCGCTCGCGGTCATCGCGGTCTGGGTCACCAAGAACAACCGCAACCCGATCGCGGTGCTCGTCCCCCTGGTGTTCCTGGTGGCCATGACCACCTGGGCGCTGATCATCCAGCTGTTCGGCTTCGCCACCGCCGACGACCCGCTGCAGAAGTTCCTGCTGGCCCCGCTGGACGCGGTCATCTTCGGCCTCGCGCTGTGGCTGATCGTCGAGGCCGCGATCGCCCTGCGCAAGGCGTGGGCGGGACGCTCCGAGGCATCCTCGGAACCCAGCCGGGTCGAAACCGATGACGCGTGACGACGGCTTCGCGGCCCGGGTCCGCCCGGGCCGCCTGCGCCGGGCCGTCGAGGCCTGGCGCAGGGTCGAGGCGTTCCACGAGGCGGTGTTCGCCGCCCGCTGGCGGCACGCCCTGCGCCGCGAGGCACGCACCCAGGCCGACACGATGCGGGCGCTGCTGCTGCTCGAAACACTCGGAGTGGACAACCCGGTGGCCTACGAGACCCTGGACCTGATCCCCTATATGCTCGCCGACCTGCATGAATGGCATCAGCGCATGGGGGATCCCGAGTTCGGGGACCCGGGGGTCTGCTGTTGAACGCCGGCACGCCGACGGCGGGGACGAGCACCGCGGAGAACACCGCCATCACCTTCTTCGGCGGTAAGGGCGGTGTGGGCAAGACGACGATGGCCGCGGCGGCGGCCATCGGGCTGGCGGACGCCGGGCAGCGCACCCTGGTCATCTCCACCGACCCCGCCCACTCGCTGGGCGATGCCCTGGAGACCCCGCTGGGCGACCGGCCGCGGCAGGTCGCCGACCGCCTGTGGGCGGCCGAACCCGACGCCGACGCCGCGGTGCGCCGCCGCGTCGAGCAGGTTACCGAGGACGCCTACGAGGCGCTGCCGCGCGAGATCATGCCGGCGGTGCGTCGCCACCTCACGCACGCGGCCGCCAGCCCCGGCATGGCCGAGTCAGCGCTCATCGACCTGCTCATCGACACGATGGAGCGCGTGCCGGGCGAGTGGGGCCGGCTTGTCGTGGACAGCGCCCCCACCGGGCACCTGCTGCGCATGATCAACCTTCCGACCCTGCTCACCCCCTGGGTGCAGGGTCTGGTCCGCCAGCGCGAGCGTGTCGCCGGAGCCGACAGCCTCATCGCGGGCATGGTCGGCACGGACCAGTCGGACCGGGCCGAGGAGGACCCGCTGCTGGAACGGCTGCGCGCGCGCCGGCACCGGCTGGAGGGCGCGGCCGCCCGGCTGCGGGAGGACGCGAGCGTACGCCTGGTCCTGCTGCCGCGGCGGATGGTGCTGGCCGAGACCGAACGTGCCGCCGACCAGCTCGCCGACGCCGGTTTCCGGCTGGGGCCCGTCGTGGTCAACCAGGTCCCCGACCAGCCCGACACGCAGGTCCTGGAGGCCGTGCGGCGCCGCTTCGCGCCCAACGGCATACGGGAGCTCCCGCTCGCCGATGTGGAACCGACCGGCATCGCCCGGTTGCGCGCCCTGGCCGCCTGAGCGGCGGGCCGGAGCGGCCCCGGCCCCGGTGCCGGAGCCGCCGGCCACCCGGAACACCGGCGGTGCCAGGGCGGGGACATGACGCGCCGCTTGCCTGGGTAGGCTCGTGATCTGGGTATACGGGAGGTGGGGTGGCTATCGAAAGCAATCCGGCAGGCGACCGCGTCTGGACGGTTCCGAACCTGCTGAGCATTCTGCGCTTGCTGGGTGTCCCCGTCTTCCTGTGGCTGGTGCTCGGGCCGGAGGAGGACTGGTGGGCACTGGGGGTGCTGGCCTTCGCGGGGATCTCCGACTGGCTCGACGGCAAGATCGCGCGGGCCTGGAACCAGACCAGTCGGCTCGGGACGATGCTCGACCCTCTGGCCGATCGGCTCTACATCTTCGCCGCGCTGCTCGGGCTGGTCGTCCGCGACATCGTCCCCTGGTGGCTCATGGCGATCCTGGTCGCGCGCGACGTGCTCATCGTGCTGGCCCTGCCGGTGCTGCGTTACTACGGATACGGTCCGCTGCCGGTGAATTTCGCGGGCAAGGCCGCCACCCTTTGCCTGCTCTACTCGTTCCCGTTGCTGTTCATCGCCGGATATGCACACATTGTCGGCGATGTGGCACAAATCGTGGGTTGGGCGTTCGCCATCTGGGGAACGGCTATCTACTGGTGGGCCGGATTGCTGTATGCGGTGCAAGGGCAGCGCTTGATCCGGCAGACCCGGCGGGCCGACCGTTTATTCGGCGCGGGCGCGGAGCCCGCGGCGCGACCGGCGGCCACGTCCGACGAACCCGGTGCGGAGCAGGGCGGTCGCACGGCTGAGGAGTCGTGCGGTCGGTGTTCTGGCGGTTCCGGTCCATCCTCCAGCGATAGGAAGGGAGCGACGTCCCCACCATGAGTGCACGCCCAAGGGCGTTCCGTCGAGCCGCGATCAGGGTATGGGGGTGGCCCTGGTGAAGGCAGTAGTCATGGCGGGCGGGGAAGGCACCCGCCTGCGGCCGATGACCGCCAATCAGCCCAAGCCACTTCTGCCCGTTATCAACAAGCCGATCATGGAGCACGTGCTGCGTCTGTTGAAGCGGCACGGATTCGAGGACACGGTTGTCACCGTCCAGTTCCTGGCCACGCTGATCCGCAACCATTTCGGCGACGGCGAGGAACTCGGTATGAACCTCAACTACGTCGCGGAGGAAGTCCCCCTCGGTACCGCGGGCAGTGTCAAGAACGCCGAGGAATACCTGCGCGGCGAGCCGTTCATCGTCATCTCCGGTGACGCGCTCACCGACATCGACCTCTCGGACATGGTGCGGTTCCACCGCGAGAACGGCGCCATGGTCACCATCGGGCTCAAGCGGGTCGCCAACCCCCTGGAGTTCGGCATCATCATCGTGGACGAGCAGGGGCGCGTCCAGCGGTTCCTGGAGAAGCCCACCTGGGGGCAGGTCTTCTCCGACACGGTGAACACCGGAATCTACATCATGGAACCCGAGGTCCTCGACCACGTCGCCGAGGGCGAGATCGTGGACTGGTCCGGGGACGTCTTCCCCAAGCTGCTCAAGGACGGAGCCCCCCTCTACGGTTACATCACCGACGGCTACTGGGAGGATGTCGGAACGCACGAGAGCTACCTCAGCGCCCAGGCCGACGTCCTCTCGGGCAAGGTCGACGTCGAGATCGACGGGTTCGAGATGAAGCCGGGCGTCTGGGTGGCCGAGGGAGCCGAGGTCGACCCGGAGGCCAGCCTCAGGGGCCCCCTCTACATCGGCGACTACGCCAAGGTCGAGGCGGGCGCCGAGTTGCGCGAGTACACGGTGCTCGGGAGCAATGTCGTGGTGCGACCGGAGGCGTTCCTGCACCGTGCGGTCATCCACGGCAACGTCTACATCGGTTCCAGCGCGAACCTGCGCGGATGCGTCATCGGCAAGAACACCGATGTCATGCCGGGAGCCCGGGTCGAGGAGGGCGCCGTTGTCGGTGAGGAATGCGTCATCGAATCCGAGGCCTACCTCTCCAACGACATCAAGGTGTACCCCTTCAAGACCATCGAGGCCGGAGCGGTCGTCAACGCCAACGTCATCTGGGAGTCCCGCGGCCAGCGGTCCCTGTTCGGGCCCCGCGGTGTGTCGGGTCTGATCAACGTTGAGATCACCCCGGAGTTGGCGGTCCGGCTGGCCAGCGCGTACGCGACCACGCTGAAGAAGGGGACGGTGGTCACGACCTCGCGGGACACCTCTCGGGCGGCCCGCACCCTGAAACGCGCCGTGATCAGCGCGCTCACCGCGGGCGCGATCGACGTCCGCGACCTCGAAGTGGTCCCCCTCCCCGTGGCGCGGTTCCACACCTCGCAGAGCGGGGTGAGCGGCGGCATAGCGCTGCGCACCACGCCCGGCGCGCCGCAGTCGGTGGACATCATCTTCTTCGACGACCGCGGCGCCGACCTGTCGCCGGCGGGCCAACGCAAGCTGGAACGGGTTTTCTCCCGCGGTGAGTACCGGCGCGCGTTCCCCGGTGAGATCGCCGAACTCACCTTTCCCTCCCGCGGTGTGGAGAACTACGCACACGAACTGCTGCGGAGTATCGACACCTCGGGGGTGGACGACGCCGGACTGAAAGTCGTCGTGGACTGCGCGGGCGGCACGGGGGCGCTGATCGTGCCCGCTCTCCTGGGGCGTATCGGGATCGAGGTGCTCACGGTCAACAACCGGCTGAACGAGGCCTCGCCCACCGACACCCTCGCCAAGCAGATGCGCGACCTGCAGCGCCTGGGGGAGCTGGTCTCCTCCTCCGGTGCCGACTTCGGCGTGCGGTTCGACCCGGTGGGCGAACGGTTGTCGATCGTGGACGAGAACGGCGAGCTGGTCGACAACGAACGCGCGCTGCTGGTGGTGCTGGACCTGGTGGCGGCCGAACGCCGGCGAGGCCGGGTCGCGCTGCCGGTCACCACCACGCGCGTGGCCGAACAGGTCGCCTCCTTCCACGGCGTCGAGGTGCAGTGGACCCCCACCACCACGGACGAGCTCACCAAGCCGCGCAGGCCGAGGACATCATCTTCGCCGCCGACGGTCGGGGAGGTTTCGTCCTTCCCGAGTTCTCCCGGACCAGTGATGGGATCGCCGCATTCGTCCGCCTTCTGGGGCTGGTGGCGCGCACCAAGCTGTCGCTGAGCCAGATCGGCCAGCGCATCCCGCGTGCGCACCTGCTCCGCCGGTCGGTGCCCACCCCATGGGCCGTCAAGGGCAGCGTCATGCGCGCTGTGGTGGAGGCCGCGGAGGACCGAGAGGTCGACACCACCGATGGTGTACGGGTGCTGGAGCCCGGTGGTGGCTGGGCGCTGGTGCTGCCCGACACCTCGGAGGCGGTCACACACCTCTGGGCCGAAGGTCCCGACTCCGACACCGCGGAGCGGCTGCTGGAGGAATGGGCCGCGGTGGTCGAGCGGGCCGAAAGCTGAGCGGCGGGCCT
This sequence comes from Allosalinactinospora lopnorensis, assembly GCF_000981225.1. Taxonomy (GTDB): domain Bacteria; phylum Actinomycetota; class Actinomycetes; order Streptosporangiales; family Streptosporangiaceae; genus Allosalinactinospora; species Allosalinactinospora lopnorensis. The sequence goes on from NZ_LAJC01000002.1 coordinate 74,768, forward strand.
GGGCCTGTGGAGCGCCGGCCGGCGCTCCACAGGCCCTCCCGAGCGTTGCATCGCCCCCGCAGCGCGGTTTGTGGTAAAGCGGGGTGTGGTTCGTGCGGGGAGAGATGCCGAGCGCGTCCGGTATCGGCGGGCCGTTACAGATCGAGGTCTGCGCCGGCCCCCTGAAGCAGGGATATGGTTTAGAGTCGAGTGTTCCCACAACACCGCGCTCGGCCGTATCGGCGGTGGTCGCCGAAGAACCGAGTGCGCCGGGGGTGTGGAGAGGAGCCATCGTGGGGGATGAGATCTTGTAACCGACCGTGAATAGAGCCGGGTGCCGCACCGGCCCACCACGTTCCGCGGCGCCGGGGAACGGTCCGTCGGACCATCCGGCGCAATGACCACCAAGCCGATTCAAGCACCGCCCCGTGCGGTAGGAGGCCGAGCCGACCTATGTCGAGCGTTTACTGCACGCAGTGCGGTCACGCCGTTGCGGATGATGCCCGTTTCTGCTCCAACTGTGGGACCCCTCTCCGCGGGGCCGGCCAGGAGGCTCCGCACACCAGCGAGTCCCGCGACTCAGTCGGCGAGACCACGTCCACGATCTCCATCTCCGGGATCCAGGCGCTCGAGAACGAGACCGAGGCCGGCGAGGACATCGCCACTGATACCGCCGGCGTCGAAGCACTGCCCGCGGGCACGGCCCTGCTGGTCGTCAAGCGCGGCCCGAACGCGGGCAGCCGTTTCCTGCTGGACAGCGACGTCACTACGGCCGGGCGCCACCCCAACAGCGATATCTTCCTCGATGACGTGACGGTCTCCCGCCGGCACGTGGAGTTCTTCCGGCGCGGCGACGGTTTCGGAGTTCGCGATGTGGGCAGTTTGAACGGAACGTATGTGAACCGGGAACGGATCGACGAGGCCGAACTCGGCGGAGGCGACGAGGTGCAGATCGGTAAATTCCGGCTGGTGCTGCTGACCCAGCCACGGCGCTGAACGGGTAGCGGGCCCGGCAGGTTTGCCCTCTTTCTCCGCCGGACAGCCTTGTGATGAAGAGTGGCGCTTAGCGGGTGCCGCCCGAGCCTGCTCGGACGGCCTTGCGCCTTGGCGGTGTACCGTGAAAGAAAACGGAGCAGAGCACAGCTCGGCGAATGCCCAGTCGGCACGACGAGTCGTGGGACGGAGCCGCAGTGAAGCACATGGAGGTTGTCGGCGTCCGGGTTGAGATGCCCTCGAACCAACCGATCGTCCTGCTCAAAGAGTCTGATGGAGAACGCTACCTCCCGATATGGATCGGAGCGGTCGAGGCTACTGCCATCGCACTGGCTCAGCAGGGTGTCGTTCCCGCGCGCCCGCTCACCCATGACCTTTTCCGCGATGTCCTGGATGCGCTGGACACAGGCCTGAACACAGTGAACATCACCGCGTTGAGCGATGGCATCTTCTATGCCGAGCTGGTGTTCTCCAACGGCGTGGAGGTCAGCGCGCGGCCCTCGGACTCCATCGCTCTCGCCTTGCGCACAGGAGCACCGATCTACGCCGACGAAGACGTGATCGACGAGGCCGGAGTGCCCATCCCCGACGAGCAGGAGGACGAGGTCGAGAAGTTCCGCGAGTTCCTCGACCAGATCACGCCCGAGGACTTCGGGCGCACCACCTGACCCGGTGGCGGGGCTCTGCGGGTGGGCCGCCGGTTCGGTCGGCGGACCTGGCGGCGCCGGTTGCGGATGTTCGGTGTGGCGGCCGCGCGGCAGCGGAAGAGGTTCCGCGACGCGCCGATGGGTGTCGTTGACGCTGTCCGTTCCCCCGGCTTACCTTCAATGTCGGATGGACCCGCGGCGCACCCTTCGTTCTCCCCCTGTCAAACCGCCGTGGGCTGAGGAGCCGGAGGTTCGGCGTGGCGGTTACAAGCGGCAAGCGGCAGGAAGCCCCCGGCGCCAGGCGATCAGCGATACGACGAGCTGGAGAGCAGGGCCTGCTGTGTGAAGAGGACGTGGTGGCGCTGCCTATGGACGTCGGCTATCGGGGCCCCACTGCGTGTGCGGCTGCCGGAATCACCTACCGTCAACTCGACTACTGGGCCAGGACCCAGCTGGTCGAACCGAGTGTGCGTCCTGAGGAGGGCGCGGGCGGCCCATCCCTGTACAGTTTCCGCGACATTCTGATTCTGAAGGTCGTCAAGCGCCTGCTCGACACCGGGATCTCGCTGCAGCAGATACGTACAGCAGTGGGGCATCTGCGTTTCCGGAGCACGGTCGACCTCGCCCAGATCACCCTGATGAGCGATGGCGTGAGCGTCTACGAGTGCACCTCTCCCGGCGAGGTGGTCGATCTCCTGCAGGGCGGCCAGGGCGTGTTCGGTATCGCGCTGGGACGCGTCTGGCGGGAGCTGGAAGGGTCCCTGAACGAAGTCCAGGGAGAGCGCCTCGCCGAGCCGCTGGCGACCGATTCGCACCCCGCTGACGAGCTCGAACGCCGCAGGCGCGAGCGCAAGACCGGCTGAGCCGCCGGGTCCGGCCCCATTCCGCTCGGAGAGGCGGACATCCAGTACGGTCGGAAGTGAGTGCCGCGCTCGATCGTACTTTCGGCGCCCCGGGAGTGATCGCGGCCCGGCGTTCGTTGGATAATGCTAATGAAGGACCTGGCCGTTGATACCACGCGGGAGAGACCCTCATCCGGGCGCCGACGGGGCAATACTCCCCAGTAACCTCTCAGGCACAAAGGACCGCGTGGAGGAGGCCACTCTGGAGCGGTAGGCGACCGTGCGATCGCGTGCGACAGAGGGGGAGACCACATAGGAGCAGCCGGACACCCGGCTAATGCGACCAGGAGGTCTCCATGCCGGAGCAGCCCAAGCATGACCAGGTCCCAGACACCACGCCCGCCCGTGGCTTCGCCGACCGGCACATCGGCCCGAACCCGTCGGAACTCGCCGAGATGCTCAAGGTCGTTGGGTACGAGTCCGTGACGGACCTGATGGCCGCAGCGGTTCCGGAGAGCATCCTCAGCGCGGCGGGCAAGCCCGCGCCGCTGAGCCTGCCCGAAGCCGCCGGCGAGACCGCTGCGCTGGCCGAGCTCCGCGGACTCAGCCGCAGCAATCAGGTCCTGACCTCGATGCTGGGTCTGGGGTACCACGACACGATCACCCCGCCGGTGATCCTGCGCAACATCCTGGAAAACCCCGCCTGGTACACGGCTTACACGCCCTACCAGCCGGAGATCTCGCAGGGTCGGCTCGAAGCGCTGCTGAACTTCCAGACGATGGTCTCCGACCTCACCGGCCTCGCTGTCTCGGGTGCCTCGCTGCTGGACGAGGCGACCGCCGCGGGCGAGGCCATGACGCTGGCGCGCCGGGTCACCAAGGGCAAGAACTCGACCTTCATCGTCGACTCCGACATCTACCCGCAGACCCTGGCGGTGCTGCGTACCCGTGCTGAGCCGCTGGGCATCGACATCGTGGTGGCCGACCTCTCCCAGGGGTTGCCCGAAGGCGACGCTTTCGGCGTACTCGTGCAGTACCCCGCGTCGAGCGGTGCCGTGCGCGACCCGAGCGGGGTCATCGAGGCGGCGCACGAACGCGGGGCGATGGCCGTGGTCGCCGCCGACATCCTCGCGCTGACCATGCTGCGCAGCCCCGGCGAACTGGGCGCCGACATCGCGGTCGGCTCGACGCAGCGGTTCGGGGTACCCATGGGCTTCGGCGGGCCGCACGCCGGTTACATGTCGGTCCGCGAAGGCCTGCAGCGCCAGCTTCCCGGCCGCCTTGTCGGCGTTTCCGTGGACAACGCGGGCAAGCCCGCCTACCGCCTCGCGCTGCAGACCCGCGAACAGCACATCCGTCGGGAGAAGGCCACCAGCAACATCTGCACCGCCCAGGTGCTGCTCGCCGTCATGGCCGGGATGTATGCCGTCTACCACGGGCCCTACGGCCTGCGGGCGATCGCCGAGCGGGTGCACGGGCACACGGTCCGGCTCGCCGAAGGACTGCGTGCCCGCGGCTTCGAGGTGCTGCACGGTGAGTTCTTCGACACGCTGCGGGTGCGCGTGCGCGACGGCGCCGACGGCGTGATCGAGGCCGGGCGGGAGCTCGGTATCAACCTGCTGCGCACCGACCACGACATCGTCGGCGTCACGTGCGACGAAGCCACCTCCGAAGAGCACCTGCGGCTGGTGCTGGCGGCGTTCGGTGGTAGGGACAGCAGGGCCGCGGCCGCGTCGGCCTCCGACGAGGGAGGTCTCGCCCTACCTGAGACGCTCCGCCGCGATGTGGACTACCTGCGGCACCCGGTCTTCAACACCCACCGCAGCGAGACCTCGCTGCTGCGCTACATGCGGCGCCTCGCCGACAAGGACCTGGCGCTCGACCGGTCGATGATCCCGCTGGGATCGTGCACGATGAAGCTCAACGCCACCGCCGAGATGGAGCCCATCACCTGGCCGGAGTTCGCCGCGCTGCACCCCTTCGCCCCGCTGGAGCAGGCGGCCGGCACGGTGGCCCTGGTGCGCGACCTGGAGAAGTGGCTGGCCGAGATCACCGGGTATGACGCCGTGTCGCTGCAGCCCAACGCCGGTTCGCAGGGAGAGCTCGCCGGCCTGATGGCGATCCGCGGCTACCACCGGGGTCGCGGCGAGGGGCAGCGGGACGTCTGCCTGATCCCCAGTTCCGCGCACGGCACCAATGCGGCCAGCGCGATCATGGCGGGAATGCGGGTCAGCGTGGTGGCCTGTGACGACGGCGGCAACGTCGACCTCGACGATCTGCGTGCCAAGACCGAGAAACACAGTGAGGACCTGGCCGCGATCATGGTGACCTACCCCTCCACGCACGGCGTGTACGAGGGCACGATCACCGAGGTGTGCCGTCTGGTGCACGATGCCGGGGGACAGGTCTACGTCGACGGGGCCAACCTGAACGCCCTGCTCGGCTGGGCCAAGCTGGGGGAGTTCGGCGCCGACGTCAGCCACCTCAACCTGCACAAGACGTTCTGCATCCCGCACGGCGGCGGCGGTCCGGGGGTCGGCCCGGTAGCGGTGCGTTCGCACCTGGCCGGTTTCCTGCCCAACCATCCGGGCCAGCCCGACTCCGGACCGCACACCGGTGTCGGGCCCGTCTCGGCCGCGCCCTTCGGATCGGCCGGCATCCTGCCCATCTCCTGGGCCTACATCCGGATGATGGGGGAGGAGGGGCTCCGCGCGGCCACAGAGGCGGCGGTACTCAGCGCCAACTACGTGGCCAAGCGGCTGGAGCCCTACTACCCGGTGCTCTATGCCGGTTCCGGCGGGCTGGTCGCCCACGAGTGCATCCTCGACATCCGGGGGCTGGCCAAGAAGACCGGCATCACCAACGAGGATGTGGCCAAGCGGCTGATCGACTACGGGTTCCACGCGCCCACGATGTCCTTCCCCGTGGCCGGGACCCTCATGGTCGAACCGACGGAGAGCGAGAACCTGGAGGAACTGGACCGCTTCATCGAAGCGATGATCGCGATCCGGACCGAGATCGACCGCGTCGCCGACGGCAGTTACGACTCCGAGGACAACCCGCTGAAGAACGCCCCGCACACCGCCGAGGCGCTCACGGCCGACGACTGGAAGCACGCCTACTCGCGCAGCGAGGCCGGCTATCCGGTCGCGAGCCTGCGGCTCACCAAGTACTGGTCCCCGGTCGGCCGGATCGACCAGGCCTACGGTGACCGCAATCTGGTCTGCGCGTGCCCGCCGCCCGAGGCGTTCGAGGAGTAACCGGAACAGGAGAGGCCGCCCGGCCGCGGCCGGGCGGCCTCTCGGCCGTGCAACACTCAAAATCTACGCTGTAAAGGTAGTGCTTTCGAGTCGGTATCGACTATCCCGCCGACACTGTCCGCTAACCCGCCCGATCACCCGGGACCGCACGTTAGGCTCCCATGAACGGCAATCCGGCCGGGCCGGGTGGCCGCCGGATCCCCACCCCCTTCTGGAAAGCAGCTGGTGATGACCGCGACGTCCGGTCCCTCCGCGTTCGACGCCGCCGGAGACGAATCGGAGTTCGCGAGCCTCTGCGAGCAGGCGCGCGATCTGGCCGAGAGCGGCCACCTGAAACGCGCGGCCCAGGTCTATGAACGGGTACTGGAAGGCGGCTCGGAGCGGCACCGGGCGCGGGCCGCGCTCGGACTGGCCGTGGTCCAGCACGACCTGGGCGACACCCGCGCGGCGCGCAGGGCCGACCGGATCGCCATCGAGACCGGGCACCCCGAGTTCGCCCCGCGCGCCGCTTACCACCTCGCACTCACCTACGAGGAGGAGGGGGCGAACGACGAGGCCGCCGAGGCCTGGCGCGCGGTGCTGAAATCCGAGAACGAGCGCTACACCCCTGCGGCGCACTACGGGCTGGCCCGGATCGCCGAGGAGGAGGGGGAACCCGAGTCGGCCCGGCGGCACTGGGAGCTGGTGCTACGCTCCGGGGCGGTGGGCGTCGTCCCCGAAGCGGCGCACGACTTCGCCGGGCGTCTTCTGGCCCGCGGCGACACGGACACCGCCGAGGAGGTCATACGGCAGGGGCTGGAGGTCGCGGAGCATCCGGGACTGCGGCTGCTGATGGGAGCGGTACACGTGGAGCGCGCGATTGGTGAGTTCGGCGCGGTCGTCGAGGCGGCGGAGCCCGATCCGGAGGGCGCCGCGGCGGCGGACCCGGGGACCGCCGGGGCCGCCTTCGAGCTGCTGGCCCGGCTGCTCACGATGCGCGGCGACGCCGACGGCGCCGAGCGGACATGGGGGCGCGGCCTCATGCACACCGACGAGGCGACCGCTGATGAAGTGCGCTCCCGGCTGCGCCGAGGATTCCTGGTCCCCGACGACAGTAGTGAGGACGGGGACAGCGGCGAAGGAGCGGGTTGGTGGGACCCCTACGTCGAGGCGGCGGTGGCCCAGGACAGTGCGCCGATGCTCATCGGGGAGCTTTTCGTGGCGCTGAACCAGATGTACACGCACCTGGCCGTACCGTTCGCGGGTAACGAGACGCGGGCCGCTGTGTTGCGCCAGGCCGTCGCGGAGGCTGTGCGCACGCCCAGCGAGTACGTCTGGGGACGTGCGCTGCACGACGACTTCCGGGAACGGCTTCGTCAGGCGGCCGGGAGCGACACCGAAGTGCTGCCGGAGGGGTGGCCGGACACCGAATGACAGCGTGCCGCCGGGTCAGGCCACCATCTGGACATAGCTCGGGCGGTGCGGTGCGATCACGCCGCCGTCGGGCAGCAGGTCGCCGGTGTCCTCGAACACCACAACACCGTTGCACAGGAGGCTCCACCCCTGCTCCGGGTGACTGGCCACCACGCGCGCGGCTTCACGATCGGGGTGGCTGAAGGGTGGACAAGTGGGAGTGTGCTGGCACATCAGAGTGCCCTTTCCGTTTAGTCGTGTCAGATTCCACTGTAGTGGCACCAGGGGCCACTCTAGTGGCATGGGCCACATTCCATCTTCTTTCTGTAGCCATAGGACGTATCGCGGTCCGCGCTGGCTCGATCCGGCGGGAGATTGGCCGGATGCGGACGCCGGCCGAACCGAAACCGGCTCCGGCGCATCGAAGCCGTTTCTCCGCTCCCCCGATCGATACGTGCCGGGAGAGCCGGTCGGCGCGGCGGATCGGCTCGGGCAACCGGTACTCCGGTGCGAGCCGCAGCACGACCGCGGCCGCCACCAGATGCTCGTCGTCCGCTGTGTAGCTGACGTCGAGCCCGGCCACGAGTGAGACCCGGTCGGGGCCCCGGACTCCGTCCGCACCAGGCGGGCCATGCGGTCCTGCACTGCGCGGGCCTCATCGGGGTCCGTCGGCCAGGTGCCGGCGGAGTCGTCGCGAAGACCGGGATCCATAAGCCTTCGAGCCTACCGGCGCCGGCTGGCGACAGCACCGGAGCCGCCTAATACCCGCCGCGGGTCCGCCGCGCGGCAGGGCGGTGCCGCCGGCCCGCTCCGGCGAGACCGCCGCGCTGGAACGCCCGCACGAGCTCACCACCGAGGTTGACCCCCGCACCCAGCGCGAGCCCGACCGCGACCGCCTCGGACAGGCTGAGCAGGCCTGTTACGACGTCACCCAGGGTGATCTGCAGTAGTCCGCGGTAGAGGATGCTTCCCGGCAGCAGCGGAGCGATCGCCGGAATGACGAAGGGCAGCACGGGGCGGTGGGTCTGTCGTGCCAGCCAGTGCCCGACCATCCCGATCGCGATGGCGCCGGCGACGGTGCCCATGATGGGCGGCGCTTCCAGCACGGAGCGCGTCCCCGCGTAGATCAGCCAGATCAGCACGCCCATGCCGCCGATCATCGGCAGGATCCGCGGCGGCACAGCGAGGGACACGGCGAACGCCATGGCGATCCCCGCGGCACCGATCAGCACCGCGGCCTCGACCGACGTGCCCGCCGAGGGAAGGTTGTCCAGATCCATGTCGACGCCGAGCCGCACCGCCGTGTAGGCCACGGCACCGACTCCGGAGATGATGGCACCGAGAGTGAAGAACACCTCCAGCAACCGGGCCGAGGAGGAGACGTAGCTCCCGCTGATGCCGTCCTGCAGGCTCGACACCAGAGGGCGTCCGGGGAGCAGCGCCATGATGTTACCGGTGATGACCGCGCCGGCGTGCAGTCCCAGATCGAGCTCGGAGCTGGTCCACAACAGTACGAGGCCGATGACGGAGGCGATCCCGGCCGCCGCCGTCATCTGGTAGAACTCCGCGATCCCGCGTTTGGCCAGCCACGCCGAGACACGGTCGCCCAGCACGGTGGCGATGAACGCGACCGCGGCGACGATGAACTGACCTCCGACCATGAGGCTGGCGCTGGAGGCGATCAGCCCGAAGCCGGTGACGACCAGCCAGTTGGGGTACGGCGGGCGGGCGCGCTTGATGGTGCGCAGCCGGGTGATCGCGCCCTCCAGCTCGATCCGTCCCAGAGCCGCGTCCTGCACCAGCGAGTGCAGCTCGGTGACGCGGAAGTAGTCGAGCGTGCGCCGCCGCACCACGCGCTCACCGGTGATCGGAGGCTGGTCGCCGCCGGGATGGGTCGAGAGCGTGATGGCGGTGAACGTCACCGAGACCTCTGCGCGCGGCAGCTCGAAGGCGACGGACAGGCTCAGCATCGCTTCGCCCACGGCCTCTGTGCCTTCGCCGCTGGCCAGGAGCAGTTCTCCGACGCGCAGCACGAGGTCGATGGCCCGCGGGTCGGGCAACTCGACGACTTCGTCGTCGAGGCCGTCGGTGTGCAGTTCCGATTCGCGGGCGGTACGCCAGTCCCTTAGCCGGGTCAGCAGGTTGGTGTCGTTCAGCGGGGCAGGCCGCTGCGAGGTCCGGTGCATCGGCGGCTCTCCTCGCGGGGAGTGAGGGTGAATGGGAGTCGCGGGCGAGGGATTTCCGACATCTCCCCCGGGTGTGACCATCTGTGAGACGCCGATATTCCTGGCCCGGTTGGCGATTCCCGGCCCGTGTCCGGGTGAGCTCCATCACCGCACCGCTTCCGCGGTCCATGGCGGAGGTGCCCGCGCTCCGCGCACGCCGGAGGGACCGATCCTTCCGCGTTGAGCCCGAGCTGGACGGGAGGCGGCGGCTCCGGGCGCGGCTCACTCCGGCAGCGGCGGGGGAGTGCCGCCGAACTCCGGGCAGATCTCCTGGTGGTCGCACCAGCCGCACAGCTTGCTGGGTTTGGGCGACCACCGGCCCGAGCGCGCCGTCGCCTCGATGTCGGCCCAGATCGCGGTGATCTCGGCCTCAGCGTTCAGCAGCTCGGTCTCGGTCGGCTCGTACCAGCGCACCCCGCCGTCGCCCAGGTACATCAACTGCAGCCGCGTGGGTATCTCGCCGAGCTCGCGCCAAAGCATCACCGCGTAGCAGAAGATCTGGAACCTGGCCTTGTCCTCGAAACGCGGACGGGGCGACTTCCCGGTCTTGTAGTCGACCAGCCGGATCTGGCCGGTGGGCGCGACATCGAGCCGGTCGACATAGCCGCGCAGGCGCAGTCCCGAGGAGAGGGTCACATCCAGGCGCATCTCCCGTTCCCGGGGTTCCAGCCGCTGCGGCTGCTCCATCTGGAAATAGCGGTTGAGCAGCGCCCGCGCCTCCTCCAGCCACGCCGCGAGCTCCTTCTCATCGCCGAAGAGCTCCTCGCTCTCAGGCCGCTCGGTGCGCAACTGCTCCCACTGCGGCTCCAGCAGCGACAGCGCCGTGCGCGGGGTGCGGGACTCGGCGGGCAGTTCGAACAGGCGCTCCAGAACGGCGTGTACGAGCGTTCCGCGCAGCGCCGCTGCGCTCGGCTTTTCGGGGAGGCGGTCGATGACCCGGAAGCGGAACAGCAACGGGCACTGCAGGAAGTCGGAGGCCCGGGAGGGGGAGAGCGCGGGAACCCGGGGAGCGGCGTTCGGGTAGTCCATAGGAGCCCAGCTTATGGCTTCCGCCCCCGGCGGTGCGGCGGTCCTTGAGCACGTAGCCTGGCACCGTGACGGAACACGGCAGCGAGCCCCCATTGGCCCGCACGGGCACCGACGAACCAGCCGGCGGGCGCCGGCCCGGCATGCTGATGGGCCGCCCCTTCGGCATCCCCGTCTACGTCTCACCGTCCTGGCTGATCATCGCTGCCATCATCACCGTGCTCTACCAGCCGGTGGTCGACCGGACGCTGGCGCTCGGACCGGTCTCCTACCTGGTGGCGTTCGTCTTCGCGGTGCTGCTCTACGTGTCGGTGCTGATCCACGAGCTCGCCCACTCGGTCGTCGCGCGGATGTACCGGTTGCCGGTCCGCCGGATCGTCCTCTACATGCTCGGCGGGGTCTCCGAGATCGAGCGCGAGGCCCCCACTCCGGGCAGGGAGTTCTGGATCGCCTTCTCCGGGCCGCTGCTCTCCCTGGCACTGGCCGGCCTCGGCTTCCTGAGCTACACGCTCGTCGATCCCTACACGATCGCCGGCGTGCTCATCTGGCAGTTGTGGGTCGCCAACCTGCTGGTCGGCGTGTTCAACCTGCTTCCGGGGCTGCCGCTGGACGGCGGGCGGCTGATCCGGGCGGCCGTGTGGTGGCTGACGCGCCGCCCCACCGCGGGGACCGTCGTGGCCGCTTGGGGAGGCCGGCTGCTCGCGGTGGTCGTGGTATCGCTCCCCTTCCTGTGGGCCTGGTCGTTGCAGACCTCTCCCAGCGTGTTCGCGGTGCTGTGGGCCGTGCTGCTGGCCGCTTTCATCTGGATGGGGGCGGGCTCGGCGCTGCGCGGTGCCAGGATGCGCGAGCGCCTTCCGCGGCTGCGCGCCGACCAGCTGGCCCGCCGGGTCGTGACGGTGCCCGCCGACACGTCGGTGGCCGAGGCCCGGCGCCGGATGGGCGCCGCGGGCGCCGAAGCGATCCTGGCCGTCGACACGGCCGGCACCCCGACCTCGATCGTGAACGAGGCCGCGGCCTCGGCCGTCCCGGAAGCGCGGCGCCCATGGGTCCCGGTCTCCAGCGTCGCCCGCGCCATCAGCCCCGGCGCGGTCATCACGGCCGGGCTCGCCGGCGAGCAGCTGCTGGATGCCATGCGCCGCGCCCCGGCCGCGGAGTACCTGCTGTTGGCGGAGGACGGCCAGGTCTACGGCGTGCTGCGCACCGCCGATGTCAACGCCGCCCTCGCCCGGGTGTGAGAGCACTCCCGCGCTGGCTCACCTCCGTGCGCCCTGCGGCCAGATGACCGTCACCGGGCGTTTCCGCTCCCTCGCGTAGCCGACGATGTCGGCGGTTCCACCGGGGCCGCGCGGGGGCCGACCGTCCCATACCGCGATGAGTTCGTCGCTGTGGTCTACCATGTGGCGACCGGCGTCCAAGTGGGACTGCGGCGTCGACTCGACATGGGGAAGGCGGTGCACGCCGGCGGCGGCGGCCAGCAAGGCGTCGTAGATGGCGTGGTGGGAGGAGGGAAGGTTCGCGCGGTAGAGCCTGGCCGGGACGATCACCTCCAGTGAGGCCCCGGAGTCCACGACCGCCCGGGCGAAGATGGTGTCGGCGCCGTCAGCCAGGCAGGACAGCCCCACCAGCGAATCGCCGAACTCCGAGACACGGGCGCGGATCCCTTCCTCCACCGCCCGTTCCACCTCTGGCGGCAACCCGCGATGGCCGGTGATCGCGATCCGTCGCACGGTGGTACCCCCCTTGCACGGTGATTCGTTTCCTCATCTCTCACGTCGGCCGGTGAGCAGGTCGTTCAGCAGTCCGTCGAACTCCTGTACGCTCCGGGCCCGGGGTCCCCGGTAGCCGCGCCGGAATCGGCGCACCCGTGTGATCACCCGTTCCGAGCGGAACGCCGCGCCGGTGCGAAGCGCCTCCGAAGCCAGTCGGAAGGCCTCGTCGACGTCGCCGGCGTCGGCGTGCGCCGAGGCCAGCTCCACCTTGAGCACGGCGGCCTGCTTGGCGCCGGGCCGGGGGCCGTTCAGCGCCTCGGAGAAGGCGGCTCTCGCGTCGTTCGGGCGGCGCAGCCGCACGCCCGCCAGGGCGCGGTAGCCCGCCACCTTGGCGTCGTCGAAGGCGAACACCCACGGCCATGGGGGGTCGGCGTTCTCGCGCCGCGCCACATTGGTCTCCGCGAGCGCGAGCTCCCGGGCGCTGGCGGACTCGTCGCCCAGCGCGGCGTGCCCCAGGGCGCGGACACATGACAGCCAGGCCTTGGCTGTGGGGTGGGCGTTCGCCCCCATCCGGCGCCCCGCTTCGGCGGCGAGGCCGAGCCCGAGCTCGGGGTCCTCGGCCTCGATCTCGAACGCCGAGAGGCTGCCGAGCATGTAGACGTCGAGCAGGTGGTGCCCCGACTGCCGGGCGCGTGTGATGGCGGACCGGTAGTAGGAGCGGGCCGAGCCCGAGTCGCCCATGTCGGCGTGCAGCCAGGCGGCGAACCCCGCGGCTTCGCTCGCCGCCGCCGCGATGTCCGGGGCGAACGGCGTGTGCTGCGCTCGGCCGAGGGCGCGTCCGGTCAGCTCCACGTGGGCGATCGCCCCTCTGGTCAGGTCGTGCGCCGGGGAGGAGACGTCGAGCCGCCGCTGCCCACCTGTGATGGCGCGTAGAGTCGGTGCCGTCCCCTCGTCGATGTCGGTACCGGCCGACGTCGCCGGCAGCGGCAGCGCGGCCGCGGCGACGACCTTCCCGAAGTCCCTGCGTCGCGTAGGACCCGCCCCCTTCCCCAACTCGGCGGCGCTCGCGAACCGGAGGAGGTGGACAGGGATGTCCAGTCGCCCGGCGAGGTCGCGGACCTGCTCGACGGTGAGCGACTGCTGCCCGTTGATCACCCGCGAGACCCAGCTCTGGGAGTAGCCCACCGCTTGGGCCAGCTCACCCTGGGACCACCCCCGGGCGAGACGGATCTCCTCCACGATCACGGCCATGTCGCAGGTGATGAGTGCGGCGGCCATCGCCGGCCGTGACCAGAACTCCGGCGGTAGAGCACCGTGGTGTTGGGGCATGAGCCTAGATTAGGGTGCCCACCTGCTCTTGGTGGCTATGTGTAATAGAAATGATGCTATGCGTAGCGTGCATAAAGATGTTCTCGCGGTGTCCGCGCGACGTGGCCGAAGAGCGGTCTAGAGGCGAAAGTCCCTGGTATTCCGGGAAAATCTCCAGAAAGGGAGAATGCAGGTGAGCGGTCGCTCTCTGTTTTCAGTGCGTCGAGTGTGGCCGGACGTGGTCAACGCCTTGACAATTCCGAAGGGCGTTTTCACCTGGGTGTGCGCGGGATGGTCCTGCTGAGGAGCCGCGTTCCTGCGGACTTGGGGAGAGGGCGGACAGTGCCGGCGGAGCCGTGGGCGCGACCGTCCACCGTCCTGTCCGCCGTCCCGGCCGGACGCCGTTCAGCCGCCGTCCCGGCCGAGCCGCTCCGCGGCCGTGATGGCCGCGCCCGCGATGCCCGCGGTGTTGCGCAGGCGCGCGGCGACGATCGGGGTGCGCAGCCGCAGGTGCGGCAGGAACCTGTCGGCCTTGCGGCTCACCCCGCCCCCGACCACGATCAGGTCCGGCGACAAGAGGTCCTCCATGACCGAGTAGTAGCGCTGCAGCCGCCCCTCTGCCCAATCCCGGTAGGAGAGCCCCTCCTGCTTTCTGATGCTGGAGGCCGCGCGCGTCTCGGCGTCGTGCCCGTCGATCTCCACGTGGCCCAGCTCCGTGTTGGGCACCAGCCGGCCGCCGACGAGCAGTGCCGTGCCGATGCCGGTCCCCAGGGTCGTCATCAGCACGACCCCTTCGGCCTCCTGCGCCGCCCCGTAGCGGTGCTCGGCCACGGCGGCCGCGTCGGCGTCGTTGAGCACGTGCACCCGCTGCCCGGTCACCTCAGCGAGCAGCCGCTCCGTGTCCACCCCCACCCAGGACGGGGCCACGTGCGCCGCGCTGCGCGCGACACCGTGCTTGACCACACCGGGGAAGGCGACCCCGACCGGGCAGCCGGGCCCGGCGTGCCCCGGGAAGGCCGCGGCGATCTCCGCCACGACCGCGGCGACGGCCGCCGGCGTGGCCGGCACCGGTGTCAGGATCTTGAGCCGATCAGAGGTGAACTCCCCGGTGTCCAGGTCGACCGGTGCGCCCTTGATCCCGCTCCCGCCGATGTCGATTCCCAGCCCGACAGGCGACGTGCCGTCCGCCATCGGTTGCCCCCTTCCGCGTCGCGCGCGTTCCCGCGTCCTCCCTCATTCCACTCCTGATCGCGATTACGCCGACCCAGGTCAGGATGGATAGCCTGGGCGACCGCTCGAACAAGAGACCAACAACGCAGGAGAGACGAAAATAGTGACCGGCATCCACGGCCGCCGCGGACCCTTCGACGATGGCGACATCGTCCAGCTGACCGACCCCAAGGGGCGGAAGCACACCATCACTCTGCGCCCAGGCTCGGTGTTCCACACCCACCGGGGAAGCCTGGCTCATGACGATCTGATCGGCGGTCCTGAGGGGAGCGTGGTCCGGTCCTCCGCGGGAACCGCGTATGTGGCCCTGCGCCCGTTGCTGCCCGATTTCACGTTGTCGATGAAGCGCGGTGCCACCATCGTCTACCCCAAGGACGCCGCGCAGATCCTCGCCCAGGCCGACGTCTTCCCGGGCGCCCGGGTGGTCGAGGCCGGAGCCGGCTCAGGGGCGCTCTCGTGCTGGCTGCTGCGCGCCGTGGGCGAGGAGGGCCTGGTCTCCTCCTACGAGCAGCGGGCGGATTTCGCCGAGATCGCGCGGAACAACGTCGAGCGCTACTTCGGCCGGGAGCACCCGGCCTGGCGGCTCACGGTGGGAGAGCTCGCCGAGGCGATCGCCGATGCCGACATCGACCGGGTCGTTCTCGATATGCTGACGCCGTGGGAGTGCATCGGCGCCGCAGCCAAGGCGCTTGTACCCGGTGGGCTGATCTGCGTTTACGTCGCCACCACCACCCAGCTTTCGCGCGTCGTCGAGGAGCTGCGCCAGCACGGCTCCTTCTACGAGCCGCGCGCCTGGGAGACCATGGTGCGCGACTGGCACGTCGAGGGTCTGGCCGTGCGTCCTGACCACAAGATGATCGGCCACACAGGGTTCCTGGTGACCGCGCGCCGCCTCGCCGATGGAGTCGAGCCTCCCGAGCGCCGCCGCCGTCCGGCCAAGGGCGCCTACGGCGAGGACTACCGCAAGTCCCGTGGACCGGCCGAAGGAGTGGGGCCGGGTGAGAGGATGCCGGACTAGATGTCAACGTTACTTTCTCATTACGGTGCGTGCTCCTGTATCAAGTTGACCTAGGCATTCGCAAGATCGAAAAATGAGTCCTCCGACACTGGCCGCATGGGGGAGGTTAGGAATAGTCCACGGGTAGGTAGGGTTCCGAGTAGTCGTCCTCTTATAGGGAGGTGGCGGACGTGGCCGATCGCGACGACGAGCGTCAGGCGGAGCGCGACCGTGAAGTCGCAGAACTCACGGCTCAGGTCTCCTATTTGGAAAAGGAACTAAGCGTGGTCCGGCGGAAGCTCGCCGATTCCCCCCGCCACGTACGGCTGCTTGAAGACCGGCTCCGTGAGGCGCAGGCCAACCTGGCCGCTGCCAACAGTCAGAACGAGCGCCTCGTGGCGACCCTGAAGGAGGCCCGCGATCAGATCGTGGCGCTGAAGGAAGAAGTCGACCGGTTGGCCCAGCCGCCGTCCGGTTTCGGGGTCTTCCTTGAGGCGCGCGATGACGAGACTGTCGAGATCTTCACCAACGGCCGCAAGATGCGCGTCAACATCAGCCCCTCGGTCGACATCGAGGAGCTGCGCCCCGGCCAGGAGGTCATGCTCAACGAGGCGTTCAACGTCGTCGAGGTACAGTCGTTCGAGACCGTGGGCGAGGTCGTCATGCTCAAGGAGCTCCTTGAGGACGGCCATCGCGCGCTCGTCATCTCCAACCACGACGAAGAGAAGATCGTGCGGCTGGCCGAGCCGCTGCGCGACCAGCCGGTACGCCCCGGCGACTCCCTGCTCCTGGAGGCGCGTTCCGGCTACGTCTACGAACGTATCCCCAAGTCCGAGGTCGAGGAGCTGATCCTCGAAGAGGTCCCCGATATCGCCTATACCGATATCGGCGGACTCGGCGGCAGATCGAGATGATCCGCGACGCGGTCGAGCTGCCCTACCTGCACAAGGACCTGTTCTACGAGCACCAGCTGCGCCCGCCCAAGGGCGTGCTGCTCTACGGCCCTCCCGGTTGTGGGAAGACTCTCATCGCCAAGGCGGTGGCCAACTCGCTGGCCAAGCAGGTCGCCGAGAAGACCGGCCACGATGTCGGCAAGAGCTTCTTTTTGAACATCAAGGGTCCGGAGCTGCTGAACAAGTACGTCGGCGAGACCGAGCGCCACATCCGTGTGGTGTTCCAGCGGGCCAGGGAGAAGGCCGGCGAGGGCACACCGGTCATCGTGTTCTTCGACGAGATGGACTCGATCTTCCGCACCCGCGGGTCGGGTGTGTCCAGCGATGTCGAGAACACGATCGTGCCGCAGCTGCTCAGCGAGATCGACGGTGTCGAAGGGCTGGAGAACGTCATCGTCATCGGCGCCTCCAACCGCGAGGACATGATCGACCCGGCGATCCTGCGGCCCGGCCGGCTCGACGTCAAGATCAAGATCGAGCGGCCCGACGCCGAGGCGGCGCGAGACATCTTCTCCAAGTACATCACCGAGGGACTGCCGCTGCACGACGAGGATCTGGCCGAGCACGGCGACTCGCGGAGGGCCACGGTCGACGCCATGATCCAGCGAGTCGTCGAGCGGATGTACACCGAGAACGAGGAGAACCGCTTCCTGGAAGTGACCTACGCCAACGGCGATAAAGAGGTCCTGTACTTCAAGGACTTCAACTCCGGTGCCATGATCGAGAACATCGTGGACCGCGCCAAGAAGATGGCGATCAAGGACTTCATCGACAACCGGGCCAAGGGGATCCGGGTCTCGCACCTGATGCAGGCCTGCGTCGACGAGTTCAGCGAGAACGAGGACCTCCCCAACACCACCAACCCCGACGACTGGGCGCGGATCTCCGGGAAGAAGGGGGAGCGGATCGTCTACATCCGTACCCTGATCTCCGGCAAGGAAGGATCCGACTCCGGCCGCTCCATCGACACCGTGGCGAATACCGGCCAGTACCTCTGAGGCTGATCCGCGGCACAAACGCATCGATGGCCGGTCCTCGGGGCGAGGATCGGCCGTCCGTTTTCCTGGGGGCGTGATGACGCCAATAACGGAACGAACCGCCCACATCCCGCAACGCGCCCGAAAACGGCCGCTGCCGGGCCACAATTCGCGACTTGGCGTTCAAGAGGCCGCAACGGTGGATAACCTTCCATCATGAGTGTGCGGCGGATTATGGGCATCGAGACCGAGTACGGCATCTCCGTGCCCGGCAACCCCGGTGCTAACGCGATGGTGACCTCGACCCAGGTGGTCAACGCCTACCTGGCGGCTTCGGCCGCGCGGGCCCGCAAGGCCCGGTGGGACTTCGAGGAGGAGAACCCGCTTCGTGACGCGCGCGGATTCGATCTCGCGCGCGAGGTCGCCGACCCTACCCAGCTCACCGACGAGGATCTGGGCCTGGCCAACGTCATCCTCACCAACGGTGCACGGCTCTACGTCGACCACGCCCACCCCGAGTACTCCGCGCCCGAGGTCACCAACCCCCGCGACGCGGTGCTGTGGGACAAAGCCGGCGAGCAGGTGATGGCCGATGCATCGCGGCGCGCCGCTGCCATCCCCGGTGTCGAGGCGATCCAGCTCTACAAGAACAACACCGACAACAAGGGCGCCTCGTACGGCTGCCACGAGAACTACCTGATGCGCCGGTCGACGCCGTTCGGCGACATCGTGCGGCACCTGATCCCGTTCTTCGTCTCCCGGCAGGTCGTCTGCGGGGCCGGGCGGGTCGGCATCGGCGCCGACGGCCGCGACAGCGGTTTCCAGATCAGCCAGCGAGCCGACTTCTTCGAGGTCGAGGTGGGTCTGGAGACCACCTTGAAGCGGCCGATCATCAACACCCGCGACGAGCCGCACGCCGACCCGGACAAGTACCGGAGGCTGCACGTCATCATCGGCGACGCAACATGAGCGAGATCTCCACCTACCTCAAGCTCGGCACCACGTCGATCGTGCTGGCCATGATCGAGGACGGGTTCCTCAGCGTCGACCTCTCGCTGGAGACCCCCGTGGCCGACCTCCGGGCGTTCTCGCACGACCCCGGGCTGAGCCACACCGCCCGGCTGCGGGACGGCCGCCGGATGACGGCCCTCCAGCTCCAGCGCGAGTACCTCGAACAGGCCCGCAAGTACGTCGAGGACCGGTACGGCACCGACACCGCGCCCGACACCACCGATGTGCTGAACCGTTGGGAATCCGTCCTGGACCGCCTCACCGACGATCCCATGAAGCTCTGCGAGGAACTCGACTGGGTGGCCAAGCTCAAGCTGCTGGAGGGGTACCGCCAGCGCGACGACATCGACTGGGGCCACCACCGCCTGCAGCTCGTCGACCTGCAGTACTCCGATGTTCGCCCGGACAGGGGGCTGTACAACCGGCTTGTGGCGCGTGGCCGGATGCAGCGACTGCTCGACCCGGCCGAGGTGGAGCATTCCATCACCGAGCCTCCCGAGGACACCCGCGCCTACTTCCGCGGGCGCTGCCTGGCCAAGTACGCCGACTCGGTGGCCGCCGCCTCGTGGGATTCGGTCATATTCGACCTGCCCGGTTACGACTCTCTGCAACGTGTGCCCACCCTGGAGCCGCTGCGCGGCACCAAGGAGCACGTGGGATCCCTTCTGGAGCGTTCCCCGACGGCCGCTGACCTGGTGGCGGTGCTGACCGGAGAGAGGCGCTGAGGGCGCTGCGGAGTGGTCAGCGCCGCGCGGTGCCCGTCCGCGCGGAGGACGGGCTGTCCAAAGAGCGCATCCGGCTTGTGTGCGATTCGGGGACTGCGGCCGCGGGTACCAGCGTTCGCACGGGTGTACGGCACGGACATGGGTAACGTGCCGACAACGGGGGCCGTGATCGAGGTTGAGGCGTCCGTGGTTGGGCCAAGATAAGAGCAGAGCCCGAATAGGAGGTTGCTTCGATGGCGACAAAGGACACCGGTGGTCAGAAGCACGCGGGCCGCCGCGACGAAGAGGCCGAAGAGGTCGAGGCGAGCACCGAGACCACAGAGCGCAACGAGAAGCTGGACGAGGAAGTCGACGACATCCTGGATGAGATCGACGAGGTGCTCGAGGCCAACAGCGAGGACTTCGTGCGGCAGTTCGTCCAGAAGGGCGGAGAATAGCCGAACGCCGGGTCCCGGGGGAGCAGGCGTGCCGGATCGGCGGTGAGCGGTTCCGCCGCCGGTTCGCTGAGAGCACAGTCGGGACCGGTGCTTGGCAGCCGATCTGCATGGTCATAAGGGCGCCATGGTCAGTAAGGTCCGGCGTGGTCAGTAAGGTCGAGCTATCAGCAGTTCTGATCACCCGACGCTCCCCGCTCCACTCCACGGGCGGGGCGCCACTGAAGGGAGTCGCGTGTCCGAAACGTTCGAAGGCGGGGGACGGTTGCCCGCGGCGTTCATGACCCCGGGAACATCGTCCTTCACCGACTTTCTCCGCGAGGTCAACCCCGACCTTCTGCCGGGGCGGTCCGACCTGCCCCAGGGCGGTTCGTCCGCGCATCTCACCCCTGAGGCCACCACAATCGTCTCGTTGACCTTCCCAGGGGGCGTCGCCCTGGCGGGCGACCGCCGGGCAACGTCGGGAAACGTCATCGCGCACCGCGATATGGACAAGCTCTTCCGCGCCGACGAGTTCTCCGCCCTCGCCATCGCCGGCGCGGCGGGTATCGGTATTGAGCTGGCCAAGCTGTTCCAGGTGGAACTGGAGCACTACGAGAAGATGGAGGGGCACTCCCTCTCTCTGGAGGGCAAGGCCAACAAGCTCGCCACGATGATCCGCGGGAACCTGCCTATGGCGCTCCAGGGCTTCGTGGTGGTCCCGCTGCTCGTCGGCTACGACGAGGCCCACCGCAAGGGCCGGATCTTCAGCTACGACCCGGTGGGCGGGCGCTATGAGGAGCACCGTTTCCACTCGATCGGTTCCGGCTCGGTGTACGCCGGCGGCGCGCTGAAGAAGCTCTTCACCGAGGACCTCTCCCAGGACGACGCCGTAACCGCGGCCGTGCAGTCCCTTTACGACGCCGCCGACGACGACGCCGCCACTGGTGGCCCCGATGTGCATCGCAAGATCTACCCACTGGTCGACGTGATCACCGAGGACGGGCACCGCCGGTTGCCGAATGAGGAGATCGCCCGGGTGGCCGAGGCGGTCGTCGCGGCACGCAGCGAGCGGCCTGACGGCCCGACCGCGCCGTTGCGCTGATATCCCGATCCCTACTTGAGTAAAGGAACGATCCGCGGTGTCGATGCCGTTCTACGTCTCCCCCGAACAGAGCATGAAGGACAAGGCGGACTACGCGCGTAAGGGGATCGCGCGGGGCCGCAGCGCCGTCGTACTGCGCTACGACGGCGGCATCCTGCTCGTGGCCGACAACATGTCCCGCACCCTGCACAAGATCAGCGAGCTCTACGACCGCATCGCTTTCGCCGCGGTGGGGCGCTACAACGAGTTCGAGAACCTGCGGCAGGCGGGGGTGAAGTTCGCCGATGTCCGCGGCTACGCCTACGACCGCCGCGACGTCAACGGGCGGATGCTGGCCAACGCCTACGCTCAGACGCTGGGAGCGGTGTTCAGCGAGAGCAGCAAGCCCTGGGAAGTGGAGATCGTGGTCGCCGAGGTGGGGGAGACCGCCGACTCCGACCAGATCTACCGGGTCACCTTCGACGGCTCGGTGGTCGACGAGCGCGACTTCGTCGCCATGGGCGGCTCGGCCGACCGGGTCAGCGCCACGTTGAAGGAGCACTTCGACAAGGACGCCTCCCTTGCCGGTGCGCTGGCCGCGGCGATGCACGCGCTGGCCCACGAGAACGGGGAACAGCGCGGGCTGGAGGCGAGCAGCCTCGAGGTCGCGGTGCTGGACCGGGCGCGCGAGCACCGCAAGTTCCGCCGCATCCAGGGAGAGCGGCTCAACCGGCTCGTCGAGGAGGGGAGGACGGCCGAGAATTCCGCCGACGGGGGCGAAGACGGCGGTGATTCCTGACGAGTCCCGGTGGCGTGGTGGGCGCCGGGGCGGTGGGCTGCCCACCGCCCCGGCGCCCGCAGTCTTCGCGGGCCCGTTGTGCGGCCAGGACATAGGGTGGAGCCGTGGAGCGCCGCGGTGGCGTGACCGGGGCGCCCGTGGGACGGGAAGTTGGGTGAGTCCGCGTGGAACGTCGCATCTTTGGTCTGGAGAACGAGTACGGCGTAACGTGCACGTTCCGGGGACAGCGGCGGCTGTCCCCGGATGAGGTAGCACGCTACCTGTTCCGGCGGGTGGTCTCGTGGGGACGCAGCAGCAATGTCTTCCTCCGCAATGGCGCGCGCCTCTACCTCGATGTCGGGAGCCACCCGGAGTACGCGACCCCTGAATGCGACAACCTCGCCGATCTGGTGGCGCACGACAAGGCGGGCGAACGGATCCTCGAAGGGCTCCAGGTCGACGCCGAGCAGCGGCTGCACGAAGAGGGGATCGCCGGGGAGATCTACCTGTTCAAGAACAACACCGACTCCGCGGGCAACTCCTATGGCTGCCATGAGAACTACCTGGTGGGGCGGCACGGAGAGTTCGGGCGGCTGGCAGATGTCCTCATCCCGTTCCTGGTGACCCGGCAGATCATCTGCGGCGCGGGCAAGGTGCTGCAGACACCTCGGGGGGCGCTGTACTGCGTGAGCCAGCGGGCCGAGCACATCTGGGAGGGCGTCTCCTCGGCGACCACCCGCTCCCGGCCGATCATCAACACCCGCGACGAGCCGCACGCCGATGCCGAACGGTTCCGGCGGCTGCACGTGATCGTCGGCGACTCCAACATGAGCGAGATGACCACCCTGCTCAAGCTGGCGTCCACGGACCTCGTGCTGCGGATGGTCGAGACCGGCATGGTCATGCGCGACTACACCCTTGAGAACCCGATCCGGGCGATCCGCGAGGTCAGCCACGACATGACCGGTCGGCGCAAGGTGCGCCTGGCCAACGGGCGCGAGGCGAGCGCGCTTGAGATCCAGCGGGAGTACCTGGAGAAGGTGCAGACCTACGTCGACCGGCACGGTACCGACGCCACCGGCAAGCGGATCCTGGAGCTGTGGGAACGCACGCTGGAGGCAGTGGAGACGCAGAACCTGAGCCTGGTGCAGCACGAGATCGACTGGGCGGCGAAGTACCTGCTCCTGGAGCGGTACCGGGAGAAGCACGGGCTGTCGCTGTCGTCGCCGCGCATCGCCCAGCTGGACCTGACCTACCACGACATCCACCGCGACCGCGGGCTCTTCTACCTGCTGCAGAGCAGGGGCCAGATGGATCGGGTGGTCGGCGACCTCAAGATCTTCGGGGCCAAGTCGCTGCCGCCGCAGACGACACGGGCCCGGCTGCGCGGCGAGTTCATCCGCCGGGCCCAGGAGCAGCGGCGCGATTTCACCGTGGACTGGGTGCACCTGAAGCTGAACGACCAGGCTCAGCGGACCGTGCTGTGCAAGGATCCGTTCAAGGCCGTGGACGAACGGGTGGAGAAACTCATCGCCGGGATGTAGCCGCCCGTACTTACGTGGCTCTCACCCCTGGCACGGCAGTGTTGCCGTTTCGATAGTGTGTCGGGGACCCGAGCCGGATTATTGAGGTAATGACGTATGCGACGACGTGCCGCCCTCGTGGTGCCGTTCTCCGCCGTGCTGCTGGCGGTGTCGAGTTGTGGCTCCATACCGGAGGACTGGAAGACCCCGGCCTTCATGCAGGGCGACGAGGAGGAACTCGACGATCGGTTGCCCACCGTCACCGGTGAGATCGGTGAGGAGCCGAAGGTCGAGTTCCCCGACATCCCGCCGCCCGACGAGCAGGTGTCGGGTGTCCTGGAGAAGGGCGAAGGTGAGGGTGAGCTCGTCCGCGCCGACGACATGATCCTGGCCGAGATCGTGGACTACCAGTGGACGGCCAAGGGCGAGACCGAGAAGACGCAGTCCACCTACGAGACGGGGGCGCCGGTCCTGCTGGAGCTGGGGCAGATGGGTGAGGAACTCACCGGCGAGCTGGTGGACCAGCCGGTCGGCACCCGCGTCGAGTTCGTGTTCCCGCCCCAGGACTCCGAAGAGGCCCAGGCCATGGGCCAGGAGCCGGAGCCCGGGGCGTCGGTGTCGATCGTCGACGTCATGGGCCGCTACGGCAAGGGCGACACCGTCGCGGGCGAGCAGACCAACGACGGCGGCGGCGGCCTGCCCACGGCTACGGACGCCGGCTCCGACGAGCCCGAGATCCAGATTCCCGAGGGCGACCCGCCGGAGGAGCTCGAGTCGGTCCGGATGGTCGAGGGAGACGGCCCCGAGGTCGAGGAGGAGCAGCAGCTCATCGTCCAGTACACCGGGGTGACGTGGAACGATGGCAAGGTCTTCGACTCGACCTGGAGCCGCGGCGGTACGCCGGCCACCTTCCCGATCGGTGTCGGCCAGGTCATCGAGGGCTGGGACGAGGGCCTGGTCGGAGAGAACGTCGGCAGCCGGGTGATGCTGGCGATCCCCGAGGACAAGGCCTACGGCGGCAAAGCGGCGGAGAGCGGATCGCCGGAGGGGGCGCTCGTCTTCGTCGTGGACATTCTCGGCGCGATCGACAGCCAGCCGGCGGAGGAGCAGCCCGCCGAGGAGGGCGAAGGCGGCGGGGAAGGGGAATAGCCGCCCGGACTCCGGCTATCCGCGGCGCGCCCGGCGCCTCCTGCACACCTGCGAGGGCCGTGCTGTGCGCCGCGAGGCGGCGCCTTCAGAGCAGGGCCGCCGCGTGCCGTCCGGCGGCGGCCGCGGTGAGGAAGTAGGCGCCGTCCTCGTCGAGCGTGCGGCCCATGCTGGAGAGCGGCACCGGGAGCTCGCGCAGCGCCGTGTCGAGGCCGTCGATGGCGACCTCCACCAGCCGGTGGCGTTCCCCCAGGACGGCGGCCTCGGTGCGGACGCGCTCACCGAAGGCGCCGGCCAGCCGGGGCAGCACCACATCGGCCGGTGCCAGGGCCACGCGGCCGTAGGCGGTGATGCTGTGGTGGGAGACGCCCCTGTGGCGCTCCCGCCCATCGGCCTCGCTCACGCGCAGCGACGCCACTGGGCGGCCCTCCAGGACGGCGGCGGCGTTGACGGCCTCGCCGCAGGAGACACCCGAGAAACCCCACGGGGTGCCGGTACCGAGATTCCCCGGCCCCTGGGCGACGACCGCGATCTCGGCGTCCAGCACGTGGCGTGCCGCGAGCAGGCCGGTGTGCACGGTGACGGTCTCCAGGTCGCCGCCGAAGGCCTGGCCGGCGGTGACGGTCGCGGCGAGCCGGCCGGAGGAGCGCAGCCCCGCCAGCGACCGGGAGAAGACCGCGGGGAGCGCGCCGCCGTCGAGCATCACGTAGACGACCCTGGTTCCGGGGCGTTCGGCCTCCACACCGGCGAGCACCGCGGGCAGCGCCGAATGCAGGTCGGCGGTGACGACCGGCATACCGCCCACCTCGTGGGCGTCGCGGAGGGCGGCGTGGTGCGGAGAGTCCTGCTCGTCGGCGCCGAGTACCGTGACCTGCGACGAGGTATAGCGGGCCTTCACCAGGTGGCCGGAATCGTCCGGATCCGGCGGCAGCCGGTCGGGCACGGCGACCACCATCGCGTAGCCGCCGGTCCCCAGCCCCATCTCCAGGGCGGTGGTGTTGAGCAGCACCCGATCGCCGGGCTCCGGACACCCCACGAGGCCGGTGTAGGCCAGCGCGCGGCGGGTGTGTTCCCCGTCCGCCTCATCCAGGACGGCCTCGATCTCGACAGCCCCCGGCCAGGACCGCAGGACCGCGGTGACCTCGCCCGCTCGCCACCGGATCACCGCCGCCTCACCACTGCGCCTCGACCTTCGAACCGGGAAGGAATGGCGTTCTTGCACACGTCTGGCACGGTACCGTCTTGGCTAGAGGGGTACGGGGCGGACGCGCGCGACGAGGGGACGGATCGGCGATGTCGCGGAGGAAGACCGAACGGCAGCTCAACCTGGTGATCTGCCTGCTAGCTACGCGGCGTTTCCTCACCGCTCGGGAGATCCGCGCGACGGTGGCCGGCTATGCCGAGGCCGAGAGCGCGACCGCGTTCAAGCGGATGTTCGAGCGCGACAAGAAGGAGCTCCGGGACAGCGGGATCCCGATCGAGACGGGGAGCGCCGACGTCTGGAGTGACGAGGAGGGCTACCGCATATCGCGGGCCGACTACGAGCTTCCCGCGATCGAACTGCTGCCCGACGAGGCGGCCGTCCTCGGGCTGGCTGCGCGGGCGTGGCGGTACGCGGCCCTGGGTGACGCCGCGGCCAACGCGGTGCTGAAGCTGAGGGCGGCCGGAGTCCCGGTCGACTCCGACGCCGCGCCCGGCATCACACCGGTGCTGAACACCGACGAGCCGGCGTTCCTGCCGTTGTGGCAGGCGATCCGCGACCGCCGTCCGGTGCGCTTCGACTATCGCAAGCCCGGTGCGGAGGTGACCTCCCGGCACCTGGAGCCGTGGGGCGTGGTCAATGTGCGCGGCCGGTGGTACGTCGCCGGGTACGACTGCGACCGAGAGGCCCAACGGGTGTTCCGGCTGAGCCGGGTCACCGGTGAGGTCACCGTGTTGCGCTCCGGTCCCGGGGTCGAGGTTCCTGAGGGAGTCGATGTCCGGTCGGTGGTTCGCGCCCAGCGCCCGGAGGCCGAGCGCGTGGCGCGGCTGCGGGTACGTTCGGACTCCGGACACGAACTGCGGCGCGGTGCGCTGCGGATCCTGCCCGGGGACGGTGGCCCAGGTGAGCAGCGCTGGGACCGGGTGGATTACCCCTATGTCGATGTCGCGGAGCTGGTGGCCGCTGTTGCGCGGTTCGGGGACCGCGTGGTGGTCGAGGCGCCGTCCGAGGCGCGCGAGGCGATGGTGGAGCACCTCGCGGCGGTGGCGGCGAGGGAGCCGGAGGCCGACGAGCACGAGGCGACTGTCGCGGGCGACGCGCCCGTGCCCCGGGCCGGGCGTGGCGCTGCCTCCTCCGAGCAGCTGCGCCGGTTGCTCATGCTGGTGCCCTACGCGCTCAGCCACGATGTCCGCGTGCCGGAGGTGGCCAAGCACTTCGGCCTGAACGAGAAACAGGTGCTGAAGGACCTGAGCTTGCTGTGGATGTGCGGGCTACCGGGCTACACGCCCGGTGATCTGATCGACGTGGACCTCGACGCCGCTCACTCCACCGGAGAGATCATCATCGACAACGCCGACACGCTGGCTCAGCCGCTGCGGCTGACGGCCGACGAGGCCGCGAGCCTGATCGTCGGCGTGGGGCTGCTCGGTGAGCTGCCCGGGATGGCCGGGAGCGACGCCCTGAAGCGGGTCGGCGAGAAGCTGCGCATGGCCGCGGAGCAGGGAAGGAACGAACAGGCGGGCGCGGTCGACCGACTGGTCGGCGCTGTCGGGGTTCGCCTCGATCTGAGCGATGAGACCCGCGAGCTGCAGCGGCGCTGCGACGATGCGCTGAGCGCCGGCCAGCGCGTACACCTGCGCTACCTCTCCGGTTACGTCGACGAGGTGACCGAGCGCGACGTCGATCCCATGAGGCTGGTCGTCCAGGACGGCCATGCCTTCCTGGAGGGGTGGTGCCGGCTGCGTCAGGACGTCCGGCTGTTCCGGTTGGACCGGGTGCTGGATATGACGGTGCTTCCGGTATCGGCGGAGGTGCCGCCCCGGGCCCGCCGCCGCGATCTGCGCGACGGAGTGCTGCAGCTGTCCGATGCCGACACGCTGGTGACACTGGAACTCGAACCGGCGGCGCGCTGGGTGACGGAAGAGTACGTGTGCACCGGCGTCCGGGAACTGCCCGACGGCCGGATCCGGGCGACGCTGCGGACGCCGGCCCCGGTGTGGGTGCGCAGGTTCGCCCTGCGGCTGGGGCCGCAGGCGCGGGTCGTGGCGCCGGCGGAGCTCGCCACGCGGGTGCGCGAGGACGCCCGCCGGGCCCTGGCCGCATACGGGTGACCCTGCAGGGCAGGGGCGCGCGGATGTGTCCGGTTAATCCCGGGGCCAGCCGCGATTCATATCCGGCGAGGTAGAATAAGGGAGTGTTTGCGATCGCTGGCCTTGTTACCGTGACCGTTCTCGGCCTGCTCGCCGTGGGGTTCTTCGCCGTCCGGCTGCTGGCGCAGGTGCGGCGGCTCCGGGAACAGGTGGCGCGTACCAGGGACGACCTGGAACCGCACTATCGCGGACTGCGTTCGAAGACCGACCGTGCTCGTGTGGACATCCGCTGACCCGTTGTCGGACAAGGCGTAGTATCAGTGGCGCGGGGTAGCGCCGTGAAAAGAGGTTTTCAGACATGGGTATGGACTTCCGCACGCTGCTCATTCTCCTGCTCATCGCGCTCGTGTTGTTCGGCGCCAAGAAGCTGCCGGACCTGGCCCGCTCGATCGGCCGCAGCGCCCGGATCCTCAAGTCCGAGACCAAGGGCTTCAGGGAGGACGAGGAGAGCGGTGACGAGTCCACCGGCGAGGGCAGGCCGACGCAGAACGCGCAGCCCCAGGCCTACGATTCCCAGCAGGGACCCGCTCAATCGCAGTCGCCGGGCTACCCCGAGCTTCCCCCGGGCCAGCACGTCGTCGACGAGAACGGCGAACCGGTTCGGCGGAGGTACGGCGACTAGCGGAACCGGCCGTTAGGGACGGCCACGCGGCGGCACCGCGGACGGTGGCGCAGGACAAGGGTGCGAGCCAGGGTTCGAGGAGCGTAGGCGGGCGATGCAGGCGCGGCAACAGCAGCGGGACAGGGACCCGGAAGCCCGCATGCCGCTGATGGAGCACTTGCGTGAGCTGCGCAACCGGGTGCTCAAGTCGCTGGTCTTCGTGACGGTCGGCGTCGGGCTGGGGTTCGTCTTCTTCGATCCGGTCTGGGAGTTCCTGAAGCAGCCCTACTGCGCGCTGCCGCAGTCCAACGAGGTCGTCGGCGGCGACACGGAAGCCTGCAGCCTGATATACACCGGCATCTTCGAGGCGTTCTTCCTGAAGTTCAAGGTCGCGGTGATCGTCGGTATCGTGGCGGCCTGCCCGTTCTGGCTCTACCAGTTGTGGGCCTTCGTCGCACCGGCACTGCGCGGCAAGGAGAAGCGCTACACCTACGCCTTCGTCGCCACCGCGGTACCGCTGTTCCTGACCGGCGCCGCGCTGGCCTACTTCATCACCCAGAAGACGCTGGAGATCCTGTTCGGTTTCGCCTCCGAAGGCGAGATCGCCATGATCACCATCACCAACTACCTCAACTACATGATCACCATGATCCTGGTGTTCGGGATCGCCTTCGTCGTCCCGCTGATCGTGGTGCTGCTGAACCTCATCGGCGTGCTGCCCCACGCCGCCATCGCCAAGTGGCGGCGTCTCATCATCTTCCTGGCCTGCGTCCTCGCCGCGGTGGTCACCCCGGCCGAGCCCTTCTCCATGGTGGCGCTGGCGATCCCGGTCGTTCTCCTCTTCGAGATGGCCGAGCTCTTCTGCTACGTCAACGACCGCCGGAAGGGGAAGGCCGACCCTATGGCCGGGCTCGACGACGATGAGGCCTCTCCGCTGGAGGAGACCCCCGGCGCCGCACCGAACCGTTAAGGTCGTCCGGGGGTCCGGCCGCCCGGAAACGGAGCGGTTCGGGCCGGGTCCGATCTTCGAAGGAGGAGCACCGATGAGTGAGCAGTCCGGTACCGGCCGCGAGCTGCCCCCTGAGGCCCAGGGGAACGAGAAGTGGCACGACACCACCAACGCGGTGTGGAAGCGGTCGTCGCTGTCGAGTGAGGACTCCGACGCCATAGTGGAGGTCGCCAAGTTCGACGACGGTTTCCGCGCGGTGCGCGACGGCAAGAACCCAGAGAAGGGGATCCTCTTCTTCACCCCGGCCGAGTGGGAGGCGTTCGTCCTGGGCGCCAAGGACGGCGAGTTCGACATCCCCGAGGAGTACCTGACTCCCGAGGAAGCGGCCATGCAGCGGGGCGAGATCCCCGTCAAGGCGGTACCCTCGCCGAACAGCACTCGGGAATCCGGCGGCGCCGAATAGCGGCGGCCCCGGACCGTCCCCTACCCCTCGGATCGGCCCGCTCATGACGCAGAACATCGCGATCCTCGTCAACCCCACCGCGGGAAGCGGCCGCTCGGCGGTGACCGCGACACGGCTCATTCGTTCCCTGCGTGAGCGCGGCGCCGAGGCCACGGTCATCGCCGGGCGCTCCGCGGAGGACAGCGTCCGGCTCGCCCGCGAGGCCGTGCGGGCCGCCCCCGACGCGCTGGTGGCCGTGGGCGGCGACGGCCTGGTCCACACGGCGCTGCAGGGCGTCGTCGGCACCGGCGTGCCGCTGGGTGTAGTGCCGACCGGTACCGGAAACGACATCGCCCGGGAGTTCGGGCTGCCGCGCTCGGTTCCGGCCGCGGTCGAGACGATCCTGGACGGACGCGCCGTCGCGGTCGACACGGTCCGCGCCGGCGGACGGCACTACCTCAGCGTTCTTGCCTGCGGGTTCGACTCCAGGGTGAACGAGCGGGTGAACGGCTTCCGGCTCTCCCTCGGTCGTGCCAGCTACCTTGTGGGGCTGCTGGCCGAGCTGCGCACGTTCACCCCCATCCGCTACGTCCTGGAGGTCGACGGCGAGCCGCTCGTGGCGGAGGGGATGTGCGTGGCCGTGGGCAACACCGCGAGCTACGGCGGCGGCATGCGGATCTGCCCGGACGCCGTATACGACGACAGGCTGCTGGACGTCGTCTTCGTGCACGCGATGTCCCGCCCGGCGTTCCTCCGGTTCTTCCCCAGAGTCTTCCGCGGGACGCATCCCGAGCTGGACGAGATCACCGTCCTGCGCGGCCGCACGGTCACGATCGCCACCGAGGGGGCGGGCGGGCCGCCGACCGTGGGGTACGCCGATGGTGAACGGCTCACCGAGACCCCTATCACGTGTGAGGCCATACCGGGGTCGGTTCGGGTGTTGACGGCGTCCGCACCGCCCCGTACGTCCTAGGCTTGATCGATATGAGTACGCACGCCGCGCGGTACGCCGCGTTCCGTCGGCGCCAGGCCGAGTCCAGTGCCACGATCGAGGATTTCCAGGGACTCTACGACTTCGAGTTCGATCCTTTCCAGGTCCGGGCCTGCAAGGCGGTGGAGGCCGGGCACGGCGTGCTGGTCGCGGCCCCCACCGGCTCGGGGAAGACGGTCGTGGGGGAGTTCGCGGTGCACCTCGCGCTGAGCGGGGGCGGCAAGTGCTTCTACACCACGCCCATCAAGGCGCTGTCCAACCAGAAGTACACCGACCTCGTACGCCGGTACGGCTCCGACAGTGTCGGCCTGCTCACCGGGGACAACAGTGTCAACGGCGAGGCCCCGATCGTGGTCATGACCACCGAGGTCCTCCGCAACATG
Organism: Allosalinactinospora lopnorensis; assembly: GCF_000981225.1. Lineage (GTDB taxonomy): Bacteria > Actinomycetota > Actinomycetes > Streptosporangiales > Streptosporangiaceae > Allosalinactinospora > Allosalinactinospora lopnorensis. The sequence continues at coordinate 105,703 of NZ_LAJC01000002.1, forward strand.
CTCTACGCGGGTTCGCAGACCCTCAAGGGGCTGGCCTACGTGGTCATGGACGAGGTGCACTACCTCGCCGACCGTTTCCGCGGCGCGGTGTGGGAGGAGGTCATCATCCACCTGCCGGAGTCGGTGCGGATGGTGGCCCTGTCGGCGACGGTCAGCAACGCCGAGGAGTTCGGCGAGTGGTTACAGCAGGTGCGCGGTGACACCACGGTGATCGTCGACGAGCAGCGTCCGGTGCCGCTGTGGCAGCACGTGATGGTCGGCAAGCGGATCCACGACCTGTTCGTCCCGGCCGGAGAGTCCGAGGAGGCGGAGGGCAACGGCCGCAGGCGCACCCGCAAGCGCGACCGCCGGGAGAGCGGCGGCAGGAGCACCGAGGTCGTGGTCAACGGGGAGAAGATGCGGGTGAATCCGCGGCTGGTTCGGCTGTCCGAGGAGGAGGACCGGCTCTCCCAGCTCGCGTACAAGCGCCGCCTCCCTCAGGCGCGCGGGCGCCGCGCGCCCGCCCCTCGGGCCAAGTTCGCCCCGCCCAACCGCGTGCAGATCATCGACGAACTGGACCGGGAGGGGCTCCTTCCGGTGATCACGTTCATTTTCAGCCGGGCCGGTTGTGACGACGCCGTCCGCCAGTGCGTGTACTCCGGTCTGCGCCTCACGACCGAGGACGAGGCCGAGGAGATCCGCGCCTACGCCGAGCGCCAGTGCGCCGAGATCCCGCCCGCAGACCTGGCCGTGCTCGGGTACCACGAGTGGCTGGGCGCCCTGGAACGGGGCGTTTCCGCCCACCACGCCGGGATGCTGCCGACCTTCAAGGAGGTCGTCGAGACGCTCTTCTCCCGCGGCTCATCCGGGCGGTGTTCGCCACGGAGACCCTGGCGCTGGGGATCAACATGCCCGCGCGCACCGTGGTCATCGAGAAGCTCGACAAGTGGAACGGGGAGACGCACGCGGCCCTCACACCGGGGGAGTACACCCAGCTGACCGGACGGGCCGGTCGGCGCGGCATCGACGTCGAGGGCCACGCCGCGGTCGTCTGGCAGCCCGGCACCGACCCGGAGGCGGTCGCGGGGTTGGCCAGCACCCGCACCTACCCGCTGAACTCCAGTTTCCAGCCCTCCTACAACATGGCTGTCAACCTCGTCGGCCAGGTCGGACGCGAACGCAGCAGGAACATGCTGGAGTCCTCCTTCGCCCAGTTTCAGGCGGATCGCGCCGTTGTCGGCCTGGTCCGCCAGCTGCGCAAGCACGAAGATGCGCTCGATGGCTACGCCAAGGCCGCCGAATGCCACCTCGGCGACTTCATGGAGTACGCATCGCTGCGCCGGGAGCTCAGCGACGCCGAGAAACGGGCGGCCAGGGGGCGTAGCGCCAGGCGGCGCGACGAAGCGGTGCGCAGCCTGGAGCGGCTCCGCCCCGGCGACATCATCAGAGTCCCCAGGGGCCGGCATACCGGTTTCGCCGTGGTCCTCGACCCCGGCACCGGCGGCGACGTCCCGACGCCCCTGGTCCTGACCTACAACCGCCAGGTCAAGCGGGTGAACGCGGCCGACTTCCCGGCGGTGGTGGAACCGGTCGGCCGACTGCGCATTCCGAAGAACTTCTCGGCTCGTTCCGCGCAGTCCCGGCGCGACCTCGCCTCCTCACTGCGGAACAAACTTGACGAGGGAGAGGCGGAGCCGCCGCCGCGGCACGCCCGCGAGGATGAGGGGGAGGAGCCGGAGATCACCCGACTGCGCCGCGAACTGCGCGCCCACCCCTGCCACGGCTGTGCCGACCGCGAGGATCACGCGCGCTGGGCGGAACGCTACTTCCGGCTGTCGAAGGAGACCGAGGGACTGCGCCGCCGGGTCGAGGGGCGCTCCCATGTGATCGCCCGCACCTTCGACCGTGTCTGCGGTGTGCTGCAGGACCTGAACTACCTCGACGGCGACGCCGTCACCGGCGAAGGGCGGCTGCTGGCCAAGGTCTACTCCGAACTCGACCTGCTCGTCGCCGAGTGTCTGCGCCGCGGCCTGTGGGAGGAGCTGGACCCGGTCGACCTGGCCGCCTGCGTGGCGTCCCTGGTGTACGAGTCACGACGGTCCGACGACGCGTTCCCGAGGGTCCCCGACGGCGCTCCGGCGGACACCCTGGCGGAGATGGAGCGGCTCTGGGGCGAACTGCACGAGGTCGAGCGCGAACACCGTGTGTCGTTCCTGCGCGAGCCCGATCTGGGGTTCGTGTGGACCGCCTACCGGTGGGCGCGCGGCGACCGGCTGGACCGGATCCTCATGGACGCGGACATGCCCGCCGGCGATTTCGTGCGCACCGCCAAGCAGCTCATCGACATGCTGGGCCAGATCGCGGACGCCGCACCGGCCGAGGGAACGGTGAGGGAGAACGCCCGAAGCGCCATGGACCTGGTCCGCCGGGGGGTCGTGGCCTATTCATCGGTCGGCTGACCGGGCGCTGCGCCACTGGACGCGGGGCGGGAGGGCTCCGGTCGTGCCTGGGCCTCGGAGCCCGGCGGCGAGAATGAAACCGAAAACACGGTCCGGGACCGCGTTGTGGTTGCTTGCGCAGGGCAGGCCTGAGCTTAGTGTGATGTCATTCGCGCCTGCCTGTCCTTCGCGATCACAAAATAAGGTTCTCCGCAATGTCGCAGCGCATCCTGCTGATCACCAACGGTCTTCCGCCGCGTAAGGGCGGGAGCGAGACGCTCGGCTACGAGCTGGTCCGGCGTCTGCCCGAGACCGGCGAAGGGAGCGCGGTCGTCTACACCTCCGCCGGTTCCGGGGGCCATGAGTCCGATGAGGCCCAGCCGCTTCTGGTCGTGCGCGATTCCGCCAGAACCCTGCTGCCCACCCGGCGCGTCGCGCGGCGGGCGGCCGACCTGGTGCAGGAGTACGGCTGCGACCGCGTCGTGCTCGGGACCGCGGTACCGCTGGGTCTGCTGGCCCGCGGGCTGCGCACCGCGGGGGCGAAAGAGATCATCGCCCTGACCCACGGTTCCGAGGTGGGATGGTCCCGGATACCGGGGGTGCGGCCGATCCTGCGCAGGATCGGCGAGGACGTCGACGCGCTGACCTATCCGGGGGAGTTCGTCCGCGGCGGGGTGCAGCGCGCGGTCGGTTCCACTGCCAGCCACCGGCTTGTCCGGCTCAGGCCGGGCGTCGACACCGACCTCTTCCACCCGGAGGCGGACGGCTCGTGGGTTCGGGAGAGGTTCCGGCTGGACGACGGGCCGGTGATCCTGTGCGTTTGCCGGCTGGTGCCCCATAAGGGGGTCGACGCGCTGATCCGGGCGATGTCGTGGGTGCGGGCGCGCTACCCCCGGACACGGCTGCTCGTGGTAGGGGACGGGCCGGACGAGCGCCGGTTGCGGGCGCTGGCCGCCTGGGCGGGGGTCGACGCCGGGGTGGTCTTCGCGGGTGGGCAGCCCCACGAGCGGATGCCCGCGTTCTACGCGGCGGCGGACCTGTTCGCGCTGCCCAGCCGGCCCCGCCGCACCGGCCCGCAGACCGAAGGGCTGGGGCTCGTCTACCTGGAGGCGGCCGCGTGCGGGCTGCCGGTCCTGGCCGGCGACTCCGGCGTGGCACCCGAGACCGTACGGCACGGGGAGACCGGGTACGTCGTCGATGGCCGCGATCCCCGGGGAGTGGCCGAGCGCGCGAACCGGCTTCTCTGGTCTCCAGGGCACGCTCGGACCATGGGCAGGCGCGGCCGGGAGTGGATGCTCGACGAGTGGACCTGGGAGCAGGCCGTCCGGTGCCTGGAGATGCTGCACAGCTGAACAGGGGTGGCGGACGGCCGCCGCGGCGGCCCCCGCCCGGAGGTGGTACCCGCGGTGCGCCGCGTCCCGGCGTGACCATATACTTTGACGACCTACTAAATATTCGGACCGCCCGGGCCACAACGATGTGGGGGTTTGCCATGGCCGTAGAACGCACCCTTCCTACTCCGGAATCCGAGGACCTACTGGACCTGGTCCGGGCCCTGGTCGGCAAGGAACTCACCCCCCGCGCCGCCACCGAGGAGGAGAAGGAGGCCTTCCCCCGGGACGTCTTCATCCGGCTCGGCCGGGCCGGGCTCCTCGGTCTGCCCTACCCGGCGGCCTACGGGGGAGGCGACCAGCCTATGAGGTGTACCTGCAGGTCGTGGAGGAGCTGGCGAGCGGATGGCTCGCCGTGGGGCTCGGGGTGAGTGTGCACACCCTGGCCTGCTTCCCGGTCGCCGGTTACGGCGACGAGGACCAGCGGGCCTCGCTGCTGCCCGATCTGATCGGCGGCGAACTGCTGGGCGCCTACTGCCTCTCGGAGGCCCATTCCGGATCCGACGCCGCTGCCCTGGCGACCCGTGCGACCCCCACCGGCGACGGCTACCTGATCGAGGGCGGCAAGGCCTGGACCACCCACGGCGGAGTCGCCGACTTCTACACCCTCTTCGCCCGCACCGGCGGGCCAGGGTCGGGTTCGCACGGCATCAGCTGCTTCCATGTCCCCGCTTCGACCGGCGGCGTCAGGGCCGATCCTCCCGAGCGGAAGATGGGGATGTCCTCCTCCCCCACGGCCGCGGTGCGGTTCGACGAGGCAAGCGTCGACGGGCGGGCGCTCATCGGCAGTGAGGGGCAGGGGTTCTCCATCGCGCTGGCCGCGCTGGACTCCGGACGGCTCGGCATCGCCGCGTGCGGGGTCGGCGTCGCTCAGGCCGCGCTGGACCTCGCGGCCGACTACTCGCGCCGGCGCCACCAGTTCGGCAGGGCCATCGGCGACTTCCAGGGCGTGAGCTTCCTGCTCGCCGACATGGCGACACAGGTCGAGGCGGCGCGCGAGCTCTACCTGGCGGCGGCCCGGAGCCGGGATTCCGGCCGGCCCTTCGGAAAGCAGGCGGCTATGGCGAAACTGTTCGCCACCGACACGGCCATGCGGGTGACCACCGACACCGTGCAGATCCTGGGCGGCTACGGCTACACCCGCGACTTCCCGGCCGAGCGCCTGATGCGCGAGGCCAAGGTACTCCAGATCGTCGAGGGCACCAACCAGATCCAGCGCATGGTCATCGGCCGCCACCTTTCCGGCCGGCAGTGACCGACAGTAGCCTTTTCCGCTTTGCCGTGGTTTCACGCCTTGGGAACGGATTGGTAACAGGGCGTCAGGGCGCCTGTCGCGGCGATGCACATCACTGATACGACTATGCATGCATCGGTGTGGCGCGGGTCACTCACCTGGAGGTTCGTTGTGGCGAAAGTCCGCTTGGCGGGGATCAGCAAGATCTACCCTGATGGCACGAGCGCGGTGAGTGATCTCCACCTCGATATCAGCGAAGGAGAGTTCCTCGTACTGGTCGGCCCTTCGGGATGCGGCAAGACCACGGCGCTGCGCATGGTCGCCGGACTGGAGGAGATCAGTTCCGGGACTCTGACCATCGGCGAACGCGTCGTCAACCGGGTGCCCGCACGCGACCGGGACGTCGCCATGGTGTTCCAGAGCTACGCTCTGTATCCACACCTCTCAGTGCGCGACAACATCGCCTTCGGCCTGCAACTACGCAAAGTCGCCAAATCCGAGATCAGGCGGCGGGTCGAGGGCGCCGCCGGGACCCTCGGCCTCACCGACCACTTGGACCGCAGGCCGCGCAACCTCTCCGGGGGCCAGCGCCAGCGGGTGGCCATGGGACGGGCCATCGTCCGCAGCCCGCAGGCGTTCCTCATGGACGAGCCGCTGTCCAACCTCGACGCCAAGCTACGGGTGCAGATGCGTGCGGAGATCTCCCGGATCCAGCGCGATCTCGGAGTCACCACGATCTACGTGACCCACGACCAGGTCGAAGCGATGACACTGGGCGACCGCGTCGCCGTCATGAAGAAAGGCGTACTGCAGCAGGTCGCACCGCCACAGGAACTCTACGAGCGCCCGACCAACATATTCGTCGCCGGGTTCATCGGGTCCCCCTCGATGAACCTGCTCCAGGGCAGGCTGGAGTCCGACGGCGCCGGTGCCCGCCTCGCGCTGGGCGAGCAGGCGCTCACGGTGCCCGCATCACTGCTGGCCGAACGGCCGGCGCTGCGCGACTACCTCGGGCGCGACGTCGCCGTGGGCATCCGGCCCGAGGACATGGAGGACGCCGATCTCGTCGAGGCGTCCGAGGGAACGGTGTTGACCTCCACGACCGACCTCGTCGAGGCGCTCGGCTCCGAACTGCTCCTGCACTTCCGGCTCAACGTCTCTCCCGTGGTCACCGAGGACACCAAGGAGCTGGCGCGGGACGCAGGCGCTGACCAGATCGACACCGAAAGCCGGTACAGCGACCTCATCGCGCGCTGCAGCCCCCGGTCGGGCGCCACGAGTGGACAGCCGCTCCGGGTGCGCGTTGACACAGGCCGGCTGTACTTCTTCGACCCACTCTCGGGCGCGGGCATCTGGGGCGAATCCGCTCCCGCGCTCCAGCACAAGGAGGGAAGCCATGTCTGAGCACAGGTGGAATAGCCGCGGTGCGATCGCGGTAGCGGCTGCCGGAGCGCTGGTCGCCAGTGCCTGTAGTCCGGGAGCGGGGCCGACCGGCGGCGGCGAACTCGGAGGCGTGGAACTCACGGTGGCCGGCAAGTGGACCGGGGTGGAGCAGGAAGGCTTCGAAGCCGTCCTCGCCTCGTTCGAGGAGGAGACCGGAGCCTCGGTCTCCTACGAGTCGACCGGTGAGGACACCGGAGCCTATCTCGGGCCGAAGATCGAGGCGGGGGAGCCGCCGGACGTCGCCGTCCTCCCGCAGCCCGGTCTGGTGGACGAATACGCCGAACAGGACGCCCTGGTGCCGCTGGAGGGCGAGGCGGCAACGACGCTGGACGAGCAGTACACCGACTACTGGCGGGACCTGGGGTCTGTCGGGGACGAGACCTACGGTGTGCTGATCAAGGCGGCGCACAAGTCGCTCATCTGGTACCGGCCCGGCGCCTTCGACGAAGCGGGCGTGGCGGCGCCCGAAACCTGGGACGAACTGACGGACACCACCTCCGGGACGCTGTCCGACGCCGGTATCACCCCGTTCGCGATGTGCGGCGCCTCCGGATGGACGCTCACCGACTGGTTCGAGAACGTCTACCTCTCCGAGGCGGGGCCGGAGTCCTACGACCAGCTGGCCGGGGGCGAACTCTCCTGGACCGACGAAAGCGTCGTGCAGACGCTGGAGACCCTCGCCGAGATCTGGGACGAGGGCGGGATGATGGCCGGCGGCCAGTCGGGCGCGGTGCAGACCGACTTCCCGACCTGCGTCACCCAGGTTTACGGCCAGGAGGACGCCGCCATGGTCTTCGAGGGCGACTTCGTCTCGGCCCCCGCGGCCGAAGCCGGAGCCACCGTCGGTGAGGACGCCATCGCCTTCCCGTTCCCGGCCGTCGGCGAGGAACCGCCGGTGGTCGTCGCGGGCGACATCGCCGTGGCCATGACCGAGGACGAAGGGGTCCAGGAACTCCTCGCCTACCTCGCCTCGGCCGACGCCCAGTCGGTCTGGGCCGAACAGGGCGGCTACCTGTCCGCCAACTCCGAGGTCACGGCCGACGCCTACGAGGACGAGTTCACCCAGGAACTCGCCCAGACCATCCTCGATGCCGGCGAGAACGTCCGCTACGACCTGTCCGACCAGGTGCCCAGTGCGTTCGGGGCGACCGAGGGCGCGGGCATGTGGGCGATCCTGCAGGACTTCCTGCGCGACCCGAGCGATCCCGAAGGTACGGCCGAAGAGCTGGAGCAGGCGGCGCCGGAGTCCTGAGCGGAAGTAGGTTTCGATGACTGAAACCGGAGGAACGACGCCTCCTGCCACACCCGACGCGTCCGAAGGGGCCGCCGCGGGCGACGGCACCACTGCTCCCGGGGGGACGGGCCGTCTCGGCCCGCCCTCCTGGCTGGCACTGGTGTTCCTGCTGCCGGCGCTGCTGTTCCTGGGCGCCTACCTGGTCTATCCGATCCTCTTCTCGGCGTACCGGAGCCTGTGGGACGCCTCGGGTACGGAGTTCGTCGGGCTCGACAACTACCTGAAGATGTTCACCACGCCTTCCACCTTCGTGGCGTTGCGCAACAACGTCATCTGGGTGGTCGTGGCGCCGATCGTGGTGACCATCGCGGGCCTCATATTCGCGGTGCTCACCGAGCGGATCCGGTGGTCCACGGCTTTCAAGATCGTGATCTTCATGCCCATGGCGATCTCGTTCCTCGCCTCGGGTGTGATCTTCCGCCTCGTCTACGAGCAGGACCCCGAGCGGGGGCTGGCGAACGCGGTCATCACCACCGTCCAGGACACAGTCTCGGCGGCGGCCGCCTATCCTGACGCGAACCCCCGCCCCGGCGCCCCGCTCGCCGAGGCGTCCGGCGGCGGGTACGAGTCCACCGAGGAGGTCTCGCCCGGTGAGACGGTTTTCCTGCCGCTGGTGGGTGTGCAGGCCGATGAGCTGCCGGAGGGGGCCGAGCCCGCCGCCGAGGCGGCGGTCGGCGGCCAGGACGAGCTCACCGGTACCGTCTGGCTGGACTTCACCCGCGGCGGCGGTGGTGAAGAAGGCGCCATGGACCCCGAGGAGTTGGGGCTGCCCGGCTTGGAGGTGCAGGCGGTGCGCGACGGCGAGGTCGTCGCCACGGCCTTCACCGAGAACGACGGCACCTTCCTTTTGGAGGACGTCGGCGGCGGCCAGTACACGATCCGGCTCGCGGCGGACAACTTCACCGAGCCCTACAGGGGGGTCACCTGGCTGGGGCCCACACTGATCACCCCCGCCATCATCGGTGCCTACCTGTGGGTGTGGGCCGGCTTCGCCATGGTTCTCATCGCGGCCGGGCTGGCGGCGATCCCCCGCGAGGCGCTGGAAGCGGCGCGCGTCGACGGCGCCACCGAATGGCAGGTGTTCCGCCGGGTGACGGTACCGCTGCTTTCACCGGTGCTGCTGGTCGTCTTCGTCACGCTGATGATCTACGTGTTGAAGATCTTCGACCTGGTACTGGTCATCGCACCGGGGTCGGTGCAGGCCGACGCCAACGTACTGGCCCTGCAGATGTGGCGGGTCTCCTTCGGCGGCGGAAACGACCAGGGAATGGGCAGTGCGCTAGCGGTCTTCCTGCTCGTACTGGTCGTGCCCGCGATGATCTTCCAGATCCGACGGTTCCGGCAGGAGAGCCAATGACTACACCCCACGGCGAGTACGAGGGTGCGCCGCGCAGGACGGCGGTCTCCAGGGTTGTCGGTTTCCTGGGGTCGAGTATCGTCCAGGTGCTGCTGGTCTGCATCGGCCTCTTCTGGTTGATGCCGACACTGGGGCTGTTCGTCACCAGCCTGCGCTCCCCGCAGGACAACGCCGCCTCCGGCTGGTGGACGACTCTCCAGGAGCCCGCTCAGCTTACGCTGGAGAACTACGCCAGCCTGCTGGACAATCCGTCCTTCGTCGCCTCGTTCTTCAACACCATTCTGATCACGGTGCCCTCGACGCTGATCATCGTAGCGATCGCGTCACTGGCCGCCTACGCGTTCGCCTGGTTGGAGTTCCCCGGGCGCGACTGGCTGTTCCTTCTCGTGGTGGGCTTGCTGGTGGTCCCGCTGCAGGTGGCACTCATCCCCATCGCCCAGATCTACGGTGGGGCGGGAATCTACGGCTCGATCCTCGGTGTGGTGCTGTTCCACGTCGGTTTCGGGCTGCCGTTCGCGATCTTCCTGCTTCGGAACTTCTTCGCCGCGATCCCCCGCGATCTGCTGGAGGCCGCGCGGATGGACGGCGGCAAAGAGCACACCATCTTCCGGCGGGTGATCCTGCCGCTGGGCGGTCCGGCGATCGCGTCGCTGACGATCTTCCAGTTCCTGTGGGTGTGGAACGACCTGCTGGTCGCACTGGTCTTCGCCGATGCTCAGGCTCAGCCCATGACCGTGGCACTGCAGTCGGAGATGCGGCAGTTCGGCGCGAACCTCGACGTGATCTCGGCCGGGGCGTTCCTGTCCATGGTGGTGCCCCTGGTGGTGTTCTTCGCCTTCCAGCGTTACTTCGTCCAGGGCGTCATGGCCGGGTCGGTGAAATAAGCGCAATAGCCCGGGCCCCGGAGGGAAGGGCCCGGGCTATCGGTCCGCGACAGGTCAGCGGTTCGCCGGGTGGCCGATGGCCAGCCCGCTCTCCTTGTCGAAGTAGTGCAGCTGGGTGGTGTCGACGGCGAGTTCCAGGGTTCCGCCGGGGCGGACGTTGCTGCGCGGGTTGACACGAGCGGTGAAGACGGACTTGTTGCCGGACAGTGGCATCGCGGCGGCCTCCAGCTCCCCGTCGCCCGCGGCGTCGGCGGCCAGCGCGGCGGCCTCCTCGTGCTGCACCGGCGGGGCGTCGATGCCGAAGATCACGTTGATCTCGGTCCCCAGCTCCTCGGTGATATCGGCGGTGACCTCCATGGCGGTGCCGCCGTTCGGGAACAGGGAGGCGTCGTCGAAGTCGGAGGGCCGGATCCCCAGGATGATCTGCCGGCCGAAGTAGTCGCGCAACCGGGGACGCTCCGACAGCGTGGCGTGGGGGACCGGAAGGGTGTGGTCGGCGAACTTCAGCACCGCGGCGTCGCCGTCCTGCTGCATCTCGGCGCCGACGAAGTTCATGGCGGGGGAGCCGATGAAGCCGGCGACGAACAGGTTCACCGGGTTGTCGAAGAGGTTCTTGGGCGTGTCGACCTGCTGCAGCCGGCCGTCGCGCAGCACCGCGACCCGGTCGCCCAGGGTCATCGCCTCCACCTGGTCGTGGGTGACGTAGACCGTGGTGACACCGAGACGCTCGTGCAGCTGGTTGAGCGAGGCGCGCATCTGCACACGCAGCTTGGCATCGAGGTTGGACAGCGGTTCGTCCATGAGGAAGGCCTGGGGTTCGCGGACGATGGCCCGCCCCATGGCCACCCGCTGGCGCTGACCGCCGGAGAGGGCAGCGGGCTTGCGCTTGAGGTAGGGAGCCAGGCCGAGCATGGCCGCTGCCTCGTCAACCCGGCGCTTGATCTCGGACTTGGAGATCTTGCGCAGCTTGAGGCCGAAGGCGAGGTTCTGCTCCACGCTCATGTGCGGGTAGAGCGCGTAGTTCTGGAACACCATGGCGATGTCGCGGTCCTTGGGCGGGCGGTCGTTGACCACCTGGTCGCCGATGAACAGTTCGCCGTCGGTGATCTCCTCCAGGCCCGCGATCATGCGCAGCGCGGTGGACTTGCCGCATCCGGACGGGCCCACGAGAACCATGAACTCGCCGTCGGTGATTTCCAGGTTGAGGTCGTCGACGGCCTTCACGCCGCCTGAGTAGACCTTGTCGACGCCGTCGAGAACGATCTTCGCCATCGGCCAGCAGCTCCCGTGTGCCCTCGGCCCGTCCCGCCGTGGAACGGGTGGATTTTCGTGAGATGATCATTTCGTTTCGATCTGTTCCAGATATCTGACCGCAAACTGACCGGTTCTGTCCAGAGATTCGCTCGTTTCGATCCAGAATCATCCACAATGTGAGACGGCGTGGGGTGGAGTCGTCGAGATGCCGCGGGACCGGCAGACCCGGGGCCGCACGCCGGTGCCCGTGCTAAGTGGACTGGCATCGAAATCGCGGGTGCGTTAGCCTGGCCGTCAGTTATCCGGTTCCCGTCCGCGGCGCCAACTCGCCTACCACAGTGAACGTCGCAGAGGTGTTCACGACACGTGGGCCGGGGGTTGCGGCGGAGGGCGGGGAGTCTGGGTAGTCTACGAACCAGTCCAGTACTGGACGGACCGGGGAATTCAGTCCAGCACTGGATGGACCGGTCAACGGTCCGGTTCTTTGCGCGTCGGCTGCCGTACCACGCACCAGGTACGTGCGGAGGAGCGCGAAGAGCCGGGGTGCCATGACCGGGCGGGGGGTTGGACCCGGGAAAGGCTCGAACATCCAGTAGACAACGGTCTCCGCGCTCGCCGCCGACGGGACGGATCCGGTCCGAAGGGTGCTTCGAGCCTTTTTCCGTGTCCCCCCTTCCTCGTTCCCTCCCCGACCGGGACTGGTTTCGCTCAACCCGGCGCCCACGCCGTAGCCTCTAAGGTGCCATCGCCCCCGTGCAGGGGGGCGGCTCCGGGCCCGGGCCGTTCGGCGGTCGTGCGGCCCCTCAGGTGGAAAGCGAGCCACGCGTGGTTGCTGAAGACACCCGACAGGAGACGGCCGAGGCCGACGCGGCGCCGGGCGGGGACTCCCCCCTGGCTTCCTCGCCACGGTGGGGCCGTTTCGATCTCTTTTGGCGTGTGCTCGCAGCGGCGGCCTCCGGTTTGGCCCAGCTGTTCGCCCTGCCCCCGTACGGCCTGTGGTGGCTGGCGCCGTTGAGCGCGGCGCTGCTCGCCTTCGCGGTGCTCGGAACCCGGCTGCGGCGAGCCGCCTGGCTGGGGGCCGTCAGCGGCGCTGCTCTGATGGTCCCGCTGGTGAAGTGGCAGGAGGTCTTCGGCGCCGACGTCTGGCTGCTGATCGCCGCGGCCGAGACCGTGTACTACATCCCCATGGCCGCCGGGCTCGCCTGCGTGCTGCGCATACCCGGCTGGCCGGTGTGGACGGCCGCTCTGTGGGTGCTGCAGGAAGCGGTGCGCGCCCGCTTCCCGTTCGACGGTTTCCCGTGGGGGAAGCTGGCGTTCAGCCAGCCCGGCGGGCCCCTTGCCGGTTACGCCTCCCTGGGCTCCTCCGCCCTGGTCACGTTCATGGTGGCGCTGACCGGGGCGCTTCTGCTGTGGGCGGTGCTGCGGGTGGCGGGCGCGGCGCGTCCGGCCAGGCCCGCCCTCCGCACGGCGGAGGCGCCTCGCGCCGGAGGGGGTCTCCGCACCGGGGTGCTTCCCGGAACGGCCGCGCTGGCCGGGGCCGCGGCGATCCTCGCCGCAGGGGCCGCCGTTCCGGAGGTCGGAGCGCCCGCGCGGGACCGTGCGGTCAACGTGGCGCTGGTGCAGGGCAACGTTCCCCGCGTGGGGGAGATGGACATCCTGGGCGAGCGTATGCAGGTGCTGCAGAACCACGTGGACGGCGTGCACCGCCTCGCCGACCGGGTGCGCGCAGGGGAGGTCGAGCAGCCCGACCTGGTGGTCCTGCCGGAGAACTCCAGCGACATCGACGCCTATACGGACCAGGAGGCCGCCGCGATGATCGGCGCCGCGGCCCGGGACATCGACGCCCCCCTGCTCTTCGGTATCACCCGGTTCCACGAGGACGGCCTCACCAGGGAGGCCCGCAGCGTCGTGTGGGATCCGCAGGACGGTCCGGGCGAGTACTACACCAAGCGCTTCCTGGTCCCCTTCGGCGAGTACATCCCCTACCGCGATTTCTTCACGGGATTCGTGTCCCGCCTGGAACAGGTCTCCACCGACTCCGTGCCCGGAACCGAGCCGGGGGACGTGACACTGGGCGGCACCACCCTGGCCACCGCCATCTGCTTCGACGTCGCCTTCGACCGTCCGGTGCGCGAGGCCGTGGCAGCGGGAGGCGAGATCATCGCGGTTCCCACCAACAACGCCAACTACAACTTCACCGGACAGACCGACCAGCAGCTGGCGATCACCCGGCTGCGCGCCGTCGAGCACGGGCGTCCCGCCGTGGTCGCCGCCACCAGCGGGGTCAGCGCGGTCGTGGGTGCCGACGGCGGCCTGTCGTACCGCTCCGCGGAGGCCGAGCCCGCCGAACACGTCGCCGAGGTGCCCGCGATGGCCGGACAGACCATCGCCACCCGGATCGGCGCGCTGCCCGAAGCCGCCCTGTGCGCCATCGCCGCGGGGGCGGTCATCGCCGGGGTCGCCCTCGCACGCCGCGTGCGGAGCCGGGAGCGCGCGGCGGAGCGCCGCTGAGGGGCGGGCGGTGAGCGCGAAGGACGGCTCCGCGGGTGTCCGCGCTTCGGTGGGAACGAAAGCGGCACTCGGTGCGTTTCCCCTGAGGGACGCGAGATGTCTTCGAGGATGGTGCCCATGCCGCTGTTGATCGTGCTAGCGCTGATGGCGCTGCCTTTCCTGGAGATCTGGCTGATCATCCTGGCGGGCCAGCAGATCGGTGTCGCCTGGACCATCGCCGCATTGTTCCTGCTGAGCGCCTCCGGTCTCCTGGTGTTGCGTGGCGCCGGGACCAAGGCGTTCCGCGAGGCCGACGAGACGATGCGCACCGGTGTCCCTCCGCAGGGAAGCCTGCTCGACACTCTCATGACCCTGGTCGGCGGCATCCTGCTGCTCACACCGGGCTTCATCACCGGCGCGGTCGGCGCCGTGCTCGCGCTCCCGTTCACCCGCCCTGCACTGAAGTGGGCGTTCATCGGCTGGGCCGAGCGGCGGATCCAGAAGATGGGCGCCACCGTCCACGGGTCCGACGGGCCGGTCGTCACCCTGGGGGGCCAGAACACCTCCTGGCGGGAGCGAGGCGGGAGCGCGCCCGGCGGCGGCAGGGTCGTTCCGGGCCACATCGTCGAGGACGACGAGACCGGCGACGCCAAGGGCTGACCGCGGTGTCGGCCTCCGCAGCACCGACCCTGCGGCGACCAGTACGCATCCGCTTCCGGGCCGGGGGACAATCGAAGGCGTGACCAACGAACACCCGTGGAACTACCTCATGGACATGGACGGGGTCCTCGTGCGCGAGGAGCACCTCGTCCCTGGCGCCGACAGCCTGATCGCGGAGCTGCGCGAGAAGGGCACTCCCTTCATGGTGTTGACCAACAACTCCATTTACACCCCTCGCGACCTGCGGGCACGCCTCCTCCGTATCGGTTTGGACATCCCCGAGGGCTCCATCTGGACCTCCGCGCTGGCGACCGCCCAGTTCCTGGAGACGCAGCGCCCCGGAGGATCGGCGTTCGTGGTGGGGGAGTCGGGCCTGACGACCGCTTTGCACAACATCGGCTACGTGCTGACCGAGAGCGACCCCGACTACGTGGTTCTGGGGGAGACCCGCACCTACAGCTTCGAGGCGATCACCCGGGCTATCCGGCTGGTCGAAGGGGGCGCGCGGTTCATCGCCACCAACCCCGACGAGAAAGGGCCGAGCCGGGAGGGGTCGCTGCCCGCCACCGGCGCGGTGGCGGCGCTGATCGAGAAGGCCACCGGGCGCGCTCCCTACTATGTCGGCAAACCCAACCCGTTGATGATGCGCTCGGCGCTGCGCAGGCTCGGTGCGCATTCCGAGAACACGCTGATGATCGGCGACCGCATGGACACCGATGTCTGCTCCGGTCTGGAGGCGGGGCTGCAGACGATCCTCGTGCTGTCCGGGATCTCCAAAAGCGAGACCGCCGACCTGTTCCCTTACCGACCGACGAAGGTGATCGGGTCGGTCGCCGACCTCGTCGGCAACACCGAGGATCCGTTCGACACGAAAAAGGACGACAGTACGGCCACAGCCTGACCCGGCGGTCCGACACGGGGGCGGAACGCGTGAGTGGGGGGAGGCGGCCCTAGGGCCGCCTCCCCCCACTCACGCGGGTCAGGCGCTCTGACGCTGCTGCGCCAGCTCCTGTATGTGCTCCTGCTCTTCCTTACGGCGCGCCCGGAGCAGCTCCAGCCGTTCGGCCAGGACCTCCTCCAGGTCCTCCATGCTCCGACGCTCCAGCAGCATGTCCCAGTGTGTCCGCGCGGGTTTCGCCTTCTTCTCCTGCTGCTCCTCGCCGTCGACCATGAGGCGTTGTCGCCGCAGAAGCGGCACTCCCAGCGGGTCGGGATCTCTGCCTCGGTCGCGAAGGTGACAGAGAAGCGATGACCCCCGGGGCAGTCGTAGGTGACCTCTTGGCGCGGGGCCAGGTCGGTGTTGCGGTCGTTCTCGTAGCTGGTTGCCCCGAGCCGTGTTCCGCGAAGTGCTCGCTCGGCCATCGTGTACGTGCCTCCAGGCGCTCTTGCGGTCTCGTGGGTGTAACGCGTCGTTCCGTGTCAGGATTCCCCGGACATCGGCCGTCCAACCGTGCGGCGACGTCCGGTCGCCGTTCCCGACTGCGCTACGGCAGGGTTCACCGTACATTTCCGCATCGCGTCCGCTGCCTCGCGGGGGAGACTCGCCCCGGTGCGGCGGTTTTTGGGGAATCCTTTGCCGGAACGGGACGGCCACGGTGAGTTACCCGTATCACGGTTCTTTCACCGATGACTCACGGCGGAAACATTGCAGGCCTATCTTCAGGGCCCCGACCGCCTGCGAGGAGTCCACGATGAGCCATGCTTCCCGCTATGCCGGCGTCGCGGATCGGCGCGCCGCCGGCCAGTGCCCGATGAGTGCCGAGGCAGTCCCGCTGTATACCGAGGCGACGACCGATGACCGCGGCGCGGTATGGGAGAGGCTGCGCGCGAGATACGGGCCGGTCGCCCCTGTCGAGGTCGCTCCCGGAACCGTCGGCTGGCTGCTGCTGGGATACCACGAGAACCTGGAGGCGCTGCGGGACCAGAACCGCTTCTTCGCCGAGCCGGGGTTGTGGGACGGCCCGCCGCGCGCACGGGCGCTCGCCGGCGGCGGCGACGAGCACCGGCGACTGCGAGCCCCCATTGTGGACGCGCTGGCCCGGCTGACGCCGGCGCGGATCACCGCCGAGGTCGAGAGCGTGGCGGGGGCGCTCCTCGACGGTATCGCGACCGCGGGCCGGGCCGACCTGATCGGCCAGTATGCCGAGCCGCTGTCCGCCCTCCTGCTCAACCGGCTGCTGGGGCTCCCGGACGACTACGGGCGGCTGCTCGCCGATCTGACCACGGCGGTGTGGAGCGGCGAACACGCCCGCGCCGAGCCGGCGGCGCGGGGGGTTCACGACTACTTCACCGGTACTGTCGCCCGCAAGCGGGAGCATCCGGGCGAGGACCTGGCCACCTGGCTGCTGCGGCACCCGGCGGCACTGAGCGACCAGGAGGCCGCGCAGGAGCTGATGTCGCTGTGGACGGCCGGGCACGAACCCACGACGCACCTCATCGGCAACGCCCTGGCCCGGCTGCTCGGCGACCCCGAGATCGCGATGACCTACGGTAGTGCCACGCTGCCCGCCGACGACTTCCTCGACTACGTTATGTGGGTCGATCCGCCGCTGAAGATGCTCGCCGGCCGCTTCAGCGCCCACGACATGCGAATCGGTGGCGCCGAGATCAAGAAGGGCGAGGCGATGCTCGTCGGGTTCGCCCCGGCGCACGCCGATCCGGCCGTGACCGGTTCCGGCGATGCGCGCTCCTTCGCCGGGAACCGCGCGCACCTTATGTGGGGAGCCGGGGCGCACGCCTGCCCCGCGCAGGGACTGGCACGCGAGATCGCCCGGATCGCCCTCGATACCGTGGTCGCCCGGTTGCGCGGGGCGACTCTGGCCACCGTGCCGGACAACCTGCGGTGGCGCGATTCGCTTTCGGTGCGCGGGCTGGTGGAGCTGCCGGTCGTCTTCGCCGCGGCGAGGCCGGCCCCTGATGACACCGCAGCCGCGGAGGAGAAACCGGTCCGCGGGATCGGCCGCCGGATACGCAAGACCGCGCGCCCCCGGCGGCAGGGCGCCCGCTATCAGGCGCCCTCGGCTCCGGCGGAGGAGGACTCCCCTGTTCGGAAGGAGGCACCCGCAGCCGGAGTGCGGCCGGTTCCGGCGCGGCCGCGCCGGCAGTCCCCCTCAGGTGCCCGCTACCAGGCGCCCGGTTCCGCGGCCGCCGAGGAACCCCGGCCGGACGCACTGGAACGGCTCCTCGGCGCGTGGCGGGCAGAACCGGCGCCGTGATCAGGCGCGGGGTTCCAGGACGACCACCGGGATGGGGCGGTCGGTCTTCGCCTGGTAACTGTCGTAGTCCGGCCAGACTTCGGCCATGTACGGCCATAGCCGCGCCTTTTCCTCAGCGCTGGCGTCCCGAGCGCGCGCGGGTACCCGGTCGGCCTTGACCTGGAGTTCGACCTCGGAGCCCGCGCTCAGGTTCTTGTACCAGGACGGATGGTCCTCGGCGCCGCCGTTGGAGGCGACCACGACATAGTCGTCGCCGTCGCGCCGGTAGATGAGCGGTGTGCTCCGCTGCAGCCCCGAGCGCCGGCCGGTCGTGGTGAGAATGAGGACGGTGGTCCCCTGCCAATCGTGCCCCACCTCCCCGTTGGTCTCCATGTAGCGCTTCACGTGTTCATGACCGAACAGCATGCTGCTCCTCCACTCGGTTCGCGCGGCCGTGCTCGTTGGTCACCCTCCGGATACCCGCTACGGGAGAGGGAGCACCGGAGCCGCGGGCACAACCGCTTACGTGCAGGGCGTCGGATGCGGACACCGTGACCGGAACCGGCCACCCCGTCCTCGGGGAGCGGGTACGCGACGGCGCGCCCACGGCTGAGGGGTTATGGAACTCCGGATTTCCGCTTAATGTTCGGCGGGCATGCATTGCCGGAATCCACCGTTCGCACAGGAGGTTCAAGGGTGATCCCCGGTCCGTGTCTCCCGACGTCGTGGCGCGCCGCTACCGTGGCGCTGCCACTGGTGCTCGTGTCCGCTCTGATCCTAACCGCGGCCCCCGCAGGCGCCGAACAGCGCGCCGCCGACGAGGGCGATGACATAGCCGACCGCCTCGAAGAGGTACCCGGACTCACGGTCGTGGCGGAACAGGACACCGAACCCGGTTTCCGGCACTTCGTTCTCGAGTACGAGCAGCCCGCCGACCACGACGATCCCGACAAGGGGACCTTCAACCAGCGCATGACCCTGCTGCACCGCGGGCTGGACCGCCCCACCGTGCTGCACACCAGCGGCTACCACGTGTACACCGACCCCTTCCGCGCCGAGCCCACGCGCCTCGTCGACGGCAACCAGCTCTCCACCGAGCAGCGGTTCTTCGAGCCCTCGAAGCCGGACTCCGCGGACTACGCCGACCTGGACATCCGCCAGGCCGCCGCGGACCACCACCGCATCCTCCGGGCCCTCGACGGCATCTACGAGCGTGAATGGATCTCCACCGGCGCGTCCAAGGGCGGTATGACGTCGGTTTACCACAGGCGCTTCTATCCCGACGACCTCGACGGCACCGTCGCCTACGTCGCGCCGAACGATGTGGACAACGACGAAGACAGCGCCTACCTGGAGTTCTTCGACGGGGTGGGTACCGACCCCCAGTGCCAGCAGGACCTGGCCGCCCTGCAGCGGGAAGCCCTGGAGCGCCGCGGGGAACTCGTCGAGCACTACGAGAAGCTCGCCGCGGAGGAGGGGTGGACCTTCGGCCGGAGCCTCGGGAGCGCCGACGCCGCCTTCGAAGTGACGGTGTTGGACACCCCATGGGCGTTCTGGCAGTACCAGACGGAGGAACGCTGCGGCGAGATCCCCGGCGACGACGCCTCCGCCGACGAGATCGCGGCGTTCCTGGACGACGTCTACGGCTTCGACTTCAGCACCGACCAGGGCGTCGAGCCCTACATTCCGTACTACTACCAGGCCGCCACGCAGCTGGGCTCCCCGAGCGTACCCACTGACCACATCGACGACCTGCTGGAATACCCGGGGCTGTTCGACGCGGCCAGTTACCTGCCCGATGACATCGCGCTGCCCGACTTCGACGCGGACGCCATGCCCGACATCGACCGGTGGGTGCGCACCCGGGGCGAGCAGTTGCTGTTCGTCGACGGGGAGTTCGACCCATGGGGCGCCGAGCCGTTCCATGTCCGGGAGGGGAAGCGCGACACCATGCGGTTCGTCGCTCCCGAGGCCAACCACGGCGCCAGCATCGGGCAGCTGACGCCGGAGGAGGGAGCCGCCGCCACCGCAGCGGTGCGCCGCTGGGCCGGCGTGGACGACGAGGTCCTGGTCCGGTCGTTCGAACGCGTCCCGGCGCTCGACGACGCCGGCGAGGAGGAACGCGAGCGCCGTACCCCGTAGCGGCGCCCGGGCGGCCGCGGAGCGGGGCCCGCCCCGCGGCCGCCCCGCCTCAGATCCGCGAGGGAAGGTCGTTGCCCGCCCCGCGGATACCGCGGCGCAGGTCGGTCCGCCACAGCAGGATCCCGCCGAGGATGAAGAACACGATCAGCGAGAAGATGGCGATCCGGTACTCCCCGGTCAGGTTGACCGCGATGGTCACGGCCAGCGACCCCAGGAAAGTCGAGCCGCGGTCGCTGATCTGGTAGATCCCGAAGTACTCCGCCTCCCGACCGCGCGGGATCAGCTGGGAGAACATCGACCGCGCCAGCGCCTGGGTGCCGCCCAGCACGATGCCGATTCCGACCCCCAGAGCCATGAACAGCAGCGGGGCCCCGGCCGGCAGCAGGTATCCCAGTGTCACCAGGACGCACCACACCACCAGGGAGCCCAGCACGGCGTTCTTGGCGCCGATGCGCCGGGCGATCCGCCCGACGAGGAGCGCACCGCCGAACGCCACGAACTGGATCATCAGGATGGTGCCCATCAGGACGTCCTGGTCGAGGGCCAGATCCTGACTGGCGTAGGGCGCCGCATAGCGGACCGCGGCCTGGATTCCGTCGTTGAAGAAGATGAAGGCCAGCAGGAACAGGATGGTGTTCGGGTTCTTGCGCATGTCGCCCAGGGTGCGTCCGAACTGCCGGACCGACATCGCGACACCGGGCCGGCGTGATCGCGCCGCGAGCTCGCCGAACCGGTTGCGCAGCGGCTTGAGCGCCAGGATCGTGAACCCGATCCACCAGATACCCACCGAGGCGAACGCGATCCGCACCGCCTCTCCCTCGGTGACACCGAGCCTCTCGTGCGACAGCACCAGCGCCAGGTGGGCCGTGAGGAGCAGCGCGCCGCCCAGGTAGCCGATCGCCCAGCCCGTGGTGGAGACCCGGTCGCGTTCGTCGGGTGCCGTGATCTCGGGCAGGAAGGCGTTGTAGATCACGAGGGAGGCGCCGTAGGCGACGTTGGCGAACAGGAACAGCCCGGACGCCGCGAGGTAGCTGTCCCCGGTGAGGAACAGCCCGGTCGTGGCGACGGCCCCGAGTGTGGCCAGGGAGAACAGCCAGCTCTTCTTGTGCTTGGAGTGGTCGGCCATCGAGCCGATCAGCGGCAGCAGCAGGATCTGCAGCAGGATCGCGGCGGTGGTGGTCGCGGGGTAGAGCGCGTTGGCGTGCAGCTGCAGGCCCAGGGGGTACACGTAGTAGGCGCCGCCCGTGCAGGCCGCCGTGTCGGGGGCGCCGGCCTCGGCGCAGGCCAGTCCGCTCAGGTAGGGGCCGATCAGAACGGTCACCACCGAGGTGATGAACACCTGGTTGGCCCAGTCGTAGAGGTACCAGCCGCGTTGTTCCCGCCTTCGCTGCCGGGGGTCGGCGGAGGGAGCGTTACCCGCGACGGGGTCCGTGGGGACAGAACTCATGCGCAGACACCCGTCCTAGTCGTCGATGTGCTGGGAATCCTGCCAACTGCCCCGCTCTATCAGCAGCCGGCGCAGCGCGGTGGTGTTGTCGGTGACGATGCCGTCGGCGCCCGCGTCGAGCAACCGCTCCATCACCCGCGGATCGTTGATGGTCCAGACGTGCACCGGCATTCCGAACCGGTGCGCCGTGGCGAGGAGATCCCGACTGAGCACCGGGAAACCGTGCATCTGCAATGGGATCTGGACGCAGCTCACCCCGCTGCGGATCAGCCATCTCAGCATCGGAGTGAACGAGGCGAACCTCAGCCGGGTCACATCCACCGGTCCGCATGAGCTCGCGACGGGACGGTCGAACGCCTTGCGGGCGAGGTCCAGCCGGCGCTGGTCGAACGAGCCGACGCAGACCCGGCTCCACGCGCCGGTGCGCCGCAGCACCCGGACGAGCGGCCCGATGGCGTTGTCGGCCTTGATGTCGATGTTGAACCGGGCTTGGGGCCACGACCCGAGCAGATCCTCAAGAAGGGGGACCGGCTCGTTCCCGCCGACCCGCGCCTTGGCCACCTCCGCGTAGGGGAGCTCCGCGATCCTGCCGCGGCGGTCTGTGGTGCGGTCCAGTGTGTCGTCGTGGAAGGCCAGCAGCACACCGTCGCCGGTGGCGTGCGTGTCGGTCTCCAGGTAGCGGTACCCCAGGCTGATCGCGTGCTCGAAGGCGAGCGCGGTGTTCTCCAGCTCGGCGCGGACCCGCCCCGAGCCGTCGATCAGCCATCCGCCCCGGTGCGCCAGTCCGATCGGCGCGGGGGAGTCGAGAAACCCGCCAGTCACCAGTGGCGCGGCGTGGCGACCTCCGCTTGCAGGGCGGAGGGGAACGCCGCTCCCTCCTCTCGTATCGCTTGGTTCCTTACCCTCCGGAGCGAGCCGACTCGGATCCCCGGCGTGCGGGCACCGCGGCGCGGACCGCCCACCAGCCGCGGACGGGGTGGTGGAATCCCCGGCCTCAGCCGTAGGCTGATCTCAAGTGAGCAGTATGCCGATGAACCGCAGGGCGGTGCACATTGGGGTGTCCGGATCGGGGGGGCGCCGCGGGAACCCGAACAAAAACCTGGTATTCCAGGTGGCAATAAGGCGTCCGTCGCGACTCTGTAATCGGTGACGGGCCCGCACGGCCCGTCGACCGATCCCCCGGTTGGAAGGGACGCCCAATGGCCTGTGACCTCCGCCAGTCACCCCGACCTCTCCCGGCCCGCCGCCACGCCGCGGCCTGCCCGGCCCGGCCCCGAACTCCCCGGACCGCCCGCGAACTGTGCCGATTCACCCAGCTCATTGCCGAGGTCCTGGCCGGGCAGCGCAATCCCGCACAGATGCGCTCCCTGCTCTCGCGCGGGGCCTACGTCCTGCTGCTGCGCCGCAGCGGAATCTACGTTTGCGCTCGCAGTCCCCGCGTGCGGGCGACGTACCTGCACAGTGAGGGGCCGGAGGCGACCGAGGTGAACGCGGTCGTCGACTGCGGGAACCGGTACCGCGCGCTCGCCCTCAGGGTGGCCTTCGCCCAGCACACGTGGTTGTGCACGCATCTTGAGACCGACGTCGGACGGGGGTGAGCACCGAGCCGGGCGGGGGCCGTCCGCGGCCCTCCGCCGGCCCCTCCGGCCCGGTGGGGCCCTGGCGGGCGCGGGGCGGCGAGGCTCACGGCCGCATCGTGCGCCTCCACTCCTTGTTCCGCAGCAGGCGCAGGCCGTTCAGCGCGACCAGGACGGTCGACCCCTCGTGCCCGGCCACGCCGAGAGGCAACGGCAGAATCCAGAAGATATCCCAGGTCACCAGGGTGGCGATTATGGTTCCCGCGATGATGAGATTGGCGATCACCAGCCGGCGGGCCCGCCTGGCCAGGGCGATGACGGCGGGGACGGCGTCGAGCTCGTCGCGGACCACCACGGCGTCGGCCGTCTCCAGGGTGATGCCGGACCCCACACCGCCCATCGCGATGCCGGTGTGCGCCGTGGCCATCGCGGGGGCGTCGTTGATTCCGTCGCCGACGAGCGCCACCCGCCGTCCGCCGTCCTGCAGCTCCCGGATAGCGGCGGCCTTGTCCTCCGGCAGCAGTCCGGCACGCACCTCGCCGATCCCGGTGTCGGCGGCGACGCGCTGCGCGGCCTGCGGCTGGTCACCGGTGAGCAGCAGCGGCGCCCCTGATGTGAGCTCGGCGCAGCGGCGTACCGCGTCGCCTGCGTTGAGGCGGAGCGTGTCCTTCACGTCCAGGACCGCGACGGGAACGCCGTCGTCGAGTACGGCAACGGCGGTGCGCCCTTGGGCGTGTAGGTCCTCGATGACCCTCCGCGCCTGCGGGAGCGCAGCCGGCGCGGCGCCGCTCCCGGCGCCCTCGGGCAGGAGCCGTTCGAGTTCGCCCACGTGGACGCGGCGCCCCTCGACCGTGGCGGCCACCCCGCGTCCGGGCATCGCCACGAATCCCGAAACCGACACGGCGGCCGCCGTCAGGTCGTGGCCGGCCTCGCGGGCGGCGACCACGACGGCGGCACCCACGGGATGCTCGCTGCCCAGCTCGGCGGCCGCGGCGAGCCGCAGCACCTCCTGTTCGGTCAGATCCGCCCCTATCAGCGGGTGGATCCGCGCGAGCGTGGGCCGCCCCTCGGTGAGGGTGCCGGTCTTGTCCAGCGCGACAACAGAGGTGTCGGCGAGGCGCTCGAGGACCACCGCGCTCTTCACCAGCACGCCGTGGCGGCCGGCGTTGGAGATCGCGGCCAGCATCGGGGGCATGGTCGCCAGTACCACCGCGCACGGCGAGGCGACGATCATGAAGGTCATGGCGCGCAGCAGCGCGGACTCGAAGTCGGCGCCGAACAGCAGGGGGACGGTGAACATGGCGATCGTCGCGATCACCACGCCGACGGAGTAGTGCTGCTCGAACCGCTCGATGAACAGCTGCGTCCCGGCCTTCGTGGCCGAGGCGCGGCGCACCATCTCGGCGATGCGGGCCACCGCGGACTCGTGGGCCGGGCGCTGGACGCGCAGCCGCAGCGTCCCCGACCCGTTCACCGTTCCGGCGAACACCTCGTCACCGGGGTGCTTGGCGGCGGGAAGCGGCTCGCCGGTGATGGTGGCCTGGTCGACCTCGCTCTCACCGGCGACGACGACCGCGTCGGCGGAGATCCGGTCGCCCGGCCGGACCAGGATCCGGTCCCCGACGGCCAGGTCCGCGGCGTCGACGGTCTCCTCGGAGCCGTCGGCGGCGATCCGGCCCCCGCGCTCCGGGGCGAGGTCGAGCAGGCCGTGCACGGAGTCCTGGGTGCGCTGTGTGGCGAACGCCTCCAGCGCTCCGGAGGTCGCGAAGATGACGATGAGGAGGGAACCGTCGAAGATCTGGCCGATGGCCGCGGCCCCGATGGCGGCGACGACCATGAGCAGGTCCACGTCCAGTGCGCGCTCGCGCAGTGCGCGCAGCCCGGACAGCGCGGGCTCCCAGCCGCCGCACGCGTAGCAGGCAGATAAAGCGTCCAGTACAGCCACGCGGGGGCGCCGGCGAGTTGGGCTGCGCCGCCGATGGCGAACAGCGCGAGCGCCGCTGCTGCCCAGCGTGCCTCGGAGAGAGCGAACAAGGGCGTGCGGTGGCGGGGAGTCGCGGTGTGCGGGCCGTCCGCTGCGGACCGGCCGACCGCAGGGGAGAGGACGGAAGACATGGGTGGGCTCCAGCCAGAGGTGTCCGTTGAAACGATCCGAGGAACATGCTCTCATATGAAGATATCTTCATGTATCCATTCTGGCGTTCCAGGGCGCCCGACCGCCCAGTAGCATGGACGTATGGGGCACCAGGCGTCGGATACGAGTGTGGATTCGGGCGCGCATGCTCCGACGGCCGCTCCCGCGCGGCTCGACGCCGCCGGTGCCGCCAAGGTCGCCGAGACGCTGCAGGCGCTCGCGGCGCCCAGCCGGCTGCTGATCCTCACGGCGCTGCGGACGGGGCCGCAGACTGTCGGTGAGATCGTCGAAACAGCGGGGCTCTCGCAGTCGGCGGTCTCACACCAGTTGCGCCTGCTGCGCAACCTGGGGCTGGTAACCGCCACCCGCGAGGGACGCAGCATCCGCTACGCCCTCTATGACCACCACGTGGCGCAGTTGCTGGACCAGGCCGTCCACCACATCGACCACCTGCGCATGGGACTGTCCGACACCTGAGCGCGGAGCCCGCGCCGTGGAGACGGGCGTGGCCGCGGCGCCGCCCGCTAGCCGAGTCCGCTGATCGCGTCGATCGAGGTCTGCAGGTCCTCCCGGAGGTCGTCGGACAATGGCGCGGAGGCGGTCTCCTCGGAGACCGCCTGCTGGCCCTCCGCGCTGACGACGTAGTCCAGGAACGCCTTCACGCGCTCGGCCTCGTCGGCGTCGGCGTATTCCAGGCACACGATCTGGTAGCTGATCAGGATGATCGGGTAGGTGCCGGCCTCGGTGGTCCCGTAGTCGAGGTCGAGCGCGTGGTCGTGCTCGCTGCTGTCCTCGACCTTCTCGGAAGCGGACAGAGCGGTCGCGGCCGCCTCCGAGGTCATCTCGACGAACTCCTCGCCCACGCCGACCCGGGCCGCGGACATCCCGTGGACGTGGGAGGCCTCGACGTAACCGATCGTGCCCTCGCCGCCCTGGACGGCCTCGGTCACCCCGCTGTTGCCTTGGGCGGCCTCCACCGGGGGCGTGGGCCACTGGCCGCCGGCCTCGTGCGGCCAGGCGTCCCCGGCGGCCTCCTCCAGGTAGGCGGTGAAGTTCTCGGTCGTTCCGGACTCGTCCGAACGCGTGACCGGAGTGATCCTCCGGTCCGGGAGGTCGGCGTCGGGGTTGGTCTCGGCGATGGCGGGGTCGTCCCAGCGCGTGATCTCTCCATTGAAGATCCGGGCGATGGTCTCGGGAGTCAGGTCCAGCGAGTCGACGCCCTCCAGGTTGAACACGACGCCGATCGGCACCACGTAGGCCGGCAGGTTGATCGCGCTGGAGCCGCCGCAGCGCGCCGCGGCCTCCTCGTGCTCCTTCTGGTCCAGTGGGGTGTCGGAACCGGCGAAGGTGACCGCTCTGTCGATGAACTGGCTGCGGCCGCCGCCCGAGCCGATCGCGTCGTAGAAGACGACACCGTCCTCGCAGGCGGTCTGGTACCCCGCGATCCAGGTCTGCATCGCGTTCTCCTGGGCACTGGACCCGGACCCGGAGACGCTGCCGTCCATGCACTCCAGGTCCTCGGGAACCGCGATGGGGTCGGTGCCGCGTACGGCGTCGTCGCTGCCGCACCCTGCTGTCAGTGTCACCGCGCCGGCGAGTGCGGCGGCGAACAGCCACGGTACCTGGACGGGAACACGGCGCTTTCCAACCCCCTCCAGAGCGCCCCCTCACAGGGCCCACATCGATCGAACCGGCGGCGCCTTGGTGACCATCGGGTGACCGGAGACCACCGGAAAACTTAACAACAAGTGGCACGCTATGCCCAATGGGGCGGCTGTGGGAACCGCTCACCAGACCGTTCCAGGTCAGACGTGCGGTCGGCGCGCCTCCTCGATGCGGTGCAGCACCGCGCGCAGCGCGAGTTCGTATCCGACGACACCGCAGCCGGCGATGTAGCCCTGGACCACGGGAGCCGTCACCGAGGTGTGCCGGAACGGCTCGCGGGCGTAGACGTTGGAGATGTGCACCTCGACGCAGGGAGTGTCCACCGCGTCTATCGCGTCGCGCAGCGCGATGCTGTAGTGCGCGAAGGCTCCGGGGTTCAGCACGATGCCGTCGAGGTCGCGGGCCGCGTGCACGTGCTCGACCAGGACCCCCTCGTGGTTGCTCTGCGCGCACTCAACAGCGGCCCCCAGCTCCTCGCCAAGGGCGCGTACCCGCTGTTCGACCCCGGCGAGGGTGGTCGAACCGTACTGCGCCGGGTCGCGCTCCCCCAGCAGGTTCAGGTTCGGGCCGTTCAGCAGCAGCACAGTGGGGCGGGGGGCGGGGTCCGGCAACGGACGCTCCCTTCCGAGGTCCTCATCGACGCAGACAACAGGGGAATCCTAATGCGGCACCGGGAACATCCAGGGCATCCGGGCCGGCGGTGCATGATCCGGTCTCCGGCCGGGCACACGAGCAACAGATGAGCACGCTCGCGCCCACATCGACGTACCGGTTGCAGCTGCGGCCGGGGTTCACGCTTGCCGACGCCGAAAGCGTCGCGGGCTACCTTGACCGGCTCGGCGTCGGCGCCCTCTACCTGTCGCCGATCCTCACTGCGGCTCCCGGATCGCAGCACGGCTACGACACGGTCGATCCGTCCGCTGTCTCATCCGAGCTGGGTGGAGACCCGGCACGGGCCGCGCTTACCGACCGGCTGCGCGAGCTGGGCATGGGGGTCGTCGTCGACATCGTGCCCAACCACATGTCGGTGGCCGAGCCCGCCGCCAACCCCTGGTGGTGGGGCGTGCTGCGGCACGGCCGCGACTCGCACTACGCCCGGTGCTTCGACATCGACTGGGAGCAGGGGCCGATCCTGATCCCCGTCCTGGCCGACGAGGGCGATGACGGCGCGGCCGCGCTTCGGCAGCTCACCATCGCCGACGGCTGTCTGACCTACCACGAGCACCGGTTCCCGCTCGCCCCGGGCAGCCACCGGCCCGGGGACGACCCCGGCGAGGTGCACCGCCGGCAGCACTACCGACTGGTCTCATGGCGACGCGGCGCCGCCGAGCTGAACTACCGCCGTTTCTTCGACATCAGCGGGCTGGCCGCGGTCCGTGTGGAGGACCCGGACGTCTTCCTGTCGTCGCACGCGGAGATTCTGCGTTGGGCCGAGCGAGGCGAGCTGGACGGCCTGCGCATCGACCACGTCGACGGCTTGAGCGATCCGGGCGGGTACCTGCGCCGGCTGCGCGAGACGTTCGGTGGCTGGATCGTCGTGGAGAAGATCCTCGCACCGGGCGATACTCCGCCCGCCTCGTGGCCGGTGGCCGGCACCACCGGCTACGACGCGCTGCTCGACGTGTGCGGGGTGTTCGTCGACCCGGCGGCGGAGGAGCCGTTCACCGAACTGGCCAAGTCTCTCGGCGTTCCGGTCGACACCGGGCTCGCCGAGGAGCGGAGCAGGCGCGAGGTCGCCGAGAGTCTGTTCACCGCCGAAGCGCGTCGGATCGCCGCGCTCCTGGGGGCAGGGGAGCCGGACACGGACACCGCGAGGGCGGAACGCGGGCGCGCCGAGCAGGCGGTGACCGAACTGCTGTCCGCCTTCCCCGCCTACCGCAGCTACCTTCCCGAGGGGGAGGACACCTGGAACGAAGCGGTGCGCCGGGCCGAGCAGAGCCGGCCCGACCTCGCGGACCTGCTGTCCGAGATCGACACCCGGGCGCGCGCCGACCCGAGGGGCGAACTCGCCCGCCGCATCCAGCAGACCAGCGGCATGGTGATCGCGAAGGGCACCGAGGACACCACTCTCTACCGCTGCACCCGCTTCATCGCGTTGAACGAGGTCGGGGGCGACCCGGGCGGTTTCGGTGTCGACGTGGCCACCTTCCACACCCGTGCGGCCGGGCGCGCGGCCTCCTGGCCGGCCACGATGACCACGCTGTCCACGCACGACACCAAGCGCTCCGAGGACGTCCGCGCCCGCCTCGCGGTGCTTGCCGAGATCCCCGATGAGTTCGCCGCGGCCGTACGCGACTGGACCGCGAGGGCCGGGGTGAGCGAGCCTTCGCTGAACCTGCTGGCCTGGCAGACCCTGGTCGGTGCGTGGCCCATCAGCGCCCGGCGGCTGGCCGATTACCTGCTCAAGGCGGCGCGGGAGAGCAAGCTGCGCACCACCTGGCTGCTGCACGACCATCAGTTCGAAGAGGAGGTGCTGGCCTGGCCGGAACGGGTGCTTTCCGACAGCGAGCTCTCCGACGAGGTGGCCGCGTTCGTCGGGCGGATCCGGCAGGCCGGCTGGAGCAACGCGCTCGGCCAGAAGCTGGTGCAGCTCACCGCACCGGGAGTGCCCGACGTCTACCAGGGCACCGAGCTCTGGGACTTTTCCCTGGTCGACCCGGACAACCGGCGGCCCGTGAACTTCACCACCAGGCAGGCCCTCCTGGAGCGGCTGGAGCGCGGACGGCTGCCCGAGGTGGACGCCACGGGAGAGGCCAAGCTGCATCTCGTCCGCCGGGCCCTGCACCTGCGTCGCGACCGCGAGCTGACCGGCTACCGACCCCTGGTCGCGGCGGGCCCCGCGGCCGGGCACGCCTTGGCCTTCGCGCGCGGCCCGGAACTCGGCGTCGTCGCGGTCGCCACCCGGCTACCGCTGGGACTGGCCCGCGCCGACGGCTGGCGGGACACCGTGCTGCCCCTTCCGTCCGGCCCCGGAAACTGGGCCGACCTGCTCACCGGCCGCACGATCGCCCCCGACCGGACCGACGGCTTCACTCTTGCCCCGCTGCGGGAGGTCCTGGACCGCTACCCGGTGGCGCTGCTGGCACGGGGTTGACGAGCGGGGCCCCTCCCGGCCCCGGGGTGAAAAGGCGAGCGGTGCTGTACGGGATTCCGCCGTGCGGAGCGGCCGTATAGAGTGAATCAGAGTATGACCAGCACCGATGACCAGCCTCCGGCGGTGCGCTCCCGGCTGCGGATGCCCGCTCGCGCCCTGGCGGCGCTGGCATGCCCGCACTGCGGGCAGGGCCTGGCCCCGGTCGGCGACGCGCTCGCCTGTCCCGCGGGGCACTCTTTCGATGTCGCCAGGCAGGGCTATGTCAGCCTGCTCTCCGGGCGGCGCACGGGGCCCGGCGACAGCAGGGACATGGTCCGTGCGCGCCAGGAGTTCCAGGAAGCGGGGCACTACGCGCCGCTCGCCCGGCGGCTGGCCGCGACCGTCGCGGACCTGGCCCCCGAGCCGGAGCTGGTCGCCGACGTGGGGGCCGGGACCGGCTACTACCTGCGCCACGTGCTCGACGCGCTGCCCGGTTCCCACGGCCTCGCCCTCGACGTCTCCGGGTACGCACTGCGTCGTGCCGCGAAGGCGCACCCGCGCGCCGGCGCCCTCGCCTGCGACGTGTGGGGCGGGCTGCCGCTGCGCCGCGGCGCAGCCGCGGTACTGCTGAACGTCTTCGCCCCGCGCAACGGGGCGGAGTTCCGCCGGGTGCTGAGCGACGACGGCGCGCTCCTCGTGGTCACCCCGACAGCGCGGCACCTTGCGGAACTCCGCGGGCCGCTGGGCCTGATCGACGTAGATCCGCGCAAGGACGAACGGGTGCCGGAGGGCCTCGCGCCGCACCTCCTCCCCGAACGGCACGAGGAGACCAGCGCCGAGCTGCGGCTCGGCCGTACCGAAGTCGGCGCGCTCGTCGAGATGGGCCCGAGCGCCCGGCACATCGACCCGGCCGAGCTGCGCCGCCGTGTGGCCGCCTTGCCCGGGGCCACCGATGTGACGGCATCCTGGACCATATCGGTGTACCGACCCGCCTGAGGTGGTCCGTCACCGGATCCGCTCCCGCGTGGCGCCGTCATCGGCCGGGTAGATCGGCGGCGTGAGCCACGACGATCCGACCCGGTTCTCGGTGTGGGCGCCCGGACACGACCGCGTCCGCCTCCGGATCCACGGGCAGGACCACACCATGGCCCCGGCCGGCGGCGGGTGGTGGTATCGCGAGGTGTCCGGGGCGCCGCACGGCACCGACTACGCCTTCCTGCTCGGCGACGACCCCACTCCGCTGCCCGACCCCCGCTCCCGGTGGCAGCCGCACGGTGTGCACGGGCCGTCCCGGCGCTACGACCACGGCGCCTTCGGCTGGACCGATTCCGGGTGGACCGGGCGCGCGCTCCCGGGCTCCGTTCTCTACGAGCTGCACATCGGCACGTTCACTCCGGAGGGGACGTTCGACGCCGCCATCGGCCGCCTCGACCATCTCGCGGATCTCGGCGCGGACCTGGTCGAGGTGATGCCCGTCAACGCGTTCGACGGCACGCACGGGTGGGGCTACGACGGCGTGCTGTGGGGTGCCGTGCACGAACCCTACGGCGGGCCCGAGGGCTTCAAGCGCTTCGTGGACGCCTGCCACGCACGCGGGCTGGGCGTGCTGCTCGACGTGGTCTACAACCACCTGGGCCCCTCGGGCGCCTACCTGCCCAGGTTCGGCCCCTATTTCAGCGGGGGGAACGCCTGGGGGCCGTCGCTCAACCTGGACGGTCCCGGGTCCGACGAGGTGCGCGGCTACGTCATCGACAACGCCGTCGGCTGGTTGCGCGACTACCACCTCGACGGGCTGCGGCTGGACGCCGTGCACGCGCTGCGCGACTCCCGCGCCGTCCACCTGCTCACCGAACTGTCCGCGGAGGTCGACGCGCTCGCGGCCGGGCTGCGCCGCCCGCTCGCCCTGATCGCCGAAACGGACCGGAACGACCCGCTGACCGTCACCGCCCGCGAGGCCGGGGGGCAGGGGATGACGGCGCAGTGGTCCGACGACCTGCACCACGCTCTGCACGCGGCCCTCACCGGGGAGAGCCAGGGCTACTACGCCGACTTCGCCGGCTCCGACGCGCTGCCCCGCACGCTGCGCCAGGTGTTCCTGCACGACGGCGGCCACTCCTCGTTCCGCGGCCGCGCGCACGGGGCTCCGGTGGAGCGCCGCCGCATCTCCGGCAGCCGCTTCCTGGGCTACCTGCAGAACCACGACCAGGTCGGCAACCGCGTATGGGGCGACCGGCTGTCGGCGACCGTAACGCCGGATGCGCAGGTCTGCGGCGCGGCCCTGATCCTGTGCTCTCCGTACACCCCGATGCTGTTCATGGGAGAGGAGTGGGCGGCGTCGACCCCCTGGCCCTTCTTCGCATCATTCTGCGACCCCGCCCTGGCCGAGGGGGTGCGCCAGGGGAGGCGCCGCGAGTTCGCCGCGCACGGCTGGGGCGAGGAGGCGGCCCCCGACCCCGTGGACCCGGCGACCCGCGACGGTTCGGTGTTGCTGTGGGCGGAGCGGGAGCGCTCACCGCACCGCGAGACCCTGGATCTGTACAGAGCGCTCATCCACCTGCGCCGGAGCCGCCCCGAACTGGCCGACCCCCGACTGGACCGCTTCCCGGTGGAGGCCGCGGACGACGGCCGGGTACTGGTTCTGCACCGCGGCGTGCTGCGCGTGGTCTGCAACCTGCGACCGGACCCGGCAACGGCGGTCCTCGACCGCCGAGCCGACACCGTGCTCCTGGCGTCCAAGGGGGCCACAGTGGACGGCGCCGTTGTGGATCTCTCCGCGGAGTCCTTCGCGGTCGTGCACACCGCCTGAGCGGCGGCCCCCTACCAGGAGCTTTGTGAAGTGTGTTGCATGTGTCATGCTGTTGCGAATAGTTCGCGATAGTTTCCGCTGCGCCCTCGTGTCCGTGAGGAGGGCGCAGGGGGCGAAAGGGATGCATGTCGCTCAGTTCCGAGATGGTGCGCGAGAGGGTCCGGCAGTACTGGGACTGGCGGGCCGGCAGTTTCCGGGCGGACATCGCCGCGACACCTGACCGCGCCGCGTGGCTGGACGTCTACGCCGAGGCGACCCGGCGGCTCTTTCCCGACCGCCGGGAGCCGCTGCGGGTGCTCGATGTCGGCAGTGGCACGGGGTTCGTGGCGCTGGTCTTCGCCGAGCTCGGGCACGACGTCGTCGCCGTCGAGCCGGCCGAGGCCATGCGCGAGATCGCCGCGAAGGAGATCGCCGACGCGGGGTTCCAGGTCGACCTCCGCGCCGGCTACGCTCACCCGCTGCCGGACGTCGGTGCCGGCTTCGACGTGGTCACCTGCCGCAACGTGCTCTGGACGCTCACCGACCCCGTTGCCGCGCTGCGCGGCTGGCGCGAGGTACTGCGGCCCGGCGGCGCGGTCCTGGTCAGCGACGGCATGTGGAACACGCGGCGCCAGGAGTTCCGACTGCTGCGCACCGGATGGCGGTCACGCGCGGACACCCCCGTGGGCTGGCGCTTCCTCGCGGCCTACCTGCGGTTGCGCCGAGGTCTTCCCTGCTACCGGGGGATCGATCAGAAGCGGGCGCACCGGCTGCTCGCCGACGCCGGGTACCAGCGCCCGCTCTCTCTCGACCACTTGATGGACCGCGGGTTCTACGAAGCGGACACGGTGGACGCTCACTGCCTCGCAGCGGCCCGGGCGGACTGATCCGGGCCGCCGGGTTCGGGGCGGGAGATGAGGACCGAGTTGACGACGTCGTCACACGGGTGCATCTCCACCAGGGTGCGGAAACCGGTCAGGTCGTCCGGGGAGACCGGCGGGTAGAGCGCTGTGCGCAGCCGGTGGGCCGAGCGGGTCAGCAGCAGCGAATCGGGGCGCATGCTTCCCGACAGCGATCCGGTCACACTCCGCTTGGCCGCCCGGTCCGCGCCGACCAGGGCGGCCAGTAGGACGATGTCCGTATCGGTCACCTCCGGCAGCCGCGACGGAGCGCAGGCGTCGCCGCACACCGTGTCCACACGCTTCTCCATGCCGAGCGCCCGCTGCACGGCGGAGGCCAGTTCGCATGCCTCGGGGTCGTTGTCGACGTTGGTGACATCCACCCCGTACAGCTGCGCCAGTACCAGACCTGTCAGCGGCAGCGGTCCCGCCCCGAGGACGACGGCCGACTCCGGCGGCGGCGCGCCGATCGCGGTGAGTCCGGCGAGTTCGAAGCGGACGAGGCGGCGGTAGTTGTCCAGGTAGGGGAACTGCCGCAGCTCGGCCCAGGGGGCGTCGGCGGCGATGATCCGGCGGGCCCAGGCTCGTTCGAGCTGGCTCTCGCCGCGTGCGCTCAGCGACCGCAGCGACGCGACGAGGGAATCCGCGACGGGGGTGCCCAGCACCTCGCTGGTCAGTTCGTCGTCGATCACCGTGCACAGTTCGACGAGCCGCTCGAACGCGTCGTTGACCTCGGGCGAGGGGCGGAGGTCGGTGGCGCTGAGCCGGTCGTCGAGGTCCAGGAGCCAGGCGAGGAGGGTGGCGGGGGGCAGGGTCCGGGGGGCGGTGAGGGCTCTGGGTGATGTATCAGTCACGAGCGCATAGTACGAAAATGATTTTCAACCTCAAAGTGCCGGAAAGCCTCCTCGGCGTGGCGAGCGTCACGACGGGGGCTTCCGCCGTCCGTCCGATGAGTCCGGTGTGGCCGGGTTGTCGCGCACGGCGGTGGACCCGTTAGGCTTTCTGTTGTTAGCGATAATCATTTTCAGTTGCTGTTGCATATCTGATGCGGGAACGAGGGCCGGAATGCTCGAAGTGGCGGATCTGCGGATCCGGGCGGGCGGCGCCTCGGGCGAGGGCGGCGCGGACGTCGTCGACGGCGTCGGTTTCCGCCTGGAGCCGGGCGAACGGCTCGGGGTCATCGGCGAGTCCGGCTCCGGCAAGTCCTTGATGGCGCTGGCCCTGATTGGGCTGCTGCCCCACGACTGCGCGGCCGGGGGCAGCGTCCGGTTGGACGGCACGGAACTGCTCGGGACGGACGAGCGCGGGCTGCGCGGGATCCGAGGCAGCCGGATGACGATGGTGTTCCAGGACGCCCTCACCGCTCTCAACCCGCTGACCCGCGTTGGCCGCCAGGTCGCCGAACCGTTCCGCCGGCACCAGGGGATGAGCGCGCCGGCGGCGGCCGGAGCCGCGGTGGAACTGCTGGAGCTGGCCGGGCTGCCCCACCCGGTCGTGACCGCCCGTTCCTACCCTCCGCAGTTGTCGGGCGGCCAGCGGCAGCGCGTGTGCATCGCCATGGCACTGGCCTGCCGCCCCCAGGTGCTCATCGCCGACGAACCGACCACGGCGCTGGACGTCACGGTCCAGGCGGGGGTACTCGACCTCCTCGACCGGATACTCGGTCTGGAGACCGCCCCCCGCCCCGCTCTGCTGTTCATCACGCACGACCTCGCCGTCGTCGCCCGGATCTGCGAGCGCGTCCTGGTGATGCGCGACGGCCGGATCGTCGAGGACGGCCCCGCCGGTTCACTGCTACGCCACCCCCGGCACGACTACACCCGTACACTGCTCGCCGACGCGAGGGCGGCCGGATGGGGCGGATGACCGCCACCGCCCGCGCACCCGTGGAAGGCGAGCCCGCCCCCGCGAGGACGCCCTCTTATGCCCTCTCCCCTCCTCACCGCCAGCAACCTGCGCCGCCGTTACCGCTCCCGGATCTCGCTGTTCTCCGCCCCGCGCGAGGTGACGGCACTGGACCAGGTGAGCTTCGCGGTCTTTCCCGGGGAGCGGCTGGGTGTGGTGGGGGAGTCCGGTTCCGGCAAGTCCACGCTGGCCCGGATCCTGCTCGCCCTGGAACGCCCCGACGCCGGCGACGTCCGGTTCGGGCCCGAGCGGCGGCCGGTGCGGCCCGGGCTGGCGCGGCGGACACGCTGGTTCCGATCGCAGGTGCAGCTGGTGCCGCAGGACCCCGCGAGCTCGCTCAACCCGCGCATGCGCGTAGGGCGCAGCATCGCCGAGCCGTTGGTCTGCCTGGGGATCGACGTCGACCACCAGAGCCGCGTCGCCGAGGTGCTCACCGCCGTCGGACTGGAGGCGGAGATGGCCGGACGCTACCCGCACGAGTTCTCCGGCGGCCAGCGGCAGCGGTTGGCGATCGCCCGCGCCATCGCACCCGAGCCGAGCCTGCTCGTCGCCGACGAACCGGTGAGCGCGCTGGACGTCTCCTCCCAGGCGCGCATCCTCGGGCTGCTGCGCGGGCTCAGCCGGGAGCGCGGCCTCGGCCTGGTCCTCATCTCCCACGACCTGGGTGTGGTCCGCAACCTCTGCGATCGGGCGCTGATCATGCGCGGCGGCCGGATCGTGGAGCAAGGGGCCGTGGCCGATGTCTTCACGGCCCCGCAGCAGGCGTACACCCGGCGTCTCATCGACGCCATTCCCCGCCTTCCGGAGGTCGGCCCCGGCACCGATCCGGTGGAGGGGGCCGCCCAGAACGATGCCGCCTACTGAAGACCCTGGAGGTCTTGCCCCGTGGCCACCACCACTGCGTCACGATCCCTGAACCCGCTGCGCAGATGGTCCCTGCTGACCAGGTTCGCCGGACTCACCGGTGTCGCGCAGCTGCTGCTGCTCACCCAGCTGGCCTTCAATCTGGGGTTCTATCTTGTCGTGCCGTTCCTGGCGGTTCATCTCGCCGAAGACCTCGCCATGGCCGGGTGGGCGATCGGGGTGGTGCTGGGCGTGCGGACGTTCAGCCAGCAGGGGCTGTTCGTGGTCGGCGGTGCGCTCGCCGACAGATTCGGCACCCGCCCCGTGGTGCTGACCGGATGCGCGGTCCGCGTCGCCGGTTTCGTCGTGCTCGCCTTCGCTCCGAGCTTCCCGGTCGTGCTGCTCGGAGCGGTCCTGACCGGGTTCGCCGGCGCGCTGTTCTCCCCGGCGGTGGAGGCGGCACTGGCAGGGGAGGGCGCGGAGCTGGAGCGGCGCGGCGCGATGACCCGGGCCGAGGTCTTCGGGCTGTTCGCGATCTGCGGCGAGGCGGGCGCGGTCACCGGCCCATTGCTGGGGGCGGCGCTGCTCACCGTTGACTTCTCGCTGACCTGCATGGTCGCCGCCGCAGTGTTCGTGGTCATCCTGTTCGGCCATTACCGGCTGCTGCCGGCGGCCCTTGGCCGCGGTCCCGGCGAGGCTGTGCTGAGCGGGTGGGCCGAGGTGCTGCGCAACCGGGTGTTTCTTGTTTTCGCGTTCGGCTACAGTGCGTACCTCGTGAGCTACAACCAGCTGTATCTCGCCCTGCCGGTGGAGCTGGAGAGGGCCACGGGCGGCCAGTGGGCCCTCGGCTGGATGTTCGCCCTCGCCTCGATCCTGATCGTGGCGGGGCAGCTTCCGCTGGCCGCATGGGCGCGTACCCGGCTGGGCGCCGCCCGCGCGCTCCCGCTGGGGTTCGGCCTGCTCGCGACGGCGTTCACAGTGGTCTCGGCGAGCGCGCCCGCCGAGCCGCCGCCCGGACTGTTCGCACTGGCCCCGGCCATCGCGCTGGTGACGTTCCTGACATTCGGCCAGATGCTGGCCGTGCCCGTTGCCCAGGATCTCGTTCCGCGCCTGGCGGGCGAACAGCGACTGGGCAGCCACTTCGGCTTCCTGTCCTCGATGGGCGGGCTCGCGGTGCTGGCGGGCAGCACCGGCGTTGGGGCACTGCTGGACCGCGCCTCCACCCCCGGGCCCGATGCCGCGCTGCCCTGGATGGTCATGGCCGTACTGCCGGCGATGGGCGGGATCGTTCTGTGGGTGATCGCCCGGAGGCACCCGCCCATCGTGGTTGAAAACGGTTTTCAATATCATAGGGTCTTGTCCTCGATGTCCCCCGATGAAAAGGACGCTTGCTCATGCAGCTAGTTCGCTCATTCCCGGCCGAGGTACTGGGAGCGGCGGCCGCCCTCGGCCTGCTCACGACCGGTTGCTTCAGCGGCGGCGATGGCGGTGACGACGGCAGGCTCGACATGGCGCTGGCCTTCCCCCCGGTCAAGCAGATGTCGCCCTACAGCGACGACGCCGCTCTGCTCGGCAGGGTGGGAGCTGCGGAGCCCCTCATAACCCTGGACGACGACGGCGCACCGCGGCCGTTGCTGGCCGAGGACTGGGAGCAGGCGGACGACGACACCTGGGAGCTGACGCTGCGCGACGACGTCACCTTCCAGAACGGAACCGAGATGACCGCCGAGCACGTCGCCGACGCGCTCGGCTGCGCGACCGAGGCCAGTCCCCTGCCCCGCGCCCTGGCCGGCACCGAGCTGACGGCCGAGGCTGACGGCCGGCACGCCCTGACCATCGACACCGGAAACCCCGATCCGGTCCTTCCGCAGCGACTCTCCTCGCCCGAGCTGGCCATCCTGGCCCCGGAAGCCTACGAGGAGGACCCCGGCACCCCCGACCCCAAGGGCACGGGGACCGGCCCGTTCGAGCTGTCCGAGGTCGACGGCGGTACAGCCACGCTGGAGGCATACGACGGCTACTGGAGCGGCGAGCCCCAGGCGACCGGCATCGACGTGCGGTTCGTGGAGGACTCCGCGAGTCGCGTGGGCGCCCTGCGCGCCGGAGAGGCGGACATCGTCGACGCCGTTCCGGTCGCGGAGCTGGAGAACATCACCGAACAGAATCTGGTCGAGGTGCAGCTCCCTCGCACGGTCGGGATGTTCCTGAACAACGACGAAGGGGTCTTCACCGATCCCGAGCTTCGGGCGGCCGCGGCGGCCGCGGTCGACAGCGACCCCATCGTCGAGGGGATCTACGAAGGCCGCGCCGACCCGGTCGAGGGGATCTACGGGCCGGTCAGCGACTGGAGCGAGGACCGCCCCGACGTCGACCCGGAAGCCGAGCCCGGTGACCCCGACGGCGCGGGGATCACCCTCGCCACCTACTCCGACCGCGCGGAGCTGCCCGAGGCGGCCTCCGCGGTGGCCGAGGATCTGCGCGAGGCCGGGTTCGAGGTCGACATCGCCGTCCAGGAGTTCGCCACCATGGAGACCGACCTGATGGAGGGCGAGTTCGACGCCGTCATCGGCACCCGCTCCTACCTGCTCGAGACCAACGATCCGATCGCCTACCTCGCCTCCGACTGGGGCTGCGACGGCAGTTACAACCTCGCCCGGTTCTGCGATGCCGAGGTGGACGAGAGGATCGCGGAGGCCGCGGGCGAGACCGACGTCGAGCAGCGCCTCCGGGCCGCCGTGGAGATCGAGGCCGACATCCTCGCCACGCACTCCTTCGTGCCGCTGGCCGCCGAACGCGCCCGTATCGGCGTGGCCGAAGACGTCGAGGGCGTCGCCGAGGACCCGCTGGAGCGCACCATAGTGACCGCAGGGACCCGCACATCGTGACGGCATCGGCGACGGGGCGCGCTCCCCGGCGCCTCGGACCGCACCCGGGCCGGCTGCGGGCCCCGTTCGTCGCCTTCGCCTCGTGCACCGGACTCGCGTTCCTCGTCGGGGCGCTGCCCTGGCTCAGCGGGGACGACCCAGCGCAGACGGTGCTGCGGGCGCGGGCGGCCGAACGCGGGGCCGATCCGGAGGCGCTTCAGTCGATCCGGGAGGAGCTGGACCTCCCCGCCGACCCGGTCAGCGGAACGCTGAGCTGGCTCGGCGGGGCGGTACGCGGCGACCTCGGGGTCTCGTGGGTGTCGGGAGCCCCGATCGCCCCGGACATCGCGAGCGCGCTGGGGGTCTCGGCCTCGCTCGCCTCCTTCGCGGCGGCGGTCGCGCTGGCCACCGGGATCCTGGTGCTGCTGCCGGTGCTGCTGCGGGCGGTCCGCACCGGCCGCGCGGGCGGCCGCGGCGCCGATGTCACCGGGGCGCTCCTGGCTTCGGTCCCGGACTTCCTGCTGGCCTCGGTGTTTCTCGCCGTCGTCGCTGTGCGGTGGGACATGGCGCCTACGTCGGGGTGGGAGGGGCCGGCGCACGCCGTCCTTCCCGCGCTCGCCCTCGGGCTGCCCGCGGGCGGTCTCCTCAGCCGGGTTCTCGCCGGGGCCCTGGCCGCGGCGCTGGCCGAGAGCTGGGTGCGTACCTGGCGCGCGATCGGGTTCGCGCCGGCCACGATGGCCGTGGCGCTGCTGCAGCGCACCCTCGCCGTCGCCCTGCCGCAGGTGATGCTGGTGTTCGCCGGGCTCCTGGGTGCCTCCGTCATGGTGGAGACCGTGTTCGCCGTCCCCGGTCTGGGGCATACCGCGCTTGTCGCGACCCTTGCCCAGGACCTGCCGAAGGTGCAGGGAGCCGTCGCGGCGCTGGTCCTCGTTGGGCTGCTCGCCGGCGGTGCCGGTATCGCGGCGCACCGGGCACTGATGGGGCCCGCGCTCGCCGCCTCCGGGCTTACGCCCGCTGTGGCGATCACGCCGGCGGCCCGGCGGCTGCCCCTCGTGATCGGTGGAGCGCTGCTGCTGGCGATCGCGGTGGGCCTGGCGCGCGACCCGGAGGCGATCACGCTGGCGGCGCGCCTGGAGGCGCCATCGGCGGCCCACCCCCTGGGAACCGACTCCCTGGGGCGGGATCTGCTGGCCCGTTTCGGCCACGGCGCGCTGCTCAGTGCCGGCGCGGGAGTGGCGGTGAGCCTCACCGCGCTGGTCGTCGGGGCGGTTCTCGGTGTCCTCGGAAAGCGCGCGCAGGCGGGGGCGGCCGATGTGCTCAACGCGCTGCCGCCGGTCCTGGTGGGTGTCCTGGTGGCGGCGGCGGTCGGTCCCAGCCCGGCCGGGGCCGTCGCGGCGGTCGCACTCGTGGCCTGGATCCCGATCGCGGTGCACGCCCGCACCTTGGCGGCGGAGGTGCGGGCCTCCGGCTACCACCAGGCGGCGATCGCCGGGGGAGCGGGAAGGGCGTGGCTCCTGCGGCGGCACCTGCTGCCTTCGGTCCTGCCCGCTGTGTCGCGGCACGCGCTGATGCGGATCCCGCACAATACGCTCGCGCTGGCAGGGCTGAGCTTCCTCGGTCTGGGCGCCCCGCACGACTCCCCCGAATGGGGGGCCATGCTGGCCGAGTCCATCCGGTACGTGGAACGCGCCCCCTGGACCGTGGCGGTCCCCGCGCTCGGTCTCGCCCTGCTCGGCGTCGTCGCCAGCCTTGTCCGCACCGAACGGCGGTGAGATCAAAGGCGCGAGACCGCGGAGCGCTGCGGGAGGGGCGCCTCTCAATCGCCGATGCGCCGGGTAAGCGGATCCGGTCGGGCAGGCGGGAGGCCATGGGGAGTTCCGGGGGATGGAACTGATTGTGATCTACGACGTAAAGGCGGTGCTTCATGCGTTCCCATTCCTACCTCTAAGGAACCGTCCCCCCGACCCACCCATCCCACTCTTGAACCATTAACCGGGAACACTCTCTGCCATCTGGTGTACCGCGAACGTCTCCGGAAGTGACCAGAGCTATGAACTACGGTCCAGGATCGGGCCTGCCTCCCAGCGGGGGATGGGGACCTCCGCCCCCGCCAGGGAGTGGTGGAGGTTTCCCGCCTCCTCCACCGCCCCCGCCGCCTCCCGGACCGAGCGGGCGCGGC
The DNA here is from genome assembly GCF_000981225.1 of Allosalinactinospora lopnorensis. GTDB lineage: Bacteria > Actinomycetota > Actinomycetes > Streptosporangiales > Streptosporangiaceae > Allosalinactinospora > Allosalinactinospora lopnorensis. The sequence continues at coordinate 146,834 of NZ_LAJC01000002.1, forward strand.
GCGCAGCAGCCGGCCGGTATGGGTAACGCTATCGCCGCGCTGGTCGCCAGCATCGTCACGCTCTGCCTGTGCTGGATCTTCGCGCTCCCCGCGCTGGTGCTGTCGATCATCGGTATGGTGCTGGCGAACGACAACTCCTCCGCTTCGCGCGGATGCACGCTGGCCGCGTGGGCCCTGCTCGCCGTCGGCCTCGTTCTCGGCGTCGCCTACTTCGCCCTCCACGGCGCCGTGCTCTTCTCGGACGCCTTCGGGGTCACCCTTCCAGGGCCACCGCGATGATCGCGCGGAGCTGGTCGAGGATGTCGGCGCGGTCGCGCTCGAAGGGCCGACAACTGAGCGCGACCGGGTTTTCGGCGCCGAGTTCGAGAGTCGGGGTGTGGATGTGCCCGGCGGGGATGGTGCGTCCGGTGGCGTCGCGCAGCCGGGTGTTGCGGTACGCGATCTCGTTGGAGAAGTAGTTGCCGCCCGCGCGGGCCTGGGAACCGGACGTGGGCCCCTGGGCGCGGACCACCGGAGCCTCGTGGCCCGCGGGAATTTCGGTGACCTCGGTGATCTGGTGGATCGGGAAGCGTCCGCCGGCGCGTTCGACGATGGCCTGCCGGGGGAGTGTCGACGGGCTCCACTGCGGACGCAGGAAAGGGGGAGGCAGGTCGCCGGGGATCGGTATGGGGCCGGGAGCGTGGTGGCGTTCGTTGTCGGGGGCGTCACCGCGCCACGCGCCGCTGTAGGCATCCAGGCCGAACTCCGCCTTGGATCCCTCACCGAGGGTGATCACGGCGTCGACGGCCGCGGCCGGGGCCGTGTACTGGGGGAACAAGGTGCGTTCGACGATTCCGTCGCTGAAGTCGCGCCAACGGACAGGGAAGACCGCGGTGCGGACCACGGCGGTGTACCCGCTGATGTCGAAGGTCGCGCCATCCAGGGCGAGCGCGGACGCGCCCGACGGGTTCGAACGGCGGATGTCCTCGTCGAGGCGGTCGGGGTCGAACCCGGTAACGATGACCCGTAGCAACCGGTCGTCGGGCGGGAACACCAGGTCCTCATGGCCGCGTGAGGCGTGCTCGAGCCGGGTCAGCAGGCTCCGGCGCTCCTCGTCGCCGAGGTCGAAGGCCGGTCGCCAGGATCGCAACCGGGCGCTCAACGTCAACCGGGCCCAGTACAGCGGGCGGTCGTCGGCGGTCTCCTGGCGGACGGCCTCGGTCCAGAGTCGTCGTCCGTGCGAGGTGACGACTCTGGCGGCCTCCGCCAGATCTCCGGCGGAGGCCAGATCGGCGGAGAACAGCGGAGCCGCCGCGGCGAACCCGGAACGGCGCAGGACGGCCTGCGGAACCTCTAGCTCGGCGCGGGCCTCCTCGGCTGTCAGGGCGATGTCGTTCATCGTGTCCAGTCCGGGTCGTCGGGCGGGGGAGGGAGCGGGCGGTGCGGATTTTACCTGGGCCGGGGGCAGGACGCGTCGCGGCCGTTCGCCGGTGCCGGGCGGCGGGCGGTTAGCGGCCCGCGGGGAAGGGAACGTGAACCCCTGCCTAGCAAGGTTGTGTCCGCAGACCCCTCTCAACGGAGAGAGCAGCTCATGCCCACGATCCCCGCCACCGACGAGATCAGCGACCGCGCTACCGCTGCTCTTGAGCGTTGCGGTGCCGACCGCCCGGCGGAAATAACAGCGACCGGACAGCTCTTCGCCCGCACCCCTATAACGGGTGGATCGCTGCTGCCGTTGGCCCGCGCCGCCGACAGTGATGTCGATCATGCCGTCTCCGCCGCCCACCAGGCCTTTCGGTCCACCTGGCAGCACACTCCCGCTCCCGAGCGCGGGGCGCTGGTGCGGCGTCTGGGCGAACTCCTCCGGGAGCACAAGTACGATCTCGCCGACCTCGTCACCATCGAGGCGGGCAAGATCCGCTCCGAGGCGGCGGGCGAAGTCCAGGAGATGATCGACATCTGCGACTTCGCGCTCGGGCTGTCGCGGCAGCTGTACGGGCGCACGATGGCCTCCGAACGTCCCGGGCACCGGTTGATGGAGACCTGGCATCCTCTCGGTGTCGTCGGTGTCATCACCGCGTTCAACTTCCCCGTCGCCGTGTGGGCATGGAACACGGCTGTCGCGCTGGTGTGCGGTGACACCGTGGTGTGGAAGCCGTCCGAGCTGACCCCTCTGACGGCGCTGGCCTGCGACGCGCTGCTGAGCCGGGCGGCCTCCGATGTCGGGGCTCCCGCGGACGTGCACCGGCTGGTCCTCGGCGAACGGGAGGTGGCGGAGCGCCTCGTCGACGATCCGCGGGTCGCGCTGGTCTCCGCCACGGGGTCCGTGCGCATGGGGCGGCAGGTGGGCCCGCGCGTCGCCTCCCGCCTGGGCCGTTGCCTCCTCGAACTGGGCGGGAACAATGCCGCTGTCGTCACCTCGTCGGCGGATCTGGACCTCGCGGTCCGCGGTACCGTGTTCGCCGCCGCCGGGACAGCGGGGCAGCGGTGCACGAGCCTGCGTCGGCTGATCGTGCACGAGGATGTCGCCGACGCACTCGTCGGCCGGATCGTGGACGCTTACGGCCAGCTGCGTATCGGTGACCCCTTCGACGAGGACACCCTGGTCGGGCCGCTTGTCGGAGAGCAGGCGCTCACCGCCATGCGCAACGCGCTCGCCCGGGCGACCGCCGATGGCGGAACGGTGCTGGTCGGCGGGAGCCGCTGTTTGGAGAAGGAGGCGCCGGACGCCTATTACGCGGAACCCGCGGTCGTGCGGATGCCGGCCCAGACCGAGATCGTTCGGGAGGAGACGTTCGCGCCGATCCTATACGTCATGACGTACAGGACATTCGACGAGGCGATCGAACTGCACAACGGTGTCTCGCAGGGACTCTCCAGCGCCGTGTTCACCCGGGACCAGCGCGAGGCGGAGCGGTTCCTGTCGCTGTCCGACTGCGGGATCGTGAACGTGAACATCGGGACGTCCGGCGCCGAGATCGGCGGGGCGTTCGGCGGAGAGAAGGACACCGGCGGCGGCCGGGAGTCGGGCTCCGACGCCTGGAAGGCCTACATGCGCCGGGCGACGAACACGGTGAACTACTCGGAGGAGCTGCCGCTGGCGCAGGGAGTGCGCTTCCTCTAGAGGCCGGGAAACAAAAAGAGGTAGTGCCGCCGGGAGGGGGAGCGGCGGCACTACCTGCGAGTAACACTACTGCTCTCGCGGAGTCCTGACCATGCCCTCGGAGGTATCCGACGCACCAAATGCGGGCATTTCTCCGGATGTGTCGGCCGACTCCGGCCAAAGTTTGTGCTAAACGACGAGTGGCGATCTTTGCCCTGTTCGCTATCGGCGCAGCACGGAGGGGCATCGGCCTGCTTTGCAGGGCGTTGTGAGCGACATGGATTCCGAACGCGATGCTTTGGACGCCTACAGCCGGGTCGTCACGTCCGTGGCGGACCAGGTGCGGCCGAGTGTGGTCGCCCTCAGCGTGCGGAGCGGGCGGGGCGCCGGAGCCGGTTCCGCCGTGCTCTTCGACGACGAAGGCGGCCTTCTCACGAGCGCCCACGTTGTGGCGGAGGCGGACACCGGGACGGCGACGTTCAGCGAGGGGGCGGAATCCCGATTCCACGTGGTCGGCTCAGACCCGCTGTCGGACCTCGCGGTGCTGCGTGTGGCGGACGGCGGGCACACGCCGTCCGTACGGGCGACGCTCGGCGACGCCGACACGTTGCGGATCGGCCAGCTCGTGGTCGCGGTGGGCAACCCGATGGGACTCGGCGGGTCGGTGACAGCAGGCGTGGTATCCGGCCTCGGCCGGTCGCTGCCGGCCCGGGAAGGACGCCACCTCCGGTTGATCGACGACGTGATCCAGACCGATGCCGCGCTCAACCCCGGCAACTCCGGTGGGGCGCTTGCCGACTCCTCGGGACGCCTCGTCGGGATCAACACCGCGGTCGCGGGCTACGGGCTCGGGCTGGCGGTGCCCGTGAACTCCACGACGCGGCACATCATCGACGAGCTCGCCTCCACAGGCCGGGTGCGGCGGGCGTGGCTGGGGGTGGCCGGGGTGCCCTTTCCGCTGCCTCCCCGGCTGACCCAGCGGATGCAGCAACGGCGCGGGCTGCGCGTCGTGGAGGTGGTACCGGGAAGCCCGGCGGGAACCGCCGGGATCTACCTGGCGACGTGCTCATCTCCGCCGGCGGCCAGCCGCTGGAGAACGTGCAGGCCCTGCAGCGCCTGATGCTCGGCCCGGCGATCGGCAGCCGGCTGCCGATTACCCTGCTCCGTCGCGGCGCGCTGGTGGACGTGGTGGCGATCCCCGCTGAACTGGCCGCCAGCTGACCGGTGCGCCGCCGGGCGAGCGGGGACCGGGGAAGGCGCGCGGGAGTGCCGTGCGCGGCGGTCAGCCGTATGTCTTCAGGTGGGTGAGGATCGGGGGGATGATGCGCTCGGGGTCTTCTTCGGGAAGCCAGTGCGTAGCGTTGTCGAGGGCGATGAAGTCGTAGGGGCCGGCAGCCCAGGAGGCTGTCCTCTCGGCCGCGGCTGCGGTGAAGGCCAGGTCGTACTCGCCCCAGAGGTAGAGAGTGGGCACGGTGACCGGTGGCACGTCGAAGTCCCTGTCGTCCATCGCCCGGTACCAGTTCAACGCGGCCGTCAGCGCGCCCGGTTCCCTGAGCCGCCGGATGTTGTCCTCGACCAGGTCGGCCGGCACCCGGTCCTGGTAGATGGCGCGCAGTGCCGCCGCATCGTCGTCCAGCAGCACCTGCTCGGCCTTGCTCTCGGCGCGGAGCAGCTGAACGTAGGCCAGGTGCTCGCGTTGCTCGGCGGATTCCGCCAGGACCGCGGACAGGGCGCCGGGATGGGGGGTGGCGAGTGCGGTCAGTGTGATGATCCGATCGGGGGCGGTGGCCGCCACCGACCATCCGATCGCGCCGCCCCAGTCGTGGCCGACGAGGTGGAACCGCTCAGCGCCGAGGGCGTCGGCGAAGCCGAGCGCGTCGTCCGCGAGCTTCGGCCCGGCGTAGTCGGCGGGGTCCTCCGGTCTCGCTTCGGGGGAGTAGCCGCGCTGGTTCACCGCGACCGCGCGGTACCCGGCCCGCGCCACCGCCGCTATCTGCTCCCGCCAGCACGTTGCGAACTCCGGGAACCCGTGCAGGAACAGCACCAGAGGCCCGGTCTCGGGGCCGGTGGCCAGGGCGTCGAAGACCAGCGGACCACGGCGGAGGGTGAGCGCAACCGTGCCGGGAACGAGCTCAGCGGACATGGGGCCCTCTCTGCGATGGTCCGGACTTAAAACCGCTGTCCTCCGCAGCCTACCGACCGGATGGTCGCTAGACTTGCCAATGCCTGAGACCGGTGGTCGAGGGGGAGGGCGCACGGATGATGAGACCGACGGTCACCCTGCCGGAGAGCGTCACGTGGCGGATCCATCTCGACAGGGCCATGTGGGTGGCGGGGGTGCGCGCCCTCATGCTGCAGGCCCTGCACCCTGTCGCTATGCAGGGCGTATGGCAGCGCTCGGATTTCATGCGCGATCCGATGGAGCGGTTGCTGCGCATCGCCCACTTCGTCGCGATCACCACGTACGGCAGTCCCGAGGAGGCCGAAGCGCTGGGGCGCCGGGTCCGCGCGGTGCACCACCGGTTGTCGTTCACCGATCCGGCGACCGGCGAGCAGCGCCGGGTGGACGAGCACGACCTGCTGGTGTGGGTGCACTGTGCCGAGGCCGCCTCCTACCTGGAAGTGGTGGCGCGTGCCGGACTGCCGCTCACCCGGGGCGACGCCGACCGCTACCTGGCCGAGCAGTCGCACACCGCGACCTACGTCGGGTTGACCCCGGCCGACGTCCCCACGTCGGTCGGCGAGATGCGTGAGTACCTCGCCGGCGTCCGCCCCGCGCTGAGGGCCACACCGGAGGCGAAGCAGGCGGTGCGGTTCCTGCTGTGGCCCACCGTCCCCGAGCGGCTGAAGCGGTTCACCGTGCTGAAGCCGGCGTGGTTTCCCATCGGAGCCCTCGCCTACTACTGCCTGCCGGCCTGGGCGCGTCACGCATACGGGGTGCTTCCGGAGTTCCCGGGTGCCCAGGCCGCGACGACGGAGGCGCTGCACGCTCTGCGGCAGGCGCTGAACGCGAGCCCCAAGCCTCTGTACAACCGGCTGTTCGACGAGGCGACCGTGCGCAGTGCCGAGGCCGCGCGCGAGCGCCTGGCCGCCGTGGGCTACGACGTCCGCGGAGGCTTCCCCCGGTCGGCGGGGGAGGCCCGGCGCGGCCGGTCTCCCGCACCGGGGCGGCGGTTGTCCGAGAAAGCCCGCTGAGCGGGGCGTGCAGCGTGGCCGGGGCACTCTGGCGGCTGTGCGCCCCGCCGCCGGGGTCTTCTTCCCGGCCCTCGTTCCGGTCGGCCGGGGCCGCGGCGTGCGACCACGCGGAAGGCGGACCGGAGGCCGGCGTGGTTCGCGTCACCAGGCGCGGGCCTCTTCCAGGAGGCGGTCGTGGACGGCGGCCAGGTCGGGGGTGTCCTCCACCCCCGGCCGCTGGACGAGGTAGCCGGTATTGACCGGGGGGTCGTCAGGCTCCAGGAGCGGTACCAGGGTGCCTCGGGTGAGCTCGTCGAGGCAGAGATAGCGGGGAAGAACCGTGACGCCTGCTCCGGCGGCGACGCTGGAGAGGACGCCACGCAGGTCGGGGATGATGACGGAGGCGTGGCAGCTCAGGCGTACGCCGAAGACGTGACGCCAGTAGCGGCGCACGATGGGCAGGTCCTCGGCGTAGGAGACGAGGGGGACGCCGCGCAGAGCCGCAGGACCCTCCGCGGCGACACGGGCCGGGCCGATCCTCTCCGCCCATTCCTGTGACGCGACCAGCACGAACTCCTCGTCCATCATCGGTACCGCGGTGAGAGTGCGGCCGCGCGGGCGGATAGCGGAGATCACCAGGTCGTAGTGGCCGGCGCGCAGGCCGGCGAGCAGGTCGTCGGCCAGGCCTGTGGTGATCCGGAGGCGTACCCCCTGGTCGACCAGAGGCGCGAGCGCCGGCAGCACGCGCACGCAGAGCAGCTCGGCGGGACCGGCCAGGTGCACGGGAGAGGCGGAGGCGGCCGTACGGGCCGGGCCCGTGACCGCCTCCAGGGCGTCCAAAGGCGCGGCGACCCGGGCCGCCAGGTCGTCGGCGACCGGGGTGGGCGCGACACCGCGGGGCAGCCGCTTGAAGAGCTCGCGCCCCATCTGCTGTTCCAGAGACCGTATCTGGGCGGTGATGGTCGGCTGGGCCAGCCCCAGCAGATGAGCGGCTGCGGTGAGGGAGCCCGCCCGGTGAACGGCGAGAAACGTCCGTAGGCGGGTGAGATCGAGCGGACCTGCGGGTGCCGGGGCCTCCGCCTGCTCCGGTCTATCGGGTTCGCTATGGCTCATCTGGTTATTTTATTCATTTTCGGATGGATTGCCGATCCGGATCCGATGCCGCGGACGAGACGGGGCGGGGCCGCTGCACGAACGATCGGCCGTACGCGGTGCGGCTCCCGTTCGCCGGTGAGCCGTCCGACCCCGCTGGTCAGCGGGGCGGGCGGTGCGTAGCGCGGCGGCTCGTCGGCAGCACCGGCACGGAACGGTTCCGCCCCGGACGCCGGGAGTAGGCTGGCTTTATGAAACGGCGCGTGCGCCGCTATGCGTGGTTGATGAGTATCTGTCTGGTGCTGTTCGCCGGTTCGCTGCCGGTCTACTACGTTCTCGGTGTCGGATGGGCACTCGCGATGTGCCTGGTCGCGATGGTGATTCCGCCTTTCGCCGCGATCGTCGGCAACATCTCCGATCCCAGGGACCCCCAGGACCACGACTCTCTCTACGGCCCGAACGCCGAATAGCCCTTGCCCGCCGTCCGGGAAGCGGGGTCGGGGAGTCCGGGACGGTCGCGCCCGGGCTCCCCGACCGCCCGCCAGGGGGCACGGGGTCCGGTTCCGGAACAGCTCGAAGAGCTGGGGCGTGCGGGAATCGACCTGCTGCTGCGCATGCGCGACCCGGCACGGCGACCGCAGGAGCCGCAGCAGATCGTGCTGCCGGCACACCTGGTGATCCGGGACTCCACCGGATCCGCGCCCGGCTGGTCCGCTTCCGGGCGGCGCGGCCCGCGGCTTCGGCCACGGCGAGACCGCGAAACGCCGGGTGGTTCGCCGCCGTGCGGTAGGGGCCGTCAACCTGCGCGAAATGGCCCCGGCCGCGCGCTGGGGCGGGGGAGAGCGCGTTTCCCGGCGGCGGACCATCGGGGGTGGGGGAGGGGGCCGCCCCGGTGGCCGCTCCATTGCCGCGGCGCGGCTGTTCTCGTTGACGCGGGCGCGTTCCGCGCCGTGCCCGCTTGCCGCGAGGTGCGAGCCCGAGCGCGGTCGGCGGTCGATCAGCGGCCCAGCACCCGCCGCAGGGCGGCCAGGACCAGCTCGGCCCGGTCGAGGCGGGCGTTGTGACCCATCAGGCCGATTCGCCAGATCGACGACGCGTAGTCGGCCACGCCGGCCCCGATCTCGATGCCGTACTCGGTGAGCAGCTGTTCCCGGACCTTCGCGGAGTCCGCTCCCTCGGGCACCCGCACCGAGGTCAGCTGGGGAAGCCGGTGGCCTTCGGCGGCGAACAGCTCCAGACCCATCTCCTGCAGGCCCTCCTGCAGCCGCCGCCCCGCGGCGCGGTGCCGGTCGACCACGGCGTCCAGTCCCTCGTCCAGGACGCGCTCCAGGGCGGTGTCGAGTGAGGCGATCATCGCCACGGGCGCGGTGTGGTGGTAGGTACGCCCGCCGGGGCCGCCGCGTACGTAGCTCCCCAGCAGGCCGAGGTCGAGATACCACACCGGGGGGATCTCCACGCGGCGCTGCCACGCCCGTTCGGAGAAGGTGAAGGGAGCCAGCCCCGGCGCGACGCCCAGGCACTTCTGGGTGCCCGAGTAGGCGATGTCCACCCCCCAGTCGTCCACCGCGACATCGATCCCGCCCAGTGAGGTCACGCAGTCGGCCAGCAGCAGCGCCTCAGGTGAGTGCTCCCGCAGCGCCGCGCCCAGCGCGGCGATGTCGCTCCGCACGCCGGTGGAGGTCTCGGCGTGCACCGCCGCGACGATGGTGGGCGACGGGTGCGCCGCCAGGACGCGCTCCACGTCCACGGGCCCGCCCCAGGTGTGGTCCACCCGCACGACCTCGGCACCGTACCGAGCCGCCACCTCGCACATGCGCACGCCGAACAGTCCGTTGACCGCGATCACCGCGACGTCGCCGGGCCGGACGACGTTGGCGAACGCGGCCTCCATGCCGATCGATCCGGTCCCCGATAGAGGGAGCGTCACCGGGTTCGCAGTACCCCACACGGTGCGCAGGCGCTCGCAGGTGCGCTCCAGAGTGGCGATGAACTCGGGGTCCAGATGGCCCAGCAGTGGCGCCGCCAGTCCCGCGGTGGCCTCTGGGTAGGGGTTGCTCGGTCCGGGTCCTAGAAGTGTGCGCTCGGTCAAAGCCATGAAGATCACTGTAAGGGCAGGCCGCCGCCCGCCGAAGCACCACCCACCGCGATGTGCCCGCTGTATTCGGAAGCGAGCTGAGGGTGACAGCTTAAGGGCGTCCGCCGGCCGGCGCTGTACAGGGCGCGGGAGGGCTCGCCGCGACAGCATTCCACTGGGCGCAGCCCTTGGCGGGCGGCTCGGCCGGGTCCCGCGTGCGCAGACCCGGTCAAGGGGCGATGCGGAACAGCGACCGGGCCCGGTTCGCGCGCGCTGCGTCCCGCCCCTCGCCCTCGTACGATGGAAGTGCCACCGCCACGGAGCGGGAAGCCGCACTCGACGAGGAGGGCCACCGTGAACGACCAGCAGCGTCCCAACGCCGAGACAGCCCAGGACGGCGCCGGAACCGACGCACCGGTGTTCACGCCCCGGAAGAACGGTCCGTACCGGCGGGTGTCGGAGGAACTCGCGGCCTGGATGCGCACCGGCTGGGCCGACACCGAACGCCGCGACCTGCGTCCCGTCGAGCAGGCGCCCTACACCGCCAAGCGCCGCGCCGCGCTGGGCGCGCGCTTCCCCGGGGAGCGCCTGGTCGTCCCGGCCGGCCACCTCAAGACCCGCTCCAACGACACCGAGTACCCGTTCCGCGCCGCCTGCGACTACGTCTACCTCACGGGCGACCAGTCCGACGGCGGCTGCCTGGTGCTGGAGCCGGCCGCCGGCGGCGGCCACGAGGCCATCGTGTACCTGCTGCCCCGCTCCGACCGGGAGAACGGGGAGTTCTGGCTGGACGGGCGCGGTGAGCTGTGGAACGGGAGGCGCGACAGCCTCGCCGAGGCCGGCCACCTGCTCGGCCTGGCCACGCACGACGTCCGCGCGCTTCCCACCGCCCTTAAGGAGGCGCCCGCCGCGCCCACACGGATCGTCCGCGGCCACGACCCAGTGCTGGAGGAGGTACTGCGTGTGCTGCGGGGGGATGACGAGGAGGCGGAGAAGCTCGCGGCCGAACGCGACGGCGAGCTCGCCGTCCACCTGGCAGACGCCCGCCTGATCAAGGACGAGTGGGAGATCGGCCAGCTGCAGCAGGCCGTCGACTCCACCGTGCGCGGGTTCGCCGACGTCGTCGCCGCCCTACCGAAGGCCGAAGCCACCTCCGAACGCTACATCGAGGGCACGTTCTTCCTGCGCGCCCGCGTTGAGGGAAACGACGTCGGCTACGGCACCATCGCCGCTTCCGGGCCCAACGCCACGACCCTGCACTGGCAGCGCAACGACGGCCCGGTGCGGGCCGGTGAGATGCTGCTGCTGGACGCCGGCGTGGAGACCACGACCCTGTACACCGCTGACGTCACCCGCACCCTGCCGATCTCGGGCAGGTTCACCGATGTGCAGCACCGGGTCTACGACCTGGTCTTCGCCGCCCAGGAGGCCGGTATCGCCGAGGTCGCGCCGGGCAGGCCGTTCCGGGCCTACCACGAGGAGGCGCAGCGCGTCCTGGCCGAAGGCCTGATCGAGTGGGGACTGCTGGAGGGGCCGGTGGAACGGGTCCTCGATCTCGGGCTGCAGCGCCGCTACTCGCTGCACGGCACGGGGCACATGCTCGGTCTGGACGTGCACGACTGCGCGATCGCCCGCACCGAGTGCTATGTCCACGGCGACCTGGAACCGGGCATGGTGCTCACCGTCGAGCCGGGGCTGTACTTCCAGCCCGACGACCTGACCGTTCCCGAGGAGCTGCGCGGCATCGGCGTACGGATCGAGGACGACGTGCTCGTCACGGCCGAGGGCAACCAAGTGCTCTCGGCGGCGCTGCCGCGCAGCTCCGAGGACGTCGAGGCCTGGCTCGCCGAGAGGCTCCCCGCGGTTTAGCGGCGCGCGCCGTCCGGTCGGCGGCGCACCCGTGCTCGGGGCCGCCGCCCGGCGTCAGCCCGCGCCGTGCTCGTTGTACGTTCCGGCGAGCTCCTGGCCGGACAGCGCGTGGACGGCGGCCATGATCTCGTCGGTGACCACCCGGCGGGCCCTGCCCGGCCTGAGGTGGTCGTAGCCGGTCGAGAAGTCCATGGGGGCGCCGAAACGCACCCGTACCGGGCTGATCCGCGGCAGCCGCGCGCCGACCGGCTGGATCCGTTCGGTCCCCCACAGCGCGACGGGAACGACGGGCGCTTCGGACGTCATCGCCAGATGGGCCACACCCGTCCGGCCGCGGTACAGCCGTCCGTCGCGCGAGCGGGTGCCCTCCGGGTAGACCGCGAAGGCCTCCCCGTCCTTGAGGAGCCGCAGTCCCAGGTCCAGCGCCTCAAGTGCCTCCCGCCCGGTGCCGCGCCTCACCGGTACCGCGCCGAGCGCGCTGAACATCGCCCTGGACAGCCACCCCTTCGGCCCGGTGCCCTCGAAGTACTCCGACTTGGCCAGGAAGCGGACGCGGCGCGGTACGGCCAGCGGAATCACCACGCTGTCGCAGAAGGACAGGTGGTTGCTGGCCAGGATCACCGGGCCGGTCGCAGGGATGTGCTCCAGCCCTTCGACCGCGGGCCGGTACAGCAGCCTGCCCACTGCCGCTCCCACCCGCCGCACTGTGCCGTAGAGCACTTGTCTCCCACCGATATCGCCGCAGTTACCGGGAACTCCACTGTATCTCCATCTCCGCTGGTCCTGACGCTGCGTTCCGGGCCCTTGCCGGAAGGGGCGGCGGCCGGTCAGGCCGCCGATGTGCCACTGTTACGGCCGCGTGGTGCAATAGGTCGGCGTGGAGAGTGGAAACGAAAGACTCGAACGGTGGCAGCGGCACTCCGAGCTGCCCTTGGTCAGTGCGGCGCTGGTGTTCCTCGCGGCCTATGCGTGGCCGATCCTCGACACTGGTCTCGCCCAGCACTGGCAGTCGGTGTGCTGGGCGCTCACCTGGATAACCTGGGCCGTTTTCGTCGCCGACTACGCGGTGCGGCTGAGCCTGGCGCGGCACCGCCTGGCCTACGCGCGCGCCAACCTCCTCGACCTCGCGATCATCCTGCTGCCGGCGCTGCGGCCCCTGCGGCTGCTCCGGCTGATCACGGTCGTGCACGTGCTGAACCGGAGGCTGGAGGTGTCGCTGCGCAAGAACGTCACGCTGTACGCGACCGTCACCTCGTGCCTGGTCCTTTTCTGCGCGGCACTGGCGCTGCTGAAGGCCGAGCGCGGCGTCCCCGGGGCGACCGTCGCCACGTTCGAGGACGCGCTGTGGTGGTCGGCGGTCACCGTGACCACCGTCGGCTACGGCGACTTCTACCCTGTCACCACGACGGGTCGGCTGATCGCGGTCGGACTGTTCCTCGGCGGGATCGCCCTGCTGGGCGTGGTGACCGGGACGCTTACCTCATGGTTCGTGGAGAAGGTGGACGAGTCGCACGAGGCGACCACCGCGACGCGGGCGGAGGTCGAGGCGCTGACGGCCGAGGTCCGGGCGCTGCGTGCGGAGCTGACCGCCAGGGGCGGCAGGGACACCGAGAGCGCCGGCGGGCCCGACTGACCTCCCGCGGTCCCTGAGGTTGCGGGTGTGATTCCGCAGAGGCCGGTTTCTCCACGACGCCGGCCCCCGGACGCGGCCTGCTCACTCCTGAACTCTTCTGAACGCGCGGGTCGATACGCCGCCCGGCGGCCCGCCGGGGCCGGTTCCGGCCCCGGCCTTACCTTGTACGCTGAGATTCGGAGGGAGGATAGACGTAGGTGGCCACCCACGCCGAACGAGGACCCGAACCCCGCATTCCGTTGAGTAGAGAGCGGGTGTTGCGGGCCGCGGTCGACCTCGCCGACGAGGGCGGCATCGAGTCACTCACGATGCGCCGCCTCGCCGAGGAACTGGGGGCCGAGGCGATGTCGCTCTACTACCACGTGGCCAACAAGGAAGAAGTCCTGGACGGCATCGTGGATGTCATCGCCGGGGAGATCAACGAGGCCGCCGACCGGATCGACGTGCCCTCCAAGGGGGTCGGCTGGAAGAAGGCCGTGCGGCAGAGGGTTCTGTCCGCCCGCGAGGTGCTCCTTCGCCACTCCTGGGCGCCCGGCCTCTTCGCCACCCGCACCAACGAGAGTCCGGCGGTCCTGCGGTACTTCGACGCCTTGGTCGGGCTCATGCGAGACGGCGGCTTCTCCTACGACCTGACCCACCACGCGCTGCACGCCTTGGGCAGCCGGGCCCTGGGGTTCACCCAGGAGCTGTTCGACACGGGTGACGGGGCCGGTGACGAGAAAGCCGACGCCGTGTTGGAAAGCATGGCCGAACAGCTCCCCAACCTCGTCGGAATGATGACCGAGATCGTGCACGACGACCCCGACTCCACGCTGGGCCGGTGCGACGACCAGACCGAGTTCGAGTTCGGGCTGGACATCATCCTCGACGGTCTCGACAGGATGCGCGAGACGGCCTGACCTCCATGACTTCGGCTGCCGGCGGGTCGATCCGCCCGCCTTCCCCGCCCGGAAACGGTGCCGGGACCGTTCCTGCCGGTTCCCGGCCGGGGGCCGCCGTGAGACGACGGCCCGCGGAGCAGGTGCGGAACTCCTGACGTCCGCGGCCGCCGCGATCTCCTGGGAGCGGTTCGGCGGCGTGGTGCCTCCGCTCCTTCAAAGGGGTGGGCGCGGAGTCCACGCTGGTGCCGCTTCACCCGCTCGTCCGCGGGGCGGCAGACCCGGATAGCCGGGTGTCGGTACGTTCGCGGTTCGCCACCGACTTCGCCTTGACCGGCTTACGCCGTATGAGTATCTTACGATGTAAGATAATCTTACACTGTACGGTCACAAGATTCGTACCTCCAGGAGGAAAGGGCCCTGCGCCCGCCGGACGAAGCCGGTTCCCCTGGTGGCGGGGATGCCACCGGGACGTGGGGGTTTCCGGGAGACGCCGGTCGTCATGCGGATCCGGGAACCCCCGGTCGGGTTTCGATCCGCCGCCCACTCCATCTCCCGGGGCACGGCCCATGCCGGACCCGCCACCCGAGCACCAACCACTCACCCTCTGTAACGATGAGGAGAATGCGATGAAGGCGTTCGTGCCGCGCTCCTTCGGATCACCCGACGTCTTGGATCTCGTGGACAAGGCGCGATCGGCTCTCCCCCTCGGTGCAGACGCCGCCCCGCCGCGCGACCGCTGATCGCCTATGACCGCTTAGTCGGCGGGCCGCCAGTCGGCGTTCGCGCCGCAGATCACCAGGCACGGTTCGGTGCCGGGCACCCGTCCGGCCAGCCACGCGGCGAAAGGGACCGCGGCCGCGGGCTCGGCGGCGATCCGGAACTCCTCCCACAGCCGGTCGCGCGCGGCGATGATCTCGTCCTCGGTGACCAGCGCCGTCGACACCTGGTGGGCGCGCAGCACAGCGAAGGGGACATCGCCCAGGCGGGCCGCTCCCAGCGCGGAGGACGCGACCGAGTCCACCGGTGTGTCGACCGGTTCTCCGGCGGCGAGGGCGGCGTGCAGGCTCTGGCACCCCTCCGGTTCGACCGCCACGACCCGGCGGTCGCCGGCTCCCAGGCGTACGCCCGCGACCAGCCCGCCGCCGCCTACGGCCACCGCCACGGTGTCGCATCCGGGCGCGTCGGCCGCGATCTCGTGACCGATCGTGCCCTGCCCGGCCGCGACGGACGGGTCGTCGTAGGCGTGCAGGTAGCGCACTCCTTCGGTCTCGGCGTGCCGGCGGGCCGCCTCGGCCGCGACGGCGTAGTGCTCGCCGAGGCGGACCAGCTCCGCTCCGGAGGCCTCCAGCCTGCGCGCCTTGGCCTCGGGGACCGTCTCGGGCACGTAGACGACGGCCTTGATTCCCAGCAGCCGGGCCGCTGTGGCCACCCCCAAGCCGTGGTTGCCGCCGGAGGCGGTGATGACGCGGCTGGTCGGCCCGCCGGAGAGGAGGGCGTTGAGAGCGCCGCGGAGCTTGAACGCCCCGGTCAACTGGAGGTGTTCCAGCTTCAGGGCCAGCGGGCGCCCGTCGATGCTGGCATGCAGCACCGGAGTGCGGCGTACATAGCGCGAGATCCGTTCGGCGGCCGCGCGGACGTCGACGGCCGTCGGGACGTGGGCCGGAAGCGTCGTATGCGAGGTCATACCGCCACTCTGCCCTTGGCCGTGCTTAAGTTAAAGTTGGTACTGCTAACGAAGATTAAGCAGCGCTTTATACCGGAACCGCTGTCCCGGCGGTTGAGCGAGGACGGTGGCCGCAGGGGTTGCAGCCGCCGCGGGGAGGCGGACCTCGATGCTGGACGCCAACCGGGTGCGGGTACTGGTGGAGATCGCGCACGCCGGATCGATCGCCTCGGCCGCCGAGCGGATGTCGTTCACCCCTCCTGCGCTCTCCCAGCAGCTCGCCAAGCTCGAACGCGAGGTCGGCTGCGTTCTCGTGGAGCGGGGCCGCGCCGGTGTGCGGCTCACCGCTGCGGGGCGGGTGCTGCTGGAGCACGGCGAACGGGTCCTCGGTGAACTGCGCGACGCCGAGGCGGCCGTGCGCGCCACAGCGGGGGAGGCGCCGCAGCGGCTGTCCATGGGAGCCTTCGCCAGCGCCGGGAAGATACTGGTGCCCAGTGCGCTCGCGGCGTTCGGCCGGGCCCATCCGCACGTTCGACTGGCCCTGTCCGACGTGGAGCCGCCCGGCGGGTATGGATCGGTGACCTCGGGTGACCTGGACCTGCTCATCACCCACCGCTATCCGGGCACCGCACTGCCCCAGGTCACCGGATTGCACCGGGAGCAGATCCTGGTCGATCCGCTGCTGCTGGTGCTGCCCGAAGGGCACCCGGCGGCCGGCGGCTCCCCGCACCTGGCAGACCTGGCCGGTGAGGAGTGGATCTGCGGAGCGCCGGGCATCTCCAACCGGATCGCGCTGGAGTACGCGGCCGAGTCCGAGGGGGTCCGGCTCACGGTGGCCTACGAGACCCGCGACTACGAGGTCACGCTGGCCCTGATCCGCTCCGGTGTCGGTATCGGCCTGATCCCGCAGACCATCCTGCGTGCCGCGCCGGGTTCCGACTGGTCGGCCGTTCCGCTGTCCGGGGCCGAAACGGCGCGGGAGATCTACGTCGTGCACCGCAACCGTCCACGCAGCCCGGTCCCGGCGATGGTGGACATGCTGCGCGGGGCGGCGCGTCGCGCCCTCGGCTGAGCGGTCTGCCGCCCGGGCCGGGCCAGGGGAGCGTTCAGCCCCCCCTTGACATTTTGTGAATCTACGATGTAAAGGCAGGGGATGTGAGCATCCCTCAGCCACCACGGCGAAGCACACCGGGCACTCCTCGGCGACCATGCACCCGCCTCCGGATCGGATGACTCTCCGGTGCTTCGGCGACGGTTGGTTCGTCCCTGATCACGAAGCGACGAGTGAGTGCGGGGTAGGACAAAGGGAACGGCCCCGCCCTCCTGAGCCCGCGCCGCAGCCCCGCACCCGGTTCCGGCCTCGGAAGGTTGCGCCCGAGGAAGGCGCACACAACGACCGATTTTCCCCGAATTCGGGAACTCTCCTACGCGCGTCGATGAATGCGGGACTTCGCGGGGTCGGTCAGTCGGCGTGTCGTTGCGAGTGCGCCGCGGCGTCCGCCTGCAACTGCCCCGAATACTTGATTTTTCCACCTGTTTCCGCGTACCGGAGGGAGTGCACTCCGCTCGTCCGGCGAAGGACGGTAATGCTGTTCTGCATCAGTTTGTGCGGCTCCAGCAGATTGACTGTCTCCAGCTCTCCCGGATTCGACCGCTGGAACGCCTTGATGTAACGGATCAGGGCCTCGCCCTCCGGATAGGTGGTGAGGTAATGCATGACCACCATCCCGCCGTCCGGGTTGATCAGTTCCCAGAAATGGTCGAAGAAGTACAGGCATTCCCAGGCGTCGACCCAGGCGAAGTCGATGGGAGTGGAATCCTCCGGAAGGAGGTCGCGCGACGTGCGGAGATCGGTGTCGATCACGGATACGAAGTCCGCGAGCCGGAGTTTTCGGAGCACCTCCAGGACCTGTCTCGCGGAGGAATCCTCCATGGACAGATCGTCCACGGCCACCATCTTGGGGCGGTGGGGGGTGAGATGGGAGGCGGGCGTCACCAGAGGTGGGTGTTCCAGGAGCCAGGAGTCGTCCAACTCGCCCCCCGCGTCCAGGTGGCGCCGGGTCTTGACCGCGAGGGCCTCGGACTCGGCCCGTGCCTGCTCCTCGGTTCCCGCGAGGGCTGCGGCGAGGAAGGGCGTCGTATACCCCATCCCCACCTCCAGTACCCGGCGCGGCCGGAGGAACCCGATGAGATCGGCCAGTAGAGGGGCCACGGACTCGGTGCCCATGCCGGGCACGGCCAGTTCGGCCACCGCGTTTCGGAATTCCGGATCAGTGATTCTGCTCGGACGCACCTGTCTCCTCGTTCATCTCGCTCCGATGCGACCCATGGCCTCACTCGCTCCCGACCGCGGCCACCACCTCCACTTCGATCAGGGCCTCCGGCTTGAAGAGCCGCGGCACCTCGACAGTGGTGCTTGCCGGGGGGTCGGGCAGGAGGCGCTTCTTGTACGCGCTCGCGTACTCGGGCCTCCGGTCGAGATCCGTGAGGAATGCGGTGATCTTTACGATGTCGGAGAACGCTGCACCGTGTGCGTCGAGCAGCTGTCCGATGGTCTCGAAGATCCGCTCGGCCTGGGCGGCCATGTCGCCGGGGGCGACCACACGTCCGTCGTCGTCGAGAGCGATCTGCCCCGCGACGTAAAGCAGTGAGCCGCCGCCGACATCAACCCTGACCACCTGCGAGTAAGGGCCGGCGGGGGCGGGAGCGCCGGCGGGGTTGTCGAAGGTTTTGATCATCAAAGCTCCTCACCTGTGGGGGCGTATGTCCGGGCGCGCCGGCATCTGTCCTGCGACCCGGCTCCTCATCGCCGGGCGGGAACACCGCACCCTCTCTGACGGGGGCGATCTCCTATCCGTGGGCCTACTGCCGCAGGAAACGGACGACCGAGCTGACGTCCTGGTCGTCGAGTCCGGCGGCTCGTCCGGCGGCGAGTTGCGCTCGCGCCGCCGCGACGACGCCGTTCTCGTGCGCCCCCTCGGTCAGCGCCAACGCCAGGTCCTTTTCCGCGAGGCCGAGTGCGAACGCGGTCGGCGGTGCCTCAGCGGCGGTGATCCGGTCCCGCAACCGGGTCACGAGAGCGCCCATCGGTGTCTCGGAGAGCACGTCGAGAGTGGTCTCGGGGTCCAGCCCGAGGTGGTCGGCGAGTTTCACCGCCTCGCCGATCGTCACGATCGAGGTGATGAACGAGAGGTTCGCGGCGAGTTTCATGGCTGCGCCGTCGCCGAGGCCACCTACGTGGTGCGGGGTGCCGAGCACGCTGAGAGGTTCACGGCATACCTCGATGTCCTCGGCGCTCCCGCCCAGGAAGATCTTCAGCTCGCCCGCGGAGGCTTGGGGAAGGCTGCCGAGCACCGGCCCGTCGGCGAGGCGCGTCCCTGAGGGGAGCCGCTCGCGCAGCTTCGCGATGGCGGAGGGGCCGACCGTCGACATCTCGACGACCATGGCGCCTGGTGAGAGGCCGGCCGCCGCTCCCTCCGGGCCGAAGAACGTGTCGTCGACCGCGGTCGGATCCGCCAGCATCGTGATGACCAGATCGCGTCCGGCCGCGGTCTCCACAGGGGTGCCGCCTATCTTGGCCCCTGCTTCGAGGAAATCTTCGGTGCGGGAGGCCGTCCGATTCCAGACGGCCAGGTCGTAGCCGTGGTCCGCCAGCCGGCGCGCCATTAGTGCGCCCATACGGCCGAGCCCGAGAAAACCGATGCGCATGGTCCGTGAGCGTAGCGCACAACAATGCGTTTCACTGGTCTGATTTTCCATAGGGCTCGTATTATCGCTGGTCATCGCTTTCGCAATAGATGGGGCCTGATGTGGCCATGATCAAGTGGCCTGATTCTGCGATCCGCGCTGGTCTTGGCCGACGTGCCGAATCCCCTGGTCGAGCTGTTTCCGGGGGACGGAATGCTGGCCGAAATGCCGGATTTTTCCTCTCTTGTGCGCCGGCCGGTGTCCGGTTGCGGACAGACATTTCGAACTCGCGCTGTTTTGACTACTCTGACCGGGGTTGCGGCGCTCGGTCGGATGAAGCCACCGTCCGGTCTTTCTGTGAGCGCGATGACATCTGATCGGCATGAGGACATCTGATTGGAAAACGTGTGTCGGGGACAGGGTCGAACGGGGAGAAATTCGCGGTGTCATCCAGCGATTTAATTCATGAACTCGTGGCTAATTGCGTGGAATGTCGACCGGACGCGTGCGCGGTATACGACCCGCTGACCGGTGGAGCGTTGACGTACACGGAACTGTGGGAGCGGGCGGGGTGGGTCGTCGCGGAGCTGGCGAGACGGGGGATCGGCCCCGGCGATCTCGTCGGCGTCGGCCAGAACCGCTCCATCGACCTGGTCGTGGGTTTCCTGGGCGTCCTCCGTACCGGAGCGGCCTACCTCCCGTTGGACGCCATGGCTCCCGCCGCCCGTCTTGAGGGCATCCTCGAGGAATCGGGTACTCGCCTGGTCATGTGCTCCGCCGCGAAGCCGTGGAGCGATCTTCCTTCGCGTATCGAGCGTGTTCCGGTGCCTGCAGCCGCCCCCTCCGGCGGTTCGGTGCCCGAGACCGCTGTCGGGACGGAGGCCCCGGCCTACGTGTGCTACACGTCCGGGTCCACAGGAAGACCCAAGGGCGTGATCGTGTCGCACCGAGCGGTGCTCCGCCTGGTCCGCAAACCGAACTTCTGCTCCATCGGCCCGGGGGACCGTGTCGCGAACCTGGCCAACCCCGCCTTCGACGTGACCACCTTCGAGATCTGGAACACGCTCGCAGTCGGCGGGACTGTCGTGGTCCTTCCCTCGCTGACGGATGTCCCCATCGACGAATGGGTGGCCATGCTGCGCGACCAGCGGATCGACACGATGTCCCTCACCACGTCGCTGTTCCACGCGGTCGCCCGGGAGCGTCCGGACGCGTTCGCGTCGGTGCGGACGCTCGCGGTCGCCGGCGAGCAGATGGATCTGGGGGCCACGCGTCGGGTCCTGGCAGCGGAGCCACCGAAAAGCCTGGTCAACGCGTACGGGCCTACGGAGGCCACCACGTTCGCGTCGTACTTCGAGTGCTCCCGGGAGAGCCTGGCAGGCCTCGACCGGGTTCCCATCGGCTTTCCCATCCAGGAGACGAGCCTCCACCTGCTCGACGAGGAGCTTGCCCCGGTGCCCTGCGGGGAGACCGGTGAACTGTGCATAGGCGGGCCCGGGGTGGCGACCGGGTACCTGGAGCGGGCCGAGCTCACCGCGGACAGGTTCGTCACCCGCCCCGAGACGGACGAAAGGATCTACCGCACCGGTGACCTGGGAAGGGAGCTACCCGGCGGCGCCATCGAGCTTCTCGGCCGCCGAGATCGGCAGGTCAAGCTACGGGGGTTCCGGATCGAGCTGGGGGAGATCGAGCGCGCCGCGGCCACAACAGGACTGGTCGACTCCGCGTTCGTCGAGAAGGTCGGTGAAGGCGAGTCGGCGACACTGATCGGGTTCGTGCTCCCGGCCGCGAAGACAGCTCAGACGGGTGAGGAGCTGAACCGTGTCCTGGCCTCGTCGCTGCCGAGCTACATGCTGCCGTCGCGCTGGATCACGCTCGACCGCGTCCCGGTGAACTCCACGGGAAAGGTCGACCGCGCCCGTCTGATCGCGATGCTCGACGCACCCTCGCCGGCCGCGGCACCAGGAGGGCACCCAGCGGCCGCTTCGGTGGTCGAGGAGGTGCGCCGGATCTGGTGCGAGGTGCTGGACGTTCCGCAGGTCGAGCCGACGGACAACTTCATCGACCTGGGCGGCGACTCGATGCTCGCCGCGCGGGCGACGGAAATGATCCGGGAGCGGATCGACCCGGAGGCGGATCCGGCCCTTGTGCTGCTGAGCGACTCGCTGACCGAACTGGCGGGGCAGCTCCGAGCGAGGGGAGCGGTGGTTTGACACGTTCTGCCCCCCGGCGGCAGGCCGCCGACGGCGGCGTACGGGACGGAGCGGGGCCGCCCGCGATCGAACGGGCCGGCGCCACGGTCACGCCACTGTCCCATGCCCAGGAACGCATGTGGTTCGCCGACGCCGCGGCCCCCGGCAACGCGACGTACAACGAACCCCTCTTCTTCGCCTGGAACGAGCCGGTCGACATCGCGGCGCTGACCACGGCACTCACCACCATCATCCGGCGGCACGAGATCCTGCGGAGCACCTACCGGCTCGACGGCGACCGTCCGGTCCAGGTCGTCGCCGATGCGGCGTCGGTCGGCGCGAAACCCGGGATGACCGACCTCACCGGGGTTCCCGACGCGGGACGCCGGGCGCGCGAGGAGGCCGAACAGCACGCCCGGGAACCCTTCGACCTGGAGACCGGCCCCATTGTGCGGTGCCATGTGTGGCGCGGCATTCCCGAGGGCGACGCGGTGCTGCTCACGTTCCACCACATCGCCGTCGACGGCGGGTCGTACCCGGTGCTGCTCGACGAGTTCGCGGAGGCCTACGACAGCGCGCTGGCGGGCCGAGTCCCGGAGACCGAGGATCCGCCCGTCCAGTACGCCGACTTCGCGGCCTGGGAACGCGAGGTGACCGTCGGGGCGGCTCTCGCCTCCGAGGTGAGCAAACGCGCCGAAGAGCTGCTCGAAGTCCCCGGCGGCTTGGTACTGGCCGGGTGCGGTGAGCGGCCGGCGGCCTCCGAGGGGTCGCGGCCCGGCCGCCAGGAGGCCTTCACGGTCCCCTCCCACGTGCGCGAACGTGTCCACGAGGTCGCGAGGTCCCTCCGTGCGACGCCCTTCGTCGTCCTGCTGGCCGCTTTGCAGGGGGTGCTCCACCAGTGGTCGGGGCGCAAGGAGTTCCTCGTCGGTTCGATCGTCGGCCACAGGCCTCGCCCCGAGATCGAGGCACTGCCGGGCCTCTTCGTGAACACCGTGCCGCTGCGCTGCCGCGTCGAGCCGCAGTGGTCGTTCGCCGAGCTCTGCACCCGCTCACGCACCGAGGCCTACCGCTCCCTCTCTTACCGGGAGCTGCCGTTCGACGAACTCACCTCGGCCGCCGCATCCGCTCGGGAGCAGGGGCGGCGGGAACTGGTCGACGTCGCCCTCGTCTTCCAGAACGCGCTCGGGTCCGGTGGGCGGGCGCCGACCCGCTGGGCTCCGCCGCGGCTGCTCGGCACGGGCACGGCCAAGTTCGACCTGCTGCTGTTTGTGGAGGACGGTCCTGATGGCATCTCCGTCACGGTTGAACACGACACCGACCGATACTCCGACGGGATCGCCCGTGCCATAGGCGCGGGGTTCGTGGCACTGATCACTGAGGCTGTCGCCGGCCCGGATCGACTGCTCCGGGATCTTCCCGGCGCCCCGCCGTCGGGACTCCCGCTGCCCGCACCTCCGTCGCCCTCGCTGAGCAGCGGTGTGAACAGCGAGAACGGCCGCAGCGCTACCGATCCGACCGCGACGGCGAGTCCCTCGGGAGCGGCCCCCTCCACCGGCGGGCTCACGCCCGACGAGCGCCGCGCCGCCGAACTCTTCGCCGACGCGCTCGCGGCCGCCATCCCGGGAACGCCCAATGACCTGGCCGACCGGCTGACCCCGGAGGCGAACTTTTTCGCTCTTGGCGGCCACTCCCTGATGGCCGTGACCATGCTCGCTGAAGCGCGGCGCCGTTACGCCGCCTCCGTCGCACCTCGGGATTTCCTGCCCGCCCCCACGGTCTCCGGACTGGCCCGACTGCTCGGCGCGGCGCGGGCACCGAACGACGAGCGGCACGCCCCGGCCGCCCCGGCCATCCCGACCGGGCCGCATCCGGCGACGTCCGCGCAGCAGCGCTTCTGGTTCCTCGACAGGATCCCCGAACTGCGCCCGGCGTATCTGATGCCCACGGTCGTCGAGTACACCGGCCCCGTAGACCGGGCGGCCCTCCACCGGGCCCTGACCACGGTCATGGACCGCCACCCCGGGCTCCGCTCCCGGTTCGAGCTGGACCGGAGGCAGCGCCGCCTGGTTTACCGGACCGGGGGCCCTCCCCCCGCGGTGGCGGCGACCGACGCGGCGGCCTGGACACCGGCCGAGGTGCGGGAGCACCTGGCCTCCGCCTGCCGGACCGGGTTCGACCTTGCCGTCGACGCACCCGCGCGCGCAGAAGTCGTATCGGTCGGCGACCGGACACTCCTCGTCCTGGTCGCACACCACATCGCCATCGATGGCTGGTCCAGGGGCCTGCTCCTGGAACAGCTCGCAGAGGCCTACCGGGCTGAGACCGGGGGAGGCCCGGCCGCGCTGGCGGAACCGGTGCATCCGGCGCGGGCGGTCGGTGCCGCTCCCGAACGGGCGGTGGCGGAGCGGACAGAGGAGATGGTGGCATGGCTGAACGGGGCACCGACGGATATCAGCCTGCCCCATGACCGCCCCAGAGGCGGGTCGCAGTCCATCCAGGCCGCGACGTGCGCGACCCGTCTGGGCGGTGAGCTGACCGCCCGGTTGCGCGCGGTCGCGGGCGACGGACTCGGCTGCACCTCGTTCATGAGCGCCGTGGCACTGCTCGCGGTGGCTCTGGCGCGTCGCACCGGTCAGCGGGACTTCCTCTTCGCCTTCCCCTGGGCCGGCCGGGAGTCCTCCGACAGCGCCGACGCGGTGGCGATGCTCGTCAACACCCTGGTGCTCCGGGCCGACCTCAGAGGCCGCATCACCTGGCGGGACCTGCTGGAACGTGTGAAGGAAAGCAGCACGTTCTGCTACCGCCGCGCCGACGTGCCATTCGAGTCGCTGGTCACGGCGCTGCATCCGGACAGGGACCTGAGCCGTCCGCCCCTGACCCCCGTGTACCTCACCTTCTGGGACGGGCCTCCGGACGTGCCGGCCCTGCGGCCCGGAATCGGCGCCCGCCTGTTGCCGTCCGACCCTCCCCGTATCAAGTACGAACTCGAACTCGACGTTACAGAGCACGCCGAGGACATCGAACTGGCCGCCTCCTACACCTGTGCCCTGTTCGACCCCGGGACCGTGACAGAACTGCTCGATGCAATGGTCGCCGCCGCACGGGAGCTGGTGGACGACCCCGGATCCCATCCCTTGTAAGGAGATCTCCTGTGAAGGAAACCGGAGTAGCGGAAGCGGCCGTGCCGGGCGAGGAGGAACTCCTCGCCCGCGTACGGCAGGCGTGGGCCGAGGTGCTTGGCCTGGGGGAGGCCGGAGAGGTTCCGCTCGACACGAACTTCCTCGATGCGGGTGGGAGCTCCATGCTGCTCATCATGCTCTGGGAGGAACTGAACCCGCTTTCGAGCGGCGGTCTGCGCGTATCGGACCTGTTCCAGCACAGCACGGTGAACGCCCAGGTCGCGTTGCTGGCCGGCGGGGGAGACCACGAGGCGACCCGAGTGGGAGCCCGGGACCGCGGCCGGCTGCTCGACCGGTCCCGCGCGGGCCGGTCCGCCTCGGACCGAGGGGAGAGCGCGCTATGACGAGTGCGACCGAGATCGCGGTCGTCGGTATCGGGTGCCGTTTCCCGGACGCCTGGACACCCGAGGAGTTCTGGCGGAACATCAAGCGTGGCGCGGTGTCGATGCGTGATCTGACGCCGGCCCAGCTCCAGGCCGCCGGAATCTCCGAGGAGGAGGCGTCGGCGCCGGATTTCGTCCGGGTGGCCGCCGGCCTGCCAGGGGTCGAGGAGTTCGCCGCCGACTTCTTCGGATACCCGCCGCGCGAGGCCGAGACCATCGATCCGCAGCAGCGGATCTTCCTTGAGACCGCCTGGGAGGCGCTCGAGTCGGCGGGCCACCCGCCCCGTGCCGACGGCCCCATTGTCGGCGTCTTCGGCAGCGCCTACGCCGGGACGTACTCGGCCGCCTTGCTCACCGCGAAGGCCCGGGACCGCGGGCTGCGGGCGGCCGTCGACGACCTCGACCTGACAGTGGGGGGCCAACCCGACTTCATGACGTCGAGGGCCGCCTACAAACTCGGGCTCCGCGGTCCCGCGCTCAGCATCCAGACGGGCTGCTCAGCCTCGCTCTACGCGCTGCACTACGCGACCCTCAGCCTGCTCGCCGGCGAATGCGACATCGCGCTCGCCGGGGGAGCGACGGTGCACGAGCCGCTCCGCGGGTACCGCTACCAGCCGGGCGGGGTGGTCTCCGAGGACGGCTACTGCCGGTCCTTCGACGCCCACTCGACAGGGACATCGCACAGCTCGGGTGTGGGGGTCGTGGCGCTGCGCAGGCTCTCCGACGCACTGGCGGACGGGGACAACGTGCTCGCTGTCATCCGCGGCAGCGCTGTGGGCAACGACGGTGGTGAACGGCTGGGCTTCGTGTCCCCCAGCCCGGCGGGCGTGGCCGATGTGATCGCCGCCGCGTTGCGGGTGGCCGACGTCCCGGCCGATCTGCTCTGCTACGCCGAGGCACACGGAACGGCCACGGCCGTGGGCGACCACATCGAACTGCTCGCGCTGACGCGGGCGGCGCGCGAGAGCACGCAGAAGAGCGGCTTCTGCGCTCTGGGATCGGTGATGACCAACGTCGGCCACACCGGGCCCGCCGCCGGCATCGCGGGCTTCATCAAGGCGGTGCACGTGGCGCGCTCCGGCGTGCTGCCGCCGCATCCGATGTTCGACCGGCCGCGCGACCCGGAGCTGCTCGCCGATAGTCCCTTCTACGTGCCGAAGGCGCGGGGAAGTGCGCAGACGCGGACCGGCACGTCCTGGTGAACTCGATCGGTGTCGGCGGCACGAACGCGTCGGCGGTCCTCGCCCCGCCTCCGGCGCCCACCCGCGCCCCCGCGCCGCTGCGGGAGAGGGTGCGGCTCGTCCTCTCGGCGCGTACCCGGGCCGAACTCGATGCGCAGTCCCACAGGATCGCCGACGCGCTGGACGCGGCCGTGGACACGGTGTCCGTTGGGGACGCCTCCTACACGCTGCGCGTCGGCCGACGCGCCTTCGAGGAGCGCCGCGTCGTCGAGGCGGCCCCGCGGGAGCTGTCGGCGGTGCTTCGCATGCCCCGACCGCCCGCGGCGCGCACCGTCCGGGCGGCACCGCGCCGCGGGCTCGTGGTGCTGCCGCCGGAGAGCGGGGGGTCGGCAGAGGTGGTGGACAGAATCCTCGCGGCGCTTCCGGAGGGGACCGAGGCGGTCCATGGGCCGCTGGAGACCGTCCCGGAGGACCACTTCGCGATTCTCGTCGGCCACGGCGAGGCCGGTCCCGACCGCCACGTCCTGATGGCCGGGGACGGCGCGGAGAACGGCGACCAGGTGGACGCGGCGCTGGCCGCTGCCTGGCTGCACGGGGTGGAGGTGGACTGGGAGACGCAGGCGGGTGGAGCCGGCCGCAGGGTCCACCTCCCGACCTACCCCTTCAGTCGCAAACGCTATTGGGCGCTGGACCGCCTCTCGCTGTCGCCCGGCCGGCAGGAGGAGCCTTCCCCGACTGCGGTCTCCACCGGAGGCTCGCTGGAGGAGGAGCTGGCCGGACTCTGGAAGGAGTACTTCGGAAGCGAGGTCGGCCCGGATGACGAGTTCGGGGCGCTCGGCGGGACGTCGCTCCTCTCCGTACAGATGGTGCTGGAGATCCAGCGGCGCCACGGTGTCCTGGTCAACGTCCACCGTGCCGGAGGCAGCCGGGCGACGGTCCGCCGGATCGCCGAGATCGTGCGCGGCATGCGCGCGGGAGCCGAACGCGGTTCGCCGGAGGTCGACCCGGTGGCCGACGGCGACGGTCCGCTGATCGACGCCGACCTGCAGCTTCCGCTGGGCGAGCTGAGTCCCGGCAAGGCCAGGGGCCGCGACGTGCTGGTAACGGGCGCGACCGGATATCTGGGCGCGTTCCTCCTGCACGAACTGGTGAACCGCACGAAAAACCGCGTGTACGCGCTGGTTCGGGCCGCCGATGAGGCGGAGGGCTGGGAGCGCCTGCGGGCCACCGCGCGCAAGTTCGCCCTTCCGGCCCCGGATCCGGAGCGTGTCGTCCCGGTGGTCGGCGACCTGCGGGAGGTCCGTGACGTCCTCCGCCGCTACCGGGGCGGGGAGTTGGGGGAGCGCGTGGGCCATGTCCTGCACTGCGCGGCCCGGGTGGTCTTCACCGAGCCGTACCGGGTCCTGCGGCAGGACAACGTGCTGTCCATGGTCGAGGTGCTCCGGTGGATGCGGGAGTGCGGGGTCCGCGATTTCAGTTACGTGTCCACTCTCGCGGCGACGGGGGCGTCGGAGAAGACCGGGGGCCGGATCCTGGAGACGCGGGACCAGCCGCTCGATCCCGACCTCGGCGGTTACGGGGTCAGCAAGTGGGTCGGCGAGCGCCTTCTCGAACGCGCGGAACAGGACGGGATGCGCGTCCGCGTCTTCCGGCCCGGACTGATCATGGCCGCCACCGGAACGGGGGCCTGCAACGAGAAGGACCTCATCTGGTTCGTCCTGGCCGCGGGGGTCGCGGTGGGCGCCCATCCGAAAGACGACCGCGCGATCCCGGTCTCCCCGGTGGATGTTCTGGCGAGGGGCATCGTGGAGCTGGCCGTGTCCTCCGATTCGGTGGGCCGCGCCTACCACCTTGTCGCCGAGAAGGCGTCGAGCATGTCCGACCTCTTCGCGATGCTCGCGGAGGCCGGACTTCCGACGCGGCCCATGCCGCACGGGGAGTGGCAGAGGCTGATCGCGGATCGGGCCCTCGCGACCCAGAGCACCATCCTCTCGCCGGTCGCCGCCTACGAACTCGAAGGACACGAGTCCGGCGATGGCGGGATCCAGGCCGGGGCCTGGCAGTCGTGGCTGCGTCGACGCGGACTCTTCGCTTCGCTCACCGGTGACCACCTGCGCAGTGGACTTGTCCACCTGGCCGGACAGGACGCCCGGATCGGTGACCTGCTTCCCGCGCTCGCAGAGGCGCAGCACGGGGCCGACACTGCCGAGGAGGTGCGATGACGCGGCCGGCGGACAACGACGGCGGCGGTACCCCGCACCGGCTCGCCGTCCTGGGGGCGGGCGTGATGGGGACGGGGATCACCGCACTCGCTCTCGGGTGCGGTCTGCCCGTGGTGCTCGTGGACGTGGACAAGGAAGCCCTGGAGCGTTCGCGGGATCGGGTGCGGACCCACCTGCGGTTCGCCCAGATGACGGGGAAGCTTCCGCCGGGTGGCGAGCAGGCCGGCTTCGAGACCACGACATCCGTAGCGGACATTTCCGGGTGCACCGCCGTCGTCGAGGCGGTCACCGAGCGGGCCGAGGTGAAGTCGCAGGTCTGGTCTGAGGTCGCCGCGACAGTCCCGCCCGGGACACTGCTGGTCTCGAACACCTCTGCGGTTCCGATCGGCGAGCAGGCCGCGTCGGTGCGGCACCCGGAGGACCTCATCGGTGTCCACTTCATGAACCCGCCCTACATGATCCACACAGCGGAGATCGTCCGGGGCCCGTCCACGGGTGACACCACCGTGGCGGCGACCAGGGCGCTGCTGGGCGCCCTCGGCCGGCACGGGATCGTGGTCGCCGATGCGCCCGGGTTCGTGATCAACCGGGTCCTGCAATGGACGATCAATGAAGCCGCCCGGATCGTCGAGGAGGGCATCGCTGCCCCCGAGGACGTGGACGCCTTGTTCAAGGGATGCCTCGGACACACTACGGGCCCCCTGGCCACCGCCGACCTCATCGGACTCGACAACGTCGTCGACTCGCTGCGGGTGCTGCGCGAACGACTCGACAACGACCGGTACGAGCCGTGTGACGCGCTGGTCGCGAAGGTGACCGCGGGCGATCTCGGCCGCAAGACGGGCCGCGGATTCTTCGATTACGGAGGGACAGCCTCTTGACTTCCTCCCTACGCCTAAAGGCGGGGGATTCCACCCCTCACGGGGTGGGTTTCCTGCTTCGTCGGCGACAGCACCCGAGCGGGCTCGGAATGTCTGAGGTCACCTCCACAGGCCGCAACGGCAAGGCCTGCCGCCATAATGTTCTTCGCGGCGTTGATGTCCCGGTCATGCCGGGTACCGCATCCAGGGCACGTCCAGTGCCTGGTGGAAAGCTTCAGTTCCGCCAGCAGGTGCTGGCAGTTCGAGCAGGTCTTGGAGGATGGGTACCAGCGGTCGATAACGACCAGGGGCTTGCCCCACTTGTGCGCTTTGTAGGCCAGCATCGACCGGAAGGCGCCCCACCCGCAGTCGGAGATGGCGCGGGCCGGGGACCGGTTGCGCACCAGGCGAACGCATCCGAACGTGCGCCCCAACTGGGCCTGCTGTTCGGAGTCCGGGTAGGACCGGCACTTGTACGCCGTCCGCATACCAGCAGGTTTAGCAGGACTATGCCCTCCTGCTTAACGCCAAATCACCTGGCCAGCAGGAGTTTCGCTTTCCTCCCCACGGCTGAAGCCGGGGGTCTCCAGCGAGAGGAAGAACGATGAACGCTTCGGTCAACGAGACGACCGGTACCCCGGCGGCGGAGCAGGTCCGCACAACCATGCTGGAGTTTCTCGAGGAGCGGACCAGGCAGCCCGTGGAGGCGGACACGGACCTGTTCGCCTCAGGCCTGGTTTCGTCGATGTTCGCCATGGAGCTCCTCGTCCACCTCGAACGGTCCTTCGGGGTCGCCGTGGCCGGCCCTGACCTGAAGCTGGACAACTTCCGCACGGTCGAGGCGATGACCGAACTGGTGCTGCGGCTCCGCGGTGGTGCCGATGACTGACGAACTCGAGGAACCCCTTGCGCTCGTCACCGATGTGGTGGGGGACCGGGCCGGTGAATGGGACCGCGGTGGAAGACTGCCGGAGGAGGAGGTCCGCTGGCTTGGGGCGAAGGGCCTCCTGTGCGCGCAAATACCCCCGGAGTTCGGCGGACGCGGGTTCTCCAGTGAGGAGAACGGCCGGCTCACGGCGCACACGGGCCGCCTGTGTTCCTCACTGCGCAGCCTGATGACCTCCCAGGGCATGGCCGCCTGGACCGTGGAGCGGTTCGGTAGCGGTGCCCAGCAGGGCAGGTATCTCTCTCAGCTCACCTCCGGGAGCCTGACCGGTGTCGCGTTCAGCGAGCCGGCGGCGGGAAGCGACCTGTCGGCGATCAGTACCCGGATCAGCGCCGAGGGCGACACGGTCCTCATCGAAGGCCAGAAGGTCTGGGTCACCGGTGCCGCCTACGCTGATCTGCTCGTGGTCTTCGGGCGGTACGGAGAGGGCGCCGCGGCGGCCGTGGTCCCCACGGACGCCGCGGGGGTGGCCGTGCGGCCGATCCCCGATCCGCTGGGCTGCAGGGCCGCGGGCCATGCCGATGTCTCGTTCGACGGGGTGCGGATTCCTGCGGACAGCCTGCTGGGCGGCGCCGGGCTGCCCATCGAGTGGCTGGTCACCTCGGCGCTCACCTACGGTCGGCTCTCTGTGGCGTGGGGATGCGTGGGCATCCTGCAGGCATGCCTCTCCGCGGCCGCCGGACACGCGGCCGTCCGTGAGCAGTCGGGCAGGCGCCTGGTCGATCATCAGCTCGTCGCTCGGCATCTGGCCGAGCTGCTGGTCGCCGAGCAGGCGGCCGTCCGCTGCTGCGAGCACGCCAGCCGCTGCTGGGACCGGGGCATCCCGATGGCGACGTCGGCGGTGCTGACCAAGCATTTCGCGGCGACGAACGCGGCGCGTGGCGCGGCGTCGGCCGTTCAGGTGCTCGGGTCGGCCGGGGCCAGGGACGGGGAGACCGTGGCCCGTGCGTACCGGGATGCCAAGGTCATGGAGATCATCGAGGGAAGCAGCGAGATCAGCCAGTTGCTCCTCTCCGAACACGCGGTCTCGGTGTGGTCATGAGTATCGGGATAGGGAGCATCCATTGCCTCCTTCCCGAACTCCGGAAGGATGTGACACTCCTTCCGGAGTTCGGGATGCTCGGCATCGAGGAGGCGGAGTTCGTCCGAAAGAGCGGAATCGCGACGGTCGGCGTCTTCGACGAGACCGCGCCGACGGACCTGGCGGCCCGGGTGTGCCGGGAGCTGCCCTTCGGGGATCGGCCGGACGGTCCGGATGTGCTGCTGCTCGTAGCGCCGAGGGCCCCTGACGTCCTTCTCGGGTCGGATGTCTGCAAGGTGCAGGCCGACGCGGCACTGGACTCGGCGTTCGCGTTCAGCGTGGACGGTCTGGGCTGCACCGGGTCCAGTACGGCGTGGGCGCTGGCCCGTGACATGTTGCTGGCGGACCCCTCCAGGCGGAGCGTGGCCATCGTGCACGCCAGTCGGCCGGCCGGGATGGAGCGGGTGCGCTACCCGGTCACGGTCATCGGCGACGGCGCCTACGCGATGACCGTGGTGCGCGGCGGGCGGCCGAGCATGCGCGCTCACCGGATGGAGACCGACGGCAGCTTCCACGCCCTCTTCTCGATCGATTACAAGAGGGTCCCCTGGTACGAGTGGCGGGAGGAGTGCCAGTCCGCGGATCGCTACCGCTTCGAACTGGCCCTGAACAGCCGGGAGCGGCTCGCGCGGATGGTCGACGAGGTCCTCGCCGAAGCGGGCGTGGGAAAGGGCGACATCGCCGCCACGCTGATGCAGAACATCACCGCGAGCGCGTACGGGTTCTACGAGGCACTGCTTGGCCTTCCGATCCATCCGGTGTGCGGCCGGAGTCTGGCCGAGTACGGGCACCTCGGTGCGATGGACGTCGTGCTCAACCTGGACCGGCTGCTCGAAGAGGACGAGTTCTCCGAGGGAGACCTGGTGCTCGTTCTGAACAACAGCCCGGTGGCCGCATGGGCGGTGACGCTATGGGAGATCTGAGCGCGAACGGAGACGGAGGAGTCGTCGTGGGACGTGGGGGCGCAGCGCCGGGCACGGTGAAGTGCCTGGTGTGGGATCTCGACAACACACTGTGGAAGGGGGTACTGCTCGAGGGCGACGAGGTGGAGCTGCCCGGGGAGATACGCGGGGTCGTCACCGAACTGGACTCGCGGGGGATCCTGCAGTCGGTCGCCAGCAAGAACGACCAGGAGCCGGCGTGGGAGCGGCTGGAGAAGCTCGGTATCGCCGAGTACTTTATCCTGCCCGAGATCAATTGGGGACCGAAGTCGGACTCGGTCCGGCGGATCGCGGCCGGACTGGAATTCGCCGAGTCCACCGTCGCGTTCATCGACGACCAGCCGACGGAGCGGGCCGAGGTCTCCTACCACCTCCCCCAGGTCCGGTGCTACGACGCCGCCCAGGCGGCCATCCTCACGGACCTGCCCGATTTCACCCCCGAGGTGGTCACGAAGGACGCCCGACGGCGCCGCGAGATGTACCGGGCCGGCTCCCGGCGGAAGGCGGCACAGCAGGAGTTCACCGGTCCGGACGAGGACTTTCTGCGCTCCTTGGACCTGGAGATGCGGGTCGAGCGGGCCACCGAGGCGGAGCTGGCCAGGGTTGAGGAGCTGACCCGGCGTACCAGCCAGATGAACGCCACGGGGGTCCACTACTCCCATGCGGCGCTGAGCACCCTGCTCGCCGACCCGCGCCACGAGGTCCTCGTCGCGACCCTGACCGACCGCTTCGGCCCGCACGGCGCCATCGGGATCATCCTGCTGGAGAGGAACCCGGCCAACTGGCACCTCAAGCTGTTGGCCACCTCCTGCCGGGTCGTCTCCTTCGGCGCCGGCGCGGCATTGCTGAACTGGCTCATCGACCAGGCCGCACGGGCAGGAAACCATCTCACCGCCGACTTCCGCCGCACCGAGCGGAACAGGATGATGGAAGTGGCCTACCGCTTCGCCGGGTTCACCGGTGAGGAATGCGACTGCCTCGGGATACTCCCCGCGGTGCCGGAAACCGAGGGGGTAGAGCGGCTCCACATGGCGCCGACGTCCCGGAGCGACCCCTCGACGATACGGCTCGTCGCCCCGCACATCCACGAGGCCGGTGAAAAGGGGCGACGGGATGGCTGAGGGCACGCTCTACCAACTGTTCGCTGACAGCGCGGCGCGCTTCCCGGACTCTCCCGCGGTCGAGCTGGACACGGTCTCGCTGTCGTATGCGGAGCTGCACCGCTGTGCTCTCGGGCTGGCGGAGCGGGTCGTGCACGCGCACGGGCGGGTGCCTGCCCGGATGGCGCTGCTCGCGAACCGCAGCGTCGTGGCGTTCGCGGGCTATCTCGCCGCGCTGCGCCTCGGAGCCGCGGTCGGCCCGCTCAATCCCGGGTTCCCGGCCGAACGCAACCACAGGGTGTGCGAACTGGCGGGTCCGGATGTGCTCCTGGCGGACGAGTCCGGCGCCGCCCAGGTGAAAGGGGCGCTCGACGGTGCCGCGCCCACGGTCATCAGCGTGACCGACGACGAGGCCCTGGCCGCCGACCCGGCCGCCCACCAGGTACCGCCCTATAGCGGGTCCCCGGACGATGTCGCCTACATCCTGTTCACATCGGGCTCAACGGGCCGCCCGAAGGGGGTCCCGATCCGGCACCGGAACGTGACGCCGTATGCGGCGCACAACATCGCCAGGTACCAGGTTGCGCCGGGGTGCCGGATGTCCCACACGTTCGACCTCACCTTCGACCCCTCGGTGTTCGACCTCTTCGTCACTTGGGGCGCCGGCGCCACCCTCGTCGTGCCCAACCGGCACCAGCAGTACGCGCCCGTGGACTACCTGGTGGACAGGGCGATCACGCACTGGTTCTCCGTGCCCTCTGTGGTGTCGGTCGGCGAGGAGCTGGGGTGCCTGCCCAAGGGCCGGGTCGACACGCTGCGGTGGAGCGTGTTCATCGGGGAGCAGCTCTCCTACCGCCAGGCCCGGGCATGGCGCGATGTCGCCCCCGGCGGGCGCATCGAGAACGTCTACGGACCGACCGAGCTGACGGTCGCCTGCACCGAGTACACGCTGCCCGGCAGCACCGGCGACTGGCCGGGGACGTCGAACGGCACCGTGCCCATCGGCCCGGTGTATGAGTTCCTCGACTACCTGGTGCTCGACGAGGAGGGGAAGGCCGCCGCCGAGGGTGAGCTGTGCGTGCGCGGTTCGCAGCGGTTCGACGGTTACCTGGACCCGGCGGACAACAGCGGCCGCTTCCTGGCCTGGGACGGGGAGCGCGCCACCGAGTACGACGGCACGGCTCGTCTCACGGCGGAGCACTACTACAGGACCGGCGACCGGGTCAGGTTCGAGGCCGGGCACCTGGTGCACCTCGGACGGCTGGACAACCAGGTGAAAATTCGGGGGTACCGCGTGGAGCTCGGTGAGATCGAGGCGGCCCTGCGCCGCCACCCCCGGATCAGCCAGGCGGTCGTGACCGTTCTGGTCCGGGGCGAGGAGACCGAACTGGTCGGCTCCTATACCGGTGATCCGGTCCCCGCGGTCGAGCTCACGCGTTGGCTCCGCAAACAGGTGCCGATTCACATGGTGCCACGGCGGGTGCGCCACCTGGACGCGATCCCGCTGACAGCCAACGGCAAGGCCGACCGCCTCAGGCTGCGGGACATGCTGCTGGCGGACGGCGAAGCGGTAGCGCCCTGACCGGGACGGACGGCTGAAGGAGCTCTTCGCACGATGTCTTTTATCCGCGAGCTGGTTCCGCCGCCAGGGCACGTTCGCACCCTTTGCGCCAGTAACCTGGCGAAGACCGTCGGGCACGGCATCTTCGTGTCCGTCGGGGTCCTCTTCTTCACCCGCACCGTCGGAATTCCCGCCGGGCAGGTCGGACTCGCCCTGACCATCGGTGCGGCCGTCGGGATGTTCGCCAGCGTGCCGGCGGGACGGCTGGCCGACCTCACCGGTCCGCGGAACACGACCGTGGGTTTCCTTCTCTTGCTCGGGGTGTTCGTCTGCGCCTACGGATTCGTCGGCAGCTTCCCGGCCTTGGTGGTCGCCGCCAGCCTTGCGCTCTTGGCCGAATCGGCGACGGACGCGGCGCGCGGGGCACTCATAGCGGGGCTCATCCCATCCGAAGAGCGGGTCCGCGCCTGGGCCTACCTGCGGTCCACCGCGAACATCGGCCTCTCGCTCGGGGCGGGAGCGGGAGCCGTCGGCCTGGTGTTCGACACCAGGCTCGCCTACGTGGGTCTGCTGATGGGCGCGGGGGCGATGTTCCTGACCGCGGGTTTCGCCTACCTCCGCGTCCCGCAGGTCCCCCCGGCCCCCAAGGTCGAGGACGGGCCGACGTGGGTGGTGCTGCGGGACCTGCCCTACGCGACCATGGCGCTGCTCAACACGGTGCTGATCATGAACTGGCCGGTTGTGACCGTGGCGCTGCCCGTATGGATCGCTGACCGGACCGAGGCGCCCGTGTGGGTGTTCTCCGCGGTCCTGATGATCAATACCGCAATGGTGGTGTTCCTTCAGGTACGGATGAGCCGAGGCGCGGGCACCGTGGACGGGGGCGCGCGGGCGATGCGCCGGTCG
The DNA here is from genome assembly GCF_000981225.1 of Allosalinactinospora lopnorensis. Lineage (GTDB taxonomy): Bacteria > Actinomycetota > Actinomycetes > Streptosporangiales > Streptosporangiaceae > Allosalinactinospora > Allosalinactinospora lopnorensis. The sequence continues at coordinate 182,541 of NZ_LAJC01000002.1, forward strand.
GGGGTCCTGCTGGCGGTGAGCTGTGCCCTGTTCGCCGTGACCGCCGGGCTGCCCGCGTGGGCGGCCGGACTCCTGCTGCTGGCCGCCGGGGTGGTCCACGTCTTCGGCGAGATGCTGCACGGGGCAGGGTCCTGGTCCCTCGGGTACGGGCTCGCTCCCGAGCACGCGATGGGGCAGTACCAGGGCCTGTTCACGATGTCGATCCAGCTGGGCACCGTGGCCACTCCCGTACTCGCGACCGCGCTGATCGTCGGCCTGGGATGGTCCGGCTGGCTGGTGTTCGCCCTGCTCTTCCTGGTCGCGGGCGCAGCGGCGCCGCCGGTGGCGCGGTGGGCGCGGCAGACCAGGCGGCCCGATGCGGCGACGAGGAGTCCCTCCGCGTGAGGCGGCAGCGAGGAGCCGCCACCGCGACCGCGGTACGGCGGACGAATTCCGAAACCGGAGCGAAAAGTATGGATTTCAGCCTGTTCTACTTCGCGAACGACAGCCGGGCGTCCGAGGCGAACCAGTACGAGCTCCTCCTGGAGGGGGCCCGTTTCGCCGACCGGAACGGGTTCGCGGCCGTGTGGACCCCTGAGCGCCACTTCCACCCCTTCGGAGGCGTCTACCCCAACCCTTCGGTCACCGGCGCGGCTGTCGCGGCCATCACCGAACACGTGCGGATCCGGGCCGGGAGTGTGGTGGCGCCCCTGCACCATCCGCTGCGGATCGCCGAGGAATGGGCTGTTGTCGACAACCTGTCCGGGGGGCGCGTCGGTCTTTCCTTCGCGTCTGGGTGGCACGCGGCGGACTTCGTTCTCCGCCCGGAGAACTACGAGAGCCGCAAAGAGGTGCTCCTTCGGCACCTGGACCAGGTGCGCCGACTGTGGCGAGGTGAGCGGATCCCGCTTGTGGACGGTGTCGGAACCGAGCGCGATGTGGCGATCTTCCCGCGTCCCCGCCAGCTGGAACTGCCCACCTGGATCACGAGCGCGGGGAGCATCGAGACGTTCCGCGGCGCCGGAAGGGCGGGCGCGGGACTTCTCACCCACCTTCTGGGGCAGGATGTGGCGGACCTCGCCGAGAAGATCGCCGCGTACCGGACCGCTGTGGCCGAGCGGCCGGATGCCGACGGTTGGCCCGGACACGTCGTCGTGATGGTCCATTCCTTCCTGGGCGATGACGAGGAGGAGGTCCGTGAGGTGGTGCGGGAGCCCCTGTGCGCGTACTTGCGCAGCTCGCTCGGCCTGCTCCTGGGCGCCCAGGTCAACGGGGCGCGCAGAATCGATCCGGCTGAACTCGCCGAGGAGGACGTCGAGTTCATGGTGTCGAGGGCGTTCGAGCGGTACTTCGACGACGGGGGGCTGCTCGGGACCGTTCCCAAAGCGGAGCGGGTCGTCGCCCGTCTCCGCGAAATGGGGGTGGATGAAGTCGCCTGTCTGATCGACTTCGGCCTTCCGACGAAGACGGTCTTGGACGGGTTGGAACGGCTCGACCGACTGCGGGAGCTCTCGGCGGTGGACCGCATCCGGCCGACGAACTGAAACGGTGGGCACAGTTGGGTGGAATAGTCGATTTCGAGGTTCGGTTTCCCTCGTCGCGGGTCAGCGTGCAGGAGATGCACCGCATGTCCGGGCTTCCGGTAGCGGAGATCACGGCGATCACGCACTGCGCGGAGATCCCTGTGCTGGACGAGGGGGAGGAGGCGTGGGAGCTCGCGTTCGACGCGGCCACCGCCGTGGTGGAGCGGAACTCGGTCCCCCTTGACGAGGTCGGGCAGGTGATCTACGCGGGCTCGGGCGAGTGGGACCTTCCGTTGTGGTCCCCGGCCGCCAAGGTCGCAGACGAACTCGGCATTGCAAGAGCGCACTGCTTCGAGATCGTCAACTTCTGCAACGCCAGTACGGCGGCTATACGTACCGGCATGGACGCCGTGCTCACGGGGTGGGCCGATTATGTGCTGCTGCTCCTCGGCGACCGGATGAGCAGGTTCATCGACTACACAGACCCGGATTCGAAGTCCCTGTTCAACTTCGGGGACACCGCGACAGCGATGCTGCTGGGCCGTACCGGCGAGGACTTCCGGCTGCTGCACACGGCTACGCGGACCGACCCCTCCTGGTGTGAGTTCTACAGCGGAGAAAGGGAGGAACACCGGGCGGTGGTGCGTCGCAGGGGACGCCGCCCCGGAGCGGCGGACGCATATGTCGAGAACCTCTCGGCGCTTGTGGGCGAGACGCTCTCAGCGCTGGGCAAGAGCGCGGACGACGTCGCCCACCTCCTGATCAACCACAGCAACAGAACCACACACGAGCGCCTCCTGGACAGGCTCGGCCTGCCGCGGGAGCGGAGCGTCTTCAACTACGACCGGTTGGGGCACATGGGGGCGTCGGATCCGTTCATCGCGCTGAGGGGCCTGCTGGCGGAGAAGCGTCTCCGACAGGGGGACCTCGTTCTTCTGCTCTCAAGCGGGTTCGGGTTCAGTTGGGGGGTCACGGCCGTCGAGTACCGCGGCGCCTAGCGGTCCTGGACCCGCCGCTCCGGTAAGGGCCGGCACCCACGAGGGCCGGCCCTTACCGGTCGCACGCCACGGTTCCGCCGCGGCGAGCGGCGGGCTACGGCAGAAGTGCCGCCGCGGCCCAGTCGTCACCTCCCCCGCACAGCGCGATATCCACGTAGCCCGGGTCCGCGCTGGGAGCCACAGCAACCCCGTATCCCCGGTCCCCGCCGAGTTCCCACACGTCCTCGGGATCGACCTGGTCGACGGAACCGGTCGCCTTGATCGCCTGTTCGAGTGTCGTCCCCGCTGGTGCCGCGTCGATCGTCTCCGCCAGGCGGGCGTCGACGAAGTTCCTCGCGTCCGGGGCGCCGCGCACCAGCAGGCTTTCGAGGTTCTCGTCGAACGCTCGTGTGAGGAGGTCGACGAGGGGGCGGGGAGCGGTGGCAGGGTCCCAGCGCACGTCGTGCTGCGCGGTCCGCCTCGCCGGCGTGCCCGAAGAGAGGACCGCGTCATAGCGGAAGCGGTTCATCTCCGAGGGGTGGGAGCCTCGTCGGACCAGGGTGTGGCAGCGCAGGCCCGGACCGATGCCGGCCACGGTCTCCGCCATTGCGGTCGGGCCTATGAGCAGGGCCGGGTCCTGGGCCATCGATCGTTCGACCGTGCTTCGTACCCGCTCGACGGGGGTGCCGGGCGGAAGCTCGCCTCTCACGAGCGAGAGGTGGGCGGCCCGGTGCAGATCCCGGTTCCGGATATCGCCGAGAAAGAATATTCCGTCGTTTCCCGCGGTATCCACGAGACCGGTCAAGACTTCCCTGAGATAGGCCATGTTGGGGAAATACTGGACCACCGAGTTGAGGAGGACGAGGTCGTAGGGGCCGTCGACCAGCCGCGCCGTGTCTCGCGCGTCAGCGGCAAGGACATCGATGTGCGACAGCGCCCCGTCATGCTCCAGCCGTTCCCGTGTCCGTTCCACCGCCTCCACCGAGAAATCGGTTCCGGTGTATCTGGAGCACCTCGGGCCGAGCTCAAAGAGGAACAGTCCGACACCGCATCCGACGTCCAGAATACTTCTCGGTTCCAGGGACGCTATCCGGGCGGACGTCGTATCCACCCATTCTCGCATGTAATCATCGGGGAGCGGAGTCAGTGTGCGACTGCTGAACCATCCGGCTTTGTTCAGCCCACCGTTCTCCTCGGGGCCGGAGAACCGGTAGGTGGTTTCCCAGAATTTTCGCCACGGCGCCTCGCCGGAGGTCTGGTTCTCCGTGGCGGCTGTGCCGGTCCCCTGTCCTTCGCGCCGCTCTCGTATTTCAGGTGAGAAGTGCGGAACCTCTGTTCCGTGGAGAGCGGCGGCCAGACGTCGGGGCGTCCCCTCCTGGAACAACTGGGATACGACCATCGTGCAGCCGAGCCACTGGTTGAGCAGCCCGACGATGTGTGACGCGTCATACAGATCCTGGCACACGTCGCTGAATTCGTCGTCCGGGGCTGTGTCCAGGCCCAGTACATCGGAGCAGACGGCGACGACCGCGCGAAGCAGATCACCATCGGCGCGGGATTGTTCCGCTTTCGCTGCTCCTGGTTCGTGGATGTTCTCCACGGATTTCACTCCTCTTCCTCGGCGTCGAGAGAAGACACCGGAGACTAATATAGGTGAGGAGAAAATAGCGCGCGCTCACGTGGCCGTTATAGGCCAATTGTGAGCGCGGCTGGTCGCCGTGTCCGGGACGTGATGCGGGCGGACCCGGTATTGGAGGTTCCCAGCACGTGAAAACCGGGAACCGGCCAATGGCGGTGTGGTGCGGCGGACTCCGGGGCGACAACCCTGAAGATGGGAGGCGAACGGCTGACCAAGCTGGTGGCCGATACCGCCTCCGGCCGTATCGTCGGCGCGACGCCGGTCGGCCGCTACGGTGCCGAGGAGCGGTTGCGGGCGATGGTCCACGCCTTTTCCCGAACGGGGGACGCGTATGGGGAACCGCCGGCCGGGGTGAGCGGCGGGCGGCGTACCGGGAGCGGCGCGGGCCCGCGTGTCAGGCCGGCCGCGCCCCGGGTAGGCCCGTGGTACGGGGAGACCGAGAGTGAGGCAGGCCGGTGGCACGCACCAAGAGGATCACGTTCACGGGGGATGAGGGCACCGAGCTGTCCGGGCGGCTGGAGCTGCCGGACGGCCCGGTCCACGCGGTGGCCCTGTTCGCGCACTGCTTCGCCTGCGGCGAGGGCGCTGACGCGGCCGCGCGGATCGCCCGCGGCCTCGCCGGC
>NZ_LAJC01000003.1 GCF_000981225.1 Allosalinactinospora lopnorensis
CACTTGTACGCCGTACGCATGTACGACACCTTACAAAAGGGACGGTACGCGTGAGCCGGCTGGTTCGCTGCCTTCGAACTTCGTTCTCGGACCGCCCCGGCTACGCCGGGACGCCCCTGACGGAGCCCGGATTCTCCTCCCCGGCCTGAAGGCCAGGGCCCCCTCCGGGAAATCCGGTGAAGCGCTGAGGTGCCCTGGCCACGCGCAGCTCAGGAGAGGCGGCCGCCCCGCGTTGGAGGTGCGGAGATGGCCTATCCGACGACCTGCCAATCGACGTCGACGACGCCCTGGTCGGGCGAGGCGATCGTTGTGAACGCCGCCCTGGAGAGATCCAGGCATCGGCCTTCGATGAACGGGCCGCGATCGTTGATGCGCACGGTGACCGACTCGCCGTTGTCGGGGTTGGTCACCTCGACCATGGTGTCGAAGGGCAGTTCCTTGTGCGCGGCGGTCATGGCGCCGGGATCGAACGTTTCGCCGTTGGCCGTGGGTTGCGATTCGCTGTACATGGACGCCTCGCACGAGCCGCCCTCACCGGTGGAGCCGTTCCCGGAGGAGTCGCCCTCGGAGGAGTCCTCTTCGGCGGGCGCGGACTGCTCCTCGCTCTGCACGGTCGCGCCGGTGAAGCTCTGGTAGGCGGCCTCGGAGGCCTCGTCGCGCTGCTCCTCAGCCTTGGCCTGGTCGCCGCGGTCGGCCGGGGCCGCGGGCTCCTCCGGATCGGCGGTCTTCGCCGCGGGGACGCCTGTGTTGTTCGCGGCCGCGCTGGGGTCGCCCCCGAGGTCTCCGACGACCGCGGCTCCCGCTGTGCCGCCGGCGATCAGGACCGCTCCTGCGGCGGTGATGGCGGCGACCAGGCGTTTGTCCTTCGTGCGTTTCAGCGGCGAAGCGTGCAAGGGCTGCTTTTTGCCCACGATGAATCCTTTGAACGGGAACAGGGACACGGCTGCGCGGGCCCCGGAGACTATGGGGCCGGTTCGAAGGTGAGAACGCAGCACGACCACCCGGGCCACGGGGTGGGGCATCGGGTGGGGTCCGAGCCGCGGATCGGCTGCGAGACCGCCAGTGCCGAGCGTAGGCATAACGCTCGGGTCACGAAAACCCGAATCAGTGTTGTGTGGAACTTGTCACGCGTTTTCTCGCGCTCAGACCCTTAAGTGATCTTTTGTGGAATCTTCGGTGATCCTGGCATTTTTGTTGCCGTTTATCCGGGTATGGCCGGTTCCCGGACAACTGGTCACGTGTCTACCGGCCGCGGTAGCCGTGGTCAACGAGGACACCGATTCCGTTCCGAATCGGCGCGTCGTCTAGAACTATCGGAGGCGAACAGGGATTTGGCCGCCGATTCGTGATCCCGCGGGTGCGAGGGGCGCTACCGCGCCGCGTGCCCCTCGAACGCGGCGGCCGGCGGGGCGGGCCGCGGTCAATCCCGGGGCGCCCTGCGCCGCTGCGGCGGGCCGCCGGGGAAGAGCTCTCGCAGCGGATCGGCGAGCTCCACCCCGTGCAGGGCCGCGGTCGCACGGGACAGTTCCGGGGTGTCGAGGTGCCCTCCAACAGCGGGGATGATCGTGCGCAGAGCCTCCACCACGTCGACGCCGCGGCTGAGCACGGCGTAATGGGCCGCCACCGCGGGGGTGCGCGACTGGCCGGCGGCGCAGTGCAGCAGTACCCGCTTGCCCTCACTGCGCAGCGCCGCGACCGCGCGGGCCGCCTCGTCGATGACGAAGTGCAGGTTGGGGTTGACGCCTTCGGTGTCGGCCAGCCACACCTCGATCCGGTCGCGGCCCGGCAGCCGGGTCAGCGGATCCTGCGCGCCGATCCGGCACAGCGTCACCACCGCCCCGATATCGGAGGCCGAGCGCATGTAGGACAGGTTGCCCAGCGTCACCCCCGGGTCGTGCGGGTGCTCGATCCCGAAGGGGTGCCGGATGCAAGGGCTGCCCTTCAGGTGGTGGTGAGGCTGCTCCGGCCACACCGACGCCGCGCTGCCCCGCGCCGTGACCACCGCCCGCCTCACCAGCGATCCCGGGTCGATGGTGTCGGCCAGCCGCCTTTGCGCCCGCAGCGGGATCCCCGAGAGGCCCCACCGTGCCCCGGCCAGCGCCCCCGCGTACATCGCCGCCTCCTCCCCGCTCGCCGCATGGGCCGACCGCACCGCATCGACCAGCTGGGCGCAGGGGAAGACCCCGCGAGCGGGGTCGAGCGGCGGGACCGGGGTGCACTCCACGGCCCACCGGGAGACCGCTTCCGGCCCCGACTCGGGCGTCCCTTCGCCGGCGGCCGGTACCCGCCCCTCGGCGAGGGTGCTCCGCAGTGCCAGTGCCCAGGAGCGGTGGGGTCCGGCGCCGACGGCCGCGGCCACGCCGCCGGGATCATCGAGGTGGCGCAGCGCCGTGACGACGAGCCAGGACAGCAGGGCGGGCCCGGTCCCGCCGCCGTCGGGGCGGGCGATCTCCTTCACCACCGGTGCCGACGCCCCCACGATGCAGGCCACGGCCGCGGCGCCCAGCCACGCCCCGGCGGCCCGGTCGTGCCGAGGATCGTCGTCGTCCCAGAGGTTGGCGGACACCGTCGGGGCCTGGCTCTCAGAGGGCATACCTCTCCCGTCGCGACGCGGATACCCGCTTTAGGTGTGCCCCTGGGGCGGGGGGTTCCACCCTCTCGCAGGCCCGGCCGCTCACATGGTCACGGGGTGGCGCCCGACCGCCGCGCGGTAACGGGCGGCGCCGGCCTCGGCGATCTCGTTGTCGGGGCACAGCGGATCGGCCACGGTGTCGGCGCCGGCCTTGGCGAGGCGCTGGTGGAACAGCCCGGGGGCCAGCAGCCAGGAGGCGATGGCGACGCGGTCGTGGCCCTGCCGGCGCAGCCGCGCGACGACCTCGGCCACGGTCGGTGCCGCGGTGGCGATGTAGCCGACCTCGACCCGCGCCGGGACGGGAAGTGCGCCCGACAGCCGGCGGGCCGCGTCGTCGACGTGGGCGAGGGCCCGAGTATCCGAGGAGCCCGCCGCGGCGAGCACAACGGCGTCGCCCGGGCGCCACCCGGCCTGGAGAAGCCGACGCGCTGCGGTCGCGACCAGGCGGTCGTCCGAGCCCAGCGCGTCTGTGATCAGCGCCGCGCTGTCGTCTTCGAGTCTTTGCGAGTCGGCGTCGGCCGCCGGGACGGCCGTGCGTCCGGCGCGCGCGAGCTGGGCGGGGATATCAACGTGCACGTGGTAGCCGGCGGCCAGGAAAGCGGGAACGACCACGATGGGGCCGTCGATGGTCGCGGCCACCTCCCCCACATCGGGGGTGAGCACATCGGCGAACCCCAGCCGCACCGGCACCCCCGCGCAGCGGGCGACACCGCGCGCCAGGGTCCGCGCTACCGAGGTGCCGTACCGGTCGCGGGTACCGTGCACGGCCAGCAGCAGTGTCGGTGTCATTTGACTTCTGGCTTCCTCTCCCCACGGCTGAAGCCGGAGGTCTGCTCCGCTGGAAACTTCATGATCAGGACCTCGTAGGAGGGCAGTCGCCGCCGTCGAGAGCGAGGCGGTAGCCGCGTTTGACCACGGTTTGGATGATCCGGGGGGCGCCCAAGGCGGTGCGCAGCCGCGCGATGGCGGTCTCCACCGCGTGGGCGTCGGCGTCGCCGCCCAGGCAGGCGAGCAGGTCGGCGCGGTCACGCACCTGCCCGGGGCGGCGTGCCAGCTCGCGCAGTACCCGCATGAGGGCGGGCGAGACCGGGCGGACCACACCGTCGAGCAGCACCGCGTGTCCGCGCAGCCGCAACCGGTGCCCTGCCACGGGCAGGCTCGGGAAGCGCTCGGGCAGCTCCTCGGCGAGCTTGCGGACCTGGGCGCCGATGCGTGCCCGGGGCGGCCACACGGTCGGGATGTCCTCGGCCATCAGAGGGCCGGCGGTCACCGGGCCGACGCACATGGCCAGCACGTCTCCGCGCAGCATGGCGACCAGGTCGTGGCGGGAGCCCAGGCGTCCAGCGCGTTCCAGCAGCCCCGCGGCCGCGGGTGCGCTGGTGAAGGTCACCGCGTCGACACTGCCGCCGAGGATGGTCTCGATGAGCCGGTCGAGCGCGGTGACGTCCTCGGGTTCGGTCCACCGGTACACGGGGACCTCGACCACCTCGGCCCCGGCCATGCGCAGTGCCGCGCAGAAGTCGGGAAGGGGCTCGCCGTGCAGCTGGACGGCCACGCGCAGTCCGTGGACGCCGGACTCCAGCAGGTAGTCCAGGACCTCGGCGGAGGACTCCGAAGGCGGGGACCATTCCTCGGTGAGGCCGGCGGCCCGGATCGCCCCCTTGGCCTTGGGGCCCCGTGCCAGCAGGCGGGAGTGGCGCATGGAGTTCACCAGCGGTTCGGCCAGGCCCCAGGTGTCGCATCCCTCCACCCAGCCGCGGAAACCGATGCCGGTGGTGGCGACGACGATGTCGGCCGGGCGGCGGATCAGCTCCCGTGAGGCGCTGGCCAGCCGCTGGTCGTCGCTGAGGGGGACGATGCGCAGCGCCGGGGCGCTGAGGACCTCGGCCCCCTTGCGGCGCAGCAGAGCCGAGAGCTCGTCGGCGCGGCGGGCTGCGGTGACCGCGACCGTGAACCCGGCCAGGGGGGCCACGGTCGTCACTGGTTCGGCCTGCAGCGGAACGGTGGTGCTCATTGGGGTGCCTCGTCGGGGTGGGTGCGGACATCGATCCGGCCGCCGTGCTCGCGTACCCGGTAGGTGCGCTGGCGCACCTCGGGGACGTCCAGGCACGCGCCGGTGCGCAGCGAGAAGATCTGTTTGAGCATGGGCGAGGCGACGGTGGGTTCTCCGGAGCGGTCGCCGACGATGCCGCGTGCCAGCACCGCGGCGCGGCTGAACGGGTCGATGTTGTCGATGGCGTAGAGGGTGCCGTCGTGCGTGCGGAACAGTGCCGCCTGGTCACCGTTGGGGAGCAGCACGGCGACCCCGCGCTCGGGCATGAGCCTCTCCGAGAGGCAGGCGGTGATCCAGCGGCCTTCGGCGCTGACGGGCAGGGCGGTAGCGGTGGCAGTCAACGCGTCAGACCTCCATTGTCTGCGGTTGGGCGGAACCGGTGTGCGCGGTGTCTCCGCCGGCCGGCGGACGGCGGGAGGGCATGCCCAGGGCGACGGGGCCGGCGGGGACGGGCTGCTCGCGTTCGGTCTCGAAGGTGATGGTGGGGTCGGGGGCCTCGGGGGCGTTGGCGAAGGAGACGAAGCGGGCGAGCTTTTCGGGGTCTTGCAGGACGCCGCGCCACTCGTCGGAGTAGCAGGCCACGTGGCGGGCCATGGCCGCCTCGAGTTCGGCGGCGATGCCGAGGCCGTCCTCGACGACGACGGAGTACAGGTGGTCGAGCCCGCCCTCCATGGCCTCGATCCATGCGGCGGTGCGCTGCAGCCGGTCGGCGGTGCGGATGTAGAACATCAGGAAGCGGTCGATGTAGCGGATGAGGGTCTCGGAGTCGAGGTCGGAGGCGAGGAGTTCGGCGTGGCGCGGGGTGAAGCCGCCGTTGCCGCCGACATAGAGGTTCCAGCCGTTCTCGGTGGCGATGACGCCGAAGTCCTTCCCCCGCGCCTCGGCGCATTCGCGGGCGCAGCCGGAGACCGCGGCCTTGATCTTGTGCGGGGAGCGCAGGCCCCGGTAGCGCAGCTCCAGTTCGATCGCCATGCCCACCGAGTCCTGCACGCCGTAGCGGCACCAGGTGGTGCCCACGCACGACTTCACGGTGCGCAGCGCCTTTCCGTAGGCGTGGCCGGATTCGAACCCGGCCTCGACGAGCCGGCCCCAGATCGCGGGCAGCTGCTCCACGCGCGCGCCGAACAGGTCGATGCGCTGGCCGCCGGTGATCTTGGTGTAGAGCCCGAAGTCGCGGGCCACCTCGCCGATGACGATGAGCTTGTCGGGGGTGATCTCGCCGCCGGGGATGCGCGGCACGACCGAGTAGGTGCCGTTGCGCTGGAGGTTGGCCAGGAAGTGGTCGTTGGTGTCCTGGAGGGCGGCCTGCTCGCCTTCGAGGATGTGGCCGCCGCCGAAGGAGGCCAGGATGGAGGCGACAGCGGGCTTGCAGACGTCGCAGCCGCGCCCGGTGCCGTGCTTGGCGATCAGCTCGGAGAACGTAGCGATGCCGGTGGCCAGCACGATCTCCACCAGCTCGGCGCGGGAGTGGGCGAAGTGCTCGCACAGCGCGCTGGCCTGCTCCACGCCGGCGTCGGCGAGCAGGTTCTTCAGCATCGGGATGCAGGAGCCGCAGCCGGTGCCGGCCTTGGTGCACCCCTTGAGTGCGGGGACGTCGGCGGCGCCATTGGCGATCGCGGAGCGGATGGCGCCCTTGGTCACAGCATGGCAGGAGCACACCTGCGCCTCGTCGGGCAGGGCGCCGACGCCCACTCCCCCGCCCGTGCGGCCGGGGGCGACCAGGTCCAGCGGGTCGCCGGGGAGCTCGTGGCCCACCAGGGGGCGCAGCCCCGCGTAGGCGGAGGCGTCGCCGACCAGGATTCCACCGAGCAGTGTCGCGGCGTCGTCGGAGACCACCAGTTTGGCGTAGCGGCGGCCGGGGGCGTCGTTGAGCACGACCTCCAGGGCGCCGGGGGTTTCGGCGTGGGCGTCGCCGAAGCTGGCGACGTCGATACCGAGCAGTTTGAGCTTGGTGGAGGTGTCGGCGCCGGTGAACGTGGCTTCGCCCCCGGCCAGCCGGTCGGCGACGACTTCGGCCATGGCGTTGCCCGGCGCCACCAGCCCGTAGACCGTTCCCTCGATGCTGGCGCACTCGCCGACCGAGTAGATCGCGGGGTCGCTGGTGCGGCAGGCCGCGTCGACCGCGGCCCCGCCGCGGGGGCCCAGTTCCAGTCCGGCGGCGCGGGCGAGCTCGTCGCGGGGCCGGATGCCGACGGAGAACACGACGAGGCCGGCGTCTATGCGGGTGTCCTCGCCGAGGCGGACGTGTGCGGCCTGGCCGTTGTCGCCGGGTTCGACGGCGCGGAGCTCGGCGCCGGCGTGCACGGTGACGCCGGTGTCCTCGATGAGCTGGCCGAGGAGCGCGCCGCCCCCTTCGTCGACCTGCCGGGGCATCAGCCACGGGGCCATTTCGACGACGTGGGCCCGCAGGCCGAGCAGGCGCAGCGCGTTGGCGGCCTCCAAGCCGAGTAGTCCGCCGCCGATGACGACGCCGGTGCCGGTGCCGCGGGCGGTGGCGGTGATGGCCTCAAGGTCGTCGATGGTGCGGTAGACGTGGCAGCCGGGCAGGTCGTGGCCGGGGACGGGGGGAACGAACGGCGCGGAGCCGGTGGCCAGGACCAGCGCGTCGTAGTGGAGGGTGGTGCCGGCGGAGGTGGTGACGGTGCGGGCGCCGCGGTCGATACCGGTGGCGCGCTCCCCCAGACGCAGTTCGACCCGGTCGTCTGCGCGGAGGTCGCCCATACGCAGGTCGGTTTCGGCTGCGCCGTCGAAGTAGGAGGACAGCGCGACGCGGTCGTAGGCGGGCCGGGGCTCCTCGCCCAGTACGACGATGTGCCAGGCCATGCCGGAGTCGCGGTCGAGGACCGCCTCGACGAGGCGGTGTCCCACCATGCCGTTTCCGATGACGACGAGTTGTCTCATGCCGGGTACTGCTCCTCGCTGGTCGGCGGATGTCGTACTGTCGCGTCCCGGGGTCCTTCAGGGCTCCAGGCAACCCGCGAGGTGTTTCTGCGCCGTCAGCCGTCTGTGACGGCGATGTTTCGTTGTCCTGTCACCGCAGGTGATCAGGGCGTGAACGGCACGGAGAAGAACTGGCCGCGAAGTGGTGTTGGACACAGGCCCAAGCGGGCAGTATCGGATGGATATGGACGCCATCGATTCCGACTGCGCCCGGCGGGCGATGATCTCCCTCACCGGACTCGCCCTTGGCGACGGGTTCGGGCAACGCTTCTCCGCTGCGCCGGGCATGGGCCCTTCCGGTGAGTGGCGGCTCCCGCCGGGGCGGTGGGAGTGGACCGATGGCACCGAAACGGCCTGCTCGGTCTATACGGTGCTGCACCGCTACGGACGTATCGACCAGGACGCGCTGGCGGCGGAGTTCGCCGCCCGTTTCGATCCCGGACGGGGGTATGGGGCGGCCACCCAGCAGTTGCCGCGCAACGCGGGCGGCGACTGGCGTGAGCTCGCCGCGAGCCGGTTCGACGGGGCGGGGTCCTTCGGTAGCGGAGCCGCGAAGCGGTCGGCGCCGCTGGGCGCCTGGTTCAGCGACGACGTGCCCGAGGCGGCGCGCCAGGCCGCGCTGGCGGCGGAGGTGACCCACGCTCACCCCGAGGGTGTCGCCGGGGCGGTCGCGGTCGCCGTGGCCGCGGCGATCGCCGCGCGCCGGGAACCGATCGGGGCGGGGGTGTTCCTGAACGAGGTCCTCGGCCACGTCCCTTCCGGGCAGGTGCGCGATGGTGTGCGCGACGCCCGTGCGCTGCTCGTCGTCTCCGGCCCGGTCGCTGTTGCGGGTGAGCTGGGCTGCGGGAAGCACAGCAGTTCCCAGGACACGGTGCCGTTCGCCCTGTGGGCCGCGGCCAAGCAGCACGACGACTACCCTGCGGCGCTGTGGGAGACCGCCCGGGCGGGCGGAGACGCCGGCACCATGTGTGCGATCGTCGGCGGCATCCTCGCGCCCCGGGTGCCCGGCGGCCGGCTGCCCCCCGAGTGGCTCTCCCACGGCGAACCGCTGCCGGAGTGGGTGAGCCTCTGAGTCTGGGGCCACGTGCAGGCCCGCGTACGCGGGGACGGTCCGGCGTGTTCGGTCAGGCCAGATTCTCCAGCAGGTCACGGGGCGTGACCGCCGGCGGACTGAGGTCGGTCTCAAGGAGATCGGCGTCTCCGGTGACGATGACGGCGCCGGCGGTCTCGGCGAGAGCGACCAGGTAGTTGTCGTCCGGGTCGCGCACCTTCCGCGACGGTGCTCCCGGATCCGGGTGGAGATCGGCCTTGCCGCCCAGGGTTTCCACGAACGCAACCGCGTCAGCGAGGCTGAGCCAGCGGCGGAACTTCGGGCGGGTCAGTACCGAAGCCAGCTCATCGAGAAGCTGCTGGGTGACAACGGCGGCGATCCGATCGGACATGACCGCCTCGACCACCCGGGCAGGAGTTCCGTAGGGGTTGATGACCGCCGCGATCCACACGTTGGGGTCGATGACAACGGTGACCGGCTTGTCCACTCAGCCCGCCTTGCGCGTGGCGCGTTCGGCGCGCACGGCGGCCAGCTCCTCGGCGGCGATACGCGCCGCCTCCTCCTCGCCGGGCGCATCCTCTGGACTGATTCCGGACCAGATCCGCTCGACTATCTCCGTGAAGCCCAGGTGCCGGCGCAGCGCCTCCTCGAAAACCTCGTACTCGCGCTTACCGGAACGCGCCGCCGCGATCTTCGCCGCCCGCAGCAGTGATTCGTCGATGTAGACCGTGGTCTTCTTCCGCGCCATGCGTCCATTTTGACAGAAAGAACGAAGGACGGCCACTGAGGAGGGAGCGAGGAGTGCCTAAGCCGGATGGCCCGTCCTGGGCGCTTCTCGGCCCTGCCTGGCCGCGGAACTACCCGGTGCGCCTGCTCGCGGAGCGTGTCCTGGACTCCTCCGAGGCCCACAGGAGCGTGTGGGGCCGAACCGCTCCCTATGCGTCTTCAGGACACATCGGCCGGGGCGGCGGCGGACCACCCTGACAGCAGGGTGTTGACATCGCGGATGCAGCTGCCGCAGCCGGTGGTGGCCCGGGTCTGGGCGGCGATGGTGTCGCGGGTGCGGGCGCCGTCCAGCCAGGCGGCCTCGATCTGGTTGCGGGTGACGGCGTTGCAGCGGCAGATCAGCGGGTCGGCCTGCGCCGCGGCCTGGACGTCGTCGGCCTCGGGCTGGGGGCGGCCCTGCAGCAGCGCCAGGCGGTCGGCGGGCACGGCGGCCCGGGTGTCGAACAGCTGGGCGATGGCCGAAGCCGCGTCGGGAAAGCCCAGCAGCACGGCCCCGGCGACCCGTTCGGCGCGCACCGACAGCTTGGCGTAGCGCCCGCCATAGGGGTCGGCGATCGTCACGGTCTCGGCGGTGTCGTCGGCTTCGGTCTCGCCCAGCGAGGTCAGGTCGATGCCCTCGGCCTTGAGCCGGGTGATCGGGCGCGCGCCGGTGTAGCGGGCCTCAGGAGCGGTTCCGGTGAGCAGGTCGGCCAGCACGGCGGCCTGCTCCCAGCCGGGCTGGACCAGGCCTGCGCCGCCGCCGGTGTGCTGGGCGCAGTCGCCGATGGCATGCACCCGGGGGTGTGAGGTGGTCAGGGTGTCGTCGACGAGGACGCCGTGCTCGACGGCGATGCCGGCGTCCTTGGCCAGCTCGGTGTTGGCGCGCGCCCCGGCGGTCACCAGGAGGGCGTCGCCGGCCAGTATCCGCCCGTCGTCGAGTTCCAGACCGGTGCCGGGGATCCAGCGCGCGGCCACGCGCCAGGAGTGCACCGCCACGCCGAGCGCCCGATAGCGTTCGGCGAGGATGGCGGCGGCGGCCTGGTCGATCTGGCGGCGCATGAGCCACGGCGCGGCCTCCACCACCGAGACCCGAACGCCGCGTTCGGCCAGTGCCCGGGCGGCCTCCAGGCCCAGCACTCCCCCGCCCAGCACGACGGCGGGCGCGCCGGGCCGGACCAGCGCCTGCACCCGGTGGCAGTCGGCCATGTCGCGCAGCGCGGTGACGCCGGGAGCGGGGGTGCCGTCCTTGGCGGCCACCCCGGTCACCGGGGGAAACGAGGCGCGGGCGCCGGTGGCCAGCACCAGCTCGTCATAGCCCATCCGGGTGCCGTCGTCCAGGGTGAGGTCGCAGGACTCGGCGTCGACGGCCTGCACCGCGGTGCCGGTACGTACACTGATCGAGGGCTGCTCGGGGCAGGGCAGGTAGATGTCCTCGGGGGTGTAGGCGCCGGATACCACCCCCGGCAGCAGCACCCGGTTGTAGGCGGGCTCCTCCTCGGCGCCGAGCACGGTCAGGTGCACCCGCTCGCCCGCGGGGTCGCGGCGGGCGACCTCCTCGGCGAAGCGGGCGCCCACCATGCCGTTACCGATCACCACGACATGACGCTGGTTCACAGGTGCCCTCCTTGCTGTGCGGTAGTGGCCGGTTCCACCCGGATGGCGCTGACCTTGAACTCGGGCATGCGGCTGGTGGGGTCCAGAACCGGGTTGGTCAGGTTGTTCGCCGTCTGCGCGCCGGCGTAGTGGAACGGCAGGAACACGGTGTCGCGGCGGGCGTCGGGGCGCAGGCGCACCCGGGCGGTGGTGGTGCCCCGCCGGGAGGTCAGCTGGGCCCAGTCGCCCTCGGTCAGCCCGTTGCGGGCCGCGGTGTCGGGGTGGATCTCCAGGTAGGCCTCGGGTTCGGCCTGGGCGAGTTCGGGGATGCGGCGGGTCTGGGCGCCGGACTGGTAGTGGCCCATGAGGCGGCCGGTGGTGGCGATCAGCGGGTAGTCGGCGTCGGGGGTTTCAGCGGCCGGCCGGTACTGGACGGGGATGAAGCGGGCGCGGCCATCGGGGTGGGCGAAGCCGTCCAGGAACAGCCGCGGGGTGGGGGCTTGCCCTTCGGTGACGGGCCAGTGCAGCTCTTCGCCCGCTTCCAGGCGCTCAGGCGTGATGCCGGAATAGTCGGCGGGGGCTCCCGCCGAGGCCGCGCGCAGTTCGGCCAGCACCGCATCGGGGTCGGTGGGGAAGCGCTGGGCGGGCTGGCCCAGGCGGGTGGCCAGACCGTGCAGCACCTCAAGGTCGGTGCGCACCCCGGCGGGCGGGGCGGCGGCGGCGCGGCGGCGCAGTACGCGCCCTTCGAGGTTGGTCATGGTGCCCCCCTCTTCGGCCCACTGGGCGACGGGGAAGACCACATCGGCCATGGCCGCCGATTCCGACAGCACGAAGTCGGCCACGACCAGCAGATCCAGGTCGGCCAACCGGTCGCGCACACGCCCGGCGTCGGGCGCTGAGACGACGGGGTTGGAGCCGAACAGCAGCATCGCGCTGGGTCCGCCTTCGGTGCCCAGGGCATCCAGCAGCTCGAAGGCGCTGCGGCCCGGGCCGGGCAGCGTGTCGGCCTCGACCCCCCACACCCGGGCTATGTGCTCGCGGGCGGCCGGGTCGTCGATCCTGCGGTAGCCGGGCAGCTGGTCGGCCTTTTGGCCGTGCTCGCGCCCGCCCTGGCCGTTGCCCTGGCCGGTGATGCAGCCATAGCCCGAGCCGACCCGACCGGGCAGGCCCAGGCCCAGCGCCAGGTTGATCCACGCCGAAACCGAATCGGTGCCCTTGGCGTGCTGCTCGGTACCGCGCCCGGTCAGCACGTAGGCGCCCTTGGCCTTGCCCAGCATGTGGGCAGCCGCGCGGACCTGGTGGGCCGGCACCCCGGTGACGTGCTCGGTCTGCTCGGGCCACCAGGCCGCCGCGGCCCGCCATGCCTGCGCAAAACCGGTGGTGCGCTGGGCGATGTAGCCGGTGTCGAGCAGGTTGGCGGTGCGGGCGGTGTGCAGCAGGCCCAGCGCCAGCGCCAGGTCGGTGCCGGGGCGCGGCGCCAGGTGCATCCCGCCGCCGGCCAGGGCCTGCCGCGCGGTGGCCGAGCAGCGTGGATCCACCACGATCAGCCTCGGTGCGGCGAGGTGGGCCATCATCGGCGGCATCGTCTCGGCCGGGTTGGCCCCGGCCAGCAGTACCACCTCCGCCTCGCCGAGGTCGGTCAGCGGAAACGGCATCCCCCGGTCCAGGCCGAAAGCGCGCGTGGAGGCCGCGGCCGCCGAGGACATGCAGAACCGGCCGTTGTAGTCGATCTGGGAGGTGCCCAGCGCCAGGCGGGCGAACTTGCCCAGCAGGTAGCTCTTCTCGTTGGTCAGCCCCCCGCTGCCGAACACCGACACCGCCTCAGGCCCGTGTGCGGCCCGCAGGTCGGTCAGCCTGTCGGCGACGTAGTCCAGCGCGGTGTCCCAGTCGACCTCGGCGAAATCGTCCTCGCGGTCCTTGCGCAGCAGCGGCCGCCTCAGCCGGTCGACCACCCCCAGCATCTCGGCCGAGGTCCAGCCCTTGCGGCACAGCCCGCCCCGGTTGGTCGGGAAGTCCGCGGGCCGGGCGGCCAGAGCGCCCCCCGGCCCGGGCTCCAGGTGCATCGCGCACTGCAGCGCGCAATAGGGGCAATGGGTCGTGGTCATGAGGAAACGGGCTCCAGGGCGGACTCGGCGCCGGCCCCGGACGATCTTCCGGAGGGCCTGCGCACGTAGACCGTGTAGGTAACGAGGATGCACACCGTGTAGAAGACCAGGAAGGCCACGAACGCCGGCGCCGCCGATCCGGTCGCGGCAAAGGACTCACGGAAGACGAGGTTGGTGCTGACCCCGCCCAGGGCGCCGATGGCGCCGATGAGGCCCAGCATCGAGCTGGCGATCCGCTTGTTCTGAGCCAGCGTTTCCTCGCGCGGCGCCCCGGCGGCGATCTGGTCCTGGGCCTTGGCCGCGTAGATGCCCGGGATCATCTTGTAGGTGGAGCCGTTGCCGATCCCGGTGAACAGCACCAGCGCGATGAAGGAGGTGACGAACAGCGCCAGCGAGTTGATGCTGACCGCGAAGATGATCAGGCCGGTTCCGGCGGCCATCGCGGCGAAGTTGATCAGGGTGATGCGGGCGCCGCCGTAGCGATCCGACAGCCAACCGCCCACAGGCCGGATCAGCGAGCCGATGGCCGGGCCGAGGAAGGCGACCGAGGCGGCCTCCAGCGGTGTGCGGTCGAACTGGTTCTGCAGCAGCAGGCCGAAGGCGAAGCCGAAGCCGATGAAGGAGCCGAACGTGGCGATGTAGAGGAAGGACATGATCCAGAAGTGCTTGTCCTTGGTCGCCGCGAGCTGGGCGCCGGTGTCGGTGCGGGCGGTGGAGAGGTTGTTCATGTACTTGTAGGCCACCCAGACCGCCAGCAGCAAAAACGGCAGGTAGAACATCGGCACGGCCGCCCCGGCGCTAGTGGTGAAGACCGCGATGACACCCAGGCCCACCATCTGCACGGTGGCCACGCCGATGTTGCCGCCGCCGGCGTTGAGTCCCAGCGCCCACCCCTTCTCCTTCTCGGGGAAGTAGAAGTTGATGTTGGCCATGGAGGAGGAGAAGTTCCCCCCGCCCAGGCCCGCGGTCGCGGCCAGTATCACGAACAGCCAGAACGGGGTGTCCGGGTTCTGCATCAGGAAAATCGCCAGCGCGGTGGGCACCAGCAGCGCCAGCACCGAGACGATGGTCCAGTTGCGCCCGCCGAACTTGGGCACCGCCAGCGTGTAGGGCACCCGCAGCACGGCACCGACAAGGGCGACCACGGAAACCAGCAGGAACTTCTGCTCGGGGCTGAAGTCGAACCCGTGCTCGGGCAACATGAACAGGACGAGCACCGACCAGATGCTCCAAACGGAGAATCCGATGTGCTCGGCCAGGATGGAGGACCACAGGTTGCGCCTGGCGATGGGGCGACCCGTGGCCTCCCAGAACCCCTGGTCCTCTGGGTCCCAGTGGTCGATCCAGCGGCCGCTTGGGCGCTGCGCTGATGTGGCGGTGTCGGAGGTCACAGCCCGGCCTTCCTGCTTGGCGTGCGGTTTCGCCGTTGACGGTAGGCAGCGGGCGTTGCCTGGATATGTCGTGTCGTAACACTCGCGAAACAGAGGACTCACGCCGCCCTTGCCCCCGCGGTGAGGTCGGCCTTCTCCGCGGTTTTGCAGGTCATCCAGGCTTTGAACTGTGGGCCGGATCACGTGGGGCTGTCTCGGGGTACTGGTGCGGGAGAAGATTCCCACTGGCCGGGCGGCTCTGCGCCGAGTGCACCGCTGAAGATGAGGAGTGAGCACGCCGAAGCGGACCCCGCAGGATTGGGAACTCTTGGAGGAAGAGGCCCTGTATCCGGGGTCCGGGTATCTTTATTTTTAGTTGTGCTTCGAACGCCGAGAATAGATCATCTCCGTTCTCTGTGTTCGTGGGAAGCTCTACAAACCAGCGGTATCCGAACGGTTGGCCCGGGACTCCGGCCTCCGCGAGGTAGTCATCGATTCCCGACTCGATCGCCGCCTGGGCGGGCCTGGTTTTTTCTTCGTTCCAGGAGGCCGTTCTTCCGTCGCGCGTCCGCGTTACGCGAACCAGTCCAGAATTCTGCGTGTTCAAGCATCGAATTACGTGTTCTGGGCCACATGGCCATGCGATCAGGGCGTCCCGGAAAGGCCCTCTCGGGCCGGGCGGCGGGTCGCCGCACTCGGCGGCCAGCGCCTCAGGTACCGCCCGCGCATCGCGGGCCCGGTCCTCGGCGTCCTGGGCGAGGTAGTGCGAGGACTCGTCTTCGGGAGGAGGTCGTCCGTCCACAGCGGACGACAAAAGGCAAGGAGATCAGCGAATCCTTGCCACTTTCAATGTATAGCGCACCGGGGGCCTTGCGGCAAGACCCGGGTCATGCCGCAGAATCTCCATTCGAAGCCAGAACCTGCGGAAATCAGGGATTCGCGAAGTACGTGTGCTTTTGTCGACGTGTGGTCTCGCGGGACGTCGAACCGCCGGTGGGACTCGCGGTGCGGTCGCGGGCACTCGGCGCGCAGGTGCGGCTGGCCGAAATGCAGCCTTGTCGAATGGGGGGTTTCATGATTGACGTGATCGTTGCCGGCGGTGGACCGGCCGGCTTGATGCTGGCCGGCGAGCTGCGGCTGAACGGCGTGCGCGCGCTCGTGCTGGAGAAGGAGGCGGAGCCGGCCGTGTACGTCCGCGCGCTCGGCCTGCACGTGCGCAGCATCGAGGTGATGGACCAGCGCGGCCTGCTGGAGCGGTTCCTCGCGCACGGCCGGCAGTACCCGCTCGGCGGTTTCTTCGCCGCCATCGCCAAGCCCTCGCCCGACCGGCTGGACACCGCGCATCCTTACGTCCTCGGCATCCCGCAGACCACCACCGACCGCCTGCTGGCCGAGCGCGCCACCGAGCTCGGCGCCGAGATCCGGCGTGGCTGCGAGCTGGTCGGGCTGAGCCAGGACGAGGCCGGGGTGACCGCCGAGCTGGCCGACGGCACGCGGCTGCGCTCGCGCTACCTCGCCGGCTGCGACGGCGGCCGCAGCACGGTGCGCAAGCTGCTCGGCGTCGGCTTCCCCGGCGAGCCCGCCAGGGTCGAGACGCTGCTGGGCGAGATGGAGGTGGCCGTGCCACCGGAGACGGTCGCCGCCGTGGTGGACGACGTCCGCAAGACACATCTGCTGTTCGGCGCCACGCCCTTCGGGGACGGCGTGTACCGCGTCGTCGTGCCCGCCGAGGGGGTGGCCGAGAACCGATCGGCCCCGCCGACCCTCGAAGAGTTCAAGCAGCAGTTGCGGGCGTTCGCCGGCACCGACTTCGGTGTCCACTCACCGCGCTGGCTCTCCCGCTTCGGTGACGCCACCCGGCTGGCCGATCGCTACCAGAGCGGCCGGGTGCTGCTGGCCGGCGACGCGGCGCACATCCACCCGCCCACCGGCGGCCAGGGGCTCAACCTCGGCATCCAGGACGCGTTCAACCTCGGCTGGAAACTGGCCGCCGAGGTCAACGGCTGGGCGCCGGAGGGGCTGCTGGACAGCTACCACACCGAACGGCACCCGGTGGCCGCCGACGTGCTGGACAACACCCGCGCGCAGATGGAGCTGCTGTCTCCCGAGCCGGGTCCCCGGTCAGTGCGCCGACTGGTGTCGGAACTGATGGACTTCGAGGAAGTGAACCGGCGCCTGGTCGAGAAGATCACCGCGATCGGGGTCCGCTACGACTTCGGCGAGGGGCATGAACTGCTCGGTCGGCGGATGCGGGACGTGGGGCTGAAGCGGGGGCGCCTCTATGAGCTGATGCACGGCGGCCGCGGGCTACTGCTCGACCAGACCGGCCGGTTCTCGGTGGCGGGCTGGGCAGAGCGGGTCGACCACGTCGTCGACGTCAGCGAGGAACTGGACGTGCCCGCGGCGCTGCTGCGGCCGGACGGCCACGTGGCGTGGGTCGGTGAAGACCAGCAGGATCTGCTCAGCCAGCTGCCCAAGTGGTTCGGCGCTGCCCTCAGTTAAGCGCGCAGTTGTGGCTCGAAAGGGCGGGACCCGATCTCCGGCCGAGTTCGGCGCGGGCCGGTGCCGTACCCCGCCGGCTCGAAGCCCCCGCGAAGTACGCCGATCCCGGCAAGGTCAATGTCACCGGGATTTGCCGGCGACGATCTTCCCGCTCAGCCCGGCGGTCTGACGCTCCTCCACGCCGACAAGGACTTCGAGGTCGTCGCCGGGATCACCGGTCAGCCCCTCGAACGGTCGCGGCTTGCCTGAGACCTCTCTCCCGGCGATCGTGATGGAACCGGGCCCTTCCGGTCGGCGATTACCTCGCGGGTAATGGTTTCGGTGCCCCGGTGGCGATAGCGTCACCGGGGTGAGGAGCCTGAACACGCCTCCGGTGGGAGAGCTGCTGCGGGATCATCGCCGGCGGGTGCGGTTGAGCCAGCTCGGCCTGGCGCTGGAGGCGGGCGTTTCCAGCCGCCACCTCAGCTTCGTGGAGACCGGGCGCACCCGGCCCAGCCGCGAGATGATCCTGAAACTCGCCGACCACCTGGACGTGCCCCTGCGCGAACGCAACCACCTGCTGCTCGCGGGCGGGTACGCGCCCGCCTACCCCGAGTACTCACTGCGGTCGCCGGAGATGTCGCCGGTGCGCAAGGCGCTCCGCCAGATCCTCACCGGGCACGAGCCCTACCCGGCTCTCACGGTGGACCGGCTCTACACCATCATCGACCACAACGACACCGCGCAGACCCTGCTGGCCTCGGGGGTCTCCCCGCGGCTGCTCGAACCGCCGGTGAACACCCTCCGGGTCAGCCTGCATCCCGACGGCTTCGCGCCCAGGATCGCCAACCTCGGCGAGTGGCGGGCCCACCTGCTGGGCAGGCTGCGCCGCCAGGTCAAACTCACCGGCGCCCCCGACCTCGCCGAACTCTACGCCGAGCTGTGCGCGCTGCCCTGCGACCAGGAGGAGCCCGAGGTCGAGCTACCGGGGCCCGGCGATGTCGTGGTGCCGTTGCGGCTGCGCCACGAGGGGCGCGAACTGGCTTTCTTCAGCACGCTGGCGGTCATCGGCACCCCGCTGGACGTGACGGCCGCCGAGATCCTCGTCGAATCCTTCTTCCCGGCCGACCGCGATACCGCGGCCTTCCTCCAGCGGCATTCGCCGACACTGCGATAGGGCACCGCCCCTGCCATCGGCCTGTACGACTTCCCTTACCCGCGACGTAATTGCCGGGCCGCACCCGGCGGGCGAGGCTGGAAGCGTTCGGCGAGTCCCGCCGCGGAAACCCGGAGGAGCGACATGAGCGGTACAGGAACAGACGTGGTCACTGGCACGGGTCGGCACCCTTTCGACGAGGACACCCGGTCGCAGAAGCGTGCCGGCGGCGGGCGCACGGCGACCGTCACCGACCGGTGGACCGTGCTGACCGGCCACCCCAACGGCGGGTACCTGCTGGCGCTGGCCGTGAACGCGCTGCGGGAGGAGATCACCCGCCCGGACCCGCTGGTGGTCTCGGGGTTCTTCCTCCGCCCGGCCGACCCCGGGCCGGCGGTGCTGAGCACCGAGGCCGTCCGCCGGGGGCGCCGGACCACCACCGGCCAGGTCCGGCTGTTCCAGAAGGGTAAGGAAGCCCTGCGCGCCACGGCCACCTTCGGCGACCTCAGCGCGAACAATGAGGGCACCCACTCGTTGGCCGCGCCGCCGGAGCTGCCCCCGCCGGATGAGTGCCTCGATCCGCTGGCGGGGTTCGCGCTTTCGGGCCTGTCCCTGCTCGACCGGATCGAGTACCGCACACCCCGTCGACCGGGCTGGCTGGACGGCCGCCCCAGCAAAACCCCGACGATGGAGTTCTGGATGCGGCTGGCAGGAGGGTACGACGCCGGCGTGGCCGCGCTGCCGTTCCTGGTGGACGCCGGGCCACCGGTGGCCCTGGAACTGGGCGAGGCGGGCTCCTCCACGGTGGAACTGACCGTGCACGTGCGCGCCCGGCCCGCCCCCGGGTGGCTGGCCTGCCGGGCGGCGACCCGCAACATCTCCGGCGGCTTCCACGAGGAGGACTTCGACATCTGGGACTCCACCGGAACCCTGGTGGCCCAGTCCCGCCAGTTCGCGATGCTGTGGTGATCCCCTTGGGAAGCGTTCACGCCGCCGTGGGCACGTCTCCGGTACCCGTGCGCGTGCGGCGCGCGGACCGGCCCGCCGCCAGGCGGCCCGCGATTCCGTGGCTCGGGGAGAGCAGGTAGGCCAGGGTGAACGCGCACGCCTGGGCGACCACGATCGCGCCGCCGGTCGCAATGTTGAGGTGGAAGCTAGCATAGGTTCCCAGGACGGAGGCTGCGACCGATACGGTCGCCGCGATCAGCAGCATCCGTTCGAACCGGTCGGTGAGCAGGTAGGCGGTCGCGCCGGGGATGATCACCATGGCGACCACGAGGATGATGCCGACCGCCTGCAGTGCGATCACCACCGTCACCGACAGCATCCCCAGCAGCAGTGCCTCCAGGCGGCGCGGATTGAGGCCGATCGCGTGGGCGTGCACCCGGTCGAAGGCGTACAGGGTGAGGTCGCGGTGCTTGAGTGCCACGGCCACCAGCACCACCGCGGCCATGATCAGGATCTGGACGATCTCGGAGTCGGAGACCCCGAGCACGTTGCCGAAGAGGATGTGCATCAGGTCGGTGTCACTGGGGATCCTGGAGATCAGCACCACACCGACCGCGAACAGGGCGGTGAACACGATCCCGATGGCGGCGTCCTCCTTGACCCGCGAGGTCCGGTTGACCACGCTGATCAGCGCCACCGATCCCGCGCCGAACACCAGCGCTCCCGCGGCGAACGGCAGCCCGAACAGGTAGGCGAGCACCACACCGGGCAGCACCGCGTGCGAGACCGCGTCGCCCAGCAGCGACCAGCCGATCAGCGTCAACCAGCACGACAGGACCGCGCAGATCGCACCGGCGACCACGCTCACCAGGAGCGCGCGCTGCATGAAGTCGAACTGGAACGGCAGGACGAACCATTCCACCAACGCGGTCATCGTGTCCTCTCCCCCACTGCCTGCGCCTCGATTCCGAACGCCTCGAACAGCCGGTCCGGTGCCAGTACCTCGTCAGGGGCGCCGTGCGCGATCACCCGGCGCTGCAGCAGCACCGCCTCGTCGCAGAACTGGGGGACGCCGGCCAGGTCGTGCGTGGCGACCAGCAGCGTGTGGCCGTCGTCGCGCATCGCGCGCAGCACCTCGATGATGGTCGCCTCGGAGCGCTTGTCCACCCCCGCGAACGGTTCGTCGAGCAGGAACACATCGGCGCCTTGGGCGATGCCGCGCGCGACGAACGCCCGCTTGCGCTGCCCGCCGGAGAGCGCGCCGATCTGCCGGTGGGCGAGGCCGGTGAGGTCGGTGCGTTCCAGCGCGGCGGCGACGGCCTCGTGATCGGCGCGGCGGGGTCGCCGGGTGATGCCCATGTGCCCGTAGCGGCCCATCATCACGACGTCGATAACGCGGATCGGGAACGCCCAGTCCACCTGTTCGGACTGCGGGACGTAGCCGACGATGCCCTTCCTGCGCGCGGCCGCCGGGGGGCGGCCGCGCAGCCTGACCCGGCCCAGCTCCGCCGGGACCAGTCCGAGGATCGCCTTGAACAGGGTGGACTTCCCGGAGCCGTTGGTGCCGAGAAGGCCGCAGATGCGTCCGGGGGCTACCGTGAGGCTCACGTCCTCCAGCGCGAGTACGTCGTTGTAGCGGACCGTGATGTTCTCGGTCAGCAGCGCCGGAGTGGTCATCGCCGGTTCTCCTCTCCGGTCAGCCCCGCCACGATGGTCTCGGCGTCGTAGCGGAGCAGGTCGAGGTAGCTGGGGACGGGGCCGTCGGCCTCGGAGAGCGAGTCGACGTAGAGCTCGCCGCCCATGTCCGCCCCGCTCTCCTTGGCGACCTGGCGCTGGGCGCCGTCGTTCACCGTGCTCTCGCAGAACACCGTCGGTACGTCGTTGTCCTCGACGAATTCCACGACGGAGGCGATCTGCCGCGGGGTCCCCTCGCTGTCGGCGTTGACCGGCCAGAGGTAGCTCTCCTGCAGTTCGGCGTCGCGTGCGAGGTAGGAGAACGCACCCTCGCAGGTAACCAGGGCGCGCTGGTCGCGGGGAAGCCTGCCGAGCTCGGTGTCGAGGAACTCGCCGATCTCGGCGATCTCGGCTTTGTACTCCTCGGCGTTGGCCTCGTATGTTTCGGCGTTCGCGGGGTCGAGGTCGCTGAGCGCGTCGCGGATGTTGTCGGTGTAGATCCGGGCGTTCCGCGGTGACATCCAGGCGTGCGGGTTGGCCTGGCCTTCGTAGTCGCCCGAGGAGATGGGGATGGTCTCGACACCGTCGCTGAGGGTGGCGGTGGGGGCGTCGATCCGTTCGGTGAACTGTGCGAACCAGGCTTCCAGACCGAGGCCGTTGTCCAGGATGAGGTCGGCGTCCTGCCCGCGCACCAGATCGTCGGGGGTGGGCTCGTAGCTGTGGATCTCCGCGCCGGGGCGGGTGAGCGACTCCACCTCGATCTCGTCCCCGGCGACGTTGCGGGCCATGTCGGCGAGCACGGTGAACGTGGTGAGGGCCTTGGGCGGCCCGTCCTCGGAGGCCGATGACGGCAGGCCGGAACAGGCGGGCGCGGCGAGCACGGCGAGAGCCGCGGGAAAGACCATCGACGATCGGGTTAAAGAAGACCAATCTCGAATGTTCGGCACACCAAACTATTATCATAGGAGAGCCGTGCCCCGATAGGCGGCTCCCCGGTGCCCGGCAGGGATGCGATTCCCCTAACGTGAGGCGCGAAGGGAACCGGAGAGCGGACGAAGGGAGGCCGGGGCCGGCCCGGTCAGCGGGAGCCCCGAAGGCACCGATGACCGATCCGAGGTTGCACACGGTGCTCAGCGACATCGGCGCCATCAACGCGTTCTTCGCGGTCGACCCCGAACCGCCGGACGAGGGCCGCCACCCGGTGGCGGCCCTGTGGAACCGGCCGGACCTGCTCGCCGCCGAGATCGCCGGCGTACGGACCAGGCTGGCCGAAAGAGCCGGATGCGCCGAGGCCGACGTCGAACCGCGCGTCGCCGCGTCGATCCTGTACCAAGGGCTGGCCTCGCGCCTGCTCTCCCCGGTGATCGGCGCCGTCCTGTGCCACGGGCGCAGCCCCGAGCCCGCCGCATTGTGCTGGTTCCCCGTACGGTCGGGGCCGCTGGCGTTCGCGCTGGACGATGGAGCCGGGAGCATCACACTCGGCGGCGGGGCGGCGGGAAACCTCCGCGAGGCCGCGGACCTGGTGGGTGAGCACGTGCTGCACGGGCTTCTCGCGCCGATCGGTGCGGCACTGCGCGCCCAGGCCAAGGTGGCGCCGCGGCTGCTGTGGGGCAACGCCGCCTCTTCTCTGGCTGGAGCGGTCACCGCATTGGCCGCGGCCCGGCCGCAGCGGGCCGATGACGCCTACACGGTGGCCGGTCAGTTGCTCGCCGGCGAGCAACTGACCGGCCAGGGGGAGTTCGTCCGCCCCGGTGGCGGCCCGCGGCGCTTCTTCGTCCGCACCAGCTGCTGCCTGTACTACCGGATCCCCGGCTGCGCGAAGTGCGGAGACTGCGCTCTGCTCTCCGCTGGAACGCGCCTCGCGCAGTGGGCCGAGACGCCTCCCGCCGGTTGATCCCCGACCTCGCGGGCGGGTGTGCTCCCCTCAGGCGCGTGTGGGCCACTCCGGCTTCTCGTCCCCCTCGTTCTCCTGCGGGGGCGTGGCCGCCGGGTCGGTCTCCGAGGGCTCGTGCTCCCCGCCGACCTCGTTGCCCGCCACCGGAGGGCTGTCCGCCGACCGCCGGTCGGCCAGCGGGCGGTCGTCGTCCTGCTGCTCGTCTTTCCTGTCGTCGCTGTCGCGGTTCATCACTGGTTCCTTTCCGTTGCCTGTCTCCCCCGGCCGCCCGCCGGGTCTTTTCCGGCGCTCTGGTGCGGCTCAGCCGATCAGGTCCACGTCGTCACGGGCTTTCAGGAAGTCGGCCGCCGTGGCCCACGGCAGCGACTCGGGAAGCGGGTAGGTGCGGCGGATCCGGGTCAACTCGCGGTGCGCCTCGGCCAGCACGGCGAAGTCGCGCGGGAACCTATCGGGGTCGGTCCCGAGGAAAACGCCGAGCTTGGTCGCCCGGTCCAGGACCCGTTTCCATTCCTGTACCGGCGCCAGCCCCACCGATTCCACGCCGTGCGAGAACAAGGCAAGACGGATCTCCTCGAAGTCCGGGGCCCCGTCAAGGTAGCTCTCCAGGGCCCGCAGCGAGTTCTCGGTGTTAAACACCATCCAGAACGGCACCGATCCGGTCTTGAGCGTCCAGAACGGCTCGGTCAGCATGAAGCTCTCGACCAGCAGCCGCCCGGTCGGCAGGCCGCGACGCTCGTACCAGTCCCGGTAGAGATCGGCCACGGCCGGGCTGAGGGACTCCGGCTCGGCGTAACGCAGCCGGACCAGGTTCCACCCCTCTTCCGCGGCGAGTTCACGCAGGTCATTGAGGATCGCAGGCTCGAAACCCCATTCGGCCTCAGGTGAGTCGCCGTCGGGCTCCGGGCCGCGCCAGGCCTCGTGGGGGAATCCGTGGCTCTGGAGGAACTCGCGGACGCGCTCGCTTCCCCGGTGGAACTCTTCCTTCGTGGCCCCGCCGAGTGCCCCGTGCTGGAAGACGTACTGATCGCTGACACGGGTGGTCGGCCAGCGCAGCCCGCAGTCGGAGATGACGAGAGTGCCGCCCGGGGCGAGCCTGCGGCGCAGGAAGAACCGGTAGGGCGCGGGCAGCCGCCGCCACTTGACCCGGAAGTAGGCCATGTACTCCACCATGAGCCGGTCCTGGGCGGGATCGTGCATGTGGTGCACGTTCCACTCGGGGTTGCGGGCCGCCAGCTCCAGTCCTGTCGACCGGAGCTTGTCGAGGTCCTGTGAGGCATCGTCGGGGTGCACCCCGTGCCGCCGAACCGGGACGAGCAGCGTCTGGGGCAGCCAGGGCGCCTCCACAGCGGCGGCGAGATGAGTAAGGGCCCCGTTGGCGGAGCCGATGAACGCCACCTCGTGCTGGCGGTCCGGGTAGTGCCCGGCGACCCAGCTCGCCAGGTCGTCGGAACGCACATCCTTGACCTCGCCACGCCGGATCGCCTCTGACCAGCCGGCGATGGCGTAGGTCTGCTCCTTGGCCGCGCGCGGCAACCGGTTGGCTCCGCGCATGAACCTGATGGTCGCGGGCTCGGCCTTCTTCGGAACGACACCGGTGAACGGGAACTCCCGGCCGGACAGGTAGTAGCTGAGTCCTCGCAGCATCGCGGTGGCCGAGTCGAACCCCGCAACGGCTCGATCCGGTTTCATGGGGTTCCTTCCTCTTCGAGGAAATCGGAGACAAGGTCGGCCAGGGTCTGCGGGGCACCCACCGACACCGTGTGGCCCTGCCCCTCGACCGTGCGCAGCCTGCCCGACGGAAGCAGCCGGGTCACCTCCTCGGCCCAGGGGCGCGAGCAGATGTGGTCGCCGCTTCCGCGGACCACCAGCGCCGGAACATCGATGTGCGGGAGCTTGTCCTCGAACGGGTCGTGCATGCTCTCGGCGTAGGCCCGCAGTGTCCGGCGCGGTCCCGCGTCCATGTAGTCGGCCGCGTTCATGGGGAGTAGCCGCAGGGGCTCGCTGGGTGAGGTGAGCAGCCCCCGCATGGCGATGCCGCGCGCCGAGCGCATCCGGGGATCCATGGTCGGTCCGACGAGCAGCACCGACGAGACCAGCTCCGGTCTGCTCTGGTACATCTCGGCGACGATCTGGCAGCCCATCGATGTCCCGAGCAGGCAGGCGTTCTTCAGGTCGCGCTGCTGCATCCACGAGGCGCACGCGCCGGCGAGTTCCAGCAGCGTCAGGGAGGATTTGCGGCTCCGGCTGCGCCCGAAACCGGGAAGGTCCACCGCCCACGCCTCGTGGCGTCCCGCCAGCGCCCGCACGACGGGGAGTGTCTGGCGGGAGGAGACACCCGCCCCGTGCACGCAGACCACGGGCGGGCCGGGTCCGGGAAGCCCCCAGCTCACGACCGGGTCTCCCCCGACCTCGTCGATGTAGCGGGTCAACGTCATAGGGACCCGCTGCCCGTGGCCCCGCGGCCGAATCATGCGCGCTCAGCGAGCCGGCTCCCGAGCATCGTGGACTTGTCGCCGCATGGCCGCCTCGCGGGGGAGATCAGAGCACGGCGGTCGCGGGCTGAGGGCCACTCAGAGCTCCCCCTTCTGAAGGGCACCGGTACCGGCCGCATCCCCGCCGATGTGCGTGAAAGGCCCCGGCCCGGGTAGCGGCCGACTACGAGGGAACGTGCCGATCAGCGTGGACGGAAAAGATGACGAAGCACCCGGACGGCAGCGCGGTACGGGATGGGGCGCCGCCGAGGGTGGCCGTGGTGACCGGGGCGAGCGCCGGCGTGGGCCGGGAGGTGGCCCGGACGCTGGCGGCCGCGGGCTGGGACATCGCGCTCATCGCACGCGGCGAGGCGGGGCTGGACGCCGCGGCCGGCGAGGTCGAAAGGGCGGGGCGCAGAGCCCTCGCGCTGAGCGTGGACATGGCCGGCCCCAAGGCGGTCGCGGAGGCGGCCACCAACGTCGAGGACCGCTTCGGCGAGATCCACCTGTGGGTGAACACGGCCATGGCCTCGGTCATCGCGCCTTTCACGCAGATCACGCCGGACGAGTACGCCCGCGTCACCGAGGTGTGCTACCTGGGCTACGTGCACGGAACGCACGCCGCGCTGGAACACATGCTCCCGCGCGACCGGGGGGTCATCGTCCAGGTCGGCTCCGCGCTCGCCTACCGCGGAATCCCCCTGCAGACGGCCTACTGCGGCGCCAAGCACGCCGTGCGCGGGTTCTGCGACTCGCTGCGGGCCGAACTCCTACGCGAGCGCAGCCGGGTCCGGGTGACCGAGGTGCACCTGCCGGCGGTGAACACGACGCAATTCTCCTGGGTGCGCTCCCGGCTGCGCGGTCGGCCGCGGCCGGTGCCGCCTGTGTTCGATCCCGCGGTGGCCGCGCGGGCGGTGGCGTTCGCCGCGCGACGCCCCTACCGCCGCGAGTACTGGGTGGGCGGCTCGACCATGGCCACGGTGCTCGCCTCCCGCATCGCCCCGCGCCTGCTCGACCATTACCTGGCCCGTACCGCCTATGAGGCGCAGGAACGCGAGGAAGAGGCCACCGGCGGTGCCGACAACCTCTACTCTCCGGTGGACTCGGGGGCCTCGGGTGCCGATTTCGGCGCCCGAGGCCCTTTCATCGCCGAGTCCCGGCAGCGCAGTGCCAGATGTGGCTCAGCCGTCACCGCGACGCCGCCGCCGCGGTGGTGCTGGGGGCGGGCGCTGGGGCGGCCGCCGTCCTGCGGAGGCGCCGCCGCTGAGAGCGTGGGGCCCGCTAGGTCGAGGCAACGCCGAGCCGGCGCATCAGGGACAGGTTGTCCGAGTAGCCGTGCTCCCGGTGGGGCTTGCCGTTTCCTCCTCCGCCTGAAGGCGAGGATATCCCCGGAGGGATTC
Organism: Allosalinactinospora lopnorensis; assembly: GCF_000981225.1. GTDB lineage: Bacteria > Actinomycetota > Actinomycetes > Streptosporangiales > Streptosporangiaceae > Allosalinactinospora > Allosalinactinospora lopnorensis. Next base: position 26,534 of record NZ_LAJC01000003.1, read on the forward strand.
AGACGGAGAGATTAATCCGGCGCAGTAGGCGCGAAGGAAACCGAAGATCCCTTTGCGGACGGATGGGGCCGCTCCTGCGACCGGCCGCACGCGAAGGGGTCAGTGGTTGGAGGCGAGCCACAGGCTTCCGCCGCGACAAGCCCCAGGGGCTGGTTGCGCTGCTCGCCAGGCGGACCGACGCGGATCATCAGGGAGCCGCCGAACGGCTGGCGCTCGACGACCTCGACGCGCATGCCGATGCCGATCCGCTGTTCGGCGAGGTAACGCAGCAGGTCGGGGTCGGTGTCGTTGACCCGGACGATCACGCCTGCGGTTCCGGCGGCGACCTCGGAGAGCAGGAAGGTCTCGCGCTCGACGATCTCGCCCTCGCTGGTGGGGATGGGGTCGCCGTGCGGGTCCACCCGCGGATCGCCGAGGTAATCGGCGATGCGCTCGACGAACTTGTCGGAGACCACGTGCTCCAGGATCTCGCTTCGTCGTGCACCTCGTCCCACGAGTAGCCGAGCGCCTCGACCAGATAGGTCTCCAGGAGCCGGTGCCGGCGCAGCACCGCCAGCGCGGCCTTGGTTCCGGTGTCGGTGAGGTGGACGTCGCCGTAGCGCTGATGTTCCACCAGCCCCAGCTCGCTGAGCTTGCGCAGCATGCCGGAGACCGAGGAATTGGACACCGCCAACCGTTCGGCCATCCCGGATATGGTCACCGGGCCTGAGCCACGCTCCTGAAGATCGTAGATGACCTTCACATAGTCCTCGACGGAGGTGGACGGCCGACCGGATGCGTCATTCCCCATGGCCGACACGGTACCGCGTGCCAGCGGATATGGCCGGTGCGACCGCGGAAGCCCCTCGGAGGCGGGGAATCCGGTCCCTCAGATACCGGTGATCGGGACGGCGGCTTTCAGCAGCATCTCCTCGTACTCGTCGTCGGGGTCGGAATCCAGGACGATCGCGCCGCCCGCGCCGACCACGAGTTCGCCACCGCTGCGTACGGCCGTCCGGATCACGATGCTCAGATCGGTGGTCCCGTTGTGGGAGACACAGCCCAGCGCGCCCGAGTAGACACCCCGCGCGGAGGACTCCAGACGGTCGATGATCTCCATGGTGCGCAGCTTGGGCGCACCGGTCATGGAGCCGCCGGGGAAGCAGGCCCTGATCGCGTCGATCGGGCCGACGTCTCGGCGCAGCCGCCCCTGGATCGTGGAGACGAGCTGGTGAACAGTTGCGTAGGACTCGGTGTACATGAACGCCGGGACCCGCACGCTGCCGATCTCGCACACCCGCCCCAGGTCGTTGCGGAGCAGGTCGACGATCATCAGGTTCTCCGCGCGGGTCTTGGTGCCGGTGCGCAGTTCCTCGGCCAGCCGCGCGTCGGTTGCGGGATCCTGGTGGCGGGGCGCGGTGCCCTTGATCGGCCGGCTGTCGGCGACGCCGTCGGTGTCGATGCGCAGGAAACGCTCGGGGGAGGCACTGAGCACGCTGACCTCCCCCAGGCGCAGCAGCGCCGCGTACGGCGCGGGGCGCGCGACCCGCAGTCGGCGGTAGAAGACGAGGTCGTCCGCTGGGGCGGGAAAGCGCAGCCGGTTGGTCAGGCAGATCTCGTAGCTCTCCCCCGCGGTGAGGTAGCCCAGGCACTCCTTGACGTCGGTGAGGTACTGCTCGCGGGAGCGCTCCAGCAGGGCTTCCGGTTCGGTGCCGCCGGGGGCGGTACCGGGGCCGGACGGGAGGGGCGGGAGGGCGGCGAGTGCCGCCTCGGCACTGTCCAGCCAGGCCTCGGCTCCGTCGTCCTCCCCCACGGTCACCAGGTAGGTGCGGTCCTCGGCGTGGTCGACGGCGAGGAATCGGTCACAGCGCAGCCAGACGGCGTCGGGTGTGGAGGAACGGTGCGTCGCGGTGGCGCCGCAGTCCGCCTTGAGCTCATAGCCGAAGTAGCCGACATAGCCGCCGGCGAAATCGAACGGCAGGCCGGTGGTGCGGTGCGGCCGTTCCGCCACCCGCCTGCGCAGTGCGTCGAAGATCGTTCCGGCCTCGCGCCGCTCGGCGCTTCGGCCCCGCACGGTGACACTGTCGTCTCCGACCCGGTAGGTCAGCACCTCGCCCTGCGGGCCGCTGGTGTCACCGAGGAAGGAGAACCGCGCGGTCCCACCGGTGCGGCTGCTGTCCAGCCAGAACGCGTACGGTGACGCCGCGTAGAGGTGAGCGAAGGCGCGTTCGGTGTCCGCCGCGCCCGGCAGTACCCGGAAACGGACGGGCCCGGCGGTGAGCGGGTCTCCATTCACGGTCGGGGTTTCGGACAGAGCACCCGGACGGGAGGCCAGGTCAGGGAGTGGAGACGCAGCCGCCACGGCGCTGTCACGGGTTTCGGTCACCATCTGGAGGGACGCTGTTTTCCTGGTTTCGGACCGGGAGCGTGTACGCCGGACCAGGCCGGCGAAGTTCGCGACGAGTTCCCGCCCGTGCTCGGTGGCGATCGACTCCGGGTGGAACTGCACTCCCCAGCGAGGAAGAGCGCGGTGCTCAAGCGCCATGATCACGCCGTCCTCCGCCCACGCGGTCGCCTCCAGGGGGGCGGGCAGCGGCCCCGGGACGGCCAGCGAGTGGTAACGGACGGCGGCGAAGCCCTGCGGCACCCCCGTGAACAGCCCCGATCCGGTGTGCCGGACCCGGGTCAGATGGCCGTGCCGCGGAACCGGGGCCGACATGACCGGCGCCCCCGCCAGGTGGGCGATCGCCTGGTGCCCCAGGCAGACCCCCAGAACCGGCAGGTCGGGGACGGCCAGTACCCGCGGCGCCTCGCCCAGGTCGCGCTCGTGCTGGGGGCGCCCCGGCCCCGGGGAGATGACGGCGGCGTCGAAGCGGGCCGGGTCGATGTGCTCCCATCGGGGGGCGTCGTTGGCCACAACGGTCGGTTCGCTGCCGAGTACCCCGGAGAGCAGTTGGAACAGGTTGTAGGTGTAGGAGTCGTGGTTGTCCACGAGCAGCACGCGCATGCCACGCTCTCCTTCCCCGATGCGCTCCCCAGGTTACGGCGGATTCACCGGGAACCCGAGCGAGGGGGCGCGTCTACGGGGAAGGGCCCAAAGACAATGAGCCGGGTGGACGCGGCTTACCCGAACAACGGACCGGTGATGGTAGGGCCGATCGCCTCCTCGGAGTACAGGACGAAGGCCAGGAGTGACGCACCGGCGAGGGAGACGTCCTTGAGGAAGTGGAGCATCTCGTTCTGCCGCATGGCCGGGTCCGCCTCCGTCCAGAATCCGTGGAAGAGCGCGGCGGTCGCCAGCAGGAAGACGAACAGCATCAGGGTACCGAGGTCACCCCACACCCCCAGCAGGACGAGCAATGCGCCGACCAGGATCCACAGACCGCTGGCGATCACCGCGGCCCGGGCAGCGGGTATCTGTTTGGACTCGGCGTATCCGGCCATAGCGGAGGTGTTCATGAGGTGGTTCACGCCCGAGGACAAAAAGATCAGAACGAAGACGATACGGCCGATGATCGCGATGACATCCATCTGGATCTCCAAATTCGCGTGTGCCCGCCGCTTCGCGGCTCCGGTCGGAGACGATGCTCTTTGGGCAAACCCAAATTCTAGCGCACAGTAAGGCAAATATCACGGATTGTGGGAAGTGGTGATACCGGTCTTCCCCTCCCCAGCAAGCAGGGCGGGCAAGGCGGTCGACGGTTCCGTGAGGCCCAGCCAGGCGACCTCGGCATCTGAGCGCAGGAGTGGGAGGCGCGAAACCAGGTCAAGAACTCGGCCACGTCGACCAGACTCCAGCGCAGGGGAGAGCGCCAGGGGCGGCCGGGTCAGGATGCGTCCGCTCCCCCGGGAGGACGGAGTCACTCGAGAGAGATCAGGACGACGGTGGCTACGGCGCACAGCAGACCGCCGACCTGGGAACGGGTGAGGCGTTCGTGGAGTGCGGTCAGTCCCCAGAAGACGGGGACGACCGGATACATCGAGGTGAGCACAACGGTGGTCGAGAGCATCTGCTCGCGGCCGGCCAAAGCGAATGCGGTGATCGCCGCCATACTCACGACACCGGTAGCCGCGGAGGCCGCGGCGAACGGAACGCGCATGCGCAGGCGCGCGGGCCGCGAGAGGACAAGAGGAAGAATCACCAGTGCCGACACTGCTCGGTTGACCACCAGCGGCCACAGGCCGGCCGACGTGTCGGCCTGGGCCAGGGCGGTGTACTGCAGGGCGAAGGCGGCTCCGGAGACCAGTGCCGGGCGGAGTCCGGCCATAGCGACGCCGTCCGGCATGCCGCCCGAGCGGGTGGTCAGCCACAGCGCTGGGAGTGCGGTACCGATCCCCACCCATGCCAGGGCGCCTGGACGGTCGTCCAGCAGTGCCACTCCGGCCAGCACCGGCAGGGCGATCCCGGCCACCACACTCAGGGGCACCACGATGCTGAAGCGCCCGATGCCCATAACACGGAACAGATAGGCCGCGCCCAGGCCGGTGCCCACACCGGACAGCGCTCCCCATCCCAGGGCGGTGGCACTGACGTCGGGAGCGAAGACCCAGGGGGCGGCGGCCAGCATGAGAGCCGTTCCCGCCGCCTGGCCGACCAGGGCGACAGCCGCGCTGTCGACCCGGCGCGCCAGCAGGCCGGCGAAGATGTCGGTGAGACCGAAACACAACGCCGAAGCCAGCGCCGATCCTTCACCCATCGTCCTCGGCCCGGCGGGCACGGCACTCACGGTCGGCCTGCCCCACGGGACAGACGGCTCCCCGAGCCAGACACGCATTGCGGTCGCACAGCCTGCACAGCCGCTCGGCGTCGCCCGGTTCCCGGTAGAGGCCGGCGAGAAGCTTGCTCAGCAGCGTTTCGAGCTGCTGCTGTTCCCGCTCGTCCAGGTATGCCACCGCCCCGCGCAATGCCTCTCCCCGAGAGATCAGGAGGCTACGGGCCGCCTGGATGCCCGTGTCGGTGGGCCGGACCGCGACCCAGCGGCCCCAGGTGCGCTCGCGGTGCACCAGCCCCTGCCTCTCCAGGCTTTCGACCATGCGCGCGGCCGCCGGCTGGCTCAGCCCGACGCGTCGACCCAGTTCGGTCACACTCAGCCCGGGATCGAAAGACAAGGTCACCAGGGCCGCCGCCCCACTGGTGCTTGTCCCGGCCGCCGCGGTGGCGCCGGACACCAGCAGGTCGCTGAGCGCGAGCGAGGAGGCCCCTAGGAGGTTCGCTGTCCGGTATTTATCATGCATGACTCATGCATATCAGATTTGGTCTGGCCGTTCAATCTTCGAGAGAGGTGGGGGATCTTCCACCTCTGCGTTGGGCAGGTCACAGCTACCCGCGGGGCGGGACGGACCGAGGTCCGCCCGGAGGAGTTCCGGGCTTCGGCGGCGCGCTCTCCGGGGCCGGGCGGTCAGTGTTCTACGGCTCGGCGTCAGGCCGGTGCGGGGAACGGCCGCGTCAATCAGGTGCCGGATGCGTCCACACCGGGCGGCACGAGCTTGTGTACCTCCGGGTCGGTCATCGGGCTTGCCGATCTTCAGCACCGATCGGGGTGAAGCCCCGAATCCTCCTGAGAGCACTCATACCGGAGGCCGGCCCCGATGAGGGAACCGGCCTCCGTGCTGGCAGGGTTGCCAATGAGTGATATGACGAGTGCCGCGGCGGCGCCCGGGGGCGCCCGGGAACAGGGTCAGGGTCGGGTTTCGAGGTCGGGGACCCACTGGGCGGCCATGTAGTGGGTGTAGGACTGCAGCAGCGGCAGCTCCAGGCCGTACTTCTCCAAGTCCTCCGGCGGGTGGACGCCGGAGTCCTCCAGTTCCTTCTTCTTCTCCTCGGAGAGCTCGCCGGTCTGGACCGCCTCGTAGTACAGCGGGCGCGCGGTCTCGGCGTCGAACATCAGCCGGTACTGGAAGGGCGGTCGGTCCTTGGCCTCGCCGTCGCTCTCCGCCTGGAAGAGCATGCCCGAGCGTCCCAGGCGGTCCTCGGTCCGCCCGGCGAACCGCACCTCCGGGTACTCGGCCAGAAGTCGCAGGATTCCCGCCTGGCTCGCGGGCTGGACAGGCTGCTTGGTGTAGACGGTGTTGTTGAGGCGCTCCACCAGAGTGCCGATATCATCCTCAGCGGTCGTGCCATCGCCCTGGTCCAGGAGCGCCTCCTTGATCGCGACAGCGTCGGTGGGCAGCTCCTCCAGCGGGTTGCAGTACTCCCCCGGCCCGTGGGTCTCATCACTGGTGTTGAGCTCCAGGAACTCGGAGTGCTCCGTGTGGTCTCCCGTCTTTTCCTTGGGCGGGCCGGGCTTTTCGGCAACGCGGCAGGTGCCGTCCGGGGACTGCCAGATCTCGCGGTCCATGGGGATGAACGCGCTGCTGCGCGCGTGCGGGGATTCGTTGCCCTCGAAGCTGGACACCTGGCGCCGCTCCATCTCGGATGTGCTCACGTAGCGACGTCGCCCTCGTCGGCGGGCGGTGACTGCTCCTCGGCTTTCTCGGCCAGCTCCAGCAGCATCGCACTGCCGTCCTCAAGCGAGTCCACCCGGATATTCAGGGGCGGGGGCGGATCGGCATAGGCCGCGGGCACCGCCGGCTCACCGCCAAGACCACCGTTGAAAACGGCCACCGCCGCCAGCCCGGCCGCCGCGGCCACCGCACCAAAGGCCAGCACCCACCGCGACCGCGCCCCGGCCGGCGCGGCATCCGCGTGTTGCGCGGCCAGGACATTGATGCGCGCCTGGTTGCGCTGTTCGGCACTGACGGTGGCTCCGGCCCGGGGGTCGTGCCGGCTCAGCAGGTCCCGCAAGATGGTGGTGTCACTCATCGTGTCTCCTTCACAGCGGTGGCGGCGGTGCGCGGGGTGGAAGCGCCGGTGTCGGCCAGCGAGGACTCGATGCGTTTGCGCGCCCGGTGCAGCCGCACCCGGGCCGCGACATGGGAGCAGCCGGCGACCTTGGCGGCCTCGCGCGGCTCCAACCCCTCCCAGGTGACCAGCATCACCAGCTCGCGCTCGGAGGAATTCAGCCCGGCCAGCGCGGACAGCGCCGTGCTGCGCTGGATGATCTGCTCGCAGTCATCGGGAGCGGCCAGGCCGCTCCCGGTCTCGTCGAACAGCCGAAAGGCCTCGCCCCGGCGCCGTATCTCGCGCTGCTTGGCCAGCGCGATCCGGCGCGCGCACCCATACAGCCACAGCAGCGGCCGATCCGCGGGAATCTCGGCAAAGCGGCGCCAGGCCACGGTCAGCGCCTCAGCGGCGACGTCATCGGCGTAGTCCGGGCCGATCCGGCGCCAGGCGTAGTTGTAGACCTGGTCGTAGTGGGCTTCGAAGAACCGGGTGAACACACCCTCGCGCGTTGCTGCGCCTCATCGTCGTCATTGGCCATCGGGTAATCCCCTTCCGGTCGATGTCACCCATCAATGTCGGAGACACCCGCATTTGTTACGTGCCACAGCGAAATCTCCACGGCCTCCCCGGCGGCGGTGGTCAACTCTTCTTGCGAAGCCCAACGGAACCGCGAACACACGGGTTCGACCTACTCCCCAGGCGACGCACGACAAACGAGAGGCCACCGCGCACCGCCCGCCGCACCCGCACCGACCCGGCGGGGTATTGCCGATCGTTGTCCGCGAGCTCTACGGCCGGATCGCTGGGGCCGGAGCTCAGAGGCGGCAGGGGGCGCTATCACCGGCCGCACGCATCCCGGCGGTGCCCGGTGGGACGTCAGCGGATCCCGGTCGGCGCCTGGCGTACGGTCCCGGGGTACCCGCGAAGGGCGTATGCCCTCCTGGCGTTGCGCCCTCCGCCTTCTGCGCGCTCAGAAACGGCCCCGCGGTCGGGGCCCTCCGTGGCTGCCTGCACAGAGGGCGGTTCCCCGATCGCGGGGCCGTGAAGTGAAGGGGTGTGGTGCCCCCATTTGTCCCCAATCGAGTCTCGGAGCCCCGACCGAGGAGCAGAAAAGGCTCCCTGAACTGCGAATCAGCCCATCGACTCCAGGGTCCTCCCCTTCGTCTCGGTGACGAACTTCCACACGAACAGGAACGAGAGAACCGCGAAGGCGGTGTACATCATGTAGGTGCCGGACAGATTCCAGTCCCGGAGGGCCGGGAACGTGACGGTGATCAGCCAGTTGGTGATCCACTGGGCAGCCGTCGCCACCGCCATCGCGGCCGCGCGGATCCGCACCGGGAACATCTCGCCCAGCAGTACCCAGACCACCACGCCCCAGGAAAGGGCGAAGAACAGCACGAACGAACTGGCCGCGGCCAGGGCGACGGCGCCCCATACGAAGGGCAGTGAGGCCTCTTCGCCGACAACGGTGGCGTGGCTGAAGGCGTACCCGGTCATCGCCAGTGCCACGGCCATGCCCCCTGATCCCACCAGCAGCAGCGGTCTGCGGCCGATGCGGTCGACCAGTCCGATCGCGATGAACGTGCCGATGATGTTGACGATCGAGGTGAACAGGCTGAGCAGAAGGGAGTTGCTCTCCTCGATGCCCACCGACTGCCACAGTGACGAGGAGTAGTAGAAGATCACGTTGATGCCGACCAGCTGCTGGAACGCCGACAGTCCTACACCGATCCATACGATGGGCAGCATCCCGTACCTGCCCTTCAGGTCGCGGAGCCTAGGACGGACCTCAGAGCCCAGCGCCTCGTGGATCTCCCCGATCCGCTGCTCGACATCGCCGCCCTCGACCTTGGCGAGGATCCGGCGCGCGTGGTCCTCCCGGCCGATGCGGACCAGGTAGCGGGGAGACTCGGGGATGGTCAGGCTCAAACCGATGTAGAGCAGCGCCGGAAGCACCTCCACACCCAGCATCCACTGCCATGCCTGCAGCGGGCCGAGCATGTTCTGCGCGCTGCCGCCGGCCGCTGCCGCCAGGCCGTAATTGGCCAGTTGCGACACGGCGATCCCCAGCACGATGGCGAACTGCTGCAGTGAGGCGAGCCGACCACGATAGGCCGCGGGTGAGACCTCGGCGATGTAGGTCGGCGCGATCACCGATGCCATACCGATGGCGATGCCCCCGACCACGCGCCAGCCCGTCAGATCCCAGATGGTGAACGGCAGCGCCGATCCCACGGCGCTGAGCGCGAACAGCAGGCCCGCGATCTGCATGACGCGGATACGTCCGAACCGGTCGGCCAGGGCACCGGCGACACCCGCACCCAGCGCCGACCCCAGCAGTGCCGCGGCCACGGCGAAACCGATGACGGCGGCGGTCACCTCGAAACGGTTCTGGACGGCGTCGACGGCGCCATTGATGACGGCACTGTCGTAGCCGAAGAGGAACCCGCCCATCGCCGCCGCCCCGGCGATCATTGTCACCTGGGCGATACGCCCTCCCCGGGTGGCCTGTTCCGCCGCTGAATCCGTTACTGGCACGGCTGCTCCTAGCCGGCCCCTTGTCACCCGGCGCTTCCGAGCGGGGCCCGTTGGTCGCGTAGCTGTCCCCTCATGGGCGTCACCCCTGCTGAGCGAAGCGCGTAGCTAACACCGCTTTGTGAGATGACTCATGAAGGAGAAATTCACGGTTAGGAACCATACACGACACTCTTATGACATGGAACATGCATATGTCCGATCGATAGAGAGCAAAAAGAGGCGGAATGGTCGGGGATTGCGGGAGTGCTGGTCACGCTCCCGGTGAGCGCGCTCCGGTCTCCGCTTCGCCCGCTCTGATGAGGTGTTCCGGCGCCCGTGCGGCGGACCCGATCGCCGAACACGCGGTTACGCCGCCGGCCAGCGTGCCACTGACCCTTGACAGGCCGTGTGTCGACATGTATAAAACCAATAGGTTATGAAACGAAATGGTTATTTAAATGCGACCCCTGAACGCCTCGACGCGACGTTCACGGCGCTCGCCGATCCGACCCGGCGGGCGATCCTCGCCCGGCTGGTGGCGGGCGAGGCCACGGTGACGGAACTGGCCGCACCGTTCGACATGAGCCAGCCGGCGATCTCCAAACACCTCAAGGTGCTGGAGCGCGCCGGCCTCGTCTCCCGCGGTCGCGATGCCCAGCGGCGGCCGTGCCGACTTGAGGCACGGCCCCTCAGGGAGGCCACCGACTGGCTCGAGAACTACCGCGATTACTGGGAGGAGAGCTACCAGCGCCTCGACGCGCTGCTCGACGAACTCAAAACCGGTGAGGGCACCAGTACGGAGTAGGGCCGGGGAGCACCCATGAGGAACGTCGAAGCCCTGACGGTAACGACGCCGACGGACACCGAAATCGTGATGACGCGGGTATTCGCCGCGCCGTCTGGTCTTCGATGCCTGGACCAAGCCCGAGCTGCTCAAGCGCTGGTACGGCGCGCGCGGTTGGGACCTGGTCGTCTGCGAGGTCTCCCTGCGCGTGGCGGGCTCCTGGCGTTTCGTGTGGCGTGGTCCCGGCGGCACGGAGATGGGCGCCCGCGGTGTGTACCGCGAGATCGCGCGACCCGGCCGTCTGGTCTACACCGAGTCGTTCGACGACCACTGGTATCCCGGCGAGTCGCTGGTCACCCACGTTCTTGCCGAGCAGGGAGATAAAACCACGCTGACCAGCACGCTGCTCTATCCGTCGCAGGAGGTCCGCGACATCGTGGTCCGTTCTCCGATGGAACGCGGTGTCGCCGAAGGCTACGTGCGGCTCGATGAGATGCTCACCGGAATGCTCCGCCGCGCGGACAGCACGGCAAAGGAAAGAGGCAAGCCATGAACTGGACGCTCGAGGTCGTGGTCGTTCCCGTATCGGATGTGGACCGCGCCAAGGCCTTCTATTCCGAGAAACTCGGTTTCAACGTGGACCACGACACCAGGATCAGCGAGGAGTCGCGCATCGTCCAGCTGACCCCTCCCGGCTCGGACTGTTCGATCGTCATAGGGAAAGGGGTCGTGGAGTTCATGGATCCGGGCTCGCTCAAGGGTCTGCAACTGGTGGTCCCGGATATCCGCGCTGCGCGCGCCCAGCTCGCCGAGCGAGGTGTGAAGGTCAGTGATGTGCAGGTCATGGGGGAGAACCCGATCCCTGGCGGCGATCCCTTGGACAACGTCGGCTTCGTCTTCTTCGACGATCCGGACGGCAACGGCTGGTCCGTGCAGCAGATGGCCGGCCGCAGCTAACCTCGCGCTTCGTTTCGGCGGCAGGGAGGTTGTGCCCGGGGCATGATCGGTAGGCAGGCCCTGGTACAGCTGATGCCGGCGTCAGGAAGGAGTTGGGTATGTCGGACCTGCTCGATCTGCACGTCCAGGCCATGAGGGAGTTCGACCACCGCGTGCGCGCCGTGGAGATGACGCAATGGGCCGAGCCCACTCCGTGCACCGATTGGGACGTCCATGACCTGGTCAACCACCTGGTGGGAGAGCAGCTCTGGGTGCCGTTCCTGCTCGCGGGCGGGCGAATCGAGGAGGCGGGCGACCGCTACGAAGGTGATGTCCTCGGTGAAAACCCGATAGCGACCTGGGAAGTCGCCTCCCGCGAGTCGCGCAACGCGTGGCTGCAGCCCGGCGCGACCGAACGCACCGTGCACCTGTCCTTCGGGGACGCGCACGCTTCCCTGTACCTGTGGCAGATGACGTTCGATCTGACCGTGCACGCCTGGGACCTGGCGCGCGCCATCGGCGCCGATGAGACCCTCGACCCGGCCCTGACCAATGCGGTGCTGGGATGGGCGGAGGAACAGGGGCTGGGCGGTGCTCCGATATTCGCCCCACCGGTCCCGGTCCCCGACGACGCCGACCCGCAGACCCGGCTGCTCGCGCTGTCCGGCCGCCGGAACTGAGGCGGGCTCCCCAAAGGCCCGGGGCCGCGCATTCACGGCGGCCGACGGGACGGTTCCGGGACCGGACCGTCCTGTGGGGCCGGTCCACAAACCCGGGGGCCGAACTTTGGCGCGTCTCGCGGCTGCGCTCGAAGGGCGCGTCCCCGAGGATCGGCGGCATGGCGAAATTCGACCCCCTTGCGGATAAGGCGCTGCGCCGAGAACCGCTCACCCGAGCCGAACTGCTCTCCGTGCTGACCAGCTCTGACGACGACATCCTCGACGCCGTCGCCGCCGCGTTCCGCGTCCGGCTGCGCTACTTCGAGCGCCGGGTCAAACTCAACTACCTGGTGAACCTGAAGAGCGGCCTGTGCCCGGAGGACTGCACCTACTGTTCCCAACGCCTGGGCTCCTCCGCCGACATCGTCAAGTACACCTGGCTGCGTCCCGAGCAGACCCGCGAAGCGGTCTCCTGCGGGGTCAACGCGGGCGCGTCGCGGGTCTGCCTGGTGGCCAGCGGTCGCGGCCCCACCGACCGCGACGTGGATCGCCTCGGCCCGACCATCGAGCAGATCAAGTCCGAGCACCCCGGCGTGGAGGTGTGCGCCTGCCTCGGCCTGCTCTCCGAGGGGCAGGCCGACCGCCTCCGGGAGGCGGGAGTGGACGCCTACAACCACAATCTCAACACCTCCAACGAGCGCTACTCCGATATCTGCACCACACACGGCTTCGAGGACCGTGTCGAGACGGTTCAGCAGGCCAAGCAGGCGGGCCTGTCCCCGTGCTCCGGACTGATCGCCGGCCTGGGAGAAAGCGACGACGACATCGTCGACGCGCTGTCCTCGCTGCGCGGGCTGGACCCGGACTCGGTCCCGGTGAACTTCCTCATCCCGTTCGAGGGAACGCCGCTGGCCGGACAGTGGAACCTGACACCGCAGCGGTGCCTGCGCATCCTGGTGGCGACCCGGTTGGTCTTCCCCGATGTCGAGGTGCGGTTGGCCGGTGGCCGGGAGATCCACCTGCGGAGCCTGCAGCCGCTCGCGCTGCACGTGGTCAACTCGATCTTCCTGGGCGATTACCTGACCAGCGAGGGCCAGGCCGGCCAGGCTGATCTGGAGATGATCCGCGACGCCGGTTTCACCGTGCAGGACGCCGGCGAGGGGACACTTCCCCCCGAACGCCTCGATCTGGTGAAGCCCCGGCACCGCGGCGCCGGGACCGAGTTGCCGCCGAACGCCTGAGCGCCGTGCTGATGCGGTGCCCGGCCGTCGGCGCGTGGCCTGGCACCGCTGTCCCGCTGCGCGCGAGCTTTAGAGTCGGTGACATGGGCAAGGGGCCGGAGTTACGCACGGAGCGCCTGCTGCTGCGGCGCTGGCGGGAGGAGGACCGGGCGCCGTTCGCTCGGATCAACGCCGATCCGGACGTGATGAGGTACCTTCCCGCGCTGCTGACATGCGGGGAGTCCGACGCCCTGTCCAAGCGGGCCCAGCGGGACCTCGACGAGTACGGCTACGGTCTCTGGGCGCTGGAGGTCGTCGAGACCGGGGAGTTCATCGGCTTCACCGGTCTACTCAACGTCCGGTTCGCCGCTCACTTCACTCCGGCCGTGGAGGTGGGGTGGCGGCTGGCCCGGCATGCCTGGGGTCATGGCTATGCCACCGAAGCCGCCCGCGCCGCGGTACGCCACGGCTTCGACAGGGTGGGGCTGGCCGAGATCGTTTCGCTGACCGTCGGAGCCAACACCCGGTCGCGGGCCGTGATGCGCCGTTTGGGGATGCGCCGCGCACCTGAGGACGATTTCGCCCACCCCGCGCTGCCCGCCGGGCACAGGCTCTCCCGGCACCTGCTCTACCGGCTGCCCCGCTCAGCGGCCTGAGCGCCCGTGGCGTACGCTGCTATGCCGTGCGCATCATTGTTGAGGAGACCGCCTGGAAGCACCCGAGTGCCGTCCACCTGCGCGAGGAGCAGGAGCGGGAGATCATCGGGCGCTACGGCGCGGACTTGGAGCACGGTCCGAAACCCTCCCTTTCCGACATCGCCGTCTTCCTGTTGGTCACTGACGTCGACAGCGGAGACGTGATGGGGTGCGGCGGGCTGCGCCAGCTGGACGCTCAGACCTACGAGGTCAAGCGGATGTACATCGTCCCGTCCTGGCGGGGCCGGCGCGTCGGGCGGGTGCTGCTGCGGCAGCTGGAAGAGGCCGCCCGGGGCCGCGGGGCCACGCGCATGCGCCTGGAGACCGGCGCCGCGCAACCGGAGTCGATTCGGTTGTACGAACGGTGCGGGTACCGGCGGATCGAGCGTTTCGCTCCCTATGTCGACTGCGAGGAGAGCATCTGCTACGAGCGGGTGCTCGTCTCCGCCGGCGCCGGGACGACACCGACCGGGCATCCCCTATAGGCGGGCCTCCAGGTCGGGAGCGAGCAGCCGCGAGTACGCCTCGGTGAGGTGGTGGCTGTCGCGGTAGACGAGCACGTTGCCCACGACCGGCGGGCAGTCGCCGTCCGCGCAGAACCTGTCGGTCAGGTCGAGGACATCGGCGCCGGTGTCGCGCGCTTCGGCGGCCAGCTCCTGCGGGTCCTCCTGCGCCAGTGCCTCGTCCTCGGAGTTCGTGCATTCGTCGAGGTCGTCGGTGTGGCGCTCGACGCATTCCGGGATGCGGGGCTGGGACCTGGGGGTGTCTCGGATCGCCACGATCTCACTGCCCGCGCTCTCCAGCCTCGCCCAGAGGCCGATCATGCCCTCGGCGAGCATCTCTGTGTTCTCCTCCTCCGAGTCGATCCCGTGCGCCTGCGCCTGCGTGGCGGAGCTGGTGAACACGATCTCGGGCTGGACCTCCGACACCAGTTCCTCGGTGACGGCCTCGTTCCACGTCTCGCACTCCGAGTAGGGGCCCTCCCGCAACTCGAGCAGCGTCTCGGTGAACGCGCAGGAGGACTTGGTGTAGGTGTGCAGCCGCCACTCCTGGCTGTCGGCGACCTCGCGCAACGCCGGAACCCAGTGCGCCCCGTGCGAGTCGCCCACGATCGCGACGTCGGTGGTGGCGTCGTCCGGGCCGTAGATGCAGCTCTTCGGGGTGGTCGTCCCGGGAGTGGCCTGGCACTTGTCGTCATAGACGCTGGGCAGGTTGTCGCCGGCCGCGGCGAGCGGCGGGTAGATGGCCGCCTCGGCGCTTCCCTCCGACCGCTGGTCGGTGATCGCCGTCGGACCCACGTGCACCGAAGGGTCGAACTGGACATCGCTCAGCCGCTGCACGTGGACGTACTTCCCGGCGCCGATGAAGGTGACGAGCACCAGCCCGGCGACCGCGAAAACGGCGGCGCTGCGTCCGGCGCGTAGGAGACCGCCCTCGCGCACCGGGTCCTCCACCACGATCTTGGTGCCCCAGGCCAGGAGGAAGCTACTGGTCAGAACGAGCACCGCCTCAAGCGGGGTGAGTGTCGCCTTCTCGGTCACGGCCAGCGCGAACACGATCAGCGGCCAGTGCCACAGGTACAGCGCGTAGGAGATGTCACCGACGAACCCGGCCGGCCTGGTGCTCAGCAGCGCGTACACCGACAAGGGGGTGCTGCTGCGCCCGGCGACGATGATGGCGGCGGTGCCGAGTATAGGCAGCGTCGCGGCCCAGCCGGGGAACAGGGTCCCGGAGTCGTAGGTGAGGACGGCGGTCATGATGGCGGCGATCCCGGCCCAGCCGAGCACCCAACGCACCCCTTCCGGGGGCTGCCACCGGGTGAGCAGGATGGCCAGCACCCCTCCGACCGCCAGTTCCCACATGCGGCCCTGCGGCAGGAAGTAGGCAGGCTGCGGGTCCGTGGAGACGAGCCAGACCGACCAGACGAACGAGACGACCACAATGGCCGACGTCATCGCGAGGATCACGGTGCTGGTCCGCCACCGGGGGCTCAGAGCGAGCCAGCCCACGAAGAGCAGCGGCCACAGCAGGTAGAACTGCTCCTCGACCGCAAGCGACCAGAAGTGCTGCACCGGGCTCGCGGCCGTCTCGGCGGCGAGGTAGTCCACGGACTGCTGGGCCAGGAACAGGTTCTCCACATACGCGGCGCTGGCGATCAGTTGCAGCGCCGTGTCCTGCAACCGCGTCGAGGGCAGCAGCAGGAACGAGGCTATGCCGGTTGCGACCAGTACCAGTGTGGCCGCGGGAAGGATCCGGCGGATCCGCCGGATGTAGAAGCCGGTCAGCGACACCCGCCCGTGCGTGCTGGCCTCCCGGAGCATCAATGTGGTGATGAGGAAGCCGGAGATGACGAAGAAGATGTCCACGCCGACGTAGCCGCCCGGGAGGAGCTCGTGGTCGACGTGGTAGATGAGCACGATGATCACCGCGAGCGCTCGCAGCCCTTGCACCTCGGGAAAGAATCGGCGCTGGGCGGAGGGGGCGGCGGGCTTGGAAGACGCGACTTCGGAGCGAGTCTGAGTCGTCACGGAGTGCATTCCAAACAGAGTCTCGGGGGCAGGGGCGATGTACTCGGGGGTGCACCGCTCCCCCGGACTCCCCTATGCTGGCGTGCTTCCGCAGGGGGGAACAAGCGTATGGCGAGATTTTCTGAGAATTCTCTCAGGGTTTCTTGGGGAATGCTCAGGGAACGGCGCCGCCTCCGGGGTGTCCCGCCCTCTTCAGAACGCCTCCCTCTCCTGGTCACCGGCCGTGAACGGCTGTCGGCGGGTCGAGAACCCGTGCCGGGATGTTTGTGGGCGCCCGTCGTCGGGTGCCGCGCCCCGCTGCCCCGCCGTGTCCGGGACCTGGAGCCCGCGGCGCCGTTTCAGCGGGCGGGGGCTTCCGGCCTCCGCATCCACTCTCGCACCACAGCAACGTAGTCCTCGGGGGCCTCCCACTGCGGAAGGTGCCCCGCTGTTTCGAAGACGTGCAACTCCCAATCCGGTCGCAGCACCGTGACCCGGTCGATCACCGGACGCCTCATGATGCGGTCCCGTGCCCCCCACAGCAGCAGCGTGGGCACCGCGACCCGGGCGATCGTCGTCTCCAGCGCACGCCGCGCGACGTACATCTCCTCGGTGCTCGTCGTCCAGGTGGCGAGAGTGGCGTCCAGCCGCCAGGGCTGGGTCAGGATCAGTTCACGGTCCTCCGTGATCAGTTCGGTCAGTTCGGGCGAGATGTTCCCCGGAACACCGAGGGTCATCCGGAGCCGTTTGGCGGACTGTCCGCGCGCCTGCTCAAGGAAATAGTTCGGCACCTTGCTGAACAGCCGGAACCAGGGGCGGCCAACGGAGAGAACCAGGAACAGCGCTGCCCGCCCTACCGTCTGCCAGCAGAAGGAGGCTCTTGAGCTGAGCGGCGCGGGCAGAGCGGGATCGACGAGTACCAGCCGTTCGACACGCTCGGGTGCGAGCGCAGTGAACAGCAGCGACACCAAGCCTCCGGCCGAGTGTCCGTGCAGCACGACGCGATCGAGACCGAGCGTCGAGGTGAAGGCGCGCAGGAACCGCGCGTTGACCCGCACCCCTGTGGCGTGCCGGCGCGGTGGCCGTGTCCGGCCGTGTCCTGGAAGATCCGGCGCGATGACC
Organism: Allosalinactinospora lopnorensis; assembly: GCF_000981225.1. Classification (GTDB taxonomy): domain Bacteria; phylum Actinomycetota; class Actinomycetes; order Streptosporangiales; family Streptosporangiaceae; genus Allosalinactinospora; species Allosalinactinospora lopnorensis. The sequence continues at coordinate 43,779 of NZ_LAJC01000003.1, forward strand.
GGACCGTGCGCGGTGAGCGGCCGGAGCACGTCCAGCCAATGCCAGGCGGCGCCGCCCATACCGTGGACCAGCAATTGGGTGGGCGCGCCGGCCGGCGCCTCGGGGGCGGCACCGGCTCGCAGCACGTGCACCCGCGTGCCGTGCACATCGACCGTTTCGCTGCTGATTCCGGCCCAGCGCGCTGATCGCGCGCCCCAGTCCTCGTACCACACTGCGCGTCCTCCGTTGGTGCTTCGCGGCTCGCCCTCACCCATATCGTTCCCGCACGCGCGAAGCCCGGGCCGCGGACGGACCGCTCAGCTGCCCGGTACGGCGACCAGGCGGTCCGGGCGGAACGGCCGCAGATCGATCTCGGCGGTCTCGCCCAGCGCCAGGCGGGCGGCGACAGCCCCCTGATACGGGCCGAACGTGAGGCCTTCGGCTCCCAGTCCGGTGGCCACGAGCACTCCCGGCAGCGGCTCGACCCCGCCGAGTATCGGCAGGGAATCACGGCTGCCGGGGCGGAACCCGACGCGGGTCTCCAGGACCGTGGCTTCGGCGAGGGCCGGCGTGATGTCGATGGCCTCGGTCAGCACCTGCTGCAATCCTCCGCCGGTCACCCGGTAGTCGAACCCCGCCTCGGGTTCCCGCGTGGCGCCGGCCACGATCCGGTTCGGGGGGAACGCGAGCATGTAGTAGTCGCGTTCGCCGATCCGGACGCACGGCCAGTCGCGCGTGCTCCGCTCGGGAAGGGCGAAGTGGGTGATCTGACCGCGGACGGGGAAAACGGGGATCTGCACGCCGAACGGCGCCAAGAGCCGGGCCGACCAGGCGCCCGCGGCGACGATGACACTGTCCGCGCGATACTCCTGGCCGCCGGCACGCACACCGGTGATCCGATGGCCGTCACCGACCAGTTCGGCCTCGGCCTGCAGGTAGCGCAACCCGCGTTTCTCGGCGGCGTTGCGCAACGCGTCGCAGACCTGGCGGCCGTCCACGCGCGCCATGCCGGCCATGCTCACGCCCTGGTGACTCGGTGGAAGCAGCGGGAACCGCTCGGCGGGCTCACCGGGAGCGAGCCGCTCGACCCTCCCGATACCTCCGAAGCCGCGCTGCGCCGCCAGCTCTTTCACGAGCTCGAACTCCTGGTCGGCGGTGGCAGCGTCGGCGCTCACCGAGATCCCGCCCACGGCCTCGTAACCGGTGGCCTCCCCGTCCTCGGCGAGCTCGGCCATGAGCGCGGGGTAGTGGTCCGCGGCCCGCAGCTCGAACTCCCAGACCTGGGGCGCGGCCCACGGGAACGGCCACGGGAACACGATGCCGGCGCCCGCCGCCGTGGCCTGACCGGGGTGGGCGCGGTCCACGAGAATCGTGGACACCCCGCGCTTCGCCAGGTGGAAAGCCGCGCTGGCTCCCACGATGCCTCCGCCGATCACGATGACGCGCATGGCTCTACCCTGCCAAGACGTTCGCCCCGGCGCCAGCGACACACTGCTGCCCGGCAGGCGGCCGTGCCCGCCTCTCGGTCGTACGGGTGCGGCTCGATGTGTCCGGTTGCGGACAACAAGCGTGCGGCACTGTTTCGCTCTGCTCCCGCGGGCGGCCGGGAATATTCCGTTGCCCCGGCCGTCGGGCGCACGCTAGAACAATGGAGCCATGGTGCGATTCGCCGATTTCGACTCCCGCGGCTACCGGATGGTGGATGTGCGGACGGGGTACGCGCAGTGGGTCACCACTTATGAAGACACCGTGGAGGACGCGATGGACGTCGCCCTCCTGGAGGAGCTGACGGTTCCTTCGTGGAACGCGGTGCGCCGAGCCGCCGATCTGGGATGCGGTACCGGCCGGACAGGCGACTGGCTGCGAGGCAAAGGGGTCGCCTCGATCGAAGGTGTCGACCTCACTCCCGAGATGCTCGAAGTCGCGAAATCCCGCGGCGCGCACGACCGTCTTTTCGAGGCCGACGCGACAGCGACCGGCCTCGACAGCGGCGCCTACGATCTGGTCATCGCGAGCCTGATCGACGAGCATCTCTCGGACCTGCGCCCTTTCTACGGCGAGGCATGGCGGCTGGCCGGGCCCGGCGCCCTGTGCGTGCTGGTCGCCTTCCACCCGCACTTCATCATGGCCACCGGAATGCCGACCCACTTCACGAGTGGTTCGGGCGAACCGGTCGCCATTACCACCAATATCCACCTGGTGAGCGAGCACGTAACGGCCGGCCTGCGGGAAGGCTGGCGGCTCGTGGAGATACGGGAGGGAACGGTCGACGACCGCTGGCTCGCGGTCAAGCCGAAGTGGGAACGCTTCCGCAATCACCCCGTCTCCGCCGCCTTTGTGTGGCGCAAGCACCATTGACCACCGGCGATGCGCTGACCCGTTCTCCGATATCGGCCCCGTACGGGGCGGCGCCTTAAAGGAGCGAGCTTCCCGGTCCGCCGGGGAACACGCTCACCGTTCCGTTATTGGTGTTTCCGCTGTTCCCGGGTCGGGCGTTCACGGACTCTTCACCACCGGCCAAGACACCATTCACGACAATGGCCGGGTACCGGTTGATAAGGGACGCCATGATGTCGTGGTGTCCCTGGCCGCACGCGCCGCGGCCAAGGGAACCGGCCTACTCGGATGGACGCGGTCCGGGCCGTCATCGGGTGACGCGCCCGGTTTTCCGGCGGTCTGGACGGTTCATGTCCCCCTGACGTAGCGTCCGCATTTGTCAGCCTCGCTTGGCGGCGGGGTCCCCGTGCCTCCGGTCCTACCGGAATAGACGTGAACGAGGATGCCCAATGGGATTCGATCCTGACGACATCAGCTCCAACCGCTCCGGAAATCCCCCCTTCCAGAAAGTCCTGGCCAACCGTTTTTCCCGCCGTGACATGTTGCGGGGCGGCACAATTGCGGCAACCGGCTTCCTGGTATCCGGCATGGTGAACGGGAACGCGGGCGCGCGCCCCACGCCCGGCCGGCCGAGTCCCCTCCTCGGTTTCACCGCGGTTCCGCCGAGTGACGCCGACGCGGTCGTCGTACCGGACGGATACAGCGCCGATGTGCTCATTCGTTGGGGGCAGCCGCTCCGCTCCGACGGGCCGGCGTGGAAGAAGGACGCCTCCAACACCGCCGAGGAGGCGGCCGAGCAGATCGGCTCACACCACGACGGCATGCACTTCTTCCCCCTGGGCAAGGGGAAGGAGGCCAACCGGCACGGGCTGCTGGTCCTGAACCACGAGTACATCGACCGCACGCTGCTCTACACCGACGGCGACGAGGAGATGACTCGGGAAAAGGTTGACAAGGCCCTGGCCAGCCACGGTGTCAGCATCGTCGAGATCGAGCTGGTCGACGGCGAATGGCAGGCGGTCGACTCCGAGTGCAACCGGAAGGTCACCCCGACCACCCCGGTGGAGCTCTCCGGCCCCGTCCCGGCCGACCACCCCGAGCTCCAGGCGCGGGACCCGCAGCCCCGGGGCACGATCAACAACTGCTCGCACGGCGTGACGCCGTGGAACACCTACCTCACCTGTGAGGAGAACTTCAACGCCTACTTCGGCACCACCGACGGCTCCTGGGAGCCCACGCCGGAACAGGACCGCTACGGGATCAACGCCGCAGGGTTCGACTACCGGTGGTACGAGGTGGACCCGCGGTTCGACGTGGCCACCAACCCCAAGGAGCTCAACCGCTTCGGCTGGGTGGTCGAGATCGACCCGTTCGACCCCGGGCACACCCCCGTCAAGCGCACCGCTCTGGGCCGGGTGAAGCACGAGGGCGCCGTCACCACCGAGTCCCGCGGCCGGGTGGTCGTCTACACCGGCGACGACCAGGACGGCGACTACATCTACAAGTTCGTCGGCTCCGGACCGTGGAAGGCGGTCCGGGCCAGGGGCGAGAGCCCGCTGGACCACGGCACCCTCTACGTCGCCCGCTTCGACGACGACGGCAGCGGCGAGTGGCTGCCCCTCGTGTTCGACGAAGGCCCGCTGACCGCCGACAACGGGTGGGAGGACCAGGCCGACGTGCTGCTGCGCACCCGCGAGGCCGCCGACGCCGTCGGGGCGACCCCGATGGACCGGCCCGAGTGGATCGCGGTCCAGCCGAGCAGCAACGACGTCTTCTGCAGCCTGACCAACGGCGAGCTGGGAGAGGGGGACGCCAGCCCGCGCGACCCCAACCCCTACGGCCACATCATCAAGTGGCGGGAGAAGGACGGCCACAACACCGCGACCACGTTCACCTGGGACATCTTCGTGCTCGCCGGGGATCCCGCCTACGACGACGAGGTAGAGCTGGACGAGGACGGCATCTTCGGCTCCCCCGACGGCCTGTGGTTCGACCCGGACGGCCGGCTGTGGATCCAGACCGACGTCTCCAACTCCGTGCAGAACGACCCCGAGGAGGGCTACGACAACATCGCCAACAACGCGATGCTCGCCGCGGACCCGTCCACGGGCGAGATCCGGCGGTTCCTCACCGGACCGCGGGGAGCCGAGATCACCGGTGTGATCACCACACCGGACCAGAAGACCATGTTCATCAACGTGCAGCATCCGGGCGAGAGCACCGCTGCCATCGGCGAGCCCACCCCGGAGGACCCGCGCGCGGTGAGCAACTGGCCGGACTTCGACTCCGGTGGCCGCGCCCGGTCGGCCACCGTGGTCATCCGCAAGGACGACGGCGGGGTCATCGGCACCTGACCCCGCGTTCGTCTTCTGCCGAGGGCCCGGCCCCCGTCCCCGCCGGGCCCTCCTTTTTCTGGAATTCCGGCAACTCGGCATGACCGACTCGTCGCTTTCGGTAATGTCCGCTCATGCCGACAATGGAGCACGAGCTGCTGATCGAGCTCTTCCGCAACCAACCGTCGCTGGCGGCGGTGTACTCGCGGCGCTGCCTGATGCCGCTCAGAAGTACCTGGAGGCATTGATGGCTACCGGCACATATGAGTACCGCAGCGACTTCGCCAGGAAGTACTACGGCCAGGGGATGGCCGAGGGTGAGGCCAAGGGGGTCGTGGCGGTTCTGGCGGCCCGGGGGATCCCGGTGTCCAAGGAGGTCCGCGAGCGCATCCTCACCTGCACCGACCTCGACCAGGTCGACACGTGGCTGCAGCGCGCGCTCACCGCTAAGACCGTCGACGACCTGTTCGACTGAGCGCTCCCGCCCCTCAGGCACGATGACTCGGGACGCCCGCCGCCGCTACCGGCGGCGGGGCACCGCGGTCCGCTCCAGGTCGCGGGCCAGGACGATCTCGCCCTCGAAACACCTGGCGGCCTCGGCGACGAACCGGGCGTCATCGCCTTCTTCGTAGCGCTCGGAGAAGTGCGTCAGGACCACCTTGCGCGCCCCGGCCTCGGCGGCGATCCGGCCGGCCTGGCCCGCTGTCAGGTGCCGGTACTCGGCCGCGAGAGCCGCCTCGTCCTCCAGGTAGGTGGCCTCGACCACCAGCAGGTCGGCGTCCTGCGCCAGCCGCACCGCGTTGGCGCAGGGCACGGTGTCCATGACGAACGCGGCGACCTGGCCGCGGCGGGGTGTGGCGCACTCGGCCAGTGCCACCCTCTCCCCTGCCGTGTTGCGGATCTCCCCCTCACGCTGGAGCCTGCCGATGTCCGGCCCGGCGACACCGCGCTGGGCGAGCCTGTCCGGCAGCATCCGCCAACCGTCGGGTTCGGCGATCCGGTAACCGTAGGTCTCGATCCGGTGCTCCAGTGGCAGCGCCGTCACGGTGATGCCGCTGTCACCGGGCAGGCTCGCGGAGTCTCCGCTGACCGGCTGCTCGACGATGACATCGGTGTCGGCGAAGGCGGTCGCGTGACGCAGCCTGCGCCAGTAGCGCTCCCCCGAGGCCGGGAACGCCGCCCGGACCTCGTGCTCGACCCCGTCGCGCGCGATACGCTGCACGATGCCCGGGATCCCCAGAGAGTGGTCGCCGTGGAAGTGCGTCACACAGATCCGCGTGATGTCGTGCGCGGACAGTCCGGCCCGGCGGAACTGCCGCTGTGTTCCCTCACCGGGGTCGAACAGGAGCCCGTTCGCGTCCCACCGGAGGAAGTAGCCGTTGTGGTTGCGTCGTTTGGTCGGCACGGCACTGGAACTGCCCAGAACCACGAGTTCACGCGCTGACATGCGCGCCATCATGGCAGCTCCGGCGGCGGGGAACGAACGGGCCCGGGTCGGCGCTCCGGTGCGTCGACGGACCGGCAACCGTCTTGTGATGTGTGCGTTTCGGTTGAGTCGGTATAAATCCTCCATTCGATACCCCCGATCCGGTAAAGGACGACGATGTCCACACAGACGTCGAGACCTTCGCTCTGGCGGCGCTATCTGGACTTCCCGCTGATCTGGAAACTGGCGATCGGACTGGTCGCCGGGGCCGTCACGGGACTTGCTGTCGGCGAACCCGTCACCGTCATCGCTCCTTTGGGCGAGCTCTTCCTGCGCCTGCTGGAAATGCTGGTGATGCCCCTGGTCATCGTCACTCTCATCGCGGGCGTCTCCGCGGTCACCCCGGCGGCTCTGGGGCGCATCGGGTTCAAGGTCTTCCTCTTCTACCTGGTGACATCGGCGTTCGCCATCACCGTCGGGCTGCTGATAGCCCTGGCGATCGCTCCGGGGACCGGGATCTCGATGCCCGGTGCCGCCGGAGAGGAGGGGGAGGAGCCTCCGCCGGTGTCGGAGACCCTGCTCGACATCGTCCCCGCCAACCCCTTCCAAGCGCTGGCGGAGGGCAACGTCCTCGCGGTCATGTTCGCCGCGATCGCCGCGGGGATCGCTCTGACCTTCATGCGCGGCAGCGACGACGAGCGGATCCGCGACCTCGGCGACTTCCTGCGCCGCGGTGTCGACGGCGCCGTCGAGCTCGTCTTCCTGGTGATCCGGGGCGTGCTGCAGTACGCCCCGATCGGCGTGTTCGCGCTGATAGCCGTGGTCATGGGCGAGACCGGAACCGAGGCGCTCGGGCCGCTGGCCAAGCTCATCGGTGTGGTCTACGGCGGTATCGCACTGCAGATCGTGGTCTACATCGGGATACTGCTGCTCTTCCGGGTCGGGATCAGACGGTTCTTCGGTGCGGCCAAGGACCCCATGATGACGGCGTTCGTCACACGTTCCAGCAGCGGCACCCTTCCGGTCTCCTCCCGTGCCGCGGAGAAGCTCGGCGTGCACGAGGGCGTCTACGGCTTCAGTCTGCCGCTCGGCGCGACCATCAACATGGACGGCACGGCCATCTACGTCGGTGCGGCCACCGTCTTCGTGGCCAACGTCTCCGGGGCGGAGCTCACCATCGCCGAACTCCTGACCGTTGTGCTGATCGGTGTGCTGGCCTCGATCGGGACCGCGGGCGTACCGGGCGCCGGGCTGATCATGCTGACCATGACGGTCTCCCAGACGGGCCTCTCGATGGCCCCGGTCGCCCTGGTCGCCGGTATCGACGCGATCCTGGACATGGCCCGCACAATGTGCAACGTGACGGGGGACCTAGTCGGTACACGCATCGTCGCCCGGACCGAGCCCGGCATGCTGCGCGACTCCGATCCGCCCGGACCGGAGGACGGGACCGAGGAAAGCCGAGCCTCCTCGGCGCCGTAGGCGTGCGGTCCCGAGGCGGCGTGCGACCACTCGGGGCCCTCCCCGCGTCCCCGGCCCCTCCCCCCGGTTCACCGGGGCCGACGGCCAACGCGAACGAGGATTGGGGGATTCACCGAAGTGGCGGATTCCGAATTCGACGTCGACTCTTTCCTGGCCCGGCCGCTCACGGCCCGGATCGCCACCAACGGGCCGACCGTGCGGCCGACGTGGTTCCTCTGGGAGGAGGGGGCCTTCTGGGTCATCGTCGGACCGTGGGCGCGATTGCCCTCCCGGATCAGGACCGATCCCCGGATCGCACTCGTCGTCGACATGTGCGATCTGGGGAGCGGGACGGTCCGACAGGTGATCGCGCAGGGCCGTGCCGAGATCCTCCCCTTCGACAAGCAGCGTGCGCGCCGCAAGCTCACACGTTATCTCGGACGGGACCAGACACGATGGGACGCGCGCTTCCAGCGGATCATGGAGGGCGATCCCGCCAGGACGGGGTGCGAATGGCTGCGCATGGTCCCCGACACCCTCAGAGCGAAGGATCTCAGCTACGTCGTATAACGGCTCTCGACCGATAGCGGACACCGGAACGAGTTGACCTCAAGCTAACTTGAGATTCTAGGCTCCACCCGTAGCGCCGGCCGATGCCGGCGAAGTCATGACCGTGACAGCCAACGCCCGGAAGCCGGTGGTGCGGGATGGACATGCAAGCGACCGCGTGGATGTCGATGTACAACGCGATGCACGCGCAGCAGGACCAGCGACCGTTCTCCATGGCGACACTGCGCCGCATCGGACGGTTCGCGCGGCCGCATCGCCGCCGCCTCGTATGGTTCCTGCTGCTCAGCATCACCACAGCGGCTCTCGCGGTCGCCACGCCGCTTCTGGCGGGCCGGGTCGTCGACGCGATCGTCGAAGGCCGGGAACTGGGGCTCGTCGTCGGGCTCGCGCTCCTCATCGCCGGTATCGCGCTGGCGGAGGCCGGATTCGGGCTGGTGTCGCGGTGGTTGTCAGCGAGAATCGGAGAAGGTCTGATCCTGGACATGCGCACGTCGGTGTACGACCACGTGCAGCGCATGCCGGTCGCCTTCTTCACCCGCACCCGCACCGGTGCACTGGTCAGCCGGTTGAACAACGACGTCATCGGCGCTCAGCGCGCGTTCAGCGATGTCCTCTCCGGCGTGGTGAGCAACCTCGTGACACTCCTGCTCACCCTCGCCGTCATGGTCGGCATCTCCTGGCAGATCACCCTACTCGCGCTACTGCTACTGCCCCTGTTCGTACTGCCGGCACGCAGGATGGGCACCCGGCTGGCGCAGCTCGAACGCGAATCGGCGAACCACAACGCGCTGATGGGCACGCAGATGACGGAGCGCTTCTCCGCCCCCGGGGCGACGCTGGTGAAGCTGTTCGGCCGGCCCGCGCATGAGTCGGCCGAGTTCGCCACGCGGGCCCGGCGGGTGCGCGACATCGGGGTGCGCACGGCCATGGTGCAGGAGGTGTTCATCACCGCTCTGACCTGGTCTCGGCGTTGGCGCTGGCACTCGTCTACGGGGTGGGCGGGTTCTACGCGCTGCGCGGGCAGTTGGACCCAGGAGCCGTCGTCGCACTCGCGCTGCTGCTCACCCGCATGTACGCTCCGCTGACCGCCCTGGCCACCGCCCGCGTGGAGGTGATGAGCGCGCTGGTGAGCTTCGAGCGGGTCTTCGAGGTATTGGACCTGGAGCCGCTGGTCGCCGAGAAGCCGGATGCCCGGCCGGTGCCCGCGGGGCCGGTCTCCGTGGAGTTCGACGGAGCGCGTTTCAGCTACCCCTCGGCGGACAAGGTCTCCCTCGCCTCGCTCGAGGAGGTCGCCAACCTCGACACCCGGGGCGGTGTCGAGGTGCTGCACGACGTGTCGTTCCGCGCCGAGCCGGGGCAGACGGTGGCGCTGGTGGGTTCCTCAGGCGCCGGGAAGTCCACGATCGCGCAGCTGGTGCCGAGGCTCTACGACGTCGACGGCGGCGCCGTGCGGCTGGCCGGGGTGGACGTCCGCGACCTGACCGCCGGGTCCATCCGCGAGACGCTGGGGATGGTAACGCAGGACGGACACCTGTTCCACGACTCGATCCGGTCGAACCTGCTGCTGGCCCGCCCGGAGGCGGCAGAGGAGGAACTGTGGGACGTGCTTCGGCGCGCCCGGCTCGATGACCTTGTCGCGGCCCTGCCCGACGGTCTGGACACCATCGTCGGCGAACGCGGGTACCGCCTCTCCGGAGGAGAGCGCCAGCGGCTGACGATCGCCCGCCTGCTGCTCGCGCAACCGCGGGTGGTGATCCTGGACGAGGCGACCGCGCATCTGGACTCCACGTCGGAGGCGGCGGTGCAGGCCGCTCTGGGCGAGGCGCTGCACGGGCGGACCGCGGTGGTCATCGCGCACCGGCTCTCCACCGTGCAGACCGCCGACGCATCCTGGTGATCGAGAAAGGGCGGGTCGTGGAGCGCGGCACGCACACCGAACTGCTGGCCGTCGGCGGCCGTTACGAGGAGCTGTACCGTACTCAGTTCGCGCAGTCGCCCGCCGCGGAGGCGGCCCGCTGACCGCTTGAACCGGGTCAGCCCTCCGCCAACTCCAGGAGCCTGGTGACGGTGCTCCAGTTGCGGGCCGTGGCCGGGCCCGGCATGTGCTTCTGCAGGATCGCGGGAAGCCGCGCGTTGCGGACGCCATCGGGGAGGAACAGGTACAGCTCGCGTTCCCCCACCCCCATCTCCTCCGGCGCGAAGGACTCCGCGTCGATGGCGACCAACCGTTCCGGATCCGGGGGCTCGGCCAGGAACAGCACGAGGAACCTGGCCGGGTCCCTTATGTCGAGGGGGACACTCTCGACCACCGCCCGCAGCTGGCCGGCGGTGCGTACCACGACGCCCACCTCGAACCCGGCTTCGCGGGCGATACGGTCCTCGATCTCGGCCGCGATCTGCTCCGAGGGCCGCTCGGGCGCGCTGAAGACAGCGTTGCCGCTCTGCAGGTGTGTCCTGGCCTCGGTGTATCCGAGTCCGGCCAGCAGTCCGCGCAGCTCGGCCATGGCGATCCGCCGGTGCTTGCCGAGGTTGACCCCGCTCAGAAGCGCCACATATCTCATCACCTCACTGTGTACCTCGTGACACGGCCGAGTTCCGTCCGCCGCACCGCAGAGGCCGTTATCCTGCTCGGGAGACCGGTATCACGGCGACCACCTGGAAGAAGAGCACATGCAGCGATCCGGCGACAACCAGCCGGTCACGATCAAGCTGGGGCGTCACGAGCTCATCATCCGGCAGCGCTACGAGGCCATCAGCATCTGCAATGACATCTGTATCGCCATCTGGTTCATCATCGGCAGCATCCTGTTCTTCTCGCCGGCGTCGACCACGTTGGGCACCTGGTTCTTCCTGCTCGGCAGTGTCCAGCTGCTCATCCGTCCCATCATCCGGTTCACGCGGCTTGTGCACCTGCAGCGCCTTCAGGGCATACCACCGGGAACGAACGGGCAGTCCGGCCAGGAGTTCTGAGCGGCGCTCGCCCGCGCGGGTGCGCCTCAGCGGTTCCGGCCCCTGCCGGCGACGCTCGTGGCCCGCCCCGCGCTGGGGCCGCAACGTAGGGTTTCCAGAGCGCCGGGCAGGGACCCGCGGTCAACCGGCGGAACCGCCCCCGCCCCGCTGACGAGGCTCAGGGAGACCCGCCATGGCGAACCGCGGCAGATCCTGGTGGGGCTGGGGCCGGGTGGAGCGCGCGCTGTCCGATTCCGAGTGCGCGGAGTACGCCGAGTTCATCCCGGGCCGGTACCGGTCCTCGGCCTCGCTCCGCGGTTTCGGATCGGCGGCCGTGCCCGTCGACACGCCACTCGCCGAGGCCGTGGAGATCGCCCGGAACCACGGCGCGACCGTCGAAGCCTCCGGCGGCGGCAGCGCCCTCGACCCGCAGAACACACTCAACCCGGGGCGCTGCTCGGCTAGTGCGCGGCCGGTTCCGAGCGGATGAAGGCCGACGCCGGCGCCGCGTCGGCGGTCGGTGCCCCCGGCGACACCGTCTTCGGGTAGGTCGGCCTGGACGGCGGGCCCGACGCGGTGGACCTGACCACCGGACGGGCCCGCTCCGGACCGGCGCCGGGGTGGGGTCAGCGCAGGCGGGACCCGATGGCCTCGATGACCCGCGGGCGCAGTTCCGCGGCGCGGATGACAGCGTCGACGGAGCCGACCTCGACAGCGCGCCGGATGTTGTGCACGCGGTCGAACTCCGTGGCCACCTCGCCGAGCTTCTCCGCGCGGACCGATGAGCGGAGCTCGTCGAGCTCCGCTGTCAACGCGGCGCGGTCGGCGCCGGAGGCGACCGCGCCGCGGGCCTCCAGGTCCCGCACGCGCGGGTCGGCCGCGGTGCGGGCGTCGACGTCGCCGGAGAACACCACCGCGGCAGCGGGGGCGCCGCCGAGCACCGAGGCGAACGAGCCTTCCAGCGCGAGCACGGTCATGTTCGGGTTCAGCGCCTTGGAGAACACCACGAACGCGCCGCCGTGGTACCGCGAGATCACGCAGAACACGATGGGCCCGCGGAAGTTCACGATCGCGCGACCGATCTCGGCGCCGTACTCCAGTTGCAGCTTGCGCATCGATTCCGGCGAACCGTCGAAGCCCGACAGGTTCGCCAGCACCACCAGCGGCCGGTTGCCGCTGGCCGCGTTGATCGCCCGCGCGGCCTTCTTCGACGACCGCGGGAACAGCGTGCCCGCGGTGTAGGTGTCCGGGCCGTCGGTGGGCGGGAAGCCGCGCCGCGGCACCGCCCGCGACTCGATGCCGAGCAGGCACACCGGCATGCCGCCGAGATGCGCGTCCTGCACCGTCGCGGTTTCCGCGTCGGCCATGCCCGCCCAGCGTTCCAACACCGGATGGTCCTGGTCGGCCAGCGCCCGCATCACCGTCCGGATGTCGAACGGCTTCTTGCGGTCCGGGTTGGCCTCGGCCGAGAAGATCTCGCCGACGGTTGTGAAGTCGCTGCCCGCCACGGCGTGCGGGAAGTCGGAGATGTCGCGGTCGGCGGGATCGGTGGTCGTCGCCCGGCGTGGCGCATTCTCGCCCGGCGCGACGTAGGAATGGTCGTAGTGCGACATCAGCACGTCCCGCGCGGCGGTCAGGTTCGGCGCCCAGTACTGTGCCTGCCCGTTGGGGCCCATCACACGGTCGTAGCCGCCGATGCCGAAGTTGTCCTCGGCCGACACGCCACCGGAGAAGTCGAGCGACTGCTTGCCGGTAAGCACCATCGCCGAGTCGGGTGTCATCACCAGGATGCCCTTGGTGTGCATGAGCATCGTCGCTTCGGCGTTCCAGTACGGCTGCGCGCCGACGTTGATGCCCGCGACCACGATGTTGATCTCGCCGCCGTCCTGGGTGAACTCGACGATCCGCTTGAGCGCCGCGGCCACCCAGTCCATGTTCTCGGTGCCCGACTCCATGGAGATCCGGGCGCCGGCGGAGAGTGCGTACCACTCCAGAGGCACCCGCATCCGCTCGGCCAGGTCCAGTGCCGCGATCACGCGGCGGCACTCCGGCTCCGACAGCGCGCCGAGCGACTTCGTCGGGTCGCCGAGCAGCACCACCCTGGTGACGCCCTGCGGATGCCGCCGGGTCGGCGTGGTGACCACGCCCGCGACGATCGCCGCGGTGTTGTTCCCCTTCGGTCGGCCGACCGGCACCAGCGCGTGGTCGTCGTCGAGGTCGTGCTCGACGAAGTCGCCGAGCAGGCCGGTCAGCTCGTACGGGTACACCGTGTTGCGGCTGCTCGCGCGCAGCACCTTCTGCCGGTAGTCGTCGACCGGCTCGACCGGCTCGTCCGACGGCTCGCCGACGGTCAGCTCGGTGCCGCCGGTGGCGTCGACGGAGAAACGCACAGCGACCTTGGTCAACTCCCCGGTTGTCCGGTCACGCTGCCGACCGATGAACAGGACCTCCTCCAGCCCGGCCCCCGAGGTCGTCGGCATCACACGTTTGGCGAGCATCTCCAGATCCGCCCGCGTGAGGTCGCTCGGCGGCCAGACGTAGACCACGATCCGGTTGGTGTTGAAGCGCTTCTTCGGCGGGCGCCGCGACTGCGCGCGGCGGATCGAGTCGAGGCAGGTGGCGATGGTGTCCTCGGCCGTCGGCAGTGCGACCAGCCTGCCGTCGTGCTCGCGCAGCTCGGTCAGGTCGCGCACCTGCGCGAACGCGACGAGGCGGTCGTCCGACGGGTTCTCCCGTGCCACGCACTGGAAGAGGTAGACCTCCTCGTCCGACGACGGCAGCCGGGTGAGGTCGAACTTGCTCAGCCGCTCCAGCTGCATCCGCTGTGCGATGTAGGGGTGCAGGCCGCGGATCAGCCGCTGCTCGGTCATCCCGGTGCTCGACGGGCGGAACGTGAAGTGGTGGTGCATCACCGCACCTCCGCTGCCCGCGACGGTGGCGGTGAGTCTGCGGACCTGGTTCGGCAGCGGGTGCGCCCTGACGACCTCGTGCAGGGCGGCCGCCATCGCCTCGGAGTCCTCCGGCTGCTTCTCCCAGGCGAGGTAGATGTCGGCGTCGATGGCGTCCTCGCCGCTCGCCAGTTCCGCGAGCCCGCGCAGCGCGCTGCCCAGCGCTTCGAAGCTCACCGCGGAGGAGACCACGCACGAGTCCGCGCGCTCGGCGGCCACGAACGTGCAGCCCGCGACCTCGCTGGTGCGGACGTCGATGAGACCCTTGTTGCCGTAGTACCGCCGGGTCAGCACTTCCAACATGATCGCGTTGTCCAGGTCGTCGCGGACAAGCCGCTGGCCGAGCAGTCGCACCAGCGGCTCGGTGCTGCGCACCATCTCGGCGATGCGCTCGGCGCGGTCCGGTGCGTCCGGGTGCGCGTCCAGGTGGCGCAGATGCCTGCGGACGTCGGCGTAGACGCGGGCGCGGTTGCGGCGCAGCAGCGGCTGGCCGAACCAGGCGAACACCACGCCGCGCGCGAGGTCGGAGACCACGGGGAAGCGGACCTGCGTCGCGGCCACCAGCCGCTCCAGTGCGAGACCGGCGGGCTCGCGCAGCGTCTCGTCCGGCGGCGGCTCCCGCAGCCACGCGCGCAGCAGCGTCGTGACGACCGTGGCGTCGGCGGACACACGTTGCTGGGCGAGGAAGATCCGGAACACCGCGGCTTCGAGCTCGGGAGAGCGCTCCAGTCCGGTGACACCGTAGTGCCCGAGCGCCTTGGCGAGTTTGGCCTGGAACGCCTCCGGCAGCCCGGCCCGCTCGACGTCGAGGCTCTGCAGGTAGGTGTGGAAGTACTCGCGGGCGCTGTGCACGTGGTTGTCGTCGCCGCCGTCCTCGCCCGCTGGCCGGTTGCGGCTCAGCTCGGCGAGGTCGGCGAACACGTCGACGAGCTCCAGCTCCTCGGCCAGCGGCCGGTGGCCGTCCTCGGTGGCCGCCCGGCGCGCGGCGAGGTAGTCGTCGAGCACCCGGCGTTCGTCGTGCGGGTCGGCGTCGAAGCCCAGCAGCAGGCTGCGCAGGTCCTCCTGGCCGAGCGTGAGCCGCTCCCGCGCCGGTATCTCCTCGGCCGCGGCCGGTAGGTCCAGTTCGACGGACTCGGCGGCCGAGGTGTCCTCGGCGTCGTCGGCGATCGGTTCCAGCCGCAGTAGCGGGGCGCCGGTCTCCACCTGGTTGCCCACGGACACGACGCATTCCTTCAGCCGCGCCTTGAACGGCGCCCGCAGCACCGTCTCCATCTTCATACTCTCCAGCACCAGCACCGGCGCGCTCGCCTCGACCTCGGCGCCGACTTCCAGGGGCGTGGCGATGACCAGTGCGGGCGTGGGCGAGCGGACGACGCCGCCCTCGTCGCGGCTGACCCGGTGCGTCACGCCGTCCACCTCGACCAGGTGGATCGGCCCGTGCGTGTCGGTGAGCAGGCGGTACCGGGTGCCGTTGACGACGATCTGCCCGGTGTGCCGGTCGAAGCGGTCGAGTTCGACGTTGGCGGCGCGGACGTCGCCCCCCGCCTCGACGCCGACGCGGAACCGGTGCGCGCCGACCCGCGCGACGCGCACGCGGTAGCCGACGCCGCGCAGTTTGAGGTCCAGGGGGCGGCCGCTCTCGTGCTGCACCTGCGGGCGTCCGCCGAACGCCGTCGACAGCAGCCGCTGCCGCTCGACGCGTTCCTCCTCCTCGTACGCATCGATGGCGGCGGCCGCCAGCGCGATGGCGGAGTGCCGGTGCGAGACGAGCCTGCCCTCGCCGCGGGCGCGGTCGATCCAGCCGGTGTCCGCGCTGGCGTCGATCACCTCGGGCTGGTCGAGCAGGTCGAGCACGAAGCTCTTGTTCGTCGCACCGCCCTCGATGATCACCGTGGTCTGCGCCATCGCCCGGCGCAGCCTGCCGAGCGCCTCGTCGCGGTCGCGGCCGTAGGCGATGATCTTCGCGATCATCGAGTCGAAGTCGGCGGGGATGGTGTCGCCCTCGCTGACGCCGGTGTCCACGCGGATGCCCGGCCCGACGGGCAGGCCCAGCCGCGCGATGCGGCCCGGGGAGGGCGCGAAGTCGCGGTCGGGGTCTTCGGCGTTCAGCCGGGCCTCGATGGCATGCCCGTGCTCCACCGGTGGCTCGCCTTCGAGTCTGCCGCCGGATGCCACCCGCAGTTGCGCCTTGACCAGGTCGAACCCGGTGGTGGACTCGGTGATCGGGTGCTCGACCTGCAGGCGGGTGTTGACCTCCAGGAACGCGAACAGTTTGTCGCCGGGGTGGTAGAGGAACTCGACGGTCGCCGCGCCGCGGTAACCGACCGCGACGGCCAGCCGTTCGGCCGACGCCTTGAGCTCGGCCGTCTGTACCGGGCTGAGCAACGGCGACGCCGACTCCTCGATGACCTTCTGGTTGCGCCGCTGCACCGAGCAGTCGCGGACACCGAGCGCCCACGCGGTTCCCTCGCCGTCGGCGATCACCTGGACCTCGACGTGCCGGGCACCGGTGACCAGGCGCTCCAGGAACACGATGCCGCTGCCGAACGCCCGCGCGGCCTCCTGGCCGGTGCGCTCGTAGGCGTCGGCGAGCTCGGCCTCGTTCGTGACCACGCGGATGCCGCGCCCGCCGCCGCCCGCGGTCGCCTTCAGCATCAGCGGGTAGCCGATCTCGGCCGCCGCCGCCCTGGCGGCGTCCAGGGTCTCGATCGCACCGCGGCTCCACGGCGCGACCGGCACACCGACCTCCTCGGCGATCAGCTTCGCGCCGATCTTGTCGCCGAGCTTGCGCATGGCCTCAGCGCCCGGTCCGACGAAGGTGACTCCGACCTTCTCGCACAGCTCCGCGAACGCCGGGTCCTCCGCGACGAAGCCCCAACCGACCCACGCGGCGTCGGCCCTGGTCTCCACCAGCGCGCGCTCCAGCACATTCAGGTCGAGGTACGGACGCGCGGACGCGGGACCGAGATCGTAGGACAGGTCCGCTTCGCGGACGAAGGCGGCAGTGCGGTCGACGTCGGTGTGCAGGGCGACGGTCTCGATCCGCGTCCCGGTCTCCGCGGCGATGTCCCGTACGGCGTGGATGAGCCGCATAGCGGCCTCACCACGGTTGACGATGGCGATACGACTGAACACCCGACCGAGCCCTTCTATAGACCAACGATGTGCGCGCCGCGACACGGTGGCCCCGGCAGTGCCCACCCTCCCGTCTTCCGGCCGGCAGCGCCATGTCGTAGATAGCGCATGCTATGCGGCTCTATTTGTGGAAAATGGCCAAAAGCCTCGGCCGCATAGACCCGGTTTCGCGGAAGGGCTCGGCGTGAGTAAGCCGTCTCGGGGGTGGCAGTCCCGGACTCATCCCCGGCCTGAAGGCCGGAGCATCCTCCGGAAGGCCTGATGAGGCAGGCTCGATGCGGGTACCAATACATGTCGGGCCGCCGAGGGCACGGGGACGCGGTCGAGAACTTCGCGGCCTTCCCACCGCTGGCGCTGATCATCGCCGCCTGGTGGGCACCGGGTACCCCCTTGGTCCGGGAGCACCGGTGCACTGAGCCGGTCACCGCGGGGCCGCAGCGTCGGCGCCGCGAGACGAACGGCGACCGAGCGGACATGAAAGGGGAGGTGGACCATGGCCGACGCGGCTGCCGCGCTCGCGGACCTGGCCCGGCGCGACCTGCCGTCCATGCTGGAGGACATGCGGCGACTGGTCGGACTGGAGACGCCCAGCAACGACAAGGCCCTGCTCGACACCGGCCTGAGCGACATCGAGGACTGGCTGACCGAGCGGCTGGGGCGGCCCGCCGCGCGCCGCCGCCACGACGGCGGGAGCAACGGCGACGTACTGGAACTCGACTACCATGCCGTTCCCGCTGATACCGGCGGTACGGTCGTCCTCCTCTGCCACTACGACACCGTGTGGCCTGCCGGGACCATCGACGAATGGCCCGTCACCGTCGAAGGCGACCGGTTCAGCGGCCCGGGCTGCCTGGACATGAAGGCGGGACTGGTCCACGGGGTGTGGGCCCTGCGGTTCCTGGGCGAGCTCGGTCTGGCCCGCCCCGGCGTGCGGCTGCTGCTCACCGGGGACGAGGAGATCGGCAGCCACGCCTCCCGCGCGCACATCGAGCGGGTCAGCGCGGGGGCGTCGGCCACCCTGGTCCTGGAGCCGAGCAAGGACGGCCAGGTCAAGACGGGCCGCAAGGGAATGGGGCTGTTCAGCGTCACCGCGCACGGGATCGAATCGCACGCCGGACTCGACCCCCTGGCCGGTGCCAGCGCCGTCCACGCCCTTGCGGAGGCGATACCCGCGATCACCGCACTCGCCCGCCCCGAGCTGGGCACAACGGTCAACGTCGGTGTCGTCTCCGGCGGTACGAGCCGCAACGTTGTGGCCGGCCGCGCGAACTGCCTGGTGGATATCCGTGTCCGGGAGCCCGCCGAGATGGGGCGGGTCGACGCCGGCCTCGCGGACCTGGCGCCCACCGATACCCGGGTGAAGCTCATGGTCAGCGGGGAGTGGAACCGTCCGCCGATGAACCCCAACCCGCCTTCGCGCCGGCTTTTCGCCCGGGCCCGCGAGGTGGCCGCGGATCTCGGCACCGACCTGGGCGAGATCTTCGTGGGCGGTGCCAGCGACGCCAACTTCGTGTCAGCGCTGGGCCGCCCGGTCCTTGACGGCCTGGGCGCTGTCGGTGCCGGTCCGCACGCCCGCGACGAGCACATCCTGACCAGCGCCACCCCCACACAGGTGGCGCTGGTGGCAGGACTGCTCACCCGGCTGGCCCGCGAAGGCGCCGATCGAACACCCCGTTGAGGCGGTGCCCGCCGCCCCGTCCCGTTCCGGTGCGGCGCCGCGGGCTCACCTGGGAGCGGTGTCCAGAGCGTGGCCGCCGTGTCCCGCCCCGGCGGCCGCACCGCCGGCGAACCGCGCGATGGGGTTCTCCAGCTCGCCGGCAAGCTGGATCGCGCTGGCCGGGTCCTGCAGGTCCACCATCTGCTGGTTGTTCCGAAGCTGCAGCCGGTTCAGGCAGGAGAGCCCGAAGCGCTCGGTGAACAGGTCGTAGCGGGCGAATCGCCGCGCCAGGTGCGGCATGGACTCCTGGTAGTCGAGGATGCACGCGGCGACGGTGGACCAGAACGCCTCCTCCGCCAGCAGGCCCTCGGCGTGCAGGGCCGCGTTCAGAAAGCGCAGGAAGCAGTCGAACACGTCGGTGAGGAGCGACAGCGACTTGAGTTCCTCGGGCACCTCGGCCCGGATGCGCTCGACCTCCGGAGGAAGCACCGCTTCGCTGTCCAGTACCGCGATCTCCTCGGCGATGTCCTTCATGAAGACACGCTCGGGGACCCCGTTCTCCAGCACGAGGATCACGTTCTCCCCGTGCGGCATGAACACGAGGTCGTAGGCGTAGAAGCAGTGCAGCAGCGGCGTGAGGTAGGCGTCCAGATAGCGGCGCAGCCACGTCGCGGGCGCCAGGCCCGACTGCGCGATGAACGCGCCGGCCACGGAGTCGCCGTCGGCGTCGACGTGCAGCAGGGAGGCCATGGTCGCCAGTCGCCGGCCCTGCTCCAGCATCGGGACCGGGCTCTCCCGCCAGAGCGCGGCGAGCATCTTCAGGTAGGGCGATCCCTTGGGGGCGGCGGCCGTGTACTGCTCGTGGTGGTAGCCGATCGCCGCCCGCTCCCGCAGGATCGTGAACCCCGATCCCCGCAGGACCTCGTCCCGTGCGACCAGGTCGGCGACCCAGTCGTTGATCGCCGGGGTGGCCTGCATGTAGTCGGTGGACAGGCCGCGCAGGAACCCCATGTTCAGCACGGACATGGCGGTCTTCACGTAGTGGCGCGCGGGGGCGGTCGTGTTGAACAGCGTCCGGATGGACTGCTGCGGCTGGTACTCGTCGTCGCCGTGGCCCAGGCACACCAGGTCGCGTCGGGCGATCTCGCCCGCGAAGGTGACCGAGAGCTTGTTCCACCACTGCCACGGGTGCGTGGGGATCAGGTGGAAGTCGTCGAGGTCGAGCCCGAGGTCCGCCATCGTGGCCGAGAACCGCTCCAGCGTCCGCTCGTCCAGCTCGGCGCGGATCAGCGCCGCGTAGTCCAGGTCCGCGGAGGCGGAGAAGGTGCACCGGTCGCGGCGAGCGGCCAGCCAGACGAGCCGCACCCGGGGACCGGCCTCCGGCGCGTAGCCGCGGTACTCGGCCGCGTCGAGCCCGATCCGGCCGCTGTTCGCGACGAAGCACGGGTGGCCCTCGGTCATCCCGGCCTCGATCGCCTGGAAGTCGGCCCGGGCGAGCTCGGCGGCCGCGGGCCGCCGCCCCGACAGTTTGAAGGCGCTGCTGGCCAGGGTGCTGCTGATCTCCTCCAGGTACACCGGCAGCACCTGCTCTCCCAGCCCCAGAGTGCGCCGCAGGTCCAGGATCAGGCCGGCCGCGTCGAGCGGGAGTTCGTCCGCGCCCCGATGCCGGGTGATGCCGGCGCCGTCGATCTGCCAGTGGTCCAGACTCAGCACGCGTGCCGCGAAGCGGTACTCGGTGCGCCCGTCGTCGCTGCGCACCACGTAGCGCCCGGGAGGACGCGGTCCAGGGGTGATGAGGCGCTCGTGGGAGAACTCGGCGAGGATCTTGCGGACCAGGAGGCGGTTCGCGCGTTCCCAGTGCTCCGGGGTCAGGTGCGCGATGGCGTCGCGCGGCGCTGTCAGGGGGTCAGGGGTCATCGGTGGGCTCCTTGCTCGCGCACGGCGGCGCGGTACTGCTCGCGGGTGCAGGTGCTGAGGTAGGCGTCCTTGTCGGGCAGGGAGACGGTGTCCACCACCTGGAAGCCGACGGCGGCGTTGAGCGCGTGCACCGCCTGGTTGCGCACGTCGGGCTCGACGACGACGCGGTCCGTGGAGGCTGCGGCGAACAGCAGCTCCATGACGGTGCTGATCACAGCGTGGGTGAAACCGTGTACAGGGGTGTCGGTCGGCGCGACGAGGAAGTGCATGCCGATGTCGCCGGGTTCGGCCCGGTATTTCCCGTTCAGCTCGCTGTGCGCGGGGTCGTAGCGCTCGACCAGGAACGCCGGCCGGGCCTCGTGCAGTCCGATGAAGGCGTCGCGGTGCGGGTCCGCGGCGATGGTGCGGAACTCCTGCTCGACGTCTGCCGGTGTGGCCTGGCTCATCTGCCAGAACACGGACTTGGGGTGGGTGAGCCAGCGGTGCAGCAGCTCGGTGTCGGTGTTCGGGTCGACCGGGCGGAGGGCGAACGTCCCCAGCCGGGGGTCGGTGCGGGTGAAGACGGTCTCGCTCATGCGGATGCCACCTCCACCGGCCGCACGGCCCCTTCCGGGGCGGAGAAGTCCTGGAAGGCGATCGACCGTTCGATCGGGTAGTACTCCCGGCCCAGCAGCTCGCGGATGATGCACGAGTTGCGGTAGGCGGCCATGCCGAGGTCGGGCGCCACGAAGCCGTGCGTGTGCAGCTCCGCGTTCTGCACGTAGATCTCCCGACCGGCGGTGTCGGTGCTGTAGTCGCGCCGTACCGCGAAGCGGCCGGAGGAGTCCCAGCGGATCCGGTGCGTGATCGGGGACAGGAACTCCGGGACCTCGTAGCGGTACCCGGTGGCGAGGACCAGCCCCTCGGTGGTGTGTGTGAAGTCCCGCTGCTGCTCCACCTGGCGCAGGTTCAGGGTGTGGATGCCGCTGCCGGCGTCGTGGCCGGCGTGGGTCACCTCCGTGTTGGTCATCAGGAGGTCCGACCGGTTTCCGCCGCGGCTCTTGGTGTACAGCAGGTCGAAGATCGCGTTGATCAGTGCGGAGTCGATCCCCTTGTAGAGGTTCTTCTGCGCGGCCACGACCTCGTCGCGGGTGCTCGACGGGAGCGAGTGGAAGTAGTCGGCGTACTCGGGGGAGGTCATCTCCAGCGTGAGCTTGGTGTACTCCAGCGGGAAGAAGCGCGGCGAGCGGGTGACCCAGGTGAGGCTGTAGCCGTGGCTGTCGGTGTCCTGGAGCAGGTCGTAGTAGATCTCGGCCGCGCTCTGGCCGCTGCCGACGACGGTGATGCTGCGCTTCGCCTGCAGCGCGGCCTTGTGGTCCAGGTAGCGGGAACTGTGGACGGCGTCGCCTTCGAGTCCGCGGCACGCCTCGGGGATGTGGGGCGGGGTCCCGGTGCCGAGTACGAGGCGCCGGGACCGGTAGGAGACCGGTTCACCGGTCGAGGGCCGAACGGCCCGTACCAGGTAGGTGCCCTCTTCCTCGTCGTAGGTGACGGCGGTGACGTGGTGGTCGAAGCGCAGTCCGCTCAGCTTGCCGGCGGCCCACCGGCAGTAGTCGTTGTACTCGGTGCGCAGCGGGTAGAAGTTCTCCCGGATGTAGAACGAGTAGAGGCGCCCGGTCTCCTTGAGGTAGTTGAGGAACGAGTACGGGGACGTGGGATCGGCCAGGGTGACCAGGTCCGCCAGGAAGGGGGTCTGCAGGAGGCTGCTCCCCAGGAGCATTCCGGAGTGCCAGTCGAATTCGGGTTTGCTGTCCAGGAACAGGCCGTCGAGTTCGGTGATGGGCTCGGTCAGGCAGGCGAGCCCGAGGTTGAAGGGGCCGATTCCGATGGCGATGAAGTCATGGGGCGGAGTCAATGGGCTCTCCAATCCGGTGAGGGTCGGCTAACTGACGCGGGAGCGGCTGAGTTCCTCGAGTTCGGCCATACCGGCATGCTCGGCGATCATGTCGAGCACGTCGGAGATGTCGCGCAGTGAGGTCTCCGGGTTCAGCAGGGTGAACTTCAGGTAGTTCCGGCCGGCGACGGTGGTGCCGGCCACGACGGCGGCACCCGAGTCGAAAAGGGACTGGCGGGCGTGCAGGTTGACGCGGTCGCACAGTTCGGGGCTGGCCTCGGCCGAGGGCAGATAGCGGAACACCAGAGTGCTCAGCTGCGGCCGGGTCACGACCTCGAACCGGGGGTCGGCGTCCAGCAGGCTCCACGCCTCGGCCGTGCGGTCCACCACCGCGTCGAAGAGCTCCCCGACGGCGTCGGCTCCCATGACGCGCAGGGTCAGCCAGAGCTTGAGCGCGTCGAAGCGCCGGGTGGTCTGGATGCTCTTGTCGACCTGGTTGGGGATGAGGTTCTCGGCGCTGCTGGCCGGATTGAGGTAGTCGGCGTGGTAGGTGGCGTGCCGCAGGGTCTCCCGGTCGCGTACCAGCACCGCGCTGGAGCTGACCGGTTGGAAGAAGGATTTGTGGAAGTCCACGGTCACCGAGTCCGCGCGTTCGATGCCCGCCAGGAGCCGGCGCCTGCGGGAGACCAGGAGGCCGCACCCGTACGCGGCGTCGGCGTGCAGCCACACGCCCGCGCGCTCGCACACGTCCGCGATCTCGTCGAGCGGGTCGATGCTGCCGAAGTCGGTCGTTCCGGCCGTGGCGACCACGGCCATGGGGATCAGCCCCTCACCGCGGCAGCGGTCGAGTTCGGCGGCCAGCGCCGGCGTCCGCATCCGCTTCTCCTCGTCGCAGGGCACGGACAGCACGGCCTCGTACCCGAGCCCGAGCAGAGCCGCCGACTTCGCGACGCTGAAGTGGGCGCATTCGGAGGTGAGTACCCGCAGCCGGGGCAGGATGTCGCACGAGCGCGGGACGGACGGGGACTCCCGCCGCACCGCCGCGCACGCCTCGTCGCGGGCCAACAGCAGCGCCTGCAGGTTGGACTGCGTCCCCCCACTGGTGAAGACGCCGTCGGCGGCCGGGCCGAGGCCGATGCGCCGCGCCGTCCACTCGATCAGCCGGCGTTCGATCAGCGTCCCTCCCACGCTCTGGTCCCAGGTGTCGAGTGAGGAGTTGACAGCGGAGAGCACCGCCTCGCCGAGCAGGGCCGGGATCACGATCGGGCAGTTGAGGTGGGCGAGATAGCGGGGGTGGTGGAAGTACACGGCGTCCCGCAGGTAGACGCGCTCAAGCTCGTCCAGGGCGCTGCTGGGGTCGTGCAGCGGCCGATCGAGGTCGATCTCGGTGAACTCGGTCGTGAGCTCGGGAACGGAGACGCCGGTAGCGGGCTGGGTGACCTGGGACAGTCTCTGTGCGACCTGCTCAACCCCGTCGGTGACCGCGCGCCGGTACCGTTCCGCGTTCCGGTGGTTGAGGAGGTTCGCGCGGGAGGCCGGGGATGCGTCGTCGGGTTCGGGAGGGCGGTCCTCGTCGGGGTGCCCGAGGAGAGTCATGAGCCATCCTAACTAAGGCTAGCCTAAACAAACGAATGTTAGGCTAACCTACGCGCCTTGTGGGGTGTGCGTGGGGGCGGGTACACGGCGTCCCCGGATCGCCTAAGCGCCCGCCCTCCCAACGGGCGAGCGCGCCCCGCACCCCTCCGGTGCCGGAGCTCGGTCAGGCGACCGGAGCGGGCGACGGGCACACGTCCGTGTCGACGCCCGGTGACCACAGGACCGAGATGGGGGGCTGCTCCCCGAGGGGGATACCGGCGGCGTCGACGAGGTTTCCCTCATAGGCCAGGAGATCGGCCCGGAACAGCCGCCAGGGCCGGTGGGAGATGCCGATCCACCAGGTGCGGCCGGCATGGGCGGTGTGCAGGCCCCATCGTGCGGTCAGGAACCGCTCCAAGGGGGACGGCTCGGCGAGGTGATCCCGCACGGCTATGCGCCAGCGGCCCCTCGCGTGGCCGCCGGGCCACCGGCGCCGGACCGCCCCCGCGGCGATGCCGCCCTCCTGGGGACGCAGGCTGGTGTCGGACCATATGTAGGGCAGACCGGTGAGCGCCCTGGCGGCCAGGACGCTGTGCAGCGAGTCGGCGTCCATGGTCACGAAGACGACCCCGCGGCGGCCCGCGCCGTCCACCGCGTACAGCCGCACGTTCACCTCTGTGAATCCGCCTGTGGGGAGCACTCCCGCCACCGTGGTGGCGGTCACGCGGAACGCGACGAGACCGACATGGCTCACCCCGCCCAGCGTGTCCGGCCGGGTGCCCGGGGGCAGCAGCGGCGCGACGTCGGCGGGCGCCACCGGCCAGTGCACGAACGTGGTGTCGCGCCAGCTCTGCCTCACCAGCGGCGGCCCGGGCAGTGGCGCGGCCGTGGCGGAGGGAAGCCGGTCTTCGTCGTGCACTGCGGACGCCCCCTCCACCAGGACTCCCCCACCACTGGGGCCACGCGGCCCCCTGAGGCCGCTTCCGACGGTAGCGCCCCACTCATGAGGCCGAAGACGCGGTACCGGGTTTCTGCGGGCCTCCTCCAAGAGTCCGGAAAGAGTCGCGGCAGCGGGCCCGCGGCTTTTACGGGATGCGGGGCAATCGGCTCTTAGGGTGGGGCGTGGCCTCCCCCGCCACCTTCGTACTCGTCCACGGCAGCTTTCTCGGCCCGTGGTCCTGGAGCGACGCGGCGGCGGAGCTCTGCGGACACGGAACGGCCACCGTGCCGGTGGACCTGCCCGGCTCCCTCAGCGACGGCGGCGACCTGCCCGCCCCGGACCCGCCACCCGGTAGCGATCCGGCCCGTCGAAGGCCCGAGGCCGGGACCGTTCCCCATGCCTCAAGCAGCGGCGAGCCGGTGCGGTGTCGGGTTCAAGCGAACTGCTGGACGACGGCGCCGGTGGCCCCGTCGACGGTGATCGTCTGTCCTGTGGTGATCCGATGCGTCGCGTCCGCGACACCCACGACGGCCGGGATGCCGTACTCGCGCGCCACCACCGCGCCGTGCGAGTTCGGCCCGCCCATCTCCATCACCAGACCGCCCGCGGTCAGGAACAACGGCGTCCAGCCGGGATCGGTGCTCGGCGCGACCAGGATCTCGCCCGGTTCCAGGTGAGCGCCGACCGGATCGAGCACAACACGGGCCGTGCCGGTGACCGTGCCCGCGGACGCGGGCGTGCCGACCAGCCCATCCGTCGCCGGGGCCTGGGTCAAAGCCTCGGGTTCGGTGCCGTCGGACAACAGCACCCTGGGCAGCCTGCGGCAGCGCAATTCCAGGTCGTAGGCAGCCCGCCGACCGGTGATCACATGACGGAGGTCGTGCTCGCCGAGCATCTCTTGGAAATCCAGGAAGAACACGTCTTCGACCCGCGCGACCCGGCCGGTCGCGACCAGTTCCTCGCCCAACTTGAGAAGCTGCCGCCGGACGGCGTCGAGAGCCACGATCAGGTAGTACTTGGGCATCTCCCGCAGACCGATAAGCCGCCGCGCACGGTCGAACGCGAACCGGGCCATCCACTTCACCCGCGCCTGACCGGCGAGCCGGTCGATCGTGGCCTGCGCCGCGGCGGCACCGCGGGCGAACTGCCTATCGGGAGCGAGGTCCGGGTCGTCCAGTCTGAGATAATTGGCCAGCACGCCGAGAATGTGGGTCGGATCATCGGCCCACCGCGGCATGCCGAGGTCGATCTCGGCGACCGCTCGGTGCCCCCACTTCTCCAGGAACGCGCCGATCCCGACGTCCGGAAGATCCTGGTAGCGCAGCCACTCCGGCGGGGTGTCCAGAAACCGGGCCCGGGCCTCCTCGTTCGCCCGGATGCGGGTGGCGATCTGCCATAGCTCCAGGTCCATCTCGGTGGTGATGTTGTGCGGCAGGCCGCGTAGCACCTCCTGCACGCTGTCGGCCCCGGTCAGCTTGCGCGCGAGGAGCAGCATGGCGAACCCGGCTCCCACACTCGGGAGCACGGTGGGCAGCACGGGGGCGGCCCCACCGAGCAGCCTGCAAATGTGATCGATCCGCTGCTGCCGGGTCGCCGGCTCCGGCAGGTACGCCTTGACTCGCAGCCGTTCGCAGAGTTCGGCCACGTGGCGGTGGGCGGCGTCCGGCGCGGCGATCGCCCGCAGGCCCCGCAACGGGACGCGGTACTTCAACGCGACCTTCAGTAGTCGTCGCAGGAACTTGCGGCGCGAGGTGTATTTGAGCGAGAACCGCGGATCGTCGAACAATCCTTTAAGAATCTTCGCGGACCGGGCTTCCATCACATCGAGGACCTTCGGGACGATCATGCGGCCGACCGTGCTGCGAATCGGGTCGGTTACGTCGATGAAGACCCGTTGACCGGGGGTGAGGACCATCGGCGGTCCGTCGAACGGATTTCGCACCGGGTAGCCGACGATGTGTTTGCTGGCCGAACTCGCGATCAGCCGTATTGCGGCTAGACCGCTCGGGGTGATCGGGCGGTAGAGACCCTGCGCGATGCTGAACGAGAAATACGCCCGTGTGTCCTCCGCGGTTTGCGTGGGGAGAGGGTAGAGGGTGGTGATCGGTCTCGCCTGGGTGAGCCAGAGCTCGCCGTTCTCGATGGCCCACTCGGTGTCCTGCGGGCTCTTGTAGTGGTTCTCCGTTGCCGCACCGAGTCTGGCGAGGGCGAGGATCTGGTCGTCGGTGAGGCAGGGGTCGGTGCCCGTCCGCTCGATCTGTTCGGTGCCGCCCTCGGGACGTGAGCGGATCACGATGCGCTTGTCGCCGATGCGGCGCTCGGTGATCTCGTTGTCCGTCACCACGAAGTGATCCGGGTTCACCGCGCCGGAGACGACGGCCTCGCCGAGCCCCGGGCCGGCGTCGATCACGTACTGGTGGCGCCGACCGGTCACGGGGTTGGCCGTGAACATCACGCCGGCCACATCCGACTGGACCATCCGCTGGATGACGACCGCGAGCCGAACAGTGTCCTCGTCGATCCCGTTGGTGGCCCGGTAAGCGACCGCGCGGTCTGTCCACAACGACGCCCAGCAGTTGCGCGTTGCCGCGAGTACCGCTTCGGCGCCGATGATGTTGAGGTACGTGTCCTGCTGACCGGCGAAGCTCGCGAACGGCAGGTCCTCCGCCGTGGCCGACGACCGCACAGCCACCGGGACGTTCTCCCCAAGCGCCTGGTAGGCCTCGGTGATCTCCTCGACGATTTCCGCGGGGATCTCGTCGTTCAGCAGCCGCTCCCGCGCGTTGGTGTGATCAGCGCCGGCCACCCTTTTGTACGCATCCGTCGTGACGCAAAATCCGGGCGGCACCGGCAAACCGGCCCTGGTCAGGACGCCGAGGTTCGCGCCCTTACCGCCGACCGAAGCGAGCATGTCGCCGTCGATCTCGGCGAACCCGACTGTCCAAGTCATGAGCCAGAGGCTACCCCGAAAAC
Source organism: Allosalinactinospora lopnorensis (assembly GCF_000981225.1). Lineage (GTDB taxonomy): Bacteria > Actinomycetota > Actinomycetes > Streptosporangiales > Streptosporangiaceae > Allosalinactinospora > Allosalinactinospora lopnorensis. The sequence continues at coordinate 71,852 of NZ_LAJC01000003.1, forward strand.
TCAACGCTTGTTGAAAATACCCTCGGACGGGCTATCGCGTGCCGGGTCGGCTGTGATGTCCAAGCGGAACAGAGGAACGGCTCCGAGTCCCCGCGCTGAGCGCCGCACCGCCGACAGGGGTGCTCAGGTCCTGCGCAGCAGCCATATCAGGTAGGGCGCACCGATCAGGGCGGTCACCACGCCGACCGGGATCTCCACCGGAGCGAGCAGGGACCGGCCCAGGCGTCCGCGCTCACGACGAGCACCGCACCGAGCAGCGCGGCCATGGGAACGAGACGCGCCGTTGCGCCGCCCACGATGCGGCGCGCCAGGTGCGGGGCGACCAGACCGACGAACCCGACGGTGCCGACGGCGGCGGCCGTGCCGGAGGCGAGTACAGCGGAGCACCCCAGTACCAGCACCCGGGCACGGCCGAGGGAGAGGCCGAGCGCGCGGGGAAGGTCGTCGCCGAAGGCGAGCAGGTCCACCGACCGGGAGAGGCACACAAGGAGCACGGCGGCAGCGGCAGGGGCGGCCAGCCACCCCAGCGCGGTGAAATCGCGGGCGTAGGTGCTGCCGGAAAGCCAGGTCAGCGCGGCTGAGAGGTTCATCTGCGCGCCGACCACCAGCATGTGCACCAGCGCCTGCGCCGTGTAGCCGCAGCCCAGGCCGACGAGGACCACCCGCGTGGGATCGAGGCCGGTGCGCCCGTGCGCGATCAGCATGACCAGACCGAGCGTGGCCATCCCGCCGACGGCCGCGGCAAGCGGAAGCACCGCGGCGGGCGCGGCGGGCGCGGTCAGGATGACGAGCACGGCGCCGACAGCGGCACCCTGGGTTACGCCGATCAGGTTGGGTTCGGCGATCGGATTGCGCACGACCGACTGCACGGCGGCCCCCGCCACCGCGAGGCAGGCACCCGCGAGCGCGGCGACGAGGATCCGCGGCAGACGGTAGGCCACAACGGCGTGGCTGGCGCCGTCGCCGAAGCCGAGGAGCACGGCGCTCAACTGCTGCCAGCCGACCGCGACGTCCCCGACGCGCAGGCCGACCGCCATCGCCGCCGCCAGCGCGGCCACGCAGGCCGCCAGGGCGAGCAGGTAGCTGTCCGCGCCGCGCGGGCGCGCCGTGGCGACCGCCGCTCCGACGTCGGCGTCGCCCGTGGTGATTCTGGAGGCCAGGAACACGAACACCGGTCCGCCGAGCAGCGCGGTGACCACCCCGACGGGGAGTTCACCGTGCCCGGCCGATGGGGGCAGCAGGAGCTGGGCGCCGGTGTCGGCGGCCACCACGAGCGCGGCGGCGACCAGCGCGGCCAGCGGCAGGCGCGCCGCGTGCGCGTTGACCCCCAGCATCCGCACCACGACCGGCGCGATGAGCCCGACGAAGGCGACCGGACCGGTCACGGTCACAGCGGCCGCGGCGAGCAGCACGGCGAGCACGAGCACGGCCGGCCGCACGCGGCCGACCCGCACCCCCATCGCCTCCGCGGTCTCGTCGCCGAGCGCGATCAGGTCGAGCTGCCGGGCGAACAGCAGCGCCACCAGGAACAGGCAGCCGACGAAGACACCGGCCGCCAGCGGGCGTTCCAGCCCGGTCTGCAGCAGCGACCCCTTGCCCCACACGTACATTCCCCGCGTGGAGTTCTCGTCCAGGATCTGCAGGAACTCCGCCCCGGCCGTACCGGCGAGCATGACCGTGGCCCCCGCGAGCAGCACGCGCCCCGGGGTCAGCACGCCGCCGACCGTGAGGAGGTACACCACGAGCATCGCGAGCAGCCCGCCGAGGAAGGCCACTCCCCCGCCCGTGAGCAGGCCGACGTTGAGGCCCGTGAACGCCACCGCGACCACCGCGAAATAGGCCCCCGCGTTGACGCCGAGGGTGTCGGGCGAGGCGAGCGGGTTGCGGGTCACCCCTTGGAGCAGGGTGCCGGACACGCCGAGCGCGATCCCCGTGACGAGTCCGGCGAGCGTGCGCGGCAGGCGGCTGCCCAGCAGTACGGCCTCGGCGTGCGGGTCCGCCCGGCCGGCGAGGAGGCCCGCGAACTCGGCGACGCCGACTCCGGAGGCGCCGAGCCCGATGTGCACGACGACGACACCGAGCAGCGCGCACGAGACTGCGCCGCCCACCAGCGTCGCTGGCGGACGGCGCAGGGAGCGGCCTTCGGCCTTGAGCATCCCGCTAGGCCTCGAATGCCTTGGCGGTCTCCTCCAGCAGCTGCATCGACGAAAGCGGTCCGCCGAACAGCCAGGTGCCGGGGTCGAGTCCGGCGACGCGGTCGTCCGCCACGAACGACAGGTCCTGCCACACGGAGTTGTCCCGCAGCTCCCCGGTGAACGGGTTGTCCTCCTCGGCGGCCACGTACAGGAAGACGGCGTCCTCCTCGACCCGGGTCAGGCCTTCGACGCCAACGGTCGTCATGCCCCATTCGTCCGGTTCGCCGTCCCAGCCGTTGTCCAGCCCGACCGATTCGAGGAGCGCTGCGGCGGCCGCGTCGCCGGTGAACATCCGGATGCTCGGCGCGCCCTCCTCGGAGAAGCCCTGCGCCAGCGCGAACGTCTCGCCCGATCTGCCCGCCTCGTCCAGCCGCTCCTCGACCTCCGCCGTCTTCTCGTCGAGGTCGGCGAGGACCTGTTCGGCCTCGTCCTCCTTCCCGACGGCCTTGCCCAGCTCGGCGAAGTTCGTCCGCATGGTGTCCAGCTGCGGTTCGTCGGTCGGCTGGAAGGACACTACGGGCGCGATCTCCTCCAGTTGGTCGAAGTTCTCCTTGAGGCGGTCCTCGTCGGAGACGATCAGGTCGGGCTCCAGCGCCCTGATCTTCTCGATGCTCGGCTCCTGGCGCGTGCCGACGTCCTCGACACCGCCGGGAAGCTCGGTGCCCTCCGCCGAGACCCAGGTCCGGTACCCCTCGCTGTCAGCGACGCCGACCGGCTCGACACCGAGCGCGAGCAGCTCTTCGGTGTAGGCGTACTCCAGCGAGACGACCCTGGCCGCCGGTTCGGGCAGCCCGACGGGACCGCGAGCGGTCTCGACGCTGATCTCACCGGTACCGTTGCCGTTGCCGTCGCCGCCCGGGTCGCTCACGGTTCCGGAGCCGCACCCGGCCGCGGCGAGCGTCAGTACGGCGGCGGAGCCTCCGGTCGCCAGCATGCGTATGAGCCTGTTCATGGGAAGCCACCTTGTGTGTCGGGGATTTCGGGGCGCTCTCGTGGAGTCTCAGAGCGCGGCCGTGTCGGGCCGGATGGGAAAGCACGCGAGATGGCCGGAGTCCGGGTCGCGGACCACACTGACCCGGATCCCGAACGCCTGGGCGATGGAGTCCGGGGTAAGCGCCTCGGACGGGGATCCCGTCCGTACCACCGCCCCGTCGGCGATGACGGCGACCGTGTCGGCGTAGGAGGCGGCCTGCATCAGGTCGTGCAGTACGACCCCGCACGCGATGCCGTGATCGTGCGCGAGCGTGCGCACCACGTCCAGGACCTCGAACTGGTGCCGCAGGTCCAGGTAGGTCGTCGGCTCGTCGAGCAGCAGGATGTTGGCCCGCTGGGCGAGCACGGTGGCGAGCCAGGCGCGCTGGCGTTCACCGCCGGAGAGCTCGTCGAGGCGCTGGTGCGCGAGCGGCTCGGCGTCGGTCACGGCGAGCGCCCACTCGATCGATTCGGCGTCGTCGGCCGTGTGGCGGGCGAACGCCCCGCGGTGGGCGTAGCGGCCGTGGCGCACCAGTTCCCGCACGGTGACCCCCGCCGGCACCTGTGCCGTCTGCGGGAGGAACGCCAGCCGCTGGGAGAGAGCGCGCCGTGACAGCGAGCCGAGCGGGACGCCTTCGACCCCTACGCCGCCGCCGAGCGGCGGCAGGAGCCCCGCCATGGTGCGCAGCAGGGTCGATTTCCCGCAGCCGTTCGGCCCCACGAGAACGGTCACCTCGCCCGCGCGCAGCGCGAGGTCGACGCCGGAGAGTATCCGCTGTTTCGCGTGGCCCGCATCGAGCCCTTCCGCCAGGAGCCGGACCTCACCTCGTCTCACAGGGCACCTCTCACGTCGATCACGGGAGCACCCTACCGAATTAGGTAAACCAAACCTAAGCGGGGTGGGTGTTTTCGCTGCACCGCGGCCTGGACGCGCACGGAGACCGGCTCGGCCGCGGAGCCCGCGCGCCGACGTTTGAGCACACAGGCCTGGGTCAGCCGGAGAAGGGAGAAGACTCCGCCGACCGAGAAGGGGGCCGGCCATGGCCGAGTCAACGACGTCCGCCTCGCTGCGCGTATTCGCCTCGCCGAGCCGCTACGTCCAGGGGCGCGGCGCACTGGCCGACCTGGGGCACCGGGTCGCGCCGCTCGGTTCCCGGCCGCTGGTCCTCACCGACGACATCGTCCGCGAGCTGGCCGAACCCACCCTCGAAGCCTCGTTCAAGGACGCCGATCTCCCACTGTCCTTCGAACGCTTCACCGGGACACCGAGCAGGAACGAGATCCGGCGCGTCGCGGAGGTGATCACCAAGCAGGGGCACGACGTCGTCATCGGCATGGGCGGCGGCGCGGCCATCGACACGGCCAAGGCGGCGGGCGACGACGCCGGCGCCGCCTGGGTAAGCGCCGCCACCGTGGCCTCGACCGACGCGCCGACCTCCGCGCTCTCGGTGATCTACACCGAGTCGGGCGCCTTCGAGAGCTACCGCTTCTACGACCGCAACCCCGCCCTGGTCGTGGTCGACACCCAGATGGTGGCCGACGCCCCTGTCCGGTTCCTCTCCGCGGGAGTGGGCGACGCGCTGGCCACCTGGATCGAGGCCCGTGCCGTGCGCGAGGCCGACCGGCCGACCATGGTGGGCGGGCGGCCCACACGCGCGGGCACTGCGCTGGCCCGGCTGTCCTGGGACATCCTGTGGGAGTCGGCGCTGCCGGCGCTGCGGGCCGTGCAGGAGAACCTCGTGACCCCGGACGTGGAGGCGGTCGTGGAGGCCAACACGCTGCTCTCGGGGCTGGGTTTCGAATCCGGAGGGCTGGCGGCCGCGCACGCGATCCACGACGGCCTCACCGCCGTCGACGAGACCCACCACCTCGCCCACGGCGAGAAGGTCAACATCGGCTCGCTCACCCAACTGGTCCTCGAAGACGCGCCCACGGACGAGATCGAGGAGTTCGCCGAGTTCACCGCGCGCGTCGGGCTGCCGACCACGCTCACTGAAGCCGGGCTCGCCGACGCCGGCGACGCGGTCCTGGGCACGGTCGTGGAGGCCGCCATGGCGTCCCAGGAGACGATCCACAACCTGCCCTTCACCCCCTCGCGGCGCGACGTGCGCGACGCGCTGCGCGCGGTGGAGGCCATCGGCCGGCAGGGCCGGATCCGCGCCGGACTCGGCGCTCCCCAGCCGCCCGAGCGGCACTGAGGGGCGAAGGCGGTGCCGGAAGCCGGCGGCGCGCGCCCCGCGGTTCTTCGCACCGGACGGTGCGCCCGCCTACTCGGAGGGCCACGATGGTCGGCGACCCCGAAACCGAACCGGGAAGGAGGACGGACGGTATGCAACTGCCCCGCCTGCTGGGAGCCGCGACGATCGCCTTCAGCACCGCCTTCATCGTCCGCCCACGCCTGATAGCCGGCCCCAGCGGGCACACCGGGCCCGACGGGCGCGTCCCCCGCGACACCAGGCTGCTCATGAACGCCATCGGAGTGCGCGACATCGCGATCGGCGCGGCGATGATGTGCGCCCCCAACGGCCCGGCACTGCGGGCCGCCGTCGCCGCCCGCGTGGCCTCCGACCTCGGCGACGCGCTCGTCTTCGGCTTCGGCCTGCCCGAACGCGCCCAGCGCCTCAAGATCGCCGCCGCGGCCGCCTCCTGGGCGGCGGTGTGCGCCTACAGCGTCCGGCACATCCAGGACTGATTCCGGGAGCGCCCCGGCCGCGTGCTCCCCTCATGCGCGGGGACCGCGGCCGCGCGGTCCGTAGAGTGGCGGTCAGGCGCCAGCATCGACGAAGGGAAGGGAACAGCATGCGCAAGCGCACGCTCGGCAGCCAGGGCCTGACCGTCTCCGAGCAGGGCCTGGGGTGCATGGGGATGTCGTTCTCCTACGCCGGCCGCGACGACGCGGAGTCGGTGCGGACCCTGGAACGGGCACTGGAGCTGGGGATCGACTTCTTCGACACCGCCGACATGTACGGGCCGTGGACCAATGAGGAACTGGTCGGCCCGGTGCTGCGCAGACACCGGGACCAGGTGGTCATCGCCACCAAGTTCGGCAACGAGGTCACCCCGGAGGGCAAGCTCATCGGCCAGGTGAACGGCCGCCCGGAGTACCTGCGCCAGGCGCTGGAGGGGTCGCTGCGCCGGCTGGGCGTCGACCACGTCGACCTGTACTACCAGCACCGCGTCGACCCCGACGTGCCCATCGAGGAGACCTGGGGCGCCCTCGCCGAGCTCGTCGACGCGGGGAAGGTGCGCCACCTGGGGATCTCCGAGGCGGCCCCGCAGACCATCCGCCGCGCCCACGCCGTGCACCCGATCACGGCGCTGCAGAGCGAGTACTCGCTGTTCACGCGCGATGTCGAGGAGGACGGCGTGCTCGCGACCGTGCGGGAGCTGGGCATCGGGTTCGTCGCCTACAGCCCCCTGGGCCGCGGTTTCCTCACCGGCGCGATCCGCGGCCCCCAGGACCTGGCCGAGGACGACCGCCGCCGCAACCTGCCCCGTTTCCAGCAGGAGAACTTCGACGCCAACCTCGCCCTGGTCGAACGGGTGCGCTCCCTCGCCGGGGCCAGGGGTGTCGCTCCGGGCCAGCTCGCCCTGGCCTGGGTCCTCGCCCAAGGCGACGGCATCGTGCCGATTCCGGGAACCAAACGCCGCACCTACCTGGGGGAGAACGTCGCCGCCTCCGACATGGCGCTCACCCCCACGGAGCTGGACGAGCTGAGCCGGGCGGCGCCACGCGGCGCCGCGGCGGGCGAGCGCTACCCCGCCGACGGCATGCGCCGCGTGGGTCTGTGAGCGCCCCGCCGTGGAGGTACCGGCCCGCACACCCCGTCGCACCGCTGTGCGGGCGGGCGTGTTCCGGGGCCGGTCCTCAGCGGGAGAACAGTTCGAAGGCGAGCGCGGGGCGGTCGCCGAAACGGGGCGCGGCGCTGCCGGTGATCTGCTTCATGATGTCACGGCAGTAGCTCTCCGGATCGGTGTCGGTGAGCCCCTCGATATAGGTGCGGTGCTCCAGCAGGGAGCGCACCCCTCGTTCGAGTCCCCCGGTCACGTCGACGGCGTGGGTCGGCTGCGGCGAGGCGGCGACCGCCACCCAGCGCACCCCGTCCCACGGCACCAGGCCCTCGTCGGCCAGCTCGGGGAAGATCCAGCGGTTGCCCGCGTCGGCGGCCGCGTCCAGCGCCGCCCGCCCCACCGCCCGGTGGTCCGGGGTGTTCCACGCGCCCCTGCCCCAGGTGTCGTGGTGGTTGATGGTCACCACCAGCTCGGGGCGGTGGCCGCGGATCGCCGCTGTGAGATCGCGGCGCAGCGCGGGACCGTACTCGATCACCCCGTCATGGTGGCCGAGGAACTCCACCGCCGAGACGCCGACCACCTCCGCGCCGGCCCGCTGCTCCCGCTCGCGGATCTCGGCCGACTCCTCCGGCGGCACCCCCTCGATTCCGGCCTCTCCCCGCGTGGCGAGCAGGTAGGCGACCTCACGGCCGCCGTCGACCCAGGTGGCGACCGCGGCGGCGGTCCCGTACTCGACATCGTCGGGATGGGCGACGATCGCCAGGGCCCGGCGCCACTCGGTGGGCATCGGCTCGAGCTGCTCGGTCAACGCGTCCCCCGTGTGATCGGTCGCGTGCGTCGTCTCGCGCCCCTGACGTTCCCCGGCTCCCGGCGGCGAAAACGGCCGGCCCTCGAAAGGGGGAAACCAGGCTGGGGCCGTCCGGCCGACGCCGCGCGGGTCCAGCGACGGGTGAGTGCCGATGCGATCGAGTGAGCCCGACCCCGCCACGGCGTGGCCGGCGGTGGCCGACATCGCCGACAGGGTTTCCGGAGGCTCGGCGTCCGCGGAGGAGTTCGCGCGGGCGGCGCTGCAACGCGCCACACGCGAGGACGAGCGGTTGCGGGCCTTTCGCGAGGTGTGGCCCGAGCACGCGGTGCGCGTGGCGCGGCAGATCGACGCGGCCGTGGTCCGGGGAGCCACATTCCCGCTGGCCGGGGTTCCAATCGCGGTCAAGGCGTGGGGCGGCACCACCTCGGCGATCGCCGACCGGCTGATCGCGGCCGGCTGCGTCCCGCTCGGCGCCACCTCCGTGCCGGGACCGGGCACGGACTACCAGACCTGGGGCAGCACCGAGCGCGGCCCGACCCGCAATCCGTGGTGCCCCGATCGCGTGCCCGGCGGTTCCTCGGCCGGATCCGCGGCCGCCGTCGCGGCGGGGATCGTTCCGCTGGCCACCGGCGGCGACAGCGCCGGGTCGATCCGCATCCCCGCCGCATGGTGCGGCGTGCTGGGCATGAAACCCACGAACGCGTGGCTGCCCACCCGGCGCGGCGACGGCCTGGGGGCACTCGGCCCGCTGGCGGCCAACGCCGGCGACCTCGCCACTGTCCTCGATGTGCTGTTCCCGCGGCAGGAGGGCCGATTCACCCGCGCCCTCAGCACGGAGACGCCCCGATCGGCGGTGTGGTCGCCCACCCTGGCTTCGCCGCAACCGATGCCGACATCGCCTACAGCGCCGCGCGGCGGCTGGCCGCCATAGGCCGGGTGGCGCTGCGGCGGGATCCCGAGGTGGAGCTCATCGACCCCGCCCGGGCATGGATGGCGCTGCGCCGGAGGCGCCCCGACACCGCCGCCGGCGCGGAGCACGCCGAGATCGAGCGGCGGCTGCGCCAGGTGTTCGAACGGGTCGAGCTGATCCTGACCCCCACCACGCCGTGCGAGCCGCACGGCCACGACGGCCCGGGAGACCGGGTGGGAACGGAACTGACCTGGACGTTCAACCTGACCGGCCACCCGGCTCTGAGCCTGCCCGCCGGATTCACCGCGTCCGGCCTGCCCGTGGGCCTGCAGGTCGTCGCGAGGCGCCACCACGACCACCTCCTTCCCTCCGCCGCTGACGCCGGATGAGTGCGGCTAGGCTTCTCCACGGCGGCGGCCGATGAGGAGGTGCGAGGGTGGAGCTGAGCCGGGCACAGGCCGAGGGATACCGGTCGCGGGTGCGGGGATGCCTGCTCGGCGGCGCCATCGGCGACGCCCTTGGGGCGCCGGTGGAGTTCGTCGCCCTCTCCAGGATCCGCGCCGAGCACGGCGAGCGCGGTGTGCGGGGATACTGCGCCGACCACACGGGCGGAGCGCCCCGGTTCGGCCTGGTCACCGACGACACGCAGATGACCCTGTTCACCGTGGAGGGACTGGCCCAGGCAGGGATACGCCGGGACCGCGGGCTCGGCTTCAATCCGGTAGGACTGCTGCACAGGAGCTACCTGACCTGGTACGAGACGCAGACACGCGCGGAGCCGAGCGGCGATCGGGCGGGCTGGCTGCGCCGCGAGCGCTGGCTGTACGCCAGGCGGGCCCCTGGAAACACCTGCCTGAACGCGCTCGCCGCGGCCGCGGCGCCGACCGGGGAGCGGCAGCGCTACGGCGCCGCGGCGGACAACGGTTCCAAGGGGTGCGGCGGTGTCATGCGCAGCGCTCCCATCGGCCTGCTGCCGCCGTGGAGGGGTGACCACGGTCCCGCGATCTTCTCTTGGGCCGCCGAGGCCGCCGGTCTCACGCACGGCCACCCGACGGGAAAACTGGCCTCGGGCGCGCTCGCGCTCCTCGTCCACCGGCTGGTGGCCGGCGACGGGCTGAGCGGGGCGCTCGACGGCGTGATGAGCGAACTCGCCCGCCACGACGGGCACGAGGAGACAAGCGAGGCCCTTAGCGCCGCCCGCGCGGCCGCGGAGAGCAGCCCGGTGTGCGCGGAGACCGTGGAGCGGCTGGGCGGCGGGTGGATCGCGGAGGAGGCGCTGGCCATCGCGGTCTACGCGGCGCTGGTCCACGATGGACCCACCCCTGATGCGTTCCTCGACGCGCTGGCGCTCGCCGTGACCCATTCCGGCGACAGCGACTCCACGGGCGCCGTCTGCGGAAACATCCTCGGCGCGCTGCACGGGGAGAGCACGCTCCCGCCGGAACTCGCCTTCGAGGTGGAGGGGCGCGGCACGATCCTGCAACTCGCCGACGACTTCGTGTGGGAGTTCACCGCCCCGGACCGGTTGCACGGCGAGTACGGCCCGTTCACCCGGTGGACCGACCGCTATCGCGGTTGACGGGAGTCGCGGCCGCCATGGATTCCGACAACGCCTCCCCCGACGCCGAGCGGGCCGCGTGCGAGGCCGCCGTAGCGGGCGAACTGCGCCTGCTCGACCCCGCCGTGCGCGACGACCCCGCTGCGGCCGGCGCGCTGCTGGACTCCGACTTCACCGAGATCGGCCGCTCAGGGCGGTGGTGGACGCGCGACGCCATCCTGGCGGCGCTGCCCGGGATGGACGCCGAGGGCGGGCCCGGCGCTCCTGAGGGGATGAGCGCCCGGGTCCTCGCACCCGGGCTGGTCCACCTCACCTACACCGTTCGCGGCCCCGGCCGCGACGCCGCCCGCAGCTCGTTGTGGCGCCGCGGCGCCGACGGAACCTGGCGGATGCTGTTCCACCAGGCGACCCCGCTGCCCTGAGGCCGGCCGCCCCTCCTCGGCGCCGCATGGCGGAACCCGCAGTGGGGGTTCTCGCTACTGCTGTCCCTCGCTCCCCTGCTCAAGGGAGGCGATGATGGTGGCCAAGATCTCGGTGATGGTGGCCTCGGCGCTCGCCTTGTCGATGCCCAGGCCGGAGAGCACGCCTGTGCCGTCCTCGAGTTCCAGTAGCGCGAGCAGGATGTGCTCGGTCCCGATGTAGTTGTGCCCCAACCGCAGGGCCTCCCGGAAGGTGAGCTCCAGCGCCTTGCGCGCCTGCTGGTCGTAGGGGACGAGGTCGGGCACCTGCTCGGCCGCCGGCGGCAGCGCCGCGGTCGCGCTCTGCCGGACGGCCTCCAGCGACACGTCCTGCGCGGCGATCGCCTTTATCGCAAGTGCCTCCGGATCGCTCAGCAGGCCCAGCACCAGGTGCTCGGGGCGGATCTCGTCGTTGGCCGCCGCGCGGGCCTCGTTCTGCGCCGCCATCACGACGTTCTTCGCCCGCAGGGTGAACCGGCTGAACCCCTGGTCGGGGTCGAGATCCGGCTGTTCGCCAGAGTCTTTTGAGACGAAGCGTTTCTGCGCCGCCTGCTTGCTGACCCCCATGCTCCTGCCGATCTCCGTCCAGGAAGCGCCCGAGCGCCGTGCCTGGTCCACGAAGTGGCCGATCAGGTGGTCGGCCACTTCGCCGAGGTGCTCCGCGGCGATGACCGCGTCGGAGAGCTGGTCGAGGGTGTGGGGGCGGGCCTTCTTGATGGCCTCGATCAGGTCGTCGAGTCGTACGGGGTGTGTCATGCGAACTGGATCTGTCATGCGTCAACCATAGGTTGACGACCCTGAATGCGTCAACTTCGTGTTGACGATATTCGGGCTCCGGGGGCGTTGGGCGCTTCTGGTCCTGCTGACCTGGATGTCGCCGCCAGGAAACACTCGTGGGGCCCTCAGGCGATCGCGCGGGACACCCGCTCAACGATCTCCTTCAGCGGTGTGTGCTCGGCGGCCTCGCTGTAGACCTCCCACGTCGCCCCGCCGTCCTCGTCCAGGTCGATCTCCACCGAGGCGCATGGGGAGAGGTTCTCCGCCTTGAGGTGGTAGGGGTCCGCCGGATCAGGAGTGCGCACGTTCAGGCCGAGCGTGGCCAGTCCGGCGGTGAGAGCCGCGATGCGGCGTTCCATCTGCTCGTCGGAGAACAGTTCGGGTGCCTCGTCCTGCTCGGGGACGGGCTGGGGGTCGGTGCCCGCGGTGCCTTCGTGGTAGACAGAGCGGGAACCGGGGTCGTGCTTGTCCATAAGCCCTCCGGGGATACGCGGCCCGGGCGGGACGAGCGCCAACTCCAGATCCCGTCCGGGCTGTCGTGGCGTCCTTCGCCATCACTCAATTTCTCAACGACCAGCTTCGACACCTCGTTCGGGTATCCGAACGCTCCAACGTTCATGTCCGCGTGCTGACGTATGAAGGAACGGCCCAGGTCTGCCAATCAGAGGTCGTTGTTTTCTTCGGCATGGCCGATCCCTACCCGGATGTCGTCTACGTCGAGACTCCCAAGGGTGGCGCCTACATCGAGCAGCCCGATACCGATCCCATGGCCGAGCGATATGCTCGAATCTGGGACTATGCCTAAATGAGACGGCTTCGGTCGATTTCATCACGGGACTGATTGAGGAGACATAGTGAATACTCCGCAGCCACCAGCTCAGACCTCGCCGGAGGTGAAGGTTGCGGTTGTTGGCTGGCGTACTAGTAGTTACAGCGAGAATGGTGGCGGCCAGTGCGTTGAAGCCGGACCGGTAGCGGATGCGCCCAGGTACGCCGTGCGGGACTCGCGCCACCCCGGTCACGGCATGTTCCTGTTCTCCGCCGCCGAGTGGACTCTCTTCCTCGGTGGCGTCAAGTCACGGCTGCTCTGAGCCGCCCTCCCCCTTCTGATCCTCAAGCGGGAGCCAGCGGGTCCGCAGATCCGCGGAGTCCAGTGCCCGCAAGACCGACCGGGCCCGGTCGACCTCCGCACGGCTTCCGCTCAGGTGTACCAGCGCAGCGGTGACCCCCGGCTTGACCGGTTCGGTGTCCGGCGGCCGGAGGTGGACGGCGGGGACCAACCCGCGACCGGAAGCGGTCTCGGAAGCGGTGAACAGCCGGATCCGCTCCCCCTTCTCCAGGCCGAAAGTCCGGACCGTGTGAACCGCCGCCCGGTGCGCGCGGTCGATGACGCTGCCGTTGGCGAGCATCCCGTACAGATTCCCGGCGTAGGCGATGGCCGCGCAGTTCAGCGCGTCGTAAGGAGGTCGAGCACCGGATGCCGGCATTCGGTCCAAACGGGAGATAACGTAGAAATTCGAATCCATAAATATCAAGATTCAACAAAAATGGCCTATTCTGGCCATCTTGATTGTGGCATAGAAGTGATCTTTCGTGCTCGCTACTCTCTGAGTTAATGGTTGCCCGTGAATGTGGGCAACGTTACTGCTCGGGGGGTCTTGTGTTCAAAAATCAAGAGGAAAAAAGGTCGCCGCGTCACGTTCTTCGTCGGATCTCCTTAACATCCTGCGTCGTCGTGAGCGCGATACTGCTCGTGGGGTCGCAGACTCCGGCGATCGCGGATTCAGCGAAGGCAACTCCCGCTCCCGCACCTGCCCCAGCAAGCGGCGGCGAAGCAACATTAGACAACACGGGTTCCACAGAAAACACCCGTTCGTCTTCGGCGGTGTGCGTTTTCCAGACCAGGGGCGACTACGTACACGTCTCCTCGTCCGCTTTCGAGGCGTCCGGACACGGCTGGTGGGTCAACGGCAATTGCAGCGCCAGGCTGGCGGTTGTCACGGTGCAGCTGCAGCAGTACTACAGCGACGGAAGATGGCGGAACATAGGCAGTGTGGGTAGGAAGACGGTGGCGTCCGGCGGCGGCGCCGGCAACCGTGCGACCGGGCGGGCAGGGTGCAACAACAGCAGCCTGACGGGGTGGCGCAGCGTCATCGACGTGGACCTGGTCGGGCAGGCCGACGACCCGCGCAAGCTCACCACTCCGGCTCGAAACATCAGATGCAGGCGGTAACGCACCTTGAGCACCAGACCCAACAGCACCATGTTCGCGGCTCTGCACGGTGAGCTGGTGCCGCACCCATGGCGAGACCCCGCCGTCGCCTCCTCAGACGCCTACAGCCTGTTCGTCGCGAGATCCTCGGCGATGGGGTGGCTCGCTGAGGCCGCGGAGGGCGCGTCCAACGGTGTCTGGGGCATGAACGACGCCGGTCAGGAGCCGGGTTCCGGATCGCAGCCGTCACGCATCGCGTGGTTTCAGGTGTCGTTGACCGAACCGGTCCCTGCCGGACGACCGTTGCCGGTGCAGGCATTCCTCGCGTGCGCCGGCAGCGTTGTGGCGCGTATCGGCACGCCGCGCCTGCAGGCGGTTCAGGTCCTGCTGCCTGTGCAGGACCTGGATACCTCGGCAGGCGCGTACTTGGGCGGAAGCGCCGTGATGACCCTGCTTCAGGACAGTGGCTGGTTCGCCGACTCCGATCCGCGGGCCAGAACACGGGTGCGGGTGACATTGGACAGCGGGCAGGACCCGTCCATCCACTCGGCAGCCCCCGAAATGCTCCAGTGGATACGACAATTCGAGCAGGACGTCTTCTCGTGCGACTCGTTCTCCCTGGCGGACGAGGACGATATGGATCTGCCCCCCGCCGTTATCGACGAGCTGTGCTCGGGCCCGCTCGCCACGCGGCCACGTTTCGCGGCACCCTCGCCGAGTGGTCGTTTGATGCCCTGGGATGGCTGTCGGCTTTCCTCGCCGACGCGAGTTCCCAGCACGGAGTCAGCACACCGTTGATGCTCACGGCCAGCCGCCTCCGGGAAGCGAATATCTGACCATAAAGTTTCTCGCGGCGCGGCCCCCGGTTTCAGCCGTGGGGGAAGTCAACCCGGTCGATCGGGCATCCAGCCAGCAGCTCGTCCAGGTTGCGCGCCACGCCCTGCGGGCTCACTCGCCGATGGGAATGGTGTAAGGCTCCGAGCAGCCCAGGGACGGACTCTGGAGGAGACTGACGGTGACGCTGGGAGCGTCGCCCGGCGGATTGGTCACGGTCAGTTCGCAGACCGCGCCCTTGCCGGTCAGCGGGTACCAGAACCACGTCTCCCCAACGGGGGCGCGGTCCGCCTCCTGCCAGCCGCCTTGCTCGTGGCGGAAGGCGACGAGTTCGACGGTCGCCTCGTACTCGCCGGATCGGTGGGCGGTGAGGGTCACCTTCAGGTCCGAGCCGAGTGTGGTGGTGGCGATCCGGCGGGTCTCGGCGCCGGACGCGGAGTCCTCGGCCGAGGCCGCTGTGGCGGTGGTGGCGGTGAGCAGCAGGATCGGTGCGGCGACGGCGGCGAGCGCTACGCGCCCGGCACGGAGCCGGGCCGGGGGCAGGGACGGCATGACGTCTCCTCATGAGGCCGGTCGGGGGGCGGTGACCCGGGTCACCGCCTGCTCTCGCCTGTGTGACGCCGTGTCCGGACGCGGGGTTGTCCCCGACGGCCGGCCGGATTGCGCCTGTGCCGTGCTGGTCGGCACTCTCCTGAGAGCGTGCCCGCTTGAACTGGCGCAGAGCGGTAAGGCCAAGGACCTGCTCCTGCTCACCGAACTCGCCGAGAAGAGCAGCATCAGGCCGGTGATCGAGCGCGATTACCCGATGGAGCGGGCCGCCGACGCCCACCGGCACGTCGGCACCGGACACAAGAAGGGAAGCGTCGTCCTCACGATGGCCCCCGAACCCGGCTGACCCCCGCGCCGCCGCCCGCCTCCGCCGCTCAGCGGGCGAGGAGGTCGCGGAGCGCCTTGGCGACGTCGGCAGGTGCCTCTTCGGCCATGAAGTGGCCGCAGGTGACGGTGGTGTGCCGCAGGTCGGGCGCCCATGCGCGCCACAGGGCGGCCGCGTCGAAGCCGAGGGCGGCGCCCCAGTCCTGCTGGAGCACGGTGACCGGCATCCGCAGCCGGTTGCCGGCCTCCCGGTCGGCCCGGTCGTGGTCGAGGTCGATGCCCGCGGAGGCGCGGTAGTCGGCCACGATCGAGGGCACCGCGTCGCGGCAGGCGTCCAGGTAGGCGGCGCGGACGTCGCCGGGGATCGCGTGCGGGTCGTTGGCCCAGAGGTCGAGGAAGTGGCCGAAGAAAGCGTCCGCACTGGCGGCGATCATCCGCTCGGGCAGCCCCGGAGCTGGGCCATCAGGTAGAGGTGGAAGCCGACGGCGGCGGTGACACCGCGCATCACCTCCCACATGTCCACTGTGGGCAGCACGTCCAGGCAGGCCAGGTGAGTGATCGCCCCGGGGTGGTCCAGCCCGGTGCGGAAGGCGACCAGAGCGCCGCGGTCGTGCCCGGCCAGCGCGAAGCGCTCGTGCCCCAGCGCACGGGCCAGGGTGACGATGTCGGCGGCCATGGTGCGCTTGGCGTAGACGGTTCCGTCGGTCTCGGCGGGTTTGCCGCTGGCACCGTAGCCGCGCAGGTCGGGGCAGATCACGGTGTGGTCGGCCGCGAGGTCGGCGGCGACGTGCCGCCACATCAGGTGGGTCTGCGGGAAGCCGTGCAGCAGCACGATCGGACTGCCCGAGCCGGAGACGGCCGCGTTCAGGGACACCCCGTCGGCGACGGGGACGTGCTGGTAGCTGAATCCGGCGATGCCAGGCGCCATGGTTTCGCCCTCCTCCATAGGTGGTCAGGTGCTGCAAAGCCTGCCGGGCGCCGATGAGCATCCGATCAGCGCGCTACCGTGACGAGGGGCGATGCCCCGGAAAGGGGGCAGGGGTGCGGGTCGCGTTCGGTGTGCTGGGGCCGGTGGTGGCCTGGGACGGTTCCGGGGACGTGATCGCGCTGAAGGGGCCGCGGCACCGCGCGGTGCTGGCCCGGCTGGTCGTCGCCCGCCGCCGTGTCGTCCCGGTCTCCCGCTTGGTCGATGACCTGTGGGTGGATCCGCCTCCGGGCGCGGTGGGCGCGGTGCGCACCTTCGTGGCCGCGCTGCGCCGCGCGCTGGAACCGCGGCGCCCGCCCCGGGCTCCGGCCCGGTTGCTGGTCACCGAGGGGCCGGGGTACGCGCTGCGCGCCGAACCGGACGCGGTGGACGCCTGGCGTTTCGAGCGGGCGGTGACCGCCGCCGCGACTCTGCCGCCCCGGCACGCGCTCACCCGGTTGGAGGAGGCGCTGGGATGGTGGCGCGGTCCCGCCTACGCCGAGTTCACCGAGGAGCCCTGGGCCCGTGCGGAGCGCTCCCGCCTTGGCGAGCTGCGGCTGCACGCCGTCGAGCGCGGAGCCGCGGCCCGGTTGGCCCTGGGGCTCGCCGCCGAGGCGGTGCCGGATCTGGACGCGCACGTGGCCGAGCACCCCTGGCGCGAGGACGCCTGGCGGCTGCTGGCCCTCGCGCTGTACCGCACCGGCCGCCAGGGCGACGCGCTCGCGGTGCTGCGCCGGGCGCGAGCGCTCCTCGTCGAGCAGCTGGGGGTCGATCCGGGCCCGGCACTGCGCCGCCTGGAATCCGACATCCTCGACCACGCCCGCCACCTCGACCCCGCGTCCGGACCGGACGGTACGGCGGAGCGGGTGTGGGCGCAGGCGGCCGCCGCCTACGACCGCACCGTGACACCCGGTGCCCGGGTCCGGCTGGAGTCGGCGGTGGACCTGCTGCGCGGCCTCGCGGTGACGGGAGGCCGCGGCCTGCAGGAGGCCCGCCGGCACCGCGTGGCGGCCATCACGGCGGCGGAGGAACTGGGCGACCCGGAACTGACCGCCCGCGTGATCGGCGCCTATGACGTCCCGGCGATCTGGGCCCGGGTGGACGACCCGGAGCAGGCCGCGCGTGTCGTGGCGGCGGCCGAGCGCACCCTGGACGCTCTCCCGCCGGGCGCGCACCAGGCGCTCCGGGCCCGGCTGCTGGCCACGATCGCCCTGGAGTCGCGCGGCGCCCGCTCAGCGCGCGGGCCCCAAGCGGCCCGGCGGGCGGAAGAGACCGCCCGCGGCCTGGAGGACCCCGGGCTGCTGGCGTTCGCCCTCAACGGCGTGTTCATGCAGACCTTCC
The DNA here is from genome assembly GCF_000981225.1 of Allosalinactinospora lopnorensis. Classification (GTDB taxonomy): domain Bacteria; phylum Actinomycetota; class Actinomycetes; order Streptosporangiales; family Streptosporangiaceae; genus Allosalinactinospora; species Allosalinactinospora lopnorensis. The sequence goes on from NZ_LAJC01000003.1 coordinate 89,546, forward strand.
ACCGCGCGGGGCTGGCCCCGCGCCGGGACGCGATCGGCGCCGAGCTGGTCGCCCTGTCCGCCCGGAACGGCCTGACCACCTACGAGGTGCTCGGACATCTGATCCGGCTCCAGGCCCGCAGCGCGCTCGCGGATTTCTCCGGGGCCGACGGGCACGCGGCCGCCGCGGACCGCTTGGCCGAGCGCCACGAGCTGCCGCTGGTGGGCGTTTTCACCCGGTGGTACCGGGCGCTGCGGCTCGCCGAGGCCGAGCGGGCGCCGATGGCCGACGCGGAGGCGGCCTACCGGGACGCCGCCGCGCGGCTGGACGGCGCCGGCATGCCCGGACTGGAACGCGGTGTGCTGCCGCTCGCCCTGCTGTGCCTGCGCCTGCGGTACGCACAACCTGTCCAGGACGACGAACGGACCGACTGGGGCCCCTACGAGCCGTGGGCCCGCCCCCTGGTGCTGCTGGCCCGGGACCGCCGCGGTGAGGCCGCGGCGGCGCTGCGCACGACCCCCGATCCGCCCCGCGACCTGCTGTTCGAGGCCCTGTGGTGCCTCGCCGCGCGAGCGGCGATCGCCGTCGGCGACCGGGAGACGATGCGGCGCGCCCGCACCGAGCTCACCCCCGCGGCGACGGAGTTGGCCGGGGCGGGCAGCGGCCTGCTCACCCTGGGCCCGGTCTCGGAGCACCTCGACGACCTCGCCACCGCCCTCGGGCATCCGCGATGAGGGGCCGCGCGACCTCGTGGACACAGTCAGTCGTCGGGGTTGAGGCGGGCGTGGAGGTGCATGTCATGCCAGTCGTCGACGTGGCGGGGCTCGCGGCGTTTGGCCGCCACGGGCGCAGCAGGACGCCACCGGCATCGATCACGGGCTGTACGAGCGCCGCCATCCGACCAGGCGGCACCGAGGGTTCCACGAGTGATGGCACGCGCCGAATTATCACAGGCCAGGCGCGGCAGAGCGGTGCACGTCCACTCTCGCCTGCGCCCCGGCGATACGGCGCCATTGACCGACCACGAATTCCGGCCGCCTTAGCTGATCCGGAGGTTCTTACTGGTCGGGGACGCTCAGGAAGCGTAGCCCACCGTCCACATCCGGGTGGGAAAGGACACGGGAGTCCGGGAAGCCGATGCGCTCGCGCCCCAGGAAGAGACAAGCGCGGATGCTTCTACCTCGGCACCGTCACCGGGCGTCCCAGGCATGCCGGGCGGTGAATGGTCCGCCGGCGCCGAAGGCCAGCTTAGCGAAGCGTTCGCCGATGCGGTGGTGTGCGGCGGCGTCGGGGTGGAGCTGATCGGGCAGCGGCAGCTCGGCGAAGTCCGCCTCGCCGTAGAGGTCGCGGCCGTCGAGGTAGTGCAGGTCGGGGTCGTCGGCCGCCCGCTGCTTCACGATGCGGGAGAGCTCCGCACGGATGACGTTGAGTGTCAGCTTCCCGGCGGCGCGCTCCGCAGGGTCGCCCGTGGCCCGGAACCGCAGCTTCCCAGCGCTGAGGTCGCCGAAGTCCGGGGCACTGGGGCCGGGGGTGTCCTCGTGGATGGGGCAGTGGATGGGCGAGACGACCAGCAGCGGCAGGGTGGGGTGTCCCTCGCGGATGGTGTCGAGGAAGCCGTGCACGGCCGGGGTGAAGGCGCGCAGACGCATCAGGTCGGTGTTGACCAGGTTGATGCCGATCTTGATGCTGATCAGGTCCGCGGGGGTGTCCCGCAGGGTGCGAGCGGTGAACGCGTCGAGTAGGGCACTGCCGCCCAGACCGAGGTTGACCAGTTCCGCGCCGCCGTGGGAGGCGGCCAGTGCCGGCCAGGTCGCGGTGGGGCTTGCGGCGTCGGAGCCGTGGCTGATCGAACTGCGTGGTGCAACCACACCCTGCGGTCCCCCTTCGGCACAGCCTCGACGGGGGCATCGGTGCGCAGGGCGACCAACTGGGTGCTCTCGTTGTACGGCAGCCAGATCTCGACGTCCTTCACACGGTCGGGCAGGCCGGTGAACCGGACGGTGCCGACCGGGCCGGGCCGGGTTTCCGCGGACCCGGTGGCCATGTCCATCATCAGGACGTTGCCGCCGGTCACACTGCCCCGACCGGCCGGAAGGCCGTCGACGAGCAGGTCGTACACGCCGTCCGGACGGGGTGGGGCGCCCCGGTAGGCCATCTTGGTGCGGAGCGTGTCCAGCTCGACGGCGGCGGCCCGGGTACGGAACACCAGCCGTACACCGGAGGGCTGGGCCTCCGCCGTGGCCAGTTGCCCGTCGGCGCACTGCGCGCGGGCCCGGGCAGGTAGCCGGTGCGGCAGCACACCGTACTCGGTGCGCTCCAGGTCGAGCGCGCCGCGCAGGAGGTCCGCGGTGACGGGCGTGGTGATCCAGTCCGCCGCCCGGGACGTGGCGGAGGAGCCGGGGACGGGATCGTGCTGGCGGTCCATGGCCTCAGCCTGTCAACCGGATGCCTGATCCGCACACCATTTTCCCGCCCGCCTCCCTCGTGGCCGACGCTCGCCGTCCGCCGGCTGCGTGGCGTTGAAGTGCTTCCAGAAGACGGCCCGGTTCCCCTCGGCCGGGGAAGCGCCCGAGGCGGTGGTCGATCACGTGCGGCGCTGCCTGGAACCGGGCGCCGATGCCGATCCCGACCACGGGGCCGGGCGCACCGCGAAATGGCACCGCTGTCAGATCCGCGCCCGCCCGCTGCTGGAGCGGTTCGTCACGGTCGGCTGCCTCGGACGCAAGACCGGCCGAGGCAGCCGCGACTACAGCTGCGTCAGTCCAGGCAGAACTCGTTGCCCTCGGGGTCGGTCATCACGATGTGGCCGGCGCTCATCGGGGGAGTGGGCTCGTGGCGGCGTACCCGCGTCGCTCCCAGGGCGACGAGCCGGTCGCATTCGGCCTCCAGCGCCGCCATCCGCTCCTCTCCCTGCAGTCCGGGAGCCGCACGGACGTCGAGGTGGACGCGGTTCTTGGCGACCTTGTCCTCCGGCACCTGCTGGAAGAACACCCGTGGGCCGGGCCCGTCCGGGTCCTCGATGGCCGATCTCGTGTTGCGCTGCTCCTCCGGTACGCCGACCCGCGCGAGGAATTCGTCCCACGCGGCCAGCGGGTCGGCGTCCTCGGGCAGGTCGACTCCGGGCGGGCCGGGGTGAACGTAGCCCAGTACGTCGCGCCAGAAGGACGACAGTGCCCGCGGGCCGTGGGCGTCGATGGTGACCTGGATGTGGCGGCTCATCGGGTTGCTCCGTTCGTGGCGGGTTTCGTGTGCGGGTAGAGGTCGCGCAGCAGGCAGACCTCGGACAGGTGGTGGATCAGCTCGCGGTGGATGTGCAGCACCAGATCGGCCATGGGCGCGTCGGGGTAGGGCTCTTTCGCGCCGACCAGGACCCGCAGCCCGGCCTCGCCGAGGCCGCGCACCCCGGCCAGCCAGACGTCGAGCTGGGCCTCGAGCTGGTCGAACGCGGTCGCCGCGCTGCCAGCGTATTCCCAGGTCTCATACGACACCGCCGGCGCGCCGAAGTGCGCCGCGTTGCGCGCGGCGAGCACACCGACGGTGACGTGCCCGAGTCGCCAGGCGATCGTGGTGAAGGGAGCGGGGACCGGTTCGGGGAAGGCGTAGTCGATGGTGAAGTCCCCGGCACCGGCCTGCACCGGCGCCGTCGAGCTGCCGCGGGGCCGCACGCTCCAGGCCTCCGGCACCGGCGACCAGAAGTACTCGTCGTCGGTGAGGCCGTCGAGCCGAGCGCGGAGTTGATGGTTCCAGTGGAACTCCCACTGCTCGCGCAGCGTCCGGTTCCAGTCGAGTTCGTCTGCGTTCATGGAGCCACCCTGACACCCCTGGCGGACAGGATCGGTCCGCTATCTCTGGCAGGGTGGGAGACATGGACAGGGCAAGCGGTGACGAGCGGGGCACGACGGAGCGGGTGCTCACCCTGCTCGGGCTGCTGCAGCAGCGCTCGGTCTGGACCGGCCCCGAGCTCGCCGGCCGGCTCGGCGTCACGCCGCGCACGGTGCGGCGTGATATCGAGCGGCTGCGCACGCTCGGCTATCCGGTGCAAGCCGGCCAGGGTGTCGGCGGCGGCTACCGGCTCGGCCCGGGGCAAGACCTGCCGCCGCTGCTTCTCGACGACGAGGAGGCGATCGCCACCGCGGTCTCGCTGCTCGCCGGCGCGGCCGCCGGCGCCGACGACGCCGCACTCCGGGCGCTGACCAAGCTCGACCGGGTGCTGCCCACCCGGCTGCGGCACGAGGTGCGGGCGCTGTCCGGCTCGGTGGAGTTCTTCGGAGCAGGCCGCACTCCGGGCGACCCCGAGGTGCTCATGACACTGGCCAGAGCCTGCCGCGACGAGGTCGAGGCCGGCTTCGGCTACCCGTCCGGAAGCGAGGTGCGACGGCGACGGGTCGAGCCCTACCGCTTGGTCGCCTCCGACCGACGCTGGTACCTCCTCGCCTACGACCTCGACCGCGACGACTGGCGCAGCTTCCGCATCGACCGTATGAGCGATGTGTCGGCACGGACCTGGCGCTTCAGCCCGCGCGCGGCGCCCGACGCGGCGGCCTACGTCCAGGAGGGGGTGGCGAGTCGGGTCTACCGACACCAGGCGCGCTTCCTCGTGCACGCGTCGGCCGACACGGTGCGCGCGCAGATTCCCGCGTCGGCGGCCGTGGTACGACGTCGAGGCAGCGAGCTCTGCGAGGTGCTCAGCGGCGCCGAGAACCTCGACTTCGTGCTCATGCACGTGCTCCTGCTGGGGCACGACTTCGAGGTACTCGACCCTCCGGAACTCGGCAGGCGCTGTCGCGCGTTGGCGGAAAGGCTGCTGTCGGCCGGTGCAACGATCCCGCCTGTGTCGGACATGGGAGAGTCATGAGCCGCGACCAGGAGCGCGACGAGGAAGAGCGGTTCGCGTGGACGGGCGTTGTCGACGGTGTCTACGACCGCAGCCGGGGCGGGTCCGGTGACAGCGGTAGCAGCCCGCTGCCGGGCTACACGGCGACTCACCGTAGCTACAGGAGTCGCAGGCCAATCGCAGGATCTAGGGGTCAGACCAAGTAAGCCGGAAAGGGGCGACGATCCCCATCCGCTGACACCGGCGGCCTGCGCTCCGATGAAAATCCCTTCAGAGACCCGGCCGGTTCAACAACCGCCGACAGCCGTTCTCTGGGACGACCGGCGGCATTGCCGCCGTCCGGGCCCGCGGCATGCTGCCCAACCCCGAGTACTCAGCGGCCTCCAGCCGCCGAGCTGCTGGGCGTCAGTCCCTGAACGCTGAACAACCACATCCCCGACCTTAAGGAGCTGCGCGCCCGGAGGGCCCTAACGGCCGTTGACAAAAGCCTCTCCCCCGCGCTCTCGCCACCCCCGCTGCCCGCGTCACTTCGTCGGCAGGAACGGGCTGGGGGCCCCGCTGTGGGAGAGGTAGAGGGCGTCACGCGCCCGGGTGCAGGAGACGAATAGCAGGTTGCGTTCGCGCTGGAGATTGTGGTCGTGTTCGACGGGGTCCTCCGTGTGGTCGGCGACCCGGGACCCATTGGGAACGAGGTCGGCGTCGACGCCCACCACCGCCGCGCACCGGAACTCTAGTCCTTTCATCGCGTGCATGGTGCCCACGCGCACCCCGGGGCCCGTGGCGAGTGCGCCGCAGTCGATGGCGGCTTCCGCCAGCCGCTCGGTCACCGCTTCGGTGACCTTGCGGGTGCGTCCGGCGATTCCGATGGAATCGGCTTCGACACCGTGGGTCAGCCACTCCTCGACCTGCTCCACCAAGGCGTCGAGCTCGGCGGCGCGGTCGGTGAAGCCACGCACGGTGGGGCGGCGGCCGTGCAGGGGTGAACTGTAGGTGTCGAGGCTGTCCTCCAGGTCGTCCAGGCCCGTGGCGGGCGCCGTCCCGAGAATCTGGACCGCCCAGGACAGGATCTCCTGGGTGCTGCGGTAGCTGACGGACAGTCTGCGGCTGCGTCCGCGCACGTTGATGCCGAGCGAAGCCAGCGAGACCCGGTGGTCGTAGATGCGCTGGTGCGGGTCGCCCGCGATGAAAAGGTCGTCGGCGCCCTCGGCGGCCAGCGCACGGATCAGCCGCCACTTCGCCGGGTTCAGGTCCTGGGCCTCGTCGACGACCACGTGAGCATAGGGGCGGTCGCCGGTGCGCTCCAGGATGTCGGCGGCCTCCGCCGCCACCTGGGTGAACGTCCACTGGTTGGCCTGGACCATCTGCTCGGTGGCGGCCAGCACGACGCGCCAGACGGCGCGCCTCTGATCAGTGCTGAGCCGGCTGCCACGCCCGCGCCGCCGGGCCTGCAGGTAGGCCCGTTCGGTGCGCAGCCCCTGGGCGAGAATCACCTGCTCCCATTCGGCCAGCAGGAACGCGCCGGAGAACCCACTGTCCGCGCCGGCCTCGTCCCAGAGCCGTTCGAGGTCCCGGGAACGCGGGAATCCCGGGGCTGTTCCGCGCTCCGTCGTGACCACCTCGTGGGCGACCTTGTCAAGGTTGCGCACGTCCACGCGCTCCCGCTGCGCCGGTTCGGAGATGAGCAGCTCGACCTGGGAGCGCAGCGCCGCGTCAAGGGTCCTGGTGAATGTCGTCAGCAGGATCTGCGGCGGACCGGAGTCGTAGCGGGAGGCAAGGTGCGCCACCCGGTGCACCGCGGTGACCGTCTTCCCGGTGCCCGCGCCGCCGGTGACCATCGCGGGGCCGTTGAAGCCGGACCGGTAGGCGATCTTGCGCTGCTGCGGGTGCAGGAACACCCGCCACAGGTCGAACGCCGCCTCCAGCATGTCCCGCAGGTTCTCCGGTCCCTCCACGAACACGGCCTGCCCGGGGGTGCGCCGGATCGCCGTGGTGAGGTCGTCGGGGTCGATCCGGTCGGGGGCGACCTCCTCCACCAGGTTCTTGGCGACCTCGGCCCACGCCTCCTCCGGCGTCATCCCTGACGCAAGGGCCACCAGGCGTCGTACTGGCCGCCCGGAAGCATCTTCGCCATCGCCTCCAGGTGTGCCTCCGACGTCAGCAGCCGCACGATCGGCAACGAGTCCGCGTCGACGCCCAGCCGCACCAGGTCGGTATCGGAAACCCGGTTGAACAGCCGCGCGGACTCGGCTCCGGCGAGTTCCTCCAGGGCGGGGGTGAGGCTTTCCAACGCTGTCTCGTCCCGGACCTCCAGCACCCCCAGTGCCTGGTTGACCGAGAACCGCTTACTGCGGATGTAGGCGTAGGCCTCATCGTGGGGCAGAACAGTGACCAGCAGGTAGGTATCCCCGGATTCAGGGGCGAGCACCACGCCCCGGTAGCCCAGCGTGATCCGCAGCGTGCACGCCCGCGGATCACGCGCGTCGGTGACCTTCTCCAGGTGACCGCCGGCGTAGTACACCTCCGCGAACTTCTGGAGCGCCTCGTCGACAGCCTTCTGCACCCGTTTGTCCAGCTTCGCGTACCGGCTCAGGAAGTCCTTGTCGATCGCGAGCTGAGGCATGGGGGTCCTCTCTGCGTGGGGGCTGAAGGTTCTCGCCCCCCGTTCAATGCGGCTGTTGACGGGGACGCGGTGGTAGTCCACCAGTGCGTGCGTCGTATTGCTGTCGAAACGTCGAAATCGCCCGTCCCACGGTAGGGCGCCGAGCGCGACGTTCGGTTCCGCGGACACCGCGGGGTTCGGTCCGCCTTTTCGGTTCGAGACCCGGCGCGGCTATGCCCGCTGCACTGCGCCGTCGCGCATGCGCTCGGCGATGTGCGCGATCTGCGCCAGCACCTCCCCGGGCGCGCGGTCCAGGTCGAGGACGTGCTGGTGGACGGCGATCCGAGTCCCGCCGTTGATGTGGTGTGCGCGTGGCCCGGCCTCGGGTCCGGACGCGTAGATCAGGTGCCCCTCCGCTAGGTCCAGCGCTGTGCAGTAGGCCAGCATCTGGTAGACGTCGGAGTCGGTGCCGCCGGTTCTGGCGGTTTTGTACTTGGCGTCGGCGACGGCCGCCGGCATCGGTCGGCCGTCGGGGCTCTGCCGGTAGTAGAGCAGGTCGGGGCGCAACGGCATGGCTCGTGCGCGGTCGAGGTGGTGCCGGGTGTCCTGGGAGGCGCAGTGGCCGCCGTAGGGGTGCAGGGCATCGGTCAGCGCCCGGGTCAGGAAGTCCTCGTAGACCTGCCACATGCGCAGCACCAGCCCCTCAGCGCGTAGGGTGCGCGCTTGGTCCAGCTCATAGGAACCGCCGCGCAGCACGAGTTCGGCCAGACCCAGCGGTGCCCGGTAGCGCGCGTTGAGGCGGCTCGCCCGCCATTCGGGCAGCGGCTGACCGGCGACCAGAGCGGTGACGCCGTCCAACCGGTGCACCACCCGGTGCAGCAGGGCCCGGGCGGTGCCGTCCAGTCGGGGCAGGCGCAGCAGCCGGCGGGCCGCTGCGAGCAGGATTCGGTTCTCCGGTGTATCGGGGGTGTAGTCGTCGTAGACGACCTCGACCGGCAGCAGGGCGCCGAATCGCCGCCGGATCTGCTCGGATTCGCGAAGGCGGCCGCGGACCACCGGCAGCGCCTCCTCAACGGTGCGGTAGCCCAGCAGTACTCCACGGGTGAGCGCGCGGTCGGCCATGCGGGCGAACGCCGAGGCGATCGCCGGCAGCAGATCGGTGTGCTCGTGGGAGTCGACGGGGTGGCGGTGCCAGTGGAGTCCGTGCTGGGCGTAGCCGAGCAGGAAGAACAGTCGCCGGATCGGGAGTTTCGGTGCGACTCGCAGCTCGACGGAGGCGTCCTTGTGGCCCACGTGGACGGCGCCGACCAGGCCCCTGTCGGCGGTGAGCGTCCAGGAGCCTCCCGAGTCGGGCCGCATCGACACCAGTTCGCACGCCGCCAGGGCGGCGGCCTGCCCGGGGCTCACCCGCACACCGGGCAGGGGAACGTACTCGACCAGTTCGATCCGGGTCATGCCTGCGGCGCCGTTCCGCCGTCCAGGCCGAGTTGCGCGCGCAGCGCCGCCAGGCCGTACAGCTCCTCGACGTCGACCCCGTCACCGTAGTGGTGCTCCTCCAGGAGAGGGAGGATCTGGTGGCGCCACACCCGTTCGAGGCCGCGCGGATGGGAGTGGACGGCCTTGCGCATCAGGTAGGAGGGGCCGATGCGGAAGTCGCGGTCGTCGATCCGGTTGTTGAGCTCGGTCAGCAGTCGTGCCGCGTCGTCGGGTAGACCGTGCCGGGCCAGCCACCGTCCCAGGACGGCGTCTGCGGGTCCGATGCTGGGGTGCAGTTCCAGGAACCAGAAGCGGCGGCGCATGGCCGCGTCGACGAGCGCGATGGAACGGTCGGCCGTGTTCATCGTCGCGAGGATGACGATGTTCTTCGGCAGGGTGAAGCCGAGACCGTTGTCGGAGCCGTAGAGCAGGTTCACCGACTTACCGCGGTACTCCAGTAGGAAGTACAGCTCGCCGAATATCTTGGCCAGGTTGCCGCGGTTGATCTCGTCGATGATCAGCACGAAGGGCTCGCCGGGGTGTTTGCGGGCGGCATCGGCGAGTATACGCAGCGGCCCGTGGGTGAGTTCGAAGGTCGCGCCCTGCCCGTCGGAGACCGGCCGGGGCCGGTAGCCCTCGAAGAAGTCCTCGTAGGAGTAGGCGGGGTGGAACTGGACGAGCTGTACGTTCTCCGGTTTGCCGCCGGTGAGGTGCCTGGCCAGTTCTTGGGCGACGTAGGTCTTTCCGGTGCCGGGCGGGCCGTAGAAGATCAGCTGCGGCTGGTCCCGCAGCAGGTCGATGCATTCCTGCACCCAGTCCTGGTCGAACAGGAGTGCCTCGGCGAGCTCGGCGTCGGCGTCAGGCAGGGAGAAGGCGCGTTCGGTGACCGGCTGCTCGGGTTCCACGCCCAGCAGTTTTTCCAGGTCGCCGACGAACTCGGTGAGGTCGATGACGACGGCGTCGGGGTTGGTCAACCGGTTCGACGCCTCCTCGGGGAGGTCGTCGGTGTAGTCGAGCGGATCGTCGGTCTTGTGCCAGGTCACCGCCCTCTGCAGGTTGGCCCGACCGCCGGTGCTGGCGGTGTAGTCGGGCGGCCCGTCGATGACGCCGATGTAGATCGAGGCTCCGTCGTTGGTCAGCACGATGTCGCCGGGGCGCATCCGTGTGAGGAAGGCGTGGTATTCCCGGGTGAGTTTGTCGCGTTCGGCGGCGCCGGCGTGGGCGTATGCGTCGTCGACCGCGGCGGCGATTTCTTCTCGGGCGCTTCCGCGGGGAACCTCCCGGAGCCGGGAGGCCGGCAGCGAACACACCCCCTGCGGCAGCCACAGGGACCGGACCAGGTTCGTGCCCTGGACGCTGGACCCGCGCACCAGCCAGGCGCGGCGCTTGGTCGTGTCCTCGGTGCCGGCTTCGGCGGTCGTGTCGGTCAGGTGCTGGGCCAGGTCGGCTTTGGTGAGGCGCCGATGGGGAACCGCGCGGCCGTTGGGGCCGGTGACACCGTCGGTTTCGAGCAGGCTGTCGGCGAGGGCGCGTTCGTCCGAGGTGGGGTGCGCGCTTTCGGGCGGCGCCCCGTTCTCGTTGAGCAGGCGGTGCCAGCCTTCGGGGCGGATGGCGTACAACCGTTGTGCCAGGAGTTCGGCGGGAACCTCCACCTGGGAGGCGAGTTCGTCCGCTTGCACCCAGGTCCCCTCCGGCAGTGCGGAGAGGAGACTCTCGGCCAGCTCGAATCTGCTCCGTTTCCCATACCAGGTCTGGTAGAGCCGGTGAAGTTCGCTGGACCAGGAGTCCGGGTCGGGGTGGCTGTGGAGGGACGCCCGCCCGGCGCCGGTGACGCACCAGGTGCCGTTGCCGTCCTTGCGCAGCCAGCCGACGTTGACCATCCCGGAGGAACGCCATTGCAGGAAGGTGAGCGGGCCACTCGTGGCACGTCCCTGAGCGGCCCAGTCGTCCTCCACGGAGGGGTGGCGCTCTTTGACGCGTTCCCACAGGGCGTCCTTGTGCATCCCTTCCCCCTCGGGCAGGTCCGCCAGGACCTCGACCGCTGTGCGGGCAATGGCGTTGTCGATCCGCTGGGTGGGGGGCATCGGGACTCTCCTAGGACAGCCGGAGGCGGGCGTAAAAAACGAGCGGGGAACCCCATGGTGCCCGAGAGGGACGACAGCTATGTCACGGAAGCGGAGAAGGCGCACGGCGGTCGTGCGATCCTCGGCTCGCACGGTGTTTCACCGTAAGCGTCGGGAGTTGATCTTTGCCGCGAGGCGCCGCAAGGTTCCGGCATCGGCCGTTGCGTCCGAGGACCCTTCGCCGGTTTCCCGCGCAGCACCCGCTGAGGGAGGCGCCGGGGTGCGGCCCTCACGGCGCAGCTGGCGGCGGATCTCCTCGCTGCGGGCACGCAGGGTTTCGTCCATGCCGGAGGAGGAATCCGGTGCCGCGGAGTCGGGGGCGGGCTCCTCGTGCGGGCCGCGGTCCGGGGCTTCGGCCCGGGTGGAAGCGTTGGGGTGTCCGGTGGAGGAGGCATTCCGCTTCTTCTGTCCGGGGGAGGGCTGCTGCGCGGTCTTCGGTGTCTTGGCCAGGGCCCTGTCCAGCTTTTTCCGGTGTGCTGCGGTGATTCCGGCGTCCGTCTCTTTGCGCAGCGCGAGCGCCTGCTCTCGGCAGCGGGCGATCCGTGCCCGGTCGCCGTTCAGAACGGCCATCTTCAGTTCGTGGACGGCGATGTCTACGCGCTCGCCCACGGGCACGGTCCCGGTTCGGAGCCGGGAGGCGGTCATGTGGCCGTCCCCGCCCACTCTCCGGGCGATGGAATCCAGGTCGGAGAAGATCCTGCGCCGCTGTTCGGGAGTGAGTCCGTTTCCGGGTTCGGTGATGAGCGCCCGCAGTTCACGCCTGAGCTGCTGCGCGTGTTTGGACTGTCCCGCCTTTGTGGCCGCGTGCCACTCCTTCAGCAGGCGTTCGGCCACCATGCGCGGTGCGGACTGGTCCTTGACCTTCTGCAGGTCGATCAGCTTGGCGCGGAACTCCTTCTGCGCGTCGCCTGGGAGGTTCGACATCTGCCGGGCGATGGCGTCGATGGCGCGGCCCGCCGCCTGCGAATCCGCGTTGTCCAGCGCGTCGCGGACGAGGCGGCGCAGCCGTTCCGGGGTGTCCTCCGCTGGGGGCTTGGGCTTGGCTGGGGTCAGGCGCAGCAGCCGCCGCTCCTTCAGGACCGGCGTGCGGATCCCCTCGCGGGTGAAGGAACATTCGGACAGGTCGTTCCAGCGGACTCGCAGGTCCCCGGTCATCGTGCCGACCTCGAATCCGCGTCCCAGATCCTCGTCCTTGAACCGGATGCGCAGTGCGTAGCCGTTGCGGTCGATCAGCTCGCCCGTGAGAGGCGGGTTTTCCTTGACGAGCCAGTCGAGCCGGTTGATCTCTCCGGCGTGCAGGAGCCGCTTCAGGTACGCGTCCAGGTTCCGGGAGAACTCGACGCAGATCGGGGGCAGGCCATCGGCCTCGCCGAGGAGCACCCGGACGCAGGTGCCGCCCGCGGCGAACTCCCCTTCGTAACGGGCGGGGCGCTCGTCCCAGCCCTGCTGTTGGAGCCAGCGGTTAACTTTCCTGCTCGCGTAGAGGTGGTCGGCGCTGTCGACTCCGCCGTGGCGGCGGGTGCACCCGTTGGAGGAGGGGTGGTGGGCGAAGTGACAGACCTTCTCCCGGTAGATCTTGTCGCTGAGCCGGCCGCCGCATCCGCCGAGCAGCGTTCCGCACCAGAATGTCCGGTCTTTGTTGCGTAGGCGGAACGACTGGGCGCCGGACTCGTCCATCGGCAGGCTGACGGGCACCTCGGATCGGGGACGGCCCACGACGGCGGTCTGGACCAGGCGGTGGTCGTCCTCCGGATGTGTTTCCCGACGCGCCATGGTCCACCGTAATCACGGCGTTTCAACGGGCGGGAGAGAGCGGCCATTGTTGGCCGATTCCGGCCGCCGACCGTACCGGATCGCCGCCGTGACGTGTTTTCCACCGCCGCTTCCCGTGATAGGGAATTTCACCGCGGTCGGTATGGATGCCTTCGGCCCTGCTCGTGAGGACTATCGGAGGGCGGAGTAGCGTGTTTCTCCGCTGCTGAGGTTCGTCAGCGGCTGGCCATCCAAATGCACTCCGAATACCACCGAGCGGTCCTGCTCAAGGGATAGCCGCAGTTCGGCGGCCAGTTTGTCCGTCCCAGTGCCTCGGGTACCAAGCCATCCGTTCGACAGCAGCGAGGCGAACTCGGTGTTGGTCAGGTACCGCTGCGCCGTGGACTCCCCCACTCTGGCACCGCCGTATGGGCCCCGTGCACCCGGGCTCGCGTGCACGGTCTCGAAATGCTCGCGGGTGAGGTACATGCCCGGGACGAGCTCGCTGGAGTTGGGTATCCGGGTCTCGGGCCTGCAGAGTTTGACGAAACACGGGGTGTCCACGAGCCGCAGGTCGGGGTGCCCGGAAGCGCTGTCCCGGTAGTTCCTGTCCGCCTTGCGCATGCGGTCCAGCTGGCCCAGGAAGTGTTCGTCTACGCGGCTGACAAGGTAGCCGCCCTGTGTTTCCTCCATCTTCTTGTACTGGATCAGTACGAAGCTGCCCTGGTGGGGGTTGTAGTAGACGAGGTCCACGCCCAGGTTGGTCTCCACACCGGTCCGGTCCACGTTGGCCACGAGAAGCGTCCGAGTCTTGTAGCGGTTGCGGAACAGGCCCCACGCCAGGTTCTCGGTGTGTTCCCGGAACCAGCCCAAGAACGTGGACTGGTCGTGAGCGATGTGCCAGCTTTCGTGTGGGGCGAGATCCCGACCGGAGAGCCCGTGGACGAAGTTCGCCCCGTTCGCGGATGGGCGCCAGTCCTTCAGGATCTCCCGGTCGATGTCGAAGGCCTCGAACAGCACCCCGACCGCGTCCCGCTCGTACGGGCGCACCGACCGGTCCGCACTCGTGGGAGGCTCGACGTCGAGCAGGCGAGTCAGGTGGTCTATGTGCTCAGCGAGATCCGAAGAGGCCGCCGCGAGCGCTTTCAGGAGCTCGCGGCCCCGTACCTCGGGGAGCGTGCCGTTTCTGTCCAGCCCGTCGCGAAACTGTCCGAGCCGCTCCTTGAGGTCTGCCACCGAGATGCGCCTCGCCGCTGGGAGGAACTCGCACACATCAAGCCGTTTCTCGAAATCCCCAGCCCTGCCGCTGGTCTCCGCGATCCCCAGACCACCGATGGTGCTCCGGGGCGGGCTGGAACTCGTGTCCAGGAAGACACAGAGGTGACGCCCGCGCTTCCAGGTTCCGCGTGGGATGGAGAACTCACCTCCGGTGCATGACCGGCTTTCCATCAGATGGTCCTGCATGATCTCGGTGAGGCTGGTGACAGCGACCGTGACCTCTTTGGGGGGCGGTGACTGCTTGGCTACCGACGCCCAAACCGCCGCGGACAGGTGGTCGAGGCCGGGTTCTTGGTTTCCGTAGGCTGCCAGCATGGTGTCGACCTCGGCCGAGGGAAGCGGCTCGTCCGGGGTTTCCCAGAAGAGGTCATCCAGGGTGGTCTGAGCAGGTTCCTGGGTGGGTCGGAACGTCTTATGGCTGGCCTTCGCCCATGCCGCGACCATGTGCGGCTCGGGGACCACGCCGGGATAGCGGCGCAGTACCGTGTCTTGCCCGGTATGGCTGGTCACGGTGAATCGCCAGCCCTGCGTCTCGTCCCATCGCAGCCGAGCCGATGGTTGCTGCTGTGAATTTTCTTCGCGGCCGGGTGAACGGAGACTGATTTCCGCGTGGCGCGATGGAACCCAGCCGAACGACGGCGGTTCGACCTGGAGGCCGTGGCGGGCCGCCGCAGCATAAACCGCCTGGATATAGGGGGTGTGGTCACTGGGTTCGCTGGGGGAACCCGTGTTTTCACCGTACTGCCGCATGCCTGCCTTCCGATGCTCCACGCCGTGGAGTATTGTCCGCCGCCGCTACGTGAGAGGAAATTCCAGCATGGCGCCGTGCGTGCGGCAAAAGCGGAAGGGGCACGGGCGGTGCGGCCCAGGGGCACGCCGAACCAGGGTACGACGGCCCCCTCCAGTACGGGATTTTGTGGTCGGCGAGCGGGGCGACGCCGGAGCGTGGGAAGCTCGCCCGGACCGGGTGGGGATGGTGGAGTGGGGCGGCTCAGCCCCGGAACCGCTGGGTCGGGAAGGAGAACGCGGGGGACTCGAAGACGGCCCACACGGTGAGGCCGCCGTCGTCGTTGGGGTCGTAGCCCCAGTCGTCGGCCACCTCGGCGACCAGGCGCAGGCCCCGCCACCCCACGGCGAGCGGATCCGGGGGCATGATCCGGGGAACGCGCTCGCGGCGAGCGGTGGTGTCGGTGGACCTGGGGCCCTGGTCGGCCACCGATACCACGACCAGGCCGGTGACCAAGGCGCTGACACTGACCCCCAGCGTGCCGCCCTCGCCGCTGCGGGTGTGCCGGCAGGCGTTGCCGAACAGTTCGGAGACGACGAGTTCGGCGTCGTCCACGATCCGCGTGTGGTCCGCGAGCGCCGCCCGCACCACCCTCCGCGCGACCGGGCAGAACGCGGCGTCACCGGGAAGCTCGTAGAACCCCGACACGGCGGTGAGCCGCCCGAGACCGGATCCGGCCCCCATCACGCCACCCCCTTCAGCCCAGCGCGCCGCTCAGCGACCAGGTTGGACCGCCGCCGCCCCGACCACTGCGGCCCGGCGAGCCGATCCGCGGCCACCGCCACCCGCGAAGCGGGAACGGCCGCCGTCCTGCCCCAGACGAACCACCACCCGCCGGTGATCCCCCGCACCAGGACCACCGCGATGACGCGGCCCCGACAGCGCACGTAGAGGACCGGGTGGGCAGTGCTTGCCAGCGCGAGGAGAGCGGTCCCACCCCGCGACCGGACAGCAGCGGCGAGAGAGGTGAGGAACTGAAACCTCTCATCACCGCGGGTTGGTGGTTCACCGCGATGAGTGATGTGAGTGGGCATGAGGAAACCTCCCACGATTCCGTCCAGGATTTGTGAGCTGGGCTGTGTTGCCAGACTCATATGATGAGTGGGATAGTTCCACTCGTCAAGCTAGTATTGGAATTATTCCAAAAAAATTGGGGAGGTCTACACTGCGACGCATGCAACGCAGCCACAGCCCGAGTGTCCGCCGTCGTAGGCTGTCCGCTCAGCTACGCCGGTACCGCGAGCAAAGCGGTAAGACGACTGGTCAGGTAGCTAAGGAACTGGGCTGGGCGCAGACAAAGGTCTCCAAGATCGAGACCGGCTTCAAGAGGACGGTCGGTCCTGCGGACCTTGACGCTCTCCTGGACTTCTATGACGTGAAGGACAGCGAGATCCGTGCCTCTTTGCATGAGTGCGCCCGTCTTGCCAAGCAGCGAGGATGGTGGGCGAAGTACCGCGATGTCTTTCAGGGGGCGCTGCCCGACTTCGAGACCGAGGCTTCAGCGATTCGCGCGTACGAGTCCCAGGTCATACCAGGTCTGCTCCAGACGCCGGAGTACGCCGAAGAGATCTTTCGGGCCAACCAAGTGCGGTCTGAAAAGGAGATCGCCCAACGAGTCACCGCACGCATGGAGCGGCAGCACATTCTCAACAGGGTGGACCCACCTGCCTATCGGGCAGTGATCGACGAAGCCGCGCTACGGCGCCTGGTGGGATCGGCGGAAGTCATGAGTACGCAGCTACGCCATGTCACTCACATGGCCGCTCGGCACAACGTCGATATCCAGGTGTTGCCGTTTTCCGAGGGGGCGCACACAGCTACCGTTGGCAGCTTTGTCATCATGGACTTTTCGAACCCGCTTGATCAGAGCATCGCCTACGTGGACACCCCGACATCCAGTCTCTATATGGAGGAAGACTTTGAACTGGAGCGATTCAACTCCATGTTTGCCGGGGCTCAGGGTGCCGCGTTGAGCCCCGCTCGATCTCTAAAGTTCATCAACGAGGTCATCGACTTCTTAGAAGAGTGAGAACAGTGTTTGATAAGCGAGTGTGGCGGAAGAGTAGCTACAGCGGGGATTCTGATAACTGTGTCGAGGTCGCGGACCTCAGCAACGCCACTGCTGTCCGCGACTCCAAGTCTCCCGGTGCCGCCGCACTAACCTTCCCCGCTGCTGAGTGGCGGGCGTTCGTCGCCGACCTCAGGCGGGAGGAGTTCGAGAACTGACCGGATGGCGAGGGCCCTCACCGGGAAGCGGATCCAGGACGGTCCGGTACGGCTCCCCGGTTTCGACGGCCTTCGCCATCGCGTCGTAGATCTCCAGAATCGTGTCCTTGGTGAGGTAGGCGCCGTGCGTCTGGAGGTCCTTCTTCTTCACGATCGGGAACGTGTCCATGATGTGCTCCACGTCGTCCCGCTCGATCCCGTACAGGTGGAAGAACGCCGCGTCCAACTCGCAGCGCAGCAGGAACCGGCGCTCCTCATCCCACACGAAGGGCGGGCCCGAATCGCCGAGATCCCGAGCGAAGGACTCCATGTCCCACACGGTGTAAGTGAGTTCGAGGACGCGGGGAGTGAGCATGATAGATAAGTTTTACTTATTTCCCATGAGGTGGGGGACTGAAAAACTCCAGGTTTCGGAAAAGGGAGCTGCCTTACATGACTGAAAGCCAAGTGGAGGCCAGCAACTTTCTGGCGTGCCGTATAATCAAAGACAAAGGAATTAAATCCTGCGAGCAATATATGACGGTAGGTGCAGTCGAAGAGTAGGAAAGTGTGGCCTACTGCGGATCTAGGTATGGCGGCTGCGATCACCGTTCGTTCATTGGTGGCGCTGGTGACGTCGCAGAAACCAGTGAGCCACTGCCCAAAGTTGCTCGCCACTTCTTCTTCAGGTACCCATGAAAGAGAGTAGGCTGGGCGGTGAGCGTCTCGATGCTCGTGCGTATCTATGTACTGTGGCTGATTCTGTCGATTTCGCGCTGTTTTGCTACGCACAATATCCGCTGCTCGATGGTCGTACATTCCGACCATCTTCGCCTCGTACAGCGGAAGCATGCGCTTCTCGCCCTTGACGAAGACGTTGCCCTCTAGTCGCCAACCTCCGGCTTCCAGGTCCTCGCGGGTGTGAAAGAGGTGGGAGTCGTCGGACATGTGGAACATGCGTCCCAAGTCAAGGTCCCACGGATTTCCGTCCCGCTTTCCGCGCTCCAAAAGAATTGTCGCGTTTTCGTAGATGCGTAGCGTGATATTCGCGTCTTGGCGGGAGCGGAAGATTGGGCAGGTTCCAGTGTTCGGGTTGAGCTTGAGGATTTCTTCCGCGCTGAGCCTGAACCGTTTGTCGACGTTGCTGAGTTCACCGGTGTCGTGCAGGAAGAATGCGAAGTCGGCCCGCTCGATGGTGATCCCGCGCCCGGCGATGGTCAGCAGGGTGAACTTCATCCTGCTGTCGACGTCCGCGAAGACCTTTTTTCGGTTCTCGAAGTCGTAGACTGTCGCCAGTACCCGCCGCTGCACGATGTCCTTGAAGAACCGTTGCGTGGTCGAGTCGGTGACGATTCCGGTCGGGACGATGATGCCGAGTCTGCTGCGCGGGTGCAGTAGCTCTTTGCCGTGCTCGGTGAAGACAGCGTAGGTGTTTACTGTCCCAACACCGGTGAGCGGGTAGCGTCCTGATTCGCGCAGGAACCGGGCTTCGCCGTCGCTGCGGAGCTTGGCCTCGTGGAACTCGCGCAGCAGGAACGCGCCCTCCTCGCTGTCGCCCAGGGTCTTGATGAGTGCTTCGCGTTTTGCCTTGTTCGGGGCATTGGCGATCTCCGGATCCCGCGAGGCGAAGAACTCCTTCTCCTGGAGTTTCACCCGCTCCCACGGCGGGTTCCCCAGTACGCAGGTGAATCCGCCTTGCCATCCGGTTTCCGGGTTGTAGTCGCCCCGCTCGTCGTCGATGCCGGGGAAGACTTCGGGGAACTCCAGGTGCCAGTGGAAGAACTGGTAGCGGCGGTCCAGGTCGGTGAGCTGTTTCTCCTGCTCTTTCGACAGTGAGCCCGTGCCGTCCCGGAGTCCCCACAGGGTGGCGTTGGTGATGGCGGCGGGGGCGTCGGGGCGCTTGGGCCACACGAATGCGGCGCACCAGGCGTCGGCCGCTCGCTCTTTCTGTCGTTTCTCCGGGGACTGGTCGAGTTCGCGCAGCCGCCGGGCCTGCTCGCGGATGCCGGCCAGGCCGGGCCTGGTGGTCTGGTTGACCTTGCGGGCGGCTTCGGCGAGCTTCACGTTGCTGGTGAAGCCTTCACCGGCCGTGAGCAGGCTGGCCTGCCCGGTCTCGCGTTCCTTCCGGTTCTGCTTCCTCAGTACCCCGACGAACTTCTGGTCGTCCCCCTCCAGCGCTTTGAATGCCCCGTCCGGAAGTCCGTCCTTCAGCAGCTTCGGCGTGGTCCCCAGCAGGGCGTTGCCGACCTTGATGTGCGGGTCCAGGAACGCCAGGGGCTTTCCGGGCTCCAGGGAGGCCAGCCACAGCGACACTTTGGTCAGCTCCACGGCCAGCGGGTTCAGATCCACGCCGTAGACGCAGTTGCGCACCACGTCGGGCATGGCCTTGGTGATCGCGTCCGGGGTGGGTTCCTCGTCCCCGGCCTCCAGCACCGCGTAGGCCCGCGCGATCCGCCGGGCCGCCGCCACCAGGAAGTGCCCCGAACCGCAGGCCGGGTCGCACACGGTGATCTTGAGCAGGTCGGCCGGGACCCCGCTCTTGGCGTACTCCCGGATCACCGGGTCCAGGGCGCTGTCCAGCAGCGTCTCCACCAGGGGACTCGGCGTGTAGTAGGAGCCGGTGGTCTTGCGGTCGTTACCAGCCGCCTCCTTCAGCTCGAACACCTTGTTGGTGGAATCCGGGTAGGGAATGAGCTCCAGCAGGGACTCGTAGATGGAGCCCAGCTCCTCGGCGTCCAGGTGCTGGTAGTCCACCCGCTGCCAGCGGCCGCCGTCGTCCTTCACCCGGGTGAGGTGGCGCACCGCCGCGAGCAGCCGCCGGTTGGCCAGTGTCACCCGCGGGTCGCGCAGCAGCTCCGGCCGGGCCGTCCCCGCGTCACCGTCCTCGCCGCTCTCCTCCAGCGCCCCGGCGGTGAAGTACAGCCCGCCCAGCGGCGGCAGCGCCAGCTCCGGGCGGCCCTCGTCTGCGCCCAGCGCGTCCAGCACGATGACCAGGGTGCGCCACAGGTCATCGTGCCGGTCACCCAACCGTTCCGACGCGATCCGGCGCAGCCGATCGGTGGAGAAGTAGGTGCGGTAGCGGACCTCCGCGGCCCGCTGTTTCCGCTTCGCCTCTTCGATCTGCTCGGGCGTCGCCGTTTTCCTGGTCTCGTCGTCCATGAACGCCTTGGGGTCGAGCAGCGCCCCCTTGTCCTCGGCGACGAACAGGAACAGCACCTGGTAGGCCAGCCGCAGCAGCTCGTTGCGCAGGTCGTAGCGGGACACCTCGCCCGTGCGCAGTTTCTCCCGCAGATGCGGATTGTCCTCCAGGAACCCGGTGCCCAGCTCCTCCAGGGCCGCTTTCAGGCCGTCGCGGAGCTTGTCGCGGAACCGGACGCCGGTCCGGTCGCCCTCGGTGCGCCACTTCTCCAGCCAGCAGTCCGCCGCACTCGGCGTGACCGATGCGGCGCCCTCCTCCTCGGCGCCCTCCGGCGTGTGCGGCTCGAACCGGGAGGCGTGGGCCAGCGCGAACAGCAGCACGAAGTCGGAGTACAGCTCGCCCTCGAAGATCGACTCCAGGTCGAACTCGATGAACGCCGCCTCCGACAGCGACGCCGCGTCCCTCAGGATGCGCAGCTTCTGGCCGTTGCTGACGATGCCCCACAGGTGGTGGTCGCTGGCGTTGAGGAACTCCTGCAGCATCGACTGCGGGGCGCGGTCACCGCCGGAGCCGCCGTTGCCACCGCGTTTCTTGTCCAGGTCGCGCCCCCAGGCCACCAGGTGTATGGGCACGCTGCCCCACACGTGGCTGACGGGGAACGCGCGGCCGCCGGCGTCCAGGTTGGCACGCTGGTGCTGGAGCCGGCCGAAACTGAGAGCGTCGAACAGTGGCAGCAGCCAGCGGTTGCGGGTCAGGGAGACGGCGGACTCGTCCGGCCCCGCATTCGCCAGGCGCTTTTGAAACGCCTGGTAGGCGCCCAGCAGTTCGTCCCAACGCCGGCTGGCGGCCTCCCCCAAACGGCGTCCGGAAGTCATGCCGTAGTCCTCGGGCCGCAGGCCCTTCAGGTCGGGATCGCCCGCACCGATCCGGCCGATCAGGTCGGCGGTCAGCAGCGACCCCACCACGCGGACAGCCGAGTACCGCTGGGTGCTCACGGTGCTCGCCGTACTCGTACCTGCCGTGTTCACTGCGCGCCTCCGGCCGGAAGGTAGACGTAGGCGCCGAGCACGTCGGCGCGGTCGTGGGGGACGAGCTTCAGCCCGCGCACGCGGGCCTCGGCGGACCTGCGGACGTTGTGGTGGGCTTGGCGCAGTTCCTCAGCGAGGTCGGCGCCCAGCGCATCCAGGTCGGGCTGCACGGTGTCGAGTTCGTCGACGGCGCGCCGGGCCTGCTTGGCCACCTGTTCGGG
Organism: Allosalinactinospora lopnorensis; assembly: GCF_000981225.1. Lineage (GTDB taxonomy): Bacteria > Actinomycetota > Actinomycetes > Streptosporangiales > Streptosporangiaceae > Allosalinactinospora > Allosalinactinospora lopnorensis. The sequence continues at coordinate 110,967 of NZ_LAJC01000003.1, forward strand.
CAGCAGGTTGCCGTCCGGGGACGACGCCAGCAAATCGGCGACCTCGTCCTCGCCCAGCCATTCCCGTTCACCGCCTTCGCCGGGCCGGTAGCCCGTGACCCGGGCCTCCTCGACCACCGTGGTGCGGGGGGTGCCGCGGCCGGGCAGGGTGAGCAAGAACCGGTAGCGCACCAGCAGCAGCACGGTGCGGATGGCCACCCGGGAGCTGCGGGTGACGCCCAGGCGCTTGGCGACCGGCACCGTCTCCGGTTTGGGATCCAGCGCCGCCTCCAGGACATAGCGGGCCAGCGCCCGTACGGCGGGGTCAGTGCGCAGCAGCACGTGTTCACGCGGGCCCGCGGGCAGGTCGCGGCGGAACACCAGGTCCTTCTTGGCGTCGTCCGGTACGTCCAGTGCGGCGCGCGCCCCCGGCGGCAGCGGATGCGGGGTGACCGTGAGCACCTCGTCGCCGAGGGCGGCGGGGGCGCCGAGGGCGGCCAGGGAGTCGCGGACGAACGCGGCGATGTCACCGGGGCGGCCCAGCGCGTCGCGCGCCGCCGGCGCCAGACGTGCCAACTCCTCCTCGACGTCGGAGAGGTCCATGCCGGACTGGGCGAACTTCGTGATCCGCTTGGACTCCTTCTCCGATAGCAGCTCCCACTCGCGGTCCAGTCTCTCGCGGGCCCGGGTGATGCCGAGGTCGAGTTCGAGCTGGTCGGCCTGCTGCCCTCGGATGAGTACCCCCTCGACCAGGGCCTGCAGCACCGAGTCGCTGGAGCTGGGCACGGGCACCGCCACGCCGGTCTGCGCGGCGATGGTGCGGTGCTTCCTGATCAGCACGTCGAGCACCAGGCCGTCGATGCCGTTGTCGATGCCGTAGAGGGTGACGGCGCGCACCCGGTCGGCCCGCTGGCCGAACCGGTCCACCCGGCCCTCGCGCTGCTCGTGGCGGGTGGGGTTCCACGCCAGGTCGTAGTGGACCACCGCGCGGAAGTGCTCCTGCAGGTTCACGCCTTCGGACAGGCAGTCGGTGGCCACCAGCACGTGGCGGCCCTCCGCGCCGGTGAGCTCCTCGATGCGGGCGACCCGTTCGGCCGGGGGAAGCTCCCCGGTGACCGGCGCCACGGCGTGGTTCTTCTTCAGCGCATTGCGCAGCTCCTCGGCCACGTAGTGGGCGGTGGGGATGTAGCGGCAGAACACGATCGGGTCGTAGCCGTCGGCGAGGAGGTCCTTGACCGTCTTGACGACCAGTTTCAGCTTGGTGTCGTGTTGCGGGCCGCGCAGGGTCTCGGCGCGCTTGGCCAGGTCGGCGAGTCGGCGCTTCTCCTTGGCGGAGAGCGTCTCCTCGTCGGCGTCGGCGCCCGGGGTGGCGTCCACACCCTCCATGGCCTCGTCGTCGGCGAGGTCCAGCACGGTCGAGCGCGCCAGATCATCGGCCTCGCTCTCGCTCTCGGCGTGGGTGGCGGCCGAGCGGGCGCGCAGGGTGGCGGCCGCGGCGGCGGGAGAGGAGGCGACCGAGCGCAGCAGCGCCAGCGCCGACCACCAGCGCACCCGCTGCTGCACCCCGCTGCCGCGGGAGCCCCGCACACTCTCGCGGGCGTAGGTGAGGATGTCGGCGTTGAACTCGGCGTAGGCCGGGCTCATCTCGTAGTCGGCGTCCCGGGTCTCGCGGTCCTTGGGGAAGGGGGTGTCCTCGCCGATGTAGCGGCGGATGTCGTTGCGGCGGCGCTGGACGAAGTGCCGGGCCAGCAGGTCGCGGCCCTTGCGGCTGGTGAAGTCCACCTCGGCGAGTTCCGGCTTGAGCAGGCCGATCAGGTCGCGAAAGGCGTCCTCCTTGCCGCTGTGCGGAGTGGCGGTGACCAGCAGCAGGTGGCGGGAGGCGTCCTTGGCCACGCCCTTGAGGAGCTCGTGGCGGTGCTGGCGCTGGCCGGTGCCCGAGGCACTGACGCAGGTGTGCGCCTCGTCGACGATGACCAGGTCGGGACAACTGCGCAGGAACTGGGCGCGGCGGTGCTCGGCCTTGATGAAGTCGGTGGAGACGATCGTGTACGGATACACCTCGAACAGCGACTGGTCGGTGCGCAGCGGACGCTCCAGGCGGCGCACCGTGGACGGCAGCACCAGTTGCGCCTCGATGCCGAACTTGTCGCGCAGCTCGGCCTGCCACTGCTCGGCGAGGGCGGGCGAGCACAGCACCGTCAGGCCGCGCGCCTCGCCGCGCTCCAGTAGTTCCTTGGCGATCAGCCGGCCTCGACGGTCTTGCCGATACCGACGTCGTCGGCGATCAGCATCCGCACGGTTTCCATCCGCAGCGCCATGAGCAGCGGAACGAACTGGTACTGGCGCGGTTCCACCCCGATCGACCCGAGCGCTCGGAACGGCCCGGCCGTGGAGGTGAACCCGACGCGCATGGCGGTGCGCAGCAGCCCCGCGGAAACGTGGTCGCCGATGTGCTCGGGGCGGGTGGAGGGGCGCGGGAAATCGGCCGGCTCCACCTCGGAGGGGAAGAGGAGAGCGGTGTAGGCGTCGTCGCCGTTGAGCGGCCGGGCCACGACGAACGTGTCGTCGGAGGGCGGCAGCACCACCCATTCGCGGCCGCGGCCGCGCACCAGGGAACCGGGCTCGAACGTCGTGGCGGTGGCGGTGGTGCTCACAGGGCGCCACCTCCCGAAGGATGGGTCACGGAGTCTACCTCGCGGTCGTTGATCAGGGGTGTGGAACAACCCTAAGGACTTCCTCCGACACGAGTGCGGAGAACGGGGAAGGCACGGTCGTCACCGGCCGGGGCCGAAAACGCTGGGGTTGGCGGCGACCACACTGCGCCAGTCGGCGTCGTGGGAAAAGCGCACCACCAGCCAGCCGAGGTCCTCCAGGCGGTATTCGGCCTGGAGGTCGCGCATGGCCTGGTGGGCGGTGTCGTGGTGCGGGCCGTCGACGAACACGGCCACGTCGGAGCCGTTCAGCCGGTACACGAAGTCGGGCCGGGCCAGCGCTTCGGCGACGGTCACCTGGGCGTCGTCGGGCACCCGGTACCCGCCGTCGCGCAGCATCGCCAGGAACTCCCGCTCCAGGCCGCTCTCGGCGGTCCGGTCCAGGTCGGCGAGCTGCTCCTCGGCGCTCGAGGCGTCGCCGCCGGCGGATTCGGTGCGGCCGCCGGCCAGGGCCAGCAGCAGCTCGACCGCCGAGAGCCGGTCGATCAGGGTGTGGTCCTTCTGGTTGGTGTAGGAGAGCAGGCAGTCGTAGCAGCCGCGTTCGCAGCGTTCGGTGGTGCCTTCGGCGTGTCCGAGGTCGGTGCCGTCGGCCTCGGCGTGGATGATGCTCAGCGCTTCCTCGGCGACCCGGGCCAGGGTGGCGCTCTCGTCGCGGAGGCGGCGCAGCACCCCCGCTCCGCCTTCGGCGCTCTCGATGAAGAGCATGCGGCCGCGGCCCTGCGGGTCGGGCAGGTCCTCGCTGGTCAGCTCGGCGTCCTCCAGTTGGAACACGGCCTCCATGCCGCGCTCCAGCGCATAGCGCAGCGTGACCGCCTGCTCGTTGCTCAGGGGCGTGGACCAGCGCAGCAGGAGGATGTTCTTGCTGTCCTCGACGTAGGGGATGACCTTGGCGACCTTCTTCGCGTCGGAGAACGACCCCAGCCCCTCCTCGTCGGGGACGTTCTCGGTAGCCTTGGCCTCGCTCAGCCAGCGGCCGGTGACCGGGTCGATCCAGAAGCCGACGTCGTTGCGGTCGCGGCGGCGGCGACGGCCCATGTTGATGACGCGCACGGTGGCGGTGTCGCCGTAGACCAGCTCGGCGAGGTCGGACCCGCCGGTGTCCTTGACCGTGGCGGCCGAGCGGCCCGAGCGGGCGCCGTGGTCGGAGAACCGGAATGCGGTGCGCAGCTCGAACCCGGCGCGGCGGCGTTCCTCCTCATCGGAGGAAATGCGCTGGCGGCGCACGGTGAACACCGTCTCCAGCCGCATCAGGTCCGACATGGTGGAACTCAGCGGTTGCCCGCACTCCTGGCACTCGTCGGTTCCGGCCTGGCGGTCGTGCCAGTAGCCGCACGCACCGCAGATACGCGCCTCGGCGGTGCTGAGGTCGCCGCCGTCGGTGGGCACCTGGACGCTGGTGACCTCGTAGCGCTGGCCCTCGTGGTAGATCAGCGCACCGGGGCCGAACTCCGAGACCGCGATGAAGCGCGGGCGCTGCAGGTAGGTGCCGCGTTCCCGGCGGGCTGGGATGTAGGCGGCCAGCGGCAGGCGCGGGAAGGAGTAGCCGGGCAGGAACCCCTCGGAGGCGAAGTAGCGGTAGGTGTAGAAGTCGCTGAACTGGTGGTTCTTGTCCTGGTTGAGCAGGAGCTGCTGCTGGGTCTCGGCGTGGGTGCGCCGCGCCTTGGCCTCGTTGCGCACGCGCGGGCTGTTGGAGGTGTCGATGACGTGCCGGTTCTGGGTGCGCTGCTCGGTGAGCGCGGCCTCGTAGAGCCCGCGCCACCGATCGCAGACGCGGTCGAGGCGCCCGGGCGCGGCCCGGACGACGTCGGCCACCCATTCGTCGTACCACCACGGGCTGTCCTCGACGCCGGTGTCGGCCAGCACCGCCCGGGCCCGGTCGACGGCGCGGCGCTGGGCGCCGGGGTCGTGGATGGTGCTGGTGATGTGCGGGCGCAGCCGCAGTGACGGCAGGGTGTCGGGTTCGGCCGAGACGTCCAGGACCTCGCCCATGCCGCTGTTGAGGTGGGCGCCGGTCTCGGCCAGCCAGATCGCCTGGACGTGGGAGCGCACCAGGTCCTCGTTGGCCAGGTCGAGGCGGGGCGGCTCGACGCTGCCGGCCACCATGCGGTCCGACCGGCGGAAGTAGTACTGGTCGTGGGCGCTGCCGGTGGAGCAGTAGGTGGTGACCAGGGCGGGCTGGCCGCTGCGGCCGGCGCGACCCGAACGCTGGGCGTAGTTGGCCGGGGTGGGCGGGACGTTGCGCATGCCCACGGCGTTCAGTGAGGAGATGTCCACGCCGAGCTCCATCGTCGGCGAGCAGAACATCAGCTTCAGCGTGCCCTCACGGAACGCCTGCTCGCGTTCCCGCCGGTCGTCGGCGGGCACCTGGGCGGTGTGCTCCTTGGCCTGCAGGCGGCGGAACCGGTCCGAGCCGGCGCGGTAGAGGTCGCGGAAGTAGGCGTTGACGTGGGCTCCGGTCTCCTCGTCGACGACCTTGCGCAGCGGGTCGGAAACGCCGGTCTCCCCGGTTCCGGCCCGCCAGATCAGGGCCGAGGACTTCAGCCGGTAGCCGGTCGCCGCGCGCTTCTCCTCGATCGGCGTGAGCAGCCCCAGCCCGGCCAGTACGGCCACCAGGTCGTCGATGACCAGTTGGGCGTCGTCGAGGGAGACGGCGCCCGCGACAGCGTGGGAGAACCGGCCGGGGTGGCGCAGGTAGCGGCCGAACGCGCCGCGGGCGGTGATGTGCTTATCGGTGCGCGCCCTTCCCGCACGGCCCGGTCCGGTGTAGACGGTGCCGGGCTGCACCCGGTCCTCGCCCGGGGACAGCGCCCAGGGATCGCGCAGGGACTGGTTGGACTGGCGCTCCAGGCGCTCATAGCCGACCTGGGTGAACACCTCGACGTCGACGGCCAGAGCCCGGCGGAACTCGTCCAGCAGGATCTTGGCCAGGTGGTGGCGTAGTTCGGGCGGCGCGTCCCGCAGCAGGGCCGAGACGTCCTGATCGGTGCCGGGGCGCTTGTGCCAGCACTCCTCGTCTTCGGAGATCTCGGTCAGGTCAGCGTAGTCGAACCGGAGCAGGCCGGTCTGCTCCAGGTTGGGCATGGTGACCCGCCAGCCGTCCTTGAGGTCGGTGTAGACGCGGTAACCCACGACGTTGCGCAGAGCCGTGAGGACCGCCTCCTTCTGGGAGAACTTCGCCCCGGGGTCCTGGGCGAACTCGGTCAGCGGCAGGTCCAGCACCTCGGTGACGCGTTCGGCGACGGTGTCGTGGCGCAGGCCCTTCTCACCCGCCTGTTCGGCGGCGCGGTGCAGGGCCGCCCGCACCTGGGCCACCTGGCGAAGTCGTTGAAGTGGCCGGCCTGCAGCGAGGCGTCCTGCCGGTTGTCGACGAAGGTGAGCAGTTTGCGGGCCTGGGGGTCGAGGCCATGCTGGCTCTCCAGTCCGTGCACGACGCTGCCGCTGACCAGGGTCACCGCCGAGCTGCGGCCTTCGGCGGCGAAGGTCGCCAGCTTGGCGAAGTCCTTGGAGCGCGGCTCTTCGTAGGAGGTGCGGCAACGCAGGCAGAACCGGAACGGGGCCTGCACGTACCAGGCGCGCAAACCCTCGCCGGGGGCGGTCTCGCGCCCGGCGGCGTCGATCCACTTCTCCTGGGGCAGCTTGTCGCGGAAGCGCGACAGCACCTGGCCGGCGCCGTCGTCGCCCACGGACCACCAGGAGTCGGGCAGGCGCTGGGCCTCGATCGGGTCGGCGGGCCAGGGGTGGTCGTCGCTGACGTAGAGGTAGCCGTTGACGTCGTTGCCGCCTCCGGCGTCCTGGTCCTGACGGGCGGCGTAGGAGGGGGCGGTGGTGGTGCTGGTGGAGCGCGCCACGACGATGTACTCCTGGCCGCACTCGCGGCAGAACGCCAGCGGCAGCAGGACCTTGTCGCGCCGCCCCGGCACGCTGACCTGGTACTTGCCGGTGATGTAGCGGTCTGCGGGCGGATCCAGGCTCACATACACAGTGTCGCCCTTGGACAGGAACTGATGCAGGCGGAACGCGAACAGGGGCCGGTTCGTCTCCGGATGGCGGGCGCGGGCCCCCTGCTGCAACATCTCCCGGATGGCCGCCTCGCAGCGGTCGTCGCCGGTGATCTCGGCGAGGGCTCGGGCGGCGTCGGTAGGGTGGTCGGCCTGCTGCGCACCAGGCGCGCAGGGAGCCCGGGCTCCTCGGCGTCCTCCTCGGCCAGGCCGAAGGCGGACTCGATCCACCCGGCCAGCGGATCCGCCGCCAGCTCGGCGTAGTCGCGCTCGGTACCGGGCGTGAGCGCGGTCTCGACGGCGGCCCGCAGATCGGCGGCCGAGGGGGCGTGCGCGGTGGTGTTGCGGCGCAGGGTCTCGCCGATGACGCGTTCGGGCTTGACATCCGTACCGAAGAGCCGGGAGGCGACGTCGGCCACCGTGCGGCGGGTCTCGGCGAAGGTGCGGCTGGAGGCCATGGTCGCCGAGGTGCCGATGCACTGCAGGTCCGGTGCGTCGCACGCGTCGCGCAGCCGGCGCACCAGCAGGGCCACGTCGGCGCCCTGGCGGCCCCGGTAGGTGTGCAGCTCGTCCAGCACCAGGAAGTCCAGTCCCTGGGCCGCTTTCAGCAGCTGCTCCCGCTCGTGCGGGCGGGTGAGCAGATACTCCAGCATCACGTAGTTGGTGAGCAGGATGTCCGGAGGGCGCTTGAACACCTGGTCACGCTGCTCCTGGTCCTCCTGACCGGTGTAGCTGGCGAAGCGCACCTTCTGGCCGCCGCGGGACAGCCCCCACGTGAGGTACTTGGTGAGCTCGTGGTGCTGGCTGTTGGCCAGGGCGTTCATGGGGTAGACCACGACCGCCTTGATCCGGCCGGGGCGGGGGTCGCGCAGCACCTGGTCCACGACCGGCAGGATGTAGGCCAGGCTCTTGCCGGATCCGGTGCCGGTGGTCAGGACGTAGCTGTCCCCGGTCTTGGCGGCCTCCAGCGCCTCGCGCTGGTGCCGGTGCAGGGTCAGCGAGCGTGCGCCTGGGTCCTCCGCATGCTTCTTGTCGCGGAAGAAGCGCTCGCATTCGGGGCGGAGCAGGCCGTCGGCGGCGAGTTCGTCGACGGTGCCGCCGGACTCGAAACCGGGGTTGAGGGAGAGCCACGGATCGGGCCAGCGGACCTTGTTCTCCTCTTCCTCCTTCAGATAATCGGCGGTCCTCTGATCACGGACCTTGACCAGCGAACTCGTGTACTCGCTGTAGTCGTCGATCAGTTCCTTGTGAACAGAGAAGACGTCCATTGCCATCCACGTTCTACGGTGTTCCCGCCCGGTCCTGCCCCTCGGGGCAGGACCGCTGCCCTGAGCCTCATGGGTAGCACAGCGTGAGGACAGAAGTGAACGGAACGGGCGAGGCGGTCTCCACGACCGGATGCGGCCACCGGTGTGCCGGCGGCGAAACGGCTTTTCGCCCCCCTTTGTCAGGGGGTTTCTCTAAAGTGAGGACCTCGGTTCGCATGCGGAGCACCCCTTCTGGTTCCCGACCTGCTCGCGATCACGTGTTGTTCGTGACACGCGATCGGGACGTGTCGCCGATGACAGGGGCGCCCGCCGACTCGGCTCGGTCGGAGGGAACGTGGCCAAGGAGGACCGCGCCGCGGTGATCGCGGCGGAGCAGCGCGCGGTCGACCACGCCTACAACTGCCTAGAACGCAAAATGCAGGAGACGAAACGCCTCAGCGAGAGCCCGGCGGGGGCGAGCGCCAAGGACAACGCGGCCCAGCGGCGGGAGTTTCAGAAGAGGCTGGCGTCCTATGAGGATCTCGGCGGCAAGTCGCTGGTGTTCGCGCGGGTGGACGTCGAGGAGGGCGAAGAGCCCGAGACCTTCTACCTGGGACGAAGAGCCGTCCGGGACGGCGACCGCAACCTCGTCGTGATCGACTGGAGAACCGATACGGCGATCCGGTGGCGCAAGGCCAGTCAGCGGAATCCGGGTGAGGTTCGGCTGCGGCGCCGTCTTCGCTGCCATGCCCACCAGGTCGTGGACTTCTTCGATGAGGTAGCGGCACCCGAGCGCGCGCATCCGGCCGATCCGGAGCCGGGAGCGCGCCCCTCCCCCGTCACGGTCGAGGCGGCCATCGCGAACACCAGAAGGCAGGAATCCGACCACGAGTCGGTCGACCCCTTCTTGCTGGAGGAACTGGCCAGAGTTCGCGACGGGCACATGCGCGACATCGTCGAAACCATCCAGCGTGCCCAACTCGACCTGGTGTCTGATGATCGCCCGGGTGTCCTCATCGTCCAAGGTGGCCCGGGGACCGGTAAGACCGCGATCGGGCTACACCGTGTCAGTTGGCTGCTGGGCAACGAGCGGGTCAACAAGGGGATATCCGCTGACGAGATCCTGGTCGTTGGCCCTCACCAGGGGTTCCTTGATTACGTGAGTCAGGTGCTGCCCATCTTGGACAGCCGCGGAGTGGCCACCGTGCAGCTGCGAAGCCTGTGGCGGGAAGAACCGGCGGGAACCGACACCGATCAGCAGCGGCTGATCAAATCGGATCTGCGGATGGTGCGGGTACTGCACCGAGCCGTGGCCAATAGCGTGCGACCGTACGCGCTCGACCGGTTCACCCACCACGGTCTCTTCGAAACGGTCTTCGAGGGAACGCGGCTGGCGATCTCCAGGGAGGAACTCGGGCGGCTCCTGACGCAGGCACGTGGTTCGAATGGTGCGTTCGATGCCCAACGCAGCCGGTTCGCCGAGGCTTTGACCGATCACCTGATGCGGGAGGCCGTCGGGCTGCGGCCCTCCCGGGAACGCGACAGTCGCCTCCGACGGCGCATCAAAGAGAGCACGGACGTGCGCAGCCTGCTCAACGCGGTGTGGCCGAAGGTGTCCGAGGACGGGATCCTTCGCAGACTCCTCAACGACGCCGAGGAGTTGCACGCGGCCGCGTCGGGGATCCTGACGGACGAGGAGCAGCGGGTCCTGCTCAGGCCCCGGTAGAAGAGGGCACACGGGACCCCTGGACGATCGACGACCTGGTCTGCCTGGAGGAACTGCGCCGGCTGATATCCGGTACCGGCCCCCGGCGGTACCGCCACATCTTGGTGGACGAAGCCCAGGACCTCACTCCTATGCAGGTGCGCTCCCTCGGCTTGCGCTGCCGCACCGGATCCATGACGGTGCTGGGAGACTTGGCCCAATCCACCGGGGTTCACCGCTACAGGGAGTGGTCCGAGGTCGCCGAGCCTCTGGCCGGCCCGGACGGGTGGCACATGGCGGAGCTCACGACGGGATACCGGGTTCCGCGTGAGGTCATGGACTTCGTTGCACCGCTGGCCGCAACCGTCTCCCCGACGACGAGATACCCCTCATCGATACGCCCACCTGACGACGGGTCGGTGCGGTTGGTCTCGACCTCGCCTGATCGGCTGCTCGCCGAGGTCAAGGAGGGCGTGAAAGGACTTCTGGAGGCCGATGAGCAGCCGCGTTCGGTCGCCGTGATCCTGCATGACGACGACGTTCTGCTGCCAGAGGCGAAAGAGCAGTGCACCATGGCGGAGTCGGAAGCGGCTGGGAGCGCCTCGGGGGTCCAGGTCCTTCCGGATTCACAGATCAACGGATTGGAGTTCGACCACGTCGTGGTGGTGGAACCCGCCTCGATCGCCCGAACGCAATCCGCGGGTCTTGGCAGGCTCTACGTCGCTCTGACCCGCTGCACCCAGTCGCTCACCATTGTGCATGCAGAGCCGCTTCCCGCTGAGCTGGCCGACCCTTCTGGTCCACGGACCGGAGAGCCGTCCGGTGAACGGCGCTGCAGCCGGTACCGCATTGACGGCCATCGCTGCGAGAACATGACAGCCGAGCCCGATGGATGGTGCCGGCAGGACGAATGCGGTGGTTATCGAACCGGTACTCCGGTGGATCGACCGGAGCGGCGCAGCGGGTCGGCGTTCTCGGTCCCCATGAACGCCGACCGGCAAGCCCGGCTCACCTTGGCCGATGAGCGGGTAGCCGAGATGAAGATCACTGCCACGGCGTTGAACCAATTTCTCACCCAGCACCAGGGAACCGCCCATGAGGCCGGGATCGAGATTCGCTCCATGCTAGAGGAGTTCCTGCGCGACGGGCGCCACGCGCGTCAGCAGAACGGATTCTGGGTGTTGGATCACGAGGGCTTTCGGCTCGTGCTCAGCCCCGACGCCGATGCGGTGACGGGCTATCGGACGGTGCACCTGGAGCGCAGCTACGCCCAGTGCAAAGCCGGTGTGTCCTCGCGCGTCGGCCGCCGAGGCAGGGCCGCCCGCAGGGCGGCCCTGCGGGAGAGGCCTGCGCCCGGGTGCTCTCTGGTCGACGCCAATGGTGTGCGCGGGATCGATAGCCAGCAGATCTACATCACGGCCCAAACGCACGACACGTTCGAACGGCTGGTGCCGGAAAGCCGAGGGCTCTCCGATACCGAGTTCGATGCGATGGTGAGCCGCTTCCTGTCCGCAGACCTGGAAAACGGCCGCATCCTCACCCAGGAAAGCCTCCCCCACGTCATCGGCGGCGAACTCACCTGGTATCTCTCCCCGGACGGGCGGACCGCCATTTCACTTCGCGCGCGGGCGGGCACGGAGCCACCAGAAGAACCGGTTGATGTCTCCGAGGACGATAACCGGGCAGCTCTTGCGGTAACCGACGCACCAGCGACGACGGACACGGAGCCGATTTTGCCCACTCCGCAGGAGACCAGTGCGGCTGAAACGGACGGTCTTCTCACCTTCCTCGAGGCGGCTGTCCACGGTGATCGGAAGGTCAATGCCCACGAGGCACTGCGCCATACCTTCCTCGCGGCATTGTTCGATGCTGGACAGTCCCCGATCTACTCCGAAATCGTCGACGCCGCCAGCAACGGACCGGCCGGCACCATCCTCTACGAGGTGTTGGGGGAGGGCGGCCACACCTACACACGCATGCGCGAAGGAGTTCTGAGAGCGATGGAGGTCCGACATATCACCAGGATACGGGCCGATCATACCTTCCTCGTGCTCCCGCAGCCCCCGGCCGAACCTTGGGCGACTGACGCGGTCTCTCAAACGTTCGGTGTCTCCGTGATCTGGCGGACCGACCACGGCTGGGAAGGACAGCGGGTCGGCCTTGCTCTGGGTAAGGAAGTCTGAGAAAGCAGCCCGCGACGACGCCGGCGTGGTGCCGCTGACCGCGCTGACACGCGGCCCGGGAACACCCGCCCTCATCGCCCCTCAGTGTCGCCGGCCCCGGTGAGCGCCAGCCTGGTGAGCTCGGTACGCGAGCTGATCCCCAGCTTCTGGAACACCTTGCGCAGGTGGTAGTCGACTGTTCGCGGACTGAGGAACAGCAGGGCGGCGACCTCGCGGTTGGTGGCCCCCTGACTGACCGCGGTGACGATACGCAGCTCCTGGGGTGTGAGGGCCGCCAGTGTGCTCGGCTCCGTCCGGTGGCGCGTATCGCCGGCGGCGCGAAGCTCCCGGTGGGCGCGCTCCGCCCATACCAGAGCCCCGATGCGCTGGAAGGTCTCCAGTGCCGCCGACAGATGCTGACGGGCATCGGCCCGGCGCCGCCGTCTGCGCAGATGCTCACCGAGCAGCAGTTCGGTGTAGGCCCGCTCCATCGGCCAGTTGACCCGCTTGTGCAGGTCGATAGCGGTGCGAAACGCGGCCTCCGCGGCGTCGCCCGCGGCCAGCAGCCCCCGGCACTGCGCGGCCAGCGCGTGCAGCCCTGGTGTGTCCGCCGACTCCACCCAGTACCTGAACCAGGCGAACACCTCGGTGGCCTGCTCGGGCTCGCCCGCGCGAACAGCGGCCTCGACGAGGGCCGGAACCGCGTCGAGCGCTATACCGGGATGTGTCGCGTCGCTGTCACGGTTCAGCGTCCGCAGGTGCCGCAACGCCTCCTGTGCCCGGCCCGCGGCCAGGTCCAGCACCCCGAGTGCCCGGTTGGCGGTGGCGGCCGTATCGACCAGGCCACGCTCGTTCGCCTCGCTCAGCACGTCCGCGGCCAGCCGCCGCGCCTCGTGCTCTCGGCCGCGCAGTGCGGCGATGACGGCGAGCCAGCTTCGGTGGGCACAGGCCGTGTTGGCCTGGCCGGTTTCCGCGGCCAGGCGGTCTCCCTATTCCGCGTAGGCCTCCGCGGCCGCCAACCGGCGAGCTCGTCGGTGACCAGGCTTTCCAGTGCCCATGCCAGGACACCCGCCGCCCCCAGCGCCCTGGCGCGCCGCACCGCCTCGTGGAGCAGACGCGATCCCAGCTCATGGTGGCCTACCACGCGTACCATCCCGCCGGCCCAGCACAGCCGGGCGGGATCGGTGAGCCTTTCGACCGCGGCGAGGTCACCGGCCGCAAGTCCCGGATCCTCCCCCTCGCGTACCCGGCAGGTCGCACGGAACAGGCGAGCCAGTACGTCCTCGGCATCCTCACCCGACAGCGACAGCTCCTCCATCACCCCGGCGATCGCCGTCCACTCCTCCGTCGCGTTCGCGTGGAGGCTGGCTCTGGTGAAGACCAGCAGCAGTCGCACAGCGCGGCACCGGTCGGTTCGCAGAAGATCCGGGAGCCACGGACGCAGCAGTGCCACGGCCTCCGCGGGCGTACCGGACCGCACCTCGATGGAGGCCCGCAGCCCGGCGATCTCCCGGTGGGGAACATCGCCGGGAGAGGGCACGTGTTCGGCCCGGTCCAACAGTGCCGCGGCGCGCGCGGCGTCGCCGTCCTGCCAGCAGGCGTCAGCCGCAGCGACCAGACGCCGCGCCCGGGAGGTCTCCGAAACGGTCAGCTCGGCGGCGCGCGCCAATGTGCTGCCGGCAGCCCCGGGGCCGGCACGCCGCATCGCCCGTTCCGCGGACCGCTCCAGCTCCTCGGCCACCTTCTCGTCCCGGCCCACAGCGGCCCGCCCCAGATGCCAGGCCCTGCGGTCGGCCTCGGCGGGCTCCCCCTGCAGTGCCGCGGCCAGGGCTCGATGCGCTTCGCGCCGCTCGTGAGGCCCCGCGCCGTAGTAGCTCGCCGACCGGATCAACGGGTGCCGATACGTCACGGTCGGCCCGTCCTCGACGATCAGCTCACGCAGCTCGTGCAGAACGGCCGGGCCGGCGGTGACTCCCCGCGCCTCGGCGGCCCGGCTGATGGTCGCCAACGGTGCCGCACCGGCCGCTGCGACCAGCAGCAGCACCTCCTGCGCATCGCGGCCTTGCCGACGCGCCCGTTCCAAGAACGCGCGCTGCAACCCGGCCGCCAGCGGTACCGGTTCGCCGGTGCCACTGGTGCGCCAGGCCGTGCCCGACAGTTCACGGATCGCCAAAGGGTTGCCCCCGGTCGCGCGCAGCAACTCCTCCTGCCCGGCGTCGGACAGCCGGTGCCGGGTGTGCTCCATGATCAGGGCGCGGGCCGACTCCCGGTCCAGCCCGGACAGTGGCACATCCACCAGGTCGGCGGTGTCGGGCGGTCGCCCCTCACCGTCACGTGCCGCCAACGCCAGTACGATCGGCTCGGCCTCCAGCCGGCGGGCCACGAACGCCAGCACCTGCTGTGAGGCCGCATCGCAGGAGTGCGCGTCGTCGACCAGGCACACCACCGGCCGGCTCGCGGCCACCTCCGACAACAGTGACAGGGTCGCCAGCGCCACCAGGAACCGGTCCGGCGCCGGACCCGCAGCTTGCCCGAACACCACACTGAGCGCGCGGGCCTGCGGCTCGGGCAACCGGTCGATGCGGTCGAGGACGGGCAGCAGCAGCCGGTGCAGGGCGGCATAGGTCAGATCGGACTCGGGCTCGACACCCACCGTGCGCAGTACGCCCATCCCCGTCGCGCTCTCCGCGGCGTACTCCAGGAGCGCGGTTTTGCCGATCCCCGGATCGCCGTGCACCACCAGCCCACCACCGCCGCCGGCGGTACGCACGCGCTCCAGCAGGGCGTCGATCACCGACCGCTCCCCGTCCCGGCCGTACAACACACCCCCAGAGTAGAGGCCCGCCAGAACACCCAGGCCTTCACGACGACCGGCGATTTCGCTGATTCCAACCGCCCACCGAAGACCTAACGTCAGGCGGGACGGCGGCGCGGCGGGCACGCTGCGTACGTCCATAGCGATCCGGCCGCCTCGGCCGAGATCCCTTCCCTAGGAGACACGCGATCATGATGAACACAGCGGGGCGTGGCCTCACGGCCGTTCTGCTCCTCCTCGCTGTCCTCTTGTCGGCGACCGCCGGTACCGCCCGGGCGCAGGAGGACCCCACCGCAGGTTCCTCGGACAGGGACCTGGACACCGAATCCGTTACGGCGTTCTTCGACCGCCGAACTCCGGAACTCCTGGAGGAAAAGCAGGTTCCGGGAACCGTGGTCTCCGTGGTCGCCGATGGCCGGCCGCTCATGGCACAGGGATACGGTTACGCCGACCTGGAAGAGCGAAAGCCGGCCGCCCCCGAGGAGTCCGCATTCCTCACGGCCTCGCTCACCAAGACGGTCACGGCGACCGCGATACTGCAACTCGTCGACGCGGGAGACGTTGACCTCCACACCGATGTCAACGATTACCTGCCCGACGATACGGCCCTCGCCGACACCCACCCCGGACAGCCGGTGACGCTGCACCACCTGCTCACCCACTCGGCGGGCCTTGACGACCCCGCCTGGGGAATCGGCACCGATGATCCGGCCGAAGTGCTCTCGCTGCGCGAGTACGTCCGCGAGACCCCAGCCAAGCGGCTCCACCCGCCGGGGCGCTTCACCGCCTACACCAACTACGGCTACGCCCTGGTCGGGCTCGTCGTGGAGGAGGTGAGCGGTCAGCCCTACGAGAAATACGTCCACGAGCACATCCTCGACCCTCTCGGCATGGCCGGTTCCGGGGTCCTCCAGCCCAGTGAGGCGCTCGAGCGCGGATCCGCCCGCCAGTACCACCGGGTCGACGGAGAGGACCGGCGCGCACGCACCGACTACGGACTGAACGCTCCGCCGATGGGCGGCATGTACGCCACCGCCGCGGACTTCGGCCGGTTCATGCTGGCCCACCTGAACGACGGAGAGCTGGACGGTCAGCGCATCCTGTCGCAGGACAGCGCCACCGCCATGCGGGAACGGCAGTTCAGCGCCGCCTCCGGCATGCCCGGCTCCGGATACGGCATGTGGGAGCTCACCGTGGCGGGTCGGACCGTGCTCGCGCACGGTGGCGACAACAACGGCGCACACGCCATCTTCGCCCTGGTACCCGAAGAGAACGTGGGAGTCTTCGTGGCCACGAACGGTGACGGCGATCCGCCCGACCCCGCCGAGGACGTCCCGACGCTGCTGCTCGAGGAGTTCTTCGCCGAGTTCCTGCCCTCACAGGCCGACCCGGCCTCCTCCAGCGCTGAGGCGGCCGATGTGCCAGAGCGGGACTACAGCGGAACCTACCGGACCACATGGGCCAGCCGCAGCGGCCCCGAGTCCCTGTTCTCGCTGCTCGACCACGTGACGGTACGGCAGTCCGGCGACGGCACGCTGGCCATCTCCGGGGCCGGCGCGGGGCAGCACTGGCTTCCGGTGGAGCCGGGAGTGTTCGCCGCCGAGGACGGCTCGGACCGGGTGACCTTCATCGAGGACGACGGTACGGTCACCGGGTTGGGCTTCGACTCCAACGTGACCCAGAACTACCAGCGCGTCGCCTGGCACGCCCACCCCGCCACACACCTCGGTGTGGTGGCCGCCGGGCTGCTCCTCATGGTGAGCATGCTCGGCTGGTCGGCCACGGCGCTGGTGCGCCGGCTGCGAGGACAGCGCTCGCGCCGCTGCCGCGCGGCATCCGGTGCTCGGCTGCTCGCCGGGGCGACCGGGCTGGTGTGCCTGGGCTTCACCGGGATGATGGTCTCCCTGGCGGGACGCGAGGACGTGCTGAACGTCCTGATCGGGGTGCGCTCCCCGCTGCTCGTCGCCCCGTTGACGGTCGCGGCGGCGCTCGCCCTGGGTGTACTGGCCTGCGCCGCGCTGGCCTGGCGGCACGCGTGGTGGGGACTCGCCGGGCGTGTGCACTACTCCCTGGTCACTGTGGGCCTGGTCGCCTTCCTCGGCTTCGCCTACCACCACAACCTCATCTGGACACCGTGACGCACACACCGCACCCTCGGCGGTGGTGATGAGCAGGAGCTTGGCGCCCCAGTGGAAGTAGTGGTGGGAGACGTCGCGGCCATAGGCGGCGCTCTCGCCCACCGTGGCCGTCCAGCGGCGACTCCATGCCGCCGGAGCCGCCGCTGGACGAGGCGTATTTCGCACGGATGCTTGAGGGGATCGCGCGCCGCGGCTACACCCCCGCTAGTCTCCGGCCATCACGGTGAAGGTGAACCCGGCGCTCGTCGGACGGCGCAGCGGAATGTCGCACTTGATCCGGCGCAGCACCTCGTTCCTGCTGAGACCGAGCCCCTGCGCGATGAGCCGCTCCGGGCGCACCGGCACCGGATCCTCGAAGACGACCTCCACCTGGACCGGCCACGCCTCGTCGAGCCATGCCGACTGGATGTCCAGCCGCCAGGCCCCCTCCCAGCCCAGGGTGAAGCGGTTGCGCCGGGCGAGTAGCGGATCCAGCAGCGTGGACGCCACCAGCTCCGGATCGCTGGTGTGGTAGCCGTCGAGCTCGGCCGGATCGAAGGATCTGACCGGCGCTCGCTCGTGCACGGTGAGCTTGCGCGTCCGATCGCAGGATACGCAGCGGACCAGCAGCCACACGTCCAGCAGCTTGCCGTTGGCGTTGACGCGGAACCTGCCCTCGCCGGTGGTGGCCGACTCCGACCGGCAGTCCACGCACCGCAACGACAGCAGAGGCAGCCTGGTCCGAAAAACGACCCAGGGCAGCACAGTATGAGGTTCTGAAGACATGATCTCTCTAGACCTGACACGAGGCCGATTGCGCGCGGCCTCAAACGCTGCATGACCGGGCACACACGGGCAGCCCGGAAGAGCCGACCTGAGGGTCGGCTTGAAGGTGAGCGGAAGAAGGTGTCAGGTCTAAAGAGCAGGCGGGGTCACGCGGTTTGTCCTCTGTCCTCACTGCGACGGGGGCCGCAGGCAACCTACGGGAACGCGGAAGGAAGGCTCAAACGGTTTTCCGGCGGCGGTGGTCCCTGTCGCTAACTCAGGTGCTGTCATGGTGGGGAAGGCCTCTCCTTCCTCGCACTGGCCGTCGTCGACAGGCCCCCGACGGCGCTGATCTCGGTCGGCGCGTGGAAGACCGACGCGACCTGGCTGCCCGCGATCGGGACCCGTCACACATCACCTTTCGCCGGCAGCGTCCGTCAGCGCCGCGAGCCCCTCAACCAACCAGATCGATTTCACCGCAGGTCGTGGCTATATCCGACCGAAACTTCGTCAGTGCTACCGAGACTCCTCGTGGCGAAGGCGATGATGTCGTCGAGGCCCGGCTGGCAGCCATCGCTGGTGGTCACGGTGAAGGTCGGCAAGGCTCCGCGTCAGCACGGGGTGAGGACGCAGAACTCGTTGCCCTCCGGGTCGGCCAGGACCGTCCACGGCACGTCGCCCTGACCCACGTCGACGGGCGTTGCACCGAGAGCCTTAAAGCGCGCGACCAGCTCCGCCTGATGAGCCACAGAAGTGGTGGCGAGGTCGATGCGCACACGGTTCTTCACCGTCTTGGGTTCCGGGACGGCAACGACGTCGAGGCAGACGGCGACGGGGTCCGGATAGACGGAGCCCTCAGGTTCCAGGTTGGTCACGCCGGGTTCCTCGCTGGAAACACTCCAGCCGAGCACCTCCGCCCAGAATCGGCCGAGCGCGGAGTCATCCCGAGCATTCATATGAATTTGAACAAGCCGAGTCGCCACGCCGCCGATCCTATGCCCGCGTGGATCAAGGAACCTGCCCGCATTCACCTGCCGCGGGCGGGTTCGTCCCGCGACAGTGGGAACCCGTTCCAGGCATCCCTGCATCCACCGACAAGCCCTGCCCGGCTGTGGGGCAAGGATCGGGAATCGGTCCGCTACGAGCCAGCCGGCGGCCGAGGTGTGTCGATGGCGCTGAGGGCCAGGCGCTTGTCGAGGTTGAGTTGGATCTCCCCGTACAGGGTCATGTTGGTGTGGAAGACCGGGGTGAGGCCGCGCTGGTCGGCGTCAGTGAGCACGCCCTGCCATTCGGGGGGGACAAGGGGGTCTTGGATCATCTCCCGATCTCGCGGGTAGCGGGCGAGGAAGATCGACCGTTGGGCGCGGCCGCCCTCGAGCATCGCGGCGTGGGCGAGGTGGGTGGTCTCGGAGGTGAATGGGCCGAGAAGTGGGTGGAGTCGGAAGCGACCGCGGTGGCGCCCTCGCCCCACAGCGCAGTGTGGCGGGCGGCGAAGGTGGCGTTGGCGACGGCCTCGCCTCGCCTGCGCTTAATTACGTAGCGTTTATAACGTTAAACAAAAACGTAAATAGCTACAGCAAACGAATAAGAGGACGAAAGAGGGGTGGATTCTGGCTTCCGATAAGTGAACCTTATCGGAAGCCAGGGAGCGCGGTGGGTGTCTTGGGGCGGGCGGGCGAGATGGCCCGGTGCAACGAAACCGGCGTGACGCATTGAAGGTGGCGCACGGGTGTTTCTCCTCGATCCGCAGTGTGATCGAGGGGAGTCCGTGGGAGGGGTTCGGCGTCGCGCCTGATTCCCAGGTGGCTATCCGCCACCGGTATTCATCGCAGGGTGAGCGGGGTCTCGGATTCGACGCGGGTCAGCTTCTCCGGGTTGCGGACGTAGTAGAGGCCGGCGATGCGGGTGTCTTCGACACGGATCGCTAGGACGCCGTCGATCTCGCCGTCCAGGCGTACGACGAGTGCCGGGTTGCCGTTGACCACGGTGGGGGCGACGATAGGCGTGGCTTCGACCTTGCGGGAGCCGCCGGCGATGAAGCGGGCCACCTTCTCGCTCCGATGATCGGCCGCAGCGCGGCCTGCTTGACTCCGCCGCCGTCGCTCACCAGGACGACCTCAGGGGCGAGCACATCAAGCAGGCCCTGCAGGTCCCCGGTTTCGAGCGCGTGCTGGAACGACTCCAGAGCCGCCCGGGTCTCGCTCGGGGAGACCGCCTCGCGCTGCCGGCGGGCGTCGACGTGCTGGCGGGCGCGATGCGCGATCTGGCGGACGGCCGCGGGGCTCTTGCCGACGGCGGCCGCGATCTCGTCGTAGCTGACATCGAAGGCCTCGCGCAGCACGAAGACGGCGCGCTCGGTCGGCGACAGCGTCTCGAGGACGAGCATCAGCGCCATCGACACACTCTCGGCGAGCTCGACGTCCTCGGCCACGTCCGGCGTAGTGAGCAGCGGCTCGGGCAGCCAGGGGCCGACATAGGCCTCCTTGCGGCGCATCATTGTGCGCAGCCGGTTGAGCGACTGCCGGGTCGTGATCCGGACCAGGTAGGCGCGCTGGTCGCGCACCTGCCCCAAGTCGACCTTGACCCACCGCAGCCAGGTTTCCTGGAGGACGTCTTCGGCGTCGGCCGCCGATCCGAGCATCTCGTATGCGACGGTGAAGAGCAGGTTGCGGTGGGAGACGAAAGTCTCGGTCGCCGGGTCAGTGGCGTGGTCGCTCATATCTCGCCCCCTCTCCTTCGCGGCCGGCCCTGGTTGCCGAAGGCCTTCAAGCGTGCATCCACAGCAAGGTCCTTTTCGTTGGTAGCCGTTCGATCTGCCCCACTGGTTTGGTGCGATCGAGAGCGGGACACCACCCGGCGCACGGCTGTGACACGCCAAGTTGACGACGATCCGTTGCTCAGAGGACAGCCGATGAACGCATGCGTGAGGCGGCGCACCGCAACAAGGGCGTCGCCGCACGACACCGGAGCCTTCGAGCACGGTCACACCGAGCTTGGCCACCGAGTGTCGACCCCGCAGCGGTCTCGATGCCGGTCGAACCCGCCCCGACGACCGTCACCGCGAAGTCAGACCACAAGAGCGGTGACGATCTGTAGCGCACCGACATACGAGACCCCGTCTGCTCCGTTGCCGTGCAGAGCGAGGCCGTCGAAATCGCCGCTCAGGTAACCCCCGTGGAGACGCGGTTGCCCGAAAGCCGCCGTCAGGTGTGCGGTCCCTACTACCCGCAATCCCCAGCCCCTCAACGACGCTGTCCTCGGTGAGGGAAGAAACCTCTCTGAGGTACCGGTCGGAGTGCGCCGTCGCATTCGTTTGGGCCATCGGGAAACCTTCGCGGTCGTCGGTCAGGCGGTGAAGGACTCGGGGCCGAAGCGGCCCCACGCGATGAATACCGCAAGAGCGAGATAGATCGAGGTCACCACCACAAACTTGGTGCCGTCGCGGTAGCGCACATGGGTGATTATCGCGCCGACCATCAGCAAGACCCAGCAGACGGCGGTCACCGGCACCAGAACCGGTGCGATGTCGACCACGGCGGGCAGGATCAGGCCAACCGCGGCCAGGAGTTCGAGGACGCCGAGAGTCTTGACGAAGCCGACGCTGGCGTCTGCAGTCCATCCCCCGCCAGCCGCCTTGTCCAGTTTCTCCTTGGGCACGAACGTCTTGCTGATGCCGCCGGCCAGGGCGACTACGGCGAGCAGTCCGGCGGCGATCCACAGTGCGAGGTTCATGAGGTTCTCCTTCGTTTCCAGGGGCTCGACCTCAAGACACCGCGTGATCGATCGTTGTGACAGCGTGTGAGTCAGATCACTCCACAGGCGTGGGCTCGGCATGCGGAGCCCTCACGATCGGAGCCGATGCTCCGGGGATGCGCGCCACTGGGCCCCCAGTTGGTCGCGCTGATCCGCGCGGGCCCCGGCACACGGGTGGCCGAGCCGACGCATCGCGCATTCCAGGGCACACCCAGTGCATCCTCGGTCTGGGGGATATGAAGGCGGGCAGAGAGCGAGGCGGGCGCCGACCGCTCACTCCGCCCGGGAGTAGACCGCCTCGACGACCTGGTAGTCGGTACCGGGCATGATGTTGTCCATCGCCAAGCGCAGCTGCTCCGGGGCACCGGGGTCGACGCGGATCCGCCAGCCCGCGTCCTCGGCATAGGAGCCCTCGACGCTGAGCACGCCGTCTTCGCCGATGGTTCCGCGGCACTCCATCCACTGAGGGCCCTGATGCCACGAGTCGGCCCAGACCGCGACGACCTCCTTCGGCTGCGCGCCGTTGCCGATCACCAGCAGGCCCTCTTGGAGTTCGCCCTCGTAGGCCCAGGTGTAGGCGATGGTGGCGACACCTCCCTTGGCGCCGAGTGAGACCGTCGCGCTTGCCCTCGACTCGCCGTAGGGGTCGTCGGGCATCATGCGTAGCCTGTTCATACCGGTCCAGTCGCCGACGATCCCCCTCAGGCTCTTCCTGACGTCCATACCGCGCTCCTCTTTCTCCGGCTTCTCCAGGGCCGTGCCGGAGTCGGCACCCGCACCACGGCCGTGTCGCCTGGCTTGCGATGCCGCTCATATTGCCAGGCTCCTCTGACAACTCCTCACCGGTGAGAGGCCAGACCGGTTGCGGCGGTGCTCGCGCTCGGCGGGCGCGCTCCCCTCAGTGGTGACCGACGGAGGCGCGTTGATCCTGCTCCTGATGCTCTTGGCCAGCCTCGTCGCCTTCCGCGCCCCCTGGGGCCAGCGCAGGGAAAACCGACGTCCGCACACGCATTGGGGCGGCGCCCCAACTCGGTGGCGAAACTCGCGACACGATCGTGCGGGCCGCGACCGGCCGCACCACCGACAGCGGCTTGGACGGCATATCGACGCGGACTGGCGCGGCGGCGGAAGCCTGATCCGCTGCTTCCCGACTCGGCGTGCCCTGCTTTTGACCGAGAGGTCAGAGGGCACCGACCAGTACGTTGGCATCGTGCTCTGCGCTCGTCACCACCTGGTAGGAGAGGCCCGCAGTGACGAACGCCGCCCTGGCCGCCTCGACCTGCCCTTCTGCCACCTCCACCAGCAGGCGGCCCCTCGGGGCCAGCCATTCATGGGCCCCGGCGGTGAGCCGACGCAGGATGTCCAGCCCGTCGGCTCCCCCGTCCAGGGCCTGTCGGGGCTCGTGCAAGCGTGCCTCGGGTGGTAGCAGCGCGATCCGATGGGTGGGGACGTAGGGGACGTTGGCGACCAGTACGTCCACATGTTCGCGTAGTTCATCGGGGATCGGGGCGTACAGGTCCCCTTGGTGGACCGCATGGCCGGGCAGGTTGCGTCGGGCACAGGCCACGCTGGCCGCGTCGATATCGGCCGCGTGCAGGGTCAGGTTCGGCTGGGTGGCCGCCAGCACCGCGCCCAGGGCGCCCGAGCCGCAGCACACGTCGACGGCGATCGCACCGGGGCGCAGTAGGGCGGCGGCTCGGTGAACCAGGAACTCGGTGCGTGGCCGGGGAACGAACACGCCCGGGTCCACGGTAAGGCGCAGTCCGCAGAACCATGCCCAGCCCAGGACATGCTCGAGGGGATATCCGGAGCAGCGCTGCCGGATCATCGAGGTCGATTCCTCGGGAGTGCGTGCGGTTGCGGTGATCAGGTCCGCCTCCTGCTCGGCGAACACGCAGCCGGCGGAGCGAAGACGCGAAACCGCAACAGCCAACTCAGAAGTCGATGAGGATGAGGGCGCCACGCAAGCCTTTCGCAAGCTCGGGAGCGCTCCGGCTACGACGGGACCGTGTGTCCTCCGGGTGGGAACGCCCCTACTGCAACAGCGGTAATCGCTCTCACCTCCTCTAATGAGTCCTACGGCGGACAGCTAGCATAACCCATCGAAGTACGAGGATGGGATGACTCCAGAAGGTCCTCGCCGCCTTGGCGCGTGAGGCGCCCGAGCCGCCACCCGCGTCGCTGAGGGGTCCATGCCCCCGCCGGTCACGGCGGTGAGATCCGGGTCTGCAAGACTCACCCGCCTACCCTCTTGTTTTTGTGGTCGTGAGCTGGGAGACGGATCCTGATGTCTGCATGGATGGCCGAGGCGCCCTGGTGGATGATCGCCGCGGCGGCGCTGCTCGTGGTCGCACTGGCGGTGGGGACGTTGCGCGCGGCGCTGAAGCGCCGGCGCTCGGCCCGCAGTGGGCTGCACGGGGGCTACCTGGTGGCCACGGCGCTGATCGCCGCGGCGGCGCTGGTGCTGATCACGATCGCCTTCACCATGAGCTACGCGGCGCTGTACGCATCGGCGACCTGGCTGGCCGACACCCAGCTGACCGCGATCAACGGCGGGGACCTGCGGTTCCTGTTCCCCATCGGCATTGATGCGGTCATCGTCTACTTCCTGGCGATGGACCTGGTCATGGAGTGGCAGGGACGCCGCCACCCGCTGAACCGGTGGGCCGCCTACAGCCTCTCGGCCATCACCATCATCCTCAACGTCTCCCAGGGCGAGGGCACCACCGCCTCCTACCTGGGCCACGCCGGCCCGCCGGTGGTCATCATCCTCATCGCCGAGGGCGTGGCCGCCTGGGTGCGCCACCTGGCCGGGCTGGCCCACGGCACCGCCACCGACCGCATCCCGGCCGGCCGCTGGCTGGCCCACCCGCTGTCCACACTCAAGGTGGCCCGGCTCATGCTGGGCTCGGCCATCACCTCCTACCCTGATGCGCTGGAACGCGAGCAGCAGCGCCAGCTGGCCTATGCGATGCTGCGCGAGCAGTACGGGCGTACCTGGCGGCGCTCCACCCCCCGCCACCTGAAATGGATGCTGGACAACGGCTACGACCTGACCACCGCCTTTGCGATCATCCGGGCGATGACCGCCCAACGGGTGGCGATGACCGCCGCCGAAGCCCGCACCCTCACCGGCGCCCCCGCCCCGCTCTCCCCCACCGGCCTTGCGGAGTGGCCGGCCGCGGCCACCGCCAACGGCCGCGGCCAATCCCCGCCGCCCCGTGACCCGGCTCCCGGTCCCGCGGCGTCGCCGCCCGATGACCATCGTGGCCAGGCCGTCCTCGAAGACCTCGGGCGGGAGGACGCCAGGCCGGCCGATGAGGACCGCACCGATCAGGGCAAGGCCGACGAGGCCGAGGAGTCCACGACCGTGACCGGTGAGAACCGTACGCCGCGCCCGGCGAGCCGCCTGTCGGCCGAGGAGAAGCGCCAGCGCGTGCGGGAGCTGCTCAGCTCCATCCCCGACATCACCGACAAGGAGATCGCCGGGGAGCTCGGCGTGGTGCCGCGCACCGCCCGCCGCTACCGCAACGAGGCCCTCAGCCTCTCCCGGGAGGACGAGGACTACCTCCTCGAGGAATCGGCCGACGGCCAGGCCCGCCTGGTGCGCGCCGGCCACACCGCGCAGTGACCCTTCCTGCCGTACGACCACCCTGCTGAGCTGCCTGCCCCGGCGGCCCGCAGGCAGCCTCACTCGTGCGCGCCGGCGGTGAAGGGCCGGTGGCCGACCTCGGTTGCGGCCCGGGCCGGGTGACGGCGTACCTGGACTCGCTGGGCGTTGCCGTTTTCGGCCTCGACCTGTCGCCGGCGATGGTCGCACTGGCCCGGCGGGCGTACCCGGGCCCGCGGTTCGACGAGGGGTCGATGGGCGCCCTGAAGATGGCCGACGGTGCTCTCGGCGGTGCCGTGGCCTGGTACTCCATCATCCACACTCCGCCGGAGCGGTTGCCCGCGGTGTTCGGCGAGTTTTCCGGGTGCTGGCACCAGGCGGCCATGTGCTGCTCGCCTTCCAGGTCGGTGGGGAGCCCATGCGCCTGGCGGAGGCGTTCGGCCACACGGTGACGCGCGACTTCTACCGGTACTCCCCCGAGCGTGTCGCCGAGCTACTGAGCCGGGCCGGACTCGCCGTGCTCGCCCGGCTGCTGCGCGAACCTGAGGAGAGCGAGCGGACCCGGCAGGCCTACCTCCTGGCCCGGACCGGGAGAGCCGTAGCCGCCGAACAGCACACGCCTACGCTCGGTGGGAGCGGGCCCGTGGCCACCGGCCAGGGGCAGCACTTCGAAGGGGAGTTGGGAGAGCATGGGCCGTTCCTATGTGGTGACGGGCGCGGGACGCGGTGTCGGCCGGGCCGTGGTCGAGCGGCTGCTGACCGACGGCGGCACCGTGGTCGCCATCGAGTTCGACGCGCAGGCGCTGGCCTGGGCCGCGGCCCATCCGGCCCGAGACCGCCTGCGCACCGTCGCCGGTGACGCCCACGAGGAGTCCGTCGCCGAACGGGCGGCCGGCCTGGCCCAGGAGGGCCGGGCCCCTGGCCGGCTGGGTGAACAACGCCGCGGTGTTCCGCGACGCCGCCCTCCACTCCGCCGCTCCGCAGGAGGTGCTCGACCTGGTCGCGTTGAATCTTGCCCCCGTTGTCACCGGCTACTCGGTCGCGGTCCGCCGCTTCCTGGCGGAGGGCACCGGCGGGGCGATCGTCAATATCTCCTCCCACCAGGCCCAGCGCCCGGTTCCCGGCTGCCTTCCCTATGCCACCGCGAAGGCCGCCGTTGAAGGACTGACCCGCGCACTGGCCGTGGACTACGGGCCGGAAGGCATCCGCACCAACGCTCTCGCGCTGGGCTCGATCACCACCGAGCGCTACGAGGCGCTTCTCAGCGAGCAGGGGCCCGAGCAGGCCGCACGGACCGAACACGAGATGGGCCTGCTGCACCCGCTGGGCCGGGTGGGGCGGCCGGAGGAGGTCGCGGCCGATCGGTGCTGGCACGTGATCCCGAGGCGCACACGGGAGGCCCGGACTCCCCGCGGTGACCGCTCCTCTTGTACCCGGCCGGGGCCGGCGGTGCTTGCGGAGGGGCACCAGACCCGTCGCGGACCCGCTGCTGGAACTGCCGGTGCTGGCCCTGCTCAGCCAGCTCGTGCGTGCCCCGCACTGTTCCCAGGCTCCGCCTACCTTCACCGGGAGGCCGCCCGCCGCGCGGGCGTGCCCGGCGGGGTCGCGGCGCCCCCTTACGGTTCCTGTTCGCCGGCAATTTCGAAAAACAGCCCCGAATACCCGGTGCGATGCTTAATCTGCGGAGAGTACAGGCTGTGGACGCCCGAAGAGAGTAGGTGCCTATGGAGGCATTCAGCCTGCCCGACTTCTACCTCCCGCACCCCGCCCGAATCAACCCCCACCTGGAACGCTCCCGCGAGCACAGCGCCGCGTGGGCCCGCCGGATGGGCATGCTCGACGCTCCCGCACCCGGTGGTGGTCCCGTCTGGGACGAGGAAGCGCTGGCCAGTATGGACTACGCGCTGATGTGCGCCTACACCCACCCCGACTGCGACGGCCCCACTCTGGATCTCATCACCGACTGGTACGTCTGGGTGTTCTTCTTCGACGACGACTTCCTGGAACGGTTCAAGAACTCCCGCGACCTGCGCGGGGCCAGGGCCTACCTGGACCGCCTCGAACTGTTCATGACCGCCGACCACCGGTCGGCGCCGGAGTCGGCGAACGCGGCCGAGGCGGGACTGGCCGATCTGTGGCGGCGCACGGTCCCGATGATGTCGTCCGACTGGCGGCGGCGCTTCGCAACCAGCACGCACAATCTGATGGTGGAGTCGATGTGGGAACTCGACAACATCGACCGCAACCGGATCGCCAACCCGATCGAGTACATCCAGATGCGCCGCAGGGTCGGGGGAGCGCCGTGGTCGGCCAATCTGGTCGAGTGCGCCGCCGGCGCCGAGGTGCCCGCCCGCTTCGCCGACTCCAGGCCGGTGACGAACCTGGCCGACACGTTCGCCGACGCCGTTCACCTGCGCAACGACCTGTTCTCCTACCAGCGCGAGGTCGAGCGGGAGGGTGAGAACTCCAACGCGGTCCTGGTGTTCGAGCGGTTCTTCGGCTACTCGACGCAGGAGGCCGCCGAGAAGGTCAACGACCTGCTGACCTCCCGGCTGCTGCAGTTCGAGGACGCGGCGCTGCTCGAGGTCCCCGCCCTCCTCGCCGAGCACGCCGCCCCGCACGCCGAGCAGGCCGACCTGGCCGCCTACGTCAAAGGGCTGCAGGACTGGCAGGCCGGCGGACACGAGTGGCATGCCAGGTCCAGCCGGTACATGAACGACAGCGTCGACACCCGCACACCGGCCGTACTCGGCGGCCCGACCGGCCTGGGGACCTCCTCGGCCAGGCCCCCGTTCTCCTCCTCCCCGCTCGGGCCGGGGCTCGAGCGCAGGTCCCGGCAGCGCTCGCAGCCGGTGTTCCGGCCGGTGGGCCACCTGCCGGTTCCGGGGCTGTACATGCCCTACTCCTTCCGCACGAGCCCCTACCTGGACGCCGCGCGCGATCACGCGGTGGACTGGGCGCGGCGGATGGGCATGTTCGACTCCGCGCCGGGGGTGGAGGCCGGCGGTGTGTGGGACGAACGGCGCTTCACCGGCTTCGACTTCCCGCACTGCGCGGCGATGATTCACGCCGACGCCGCACCCGACCAGCTCAACCTGTCCTCCGACTGGCTCGCCTGGGGAACCTACGGCGACGACTACTTCCCCATGGTGTTCGGAGCGCGCCGCGACCTCGCGGCGGCGAAGGCGTGCAACGACCGGCTGCCGGCGTTCATGCCCCTCGACGCCGGGCACACCCCGGAGCCGGCCAACCCGATCGAGCGCGGGCTGGCCGACCTGTGGCGCCGCACCGCGGCTCCGATGCCGCTGCCCGCCCGCGAACGGTTCCGCACCGCGGTCATGGACATGACCTCGAGCTGGTTGTGGGAGCTGGGCAACCAGACGCAGCACCGGGTCCCCGATCCGGTCGACTACATCGAGATGCGCCGCAGGACCTTCGGCTCGGACATGACGATGAGCCTGGCGCGGCTCGCCCACACCGACGACGTTCCCGCGGAGCTCTACCAGACGCGGGCCCTACGCGAGCTGGAGACCGCGGCGCAGGACTACGCCTGCTTCACCAACGACCTGTACTCCTACCAGAAGGAGGTCGAGTTCGAGGGCGAGCTGCACAACCTCGTTCTGGTGGTGGAGAACTTCCTGCACGTCGACCGCTGGACGGCGCGCGATGTCGTGGCCGACCTGATGAGGGCCCGGATGGAGCAGTTCGAGCACATCCTCGACAACGACCTGCCCGCTCTCTTCGAGGAGTCCGGCCTCGACGAGAAGGCGCGAACGGCGCTCACCGGCCACGCCGACAGACTCAAGGACTGGACGTCGGGAATCCTGGAGTGGCACCGCAGGTGCGTGCGCTACACCGAGGAGGAGCTCCGGCGCGTCCACCGCCCCGGGGCACGGACCGGTTTCGCACAGGGCCCCACCGGGCTCGGGACATCGGCGGCGCGCGTCGCGGCGCCGGCGGGAAGCGAGCCGCGGTGGTGACCGCCGGGGTGGGAGGGACCGCCGCGGGATCCAGCGGCGGCGCGCTCCGCCGCGGAGCGCGCTGAGAGCGCGGGGGTGGTCCGGTCGGGACGGCCCGGACCACCCCCGCCACCGCCTCCGTCGAGAAATCCCTTGGCGGCGGATACGTCGAACGGTGCCCGCCCGTCCTCGGAGGCGGCCCTCCGGCGCCTCTCCCCTACCGTTCGCGCCGCCGCGGCTCCCGCAAAAACGCCCCCGTCCGGGACGCGCTCGCCCGCGCGACCTCCTCCGGCGTCCCTTCGGCCACGATCTCGCCGCCGTTAGCGCCGCCTTCCGGGCCGAGGTCGACCACCCAGTCGGAGGCGCGGACGACATCGAGGTCGTGCTCGATGGTGACGACGGTGTTGCCCGCGTCGACGAGCCGCTGGAGCACGCCCAGCAGCCGCGCGTTGTCCGCGGCGTGCAGGCCGGTGGTCGGCTCGTCGAGCAGGTACAGCGTGCGCCGGGTCGCGCGGCGGCCGAGTTCCTTGGCGAGCTTGATGCGCTGCGCCTCGCCGCCGGACAGCGTCGTCGCCGGCTGGCCCAGTCGCAGGTAGTCGAGCCCGACGTCGGCCATGAGGCGCAGCCGCGCCGCGGCCGCGGGCACGCCGCTGAAGAGTGCGAGCGCCTCCTCGACGGTCATGTCGAGCACCTGGGCGATGTCGTGCCCGCCGTAGTGCACGGCGAGCACGGCCTGCTTGAAGCGGCGCCCGCGGCAGGCGGGGCAGCGCACCTGCACGTCGGGCAGGAAGTGCATCTGCACGGTGAGAGCGCCCGCCCCCTCGCAGCGCTCGCAGCGGCCGCCGGGCACGTTGAACGAGAAGTGCCTCGGCGTGAGCCCGTGCTCGCGCGCACCGGCGGTCGCGGCGAACGCCTCGCGCACCGGCGTGAACACGTCGGAGTACGTCGCCGCGTTCGAGCGCGCTCCGCGCCCGATCGCCTGCTGGTCGATGGTCACGGCCGTGTCGATGTGCTCCCACCCGCTGATCGCGTCGTGCTCGCCGGGCGCCTCGCCCGCGCTGTGGAACCGCTGCCGTGCGGCGCGGCCGAGGACGTCGAGCAGCAGTGACGATTTGCCCGAGCCCGACGGGCCGGTCACGGCGACCAGGAGCCCGAGCGGCAGCCGCATGGTGACGTTCTTGAGGTTGTGCGCACGCGCGCCGTGTACCACCAGCGCCGTGCCGTCGCCGTGCCGGCGCGACGCGGGGACGGGCACGGACAGCCGCCCGGCGAGGTAGTCGCCGGTGGTCGAGCCCGTGCTCGCGGCCACCTCCGCCGGTGGTCCCGCGGCCACGATGTGCCCGCCGTCGCGTCCGGCGCCCGGCCCGACGTCGACGAGGTGGTCGGCCGCGCGCAGCACGTCGAGGTCGTGCTCGATGACGAGCACGGTGTTGCCCAGGTCGCGCAGGCGGCGCAGCACCTCGGTCAGCCGCGCGGTGTCGGCGGGATGCAGGCCGATGGTGGGCTCGTCGAGCACGTAGAGCACACCGGTGAGTCCGGAGCCGAGCAGCGCGGCAAGGCGGAGGCGCTGGGCCTCACCGGCCGAGAGGCTGGGGGTGGCGCGTTCCATCGTCAGGTACCCGACACCGACGTCGACCAGCCGGCGCACGCGTTCGTGCAGGTCGGCGACGATGGGGTCGGTGACGAGCCACTCTTCGGCGGTGATGCGCCCCTGCAGCGCGTCGATCCATGCGGCGAGCTCGCTGAGCGGCAGGCGCGCGGCCTCGACGATGCCGAGCCCGGTGACGGTGACGCCCCGGCTCTCGGGGCGCAGGCGCGCGCTTGGCAGTCCGGGCAGGTTTCGTTGACCAGGAACCGCTCGATCTTTTCGCGGTAGCCGGCGTCCTCGATGCGGTCGGCGTAGCGCCGCAGCAGGTTGGTGACCGCCCCTTCGAAGCGCCCGTGGGCGACGGTGGTGGGCGGTGCGGCACCGGGGAAGTGCCGGCGGAACTCCGGGCTGTCGACGCCGTGGAGCAGCAGGTCGTACTGGGCGGCCCCGAGCGTTTTCACGGGCTGGTCCGCCTCGAAGGCGAAACCGTAGTGCCGCCCGGCGGCCTGCAGGATCGCGGTGTTGCGTTCGACGACGGAGGGGTGCCAGCCGTGCACGGCGCCCGCGGCGACGCTGCGCTCGTGGTCGATCAGCCGGCGCAGGTCGGCCTGGTGCACCGTTCCGAGGCCGGTGCAGGTGGGGCACGCGCCGGCGGGTTTGTTGAACGAGAAGTGCGCCATGCCCATCTCGGGTATGGGCGTTCCGCAGTGCGGGCACGGCACGGTCGGCCCGGCCCTGGGTGTCTCGTCCGGCTCGCCGCCGGCCGACTCGTCGTCCCAGACCTCGTCGCCGCTCACGTGATAGGCGGGCGGGGTGTTCCGCCCGCACGCCGGGCACGGGCGGTGGCCGATGCGCGCCCAGAGCACCCGCAGGTAGGTGAAGACCTCGGTGACCGTGCCGACCGTTGACCGCGGACTGCGGTTGGTGAGGTGCTGGTCCACACTGATCGACGGTGACAGGCCCGTGATCGAGTCGACCTCGGGCCTGCTGAGGAACCCCGTGACCATGCCCAGCGACTCCAGGTACTGCCGCTGTCCTTCCTTGTGCAGCGTGTCCAGGGCGAGTGTGGACTTGCCCGAGCCGGAGAGACCGGTGAGGACGACGAGCTTGTTCTTCGGGACGGCGAGCGTGACGTTCTTGAGGTTGTGCAGGCGTGCGCCTTTGACGAGGATCGAGTCGTTCATGGTTGTGCTCTCCTACAGGCCCTAGACCAGTTGTACTGACGCCGTCAGCGCTCGTCGCGCCTGTCGGCCCTGCGGCTGCCGACGCCACCGGAGAACTCGGCGACCGGGGTTCGCCTGCCCGGCCATCCCGCGGACGAGCGGCTCACCGGTCAGCCGCCTGCACCGCGCTTCCCCGGTCCGGCCGGTGGCCGCCGTCCACCGGTGGCATTCGGCGAGAGGAGACCATTCTTTTCCGCCCTCGCCGCCGACACCCATTCCTTCAAGTATCTCATTGAAGTTCCTATTGGGACTTTTCTACACAGTTAACGACTTAAACTGGGATAGTGTTCGTATAACCTTCAACTCACCGGTGAACCCTGCCATGAGAAGGGCGGATCAATGAGCCGGACGGAAGCAGGACTTCGCCCCATTGACCTGGCGCGAGCGGCGGGTCTTTCCACCCAGCAGATCCGCAACTACGCGGACACGGGCATCCTGCCCCCGGCCTCCCGCACCCCTGCCGGTTACCGCAGGTTCAGCGCCCGGCACCGCCGGGCCCTGCTCACCTACCGCGCTCTCACGAGGGGGTACGGGCGAGGCGCCGCCCACGCGATCATGGAGGCCGTCCACGCCGGTGACCTCCCCCGGGCGCTCACGCTGGTGGACGCCGGCCATGCCGCGCTGCACGAGCAGCGGCTCTCCCTCCAGGCCACCGGCGAGGCGCTCGAAGCGGTCGCGAAGCAGACCCCGGAGACCCCCGCACCGCCGCGGTCGGAGATGCGCATCGGAGAGGTGGCCGACTACCTCGGGGTCCGCACCTCCGCGCTACGTGTATGGGAGTCCGCCGGCCTGCTGGCACCGAAACGTGATCCGGGCACCGGGTACCGCCGCTTCGGGCCGAGCGACCTCCGGGACGCACGAATGATCAACATGCTCCGGCAGGGCCGCCACCCCCTGCCCCAGATCCAGCCCATCCTCGACGGCCTACGCCGAACAGGCAGCACCGACGCACTTCGCGCGGCCCTCACACAACGGCACGCGGAACTGGTGCAACAGGCAACGGCGATGCTCGAAGGCTCTAGCCACCTGCACCACTACGTCACGGCCGGGGAGGCGGCCTCCGGCGGCGAAACGCCCCAACAGGCAGGCGGCGCGACTGAACCGTAATTCCCCCGCACACGTATCCCTCGTGTAACGCCCTGCTTGTATCGCGTCGATGTCGTGGGAGCGGCAGGGCATTGTGTCATGCCCGTTTCTCCTAAGAAAGGATCTGTGTTGGCTGGTTCCATGGATCTCGGGTTGCTGCGCAAGGGCGCGCATAGCCCTTCCTACTTCTCGCTCTTGCGCGGAATGGGCGGGCAGCAGAGTGAGCTGATCGACTTCTGCATCCCGTGCAACCCGTATTTCCCCACTCCGGAGATGTTCGAGCGCCTGGAGAGGAACCTGCAGACCATCCTCAAGTACTACCCCAGCGACGGCGACACGATCACCGCTGAGCTGTGCACGACGCTGGGGCTCAACCCGCAGACGGTGGCCATGGGCAACGGCTCCACCGAACTGATCACCTGGATCGACCATCTGCTCATCCACGACAGCCTGGCCACACCGATCCCGACGTTCGGCCGCTGGACCGACCAGCCGCTGGAGACCGACAAGCGCGTGGACATGTTCCAGCTGCCCGAGAGCCACGACTTCGCGCTCGACGTGGACGCCTTCGTCCACTTCGTCCGGCAGCGCGGATCACGGGTCGCGGTGATCTGCAACCCGAACAACCCGGACGGCGGCTACCTCCCGCGGCGCGAGGTGATCAAGCTGCTCGACCAACTGGTCGATCTGGACCTGGTCGTGGTGGACGAGTCGTTCATCGACTTCGTCGACGCCGAGGCGCACACCAGCGTGGCGGACGAGGCCGCCATCCGTCCCAACGTGATCGTCCTCAAGAGCCTGGGCAAGAACTTCGGGCTGCACGGCATCCGGTTCGGCTACCTCGTCGCCAACCCGGCGCTGGCCGGAAAGGTCAGGAAGGTGCTGCCCAAGTGGAACCTGAACGCGTTCGCCGAGGTCGTGGTGTTCCTGCTCAAGCAGCACCGCGAGGAGTACCACAGGAGCCTGGAGCTGTTCATCCAGGACCGCAGGATGATGATCCAGCAGCTCGCCGCACTGCCAGGGCTGACGGTGTTCGCCTCTCAGGGCAACTTCGTCCTGGTGAAGCTCCCCGACGGCAAGGACGGCGTGCAGTTGCGCGACTTCCTGTTCGCCGAGCACGGGATCTATGTCCGGGAGTGCGGGAACAAACTGGGCTCCTCCAGCCGGTTCCTCCGCTTCGTGGTACGACCGCAGCAGGATGTCCGGCTGCTGCTGACCGGGCTGCACGCCTTCCTGTACGGCGCGAGCGGCGATGCCCTGGCCAGCGTCAGCGATTGGCGCGGCTCCTATGAGCAGGACAGCTGGAGGTTCGCGCCTCCCGGAAACGATGTGAGCAGCGTCGCCTCTCTCGGGCAGGCGCGGCACCGCAAGCGGTGACCGGCGCGCGCCGCGACGCCTCGGAAGGCCGCCACGTGGCCGCGGGACCGCGGTCCCGGACGTCCGCGCGAAGCCGGCGGGCCGCGGCCCGCCGTCCAACACACACCGAGCGCGCGGCTTCCAGCGCGATTTGAGACTTTTTGCGCACCGAACAGGGCGATCGCCGCGAATTCCTCCGAGAAGCCCCAAAAAGCGCTTCAATGAAACATTGAAGCAGGAAAATCCCGTGAAACGGCGGAGAATTCCTGCGATCTTTCGGAGGTTTCAATGGGGCGCTTTCCGATCCGGCTCATCCGGGTCGCCGAGGTCATGCGGATCACGCCGCAGCCGAGCGGCCGTGGATGCGCGGCTACACGATCCGCGCGCACCACCCGCGGCGCACCATGATCGACATCGATTTCGTACTGCACGGCGACGCCGGTCCCGCGACACGGTGGGCGCGCCCGCCTACGCCCGGCCCGTTCCCATAGGCTCATCCATCGACGCCGCCGACCGGGTCCTGATGGCCGGGGACGAGACGGCGCTTCCGGCGATCGGCACACTGATCGAGTCGCTGCCCCGGGAAGCCCGAGCGCTGGCCTACATCGAGGTCGACGACGCGGCCGAGGAGCAGCGCTTCGCCACACGCGGCGATGTGAGCGTGCACTGGCTGCACCGGGGCGAGGTCCGCCCGGACACAGCGACGCCCTGGTGGAGGCCGTGCGCGGCGCGCGCGGTTCCCACCGGGTTCGGTGTTCGCCTGGCTCGCCGGGGAGGCGGGAACGGTGCGCGCGCTGCGCCGGCACCTCGTCGACGAGCGCGGCCTGGACCGGCGCTCGATCGATTTCACCGGGTACTGGCGGCTCAAGCTGACCCAGGACGACGCCCCCATCGAGGAGGACATGGCCGACGTCCGGGAGCGCCTGGCGGAGGCGGAGTCCCAGAGACGGTCCGCCTCCGGCGGGACCTAAGAGCCCGCGCCGATCCCGGATGCCGGCCGGGGTCACCGCGCGGTTCCGGGCTCTTCACCGCGCGCTCATCACGTGCTTGAGGCGGGTGTAGTCCTCCAGGCTGTAGGCCGAGAGGTCCTTGCCGTAGCCCGAGTGCTTGAACCCGCCGTGCGGCATTTCCGAGGCCAGAGTCCCGTGGTTGTTCAGCCAGACCGCGCCGAAGTCCAGTTCGGCGCTCACCCGCATCGCGCGGGCGTGGTCCCTGGTCCACACCGAGGAGGCCAGCCCCTGGTCGACGCCGTTGGCCAGTTCCACGGCCTCGGTCTCGGCGCCGAAGGACTGCACGGTGATGACGGGGCCGAAGACCTCCTCGCCGACGATCTCGTCGTCGGAGGTGACCCCGGAGACCACGGTGGGAGCGACGAAGTAGCCGCGCTCCCCCACCCGGCCTCCCCCGGTTTCGATCTTGGCGTGCGCCGGCAGGCGTTGGAGCAGGCCGAGCACCCGGGCGAACTGGTCGGCGTTGTTGAGCGGCCCGAAGTCGCCGTTGCGCGCGGACGGCAGGCCGGTGCGCTGGGCGGCCGCCCGGGACGCGAGTTCGGCGACGAACACGTCGTGGACGGCGGAGTGCACGAGCACCCGGGTGGCCGCGGTGCAGTCCTGTCCGGCGTTGCAGAACGCGCCGGCGATGATGCCCTCGGTGGCGGCGGGGATGTCGGCGTCGTCGAAGACGAGTGCCGGCGCGTTGCCGCCCAGTTCCAGGTGCGGCTTCTTCAGGTCGGCGGCCGCGGCCTGCGCGACCTGGATGCCGGCACGGGTGGAGCCGGTGATGGAGACGAGCCGGGGCGCCTTGTGCTCGACGACCAGCCGGCCGGTGTCGCGGTCGCCGAGCACGACGTTGAACACGCCCGCAGGCAGCACCTCGGCGGCGATCTCGGCGAGTAGCACCGTGGACCCCGGTGTGGTCTCCGCCGGTTTGAGGACAACGGTGTTGCCGGCCGCCAGAGCGGGGCCGATCTTCCAGACCGCCATCATCAGCGGGTAGTTCCACGGGGTGATCTGCGCGCACACGCCAAGGGGCTCGCGGCGGATCCAGGAGGTGTAGCCGTCCAGATACTCGCCCGCGGCCCTGCCCTCCATGAGACGGGCCGCGCCGGCGAAGAACCGCAGCGTGTCCACGCACATCGGGATCTCCTCGCCGGTGACGGCCCGCCTGGGCTTGCCGGTCTCCCGGCATTCGGCGTCGGCGATCTGCGACGCGCGTCCGGCCAGCCCGTCGGTGATGGCCAGCAGCGCCTCCTGCCGCTCGGCCGCGGTGGTCCTCTTCCACGCGCGGAAGGCGGTGGCGGCGGAGCGCATCGCGGAGTCGACCTCGAAGGGGCCCGCGATGGCAGCGGAGCCGACCTGCTCACCGCTGACCGGGTCGATCAGCGCAGAGGTGCGGCCGTCGGCGGCGGGAACGCGCGCACCGTCGATGAAGTTGCGAAGTGGCGGAGTCATGCCGGTCCTTACCTTTTCCCTTCGTCCTTGTCCTCGTGGGGGCGGACCACTGCGCGGCGCCGCGGCTAGGGCGTGTCCGCGGCGAGATGGGTCGGTTCGAACATGCGGAGCACGGCCGGCAGGACGACCACACTCGGTCCGGGCGCGGCAAGGGCCGCGCTGAGATCGGCCTGCAGCCGTTCAGGGGTCGTGGAGGTCGCGGGGACCCCGAACGACCGGCTCAGGGCGACGAAGTCGGGGCGCGCCAGCTCTGTGTGGGCCGGGGCGCCGAACGCGGCGTTCATGTACTCGCGCAGGATCCCGTAGCCGCCGTCGTCCACGATCAGCCAGGTCACGGCCAGGTCGTGCTGGCGGGCGGTGGCGAGTTCGGCGATGGAGTACATGGCGCCGCCGTCGCCGGAGACGGCCAGAACCGGGCCCTCGGCGGTGGCCGCTGCCCCCAGCGCCGCGGGCAGCCCGTAGCCCAGTCCCCCGGCGCCCTGCCCCGAGTGCGCCCGGCCCGAGCGGGGGTCCCAGGCCGACCAGGCCCAGTAGGCCAGGATCGTCATGTCCCAGAAACTGGGCGCGTCATCGGGCAGCGCGGCACGGACCGCCGCTAGTACGGCGCGCTCGGTGTCGAGCCCCTGCTTGTCGAGGCGGGCGAGCACCCGCGCCTTGACGTCGGCGACCCGCTCGGCGACCCGCGGATCCTCCGGGCGCCGGGGCACCCGCGCGGCCAGCGCCGCCAGTGCCGCGGCGGCGTCGGCGTGGATTCCCAGCGCCGGGTGGTTGGACTCCAGCTTGCCCAAGTCGGCCTCGATCTGGACGAGGCGGCCCTGCGGCCGGAACGTGTGGTAGTTGCTGGACAGCTCGCCCAGCCCCGATCCGGCCACCAGCAGCACGTCGGCCTGCTCCAGGAACGAGGTGAGGTGCCGGTCTTCCAGCCACGACTGCAGCGACAACGGGTGCTCCCACGGGAACGCGTCCTTGCCGCCGAAGGTGGTGGCCACCGGCGCCTGCAACCGTTCGGCGAGTTCCCGCAGCGCCGAGTGAGCGCCGGACCTCGCAACGCCGCCGCCGGCGAGGACGGCGGGACGCTCGGCGCCGGCGAGCAGCCGCGCCGCTGCGTCGATGAGTTCCGCGCGCGGTGGCAGGGCGGGCGGGCTCCCCTCGACATCGGCCACCGGGGGAAGGCCGGCCGGGCCCAGCAGGATGTCCTGGGGAATCTCCACCCAGGAGGGGCCCGGCGGCGCGGCGGCGGCGTCGCGCCAGGCCTCGGCGAGCGCGGAGGGGATCTGGCTCGCGTGCCGGACCACACGCGTGGACTTGACCACCCCGGCGAAGCTCGCCTGCTGGTCGGGGAGCTCGTGCAGGAAACCGCGGCGCGCTTCGCCCAGGCCGGCGACCGGGACCTGGCTGCTGATGCCGAGCACGGGCACCCCGGCCGCACGCGACTCCTGCAGGGAGGCGAGAGTCAGCAGCGCCCCCGGACCGGTGGAGACCAGCAGCGGAGCCACCTCGCCGGTGGTGCGGGCGTATCCGTCGGCGGCGAAGGCCGCGTTGTTCTCCACCCGGTTGGAGACGAAACGCAGCGACGGTTCGCGGTCGATGGCGTCGAACAGCCCGAGCGCGTGCTGCCCGGGGATGCCGAAGGCGGTCCGGGCGCCCAGAGCCTTGAGTGTCTCGACGACGGCGTCGCCACCGGTGCGGGTGCGGCTCACTGCGTTCTGCCTTCCTGGTCGTGGTTGCTCTCGGTGCGTCTCGACGCGACCGCTCAGTCGACCCGCGCCTCAGCGGCGGCCTCAGGGGCCTCCTCGCCGCGCACCCGCCGGCGCCAGGCCGCCAGCACGGCGGGGTCGGTGGGCTTGGTGGCGAGGCTGACGGCGACGTAGACGACGAGTGAGCCGAGCAGCCCGTAGTAGATGGGTTCGTTGGCCTCCATGCCCTTGGCGACCATGGTGGCGATGACGATGGCCGTTCCCGAGACCATGGAGGCCAGCGCGCCGGCCCTGGTTCCCCGCGGCCACACCAGGCCGCCGAGGATGGCCACGAGCAGCCCGCCGACCAGGATGTTGTAGGCGACGGTCAGCGCCGCGACCACGTCGTCGATCAACACCGCCGTGCCGATCGTGCCCAGCCCGAGAACAAGGGTGAACACCCGGTTGGCGGCGACCTCGCCGTGGTTTCCCGCGCCTTCGCTCTCGCCGGGGACCGGCGCGGCCCCGCGCCGCCAGAGCCGGCGCACCTGCGGCCAGAGGTCGGTGGAGGTGACGGCGGAGCAGGCGATGAGCGCGCCGCTGGCCGTGGACATGACCGCCGAGAGCGCGGCGGCCAGGACCAGGCCGGCGACACCGACGGGCAGGGTCTCCGCGACGATCATCGTGAAGGCGTCGTCCGGGTTGTCCAGATTCGGGAACATCACCGCCCCCGCCGTACCGATGAGCGCACCGGCGACACCGTAGACCAGGCAGTAGACGCCGGCGCCGATCCCGCCTGTGGTGACGACCCGCCCACTTCGGCCGGTGAAGACCCGCTGCCAGATGTCCTGCCCGATGAGCAGGCCGAGCGAGTAGATGAGGAAGTAGGTCCCGATCGTGCCGACCCCGATGCCGGCCGGGTCGAAGTAGGAGCGTTGAGCTGCTCGCTCATGCCGGTGAAGCCGCCCGCGTGCCAGATCGCGACGGGGGTGAGGATCAGCAGCAGCCCCACGGTCTTGATGACGAACTGGGCGATGTCGGTCATGGTCACCGACCACATGCCGCCTAGTGTCGAGTACAGCACGACGATGCCGCCGCCGAGGACGATCGCGGCGGTGCGGTGCATGTCGAACAGCCCGGTGAAGACCGTGGAGAAGGCCAGGGTGGAGGGCACCGTGAGCACGAAGGTGTAGCCCCACATCACCAGCCCCGAGACGACCCGGGAGTTGCCGCCGTAGCGCAGGTCGATCATCTCGCGACGGTGTAGACCTTCAGCCGGGAGATGCGGCGGGCGAAGATGGCGTGCAGCAGGATGATGCCGGTCCCGATGGCGGCGACCAGCCAGGCGCCGGATATCCCGTAGGTGTAGCCGAGCCCGATGCCGCCGATGGTGGAGGCTCCGCCGAGCACGATGGCGGCCATCGTGCCGGAGTACATGAACGTGCCGAGCCGTCGTCCCGCGACGAGATAGTCGGCGCGGTTGCGGGCGCGGTACATACCCCACCAGCCCAGCGCGACCATCCCTATCAGGTACGCGGCGATCACGGCGAGATTGACGGACATTTCGGTCTCCCGGCGGTGGGTCGGAGCACAACTGTCGCCGATGGCCTCGAAGCCCTGGTCAGCGAACTCCCAGCACGGTAAACAGTCGGTAAGTTCCCACGTAAGTGGATGATTCGTACCGTCGAACGCCCCACTCTGGGCACTTCGACTGCCGGGTGCCCCGCAGCGCACCGGCGCCCGCGCAGTCGTGAGCGAGCGGGGCCCCGATCCAGCGGTTCTCGGCGCCGTCCGCCGCGCAGGAAGCCATTCGAAAGCCGCCGCGCCCCAGTCCACGGCCGGCGTGAGAAGCGGGAGGACGCGCAATGAACCCGGCTCTGATCTGGGCCACCATCGTTACGATGCCTCTGTCCTATGCCGTTGAGGCCATGGAGGAAGGGACATCGGCGGGCGAGTTCACCGCCGGCCTGGCGACGAACATGGGAGTCGTGCTCGGCTTCGTCCTGCTGGCCCTGTCCCTCGGGGCGGCCATCCTGCGGCGCAGAAACCCCTGAGAGCCCACCGGCTCGACCACTCCGCGAGCCGCCGGCGTCGGGGCACCGCGCACGTTCCGGTCCCCGCGTGCGGCTAAAGTGCACGCATGAACGCGACGGTGGAACATGTCGCCGCGGTACTGCGCCGACTAAGCGCGGCCGACGAGATCACCGAACTCCCGGAAGCTGCCCCCAACGCCGCCACCGCAGCGGCCCAACTGGGATGCGACGTGGCCGCGATCGCCAACAGCCTCATCTTCACCGCCGACGGCGCACCGGTACTGGTGATCGCCAGCGGGGCCCATCGGGTCGACACCGCCAAGGTCGCCTCCCTGGTGGACGCCTCAGAGGTCACGAGGGCCACCCCCGACTTCGTGCGCGCGGCCACCGGTCAGCCCATCGGCGGGGTCGCCCCGATCGGCCACCCGCAGCCGATCAGGACGATCGTCGACACCCGGCTCGCCGAACGCGACACGGTGTGGGCGGCCGCCGGCCACCCCAGAACGGTCTTCCGCTCCACCTTCGACGAACTCGTCCGGATCACCGAGGGAACCCCCGCCGACGTGGGCGCCTGAGCGGCCCCGGGCACACGGCGAAAAGGGAGGGTGTGCGGTGATCCGGGTGCTGGTGGCCGCCGCGGCACGGCGGAGGGGTGAAAGTGTCCAGCGCCCCAGCTCGGCCGGGGCGGGCCGGCTCGGCCGAGTTCCCTCAGCCTTCCGGCCGCCCCTGGCCGGTATCTCCGAGGGCGTCCGGCCGACGCCCGCGGCAGATCAGCCTGATCGAACTTCGCGGCCATCGCCGCGGAGTCGAAGGCGTCGAACGACAGCTCGTTGAGGCTGTACCAGTTACCGGAGTTGTCGCGGAAGACCGCCTCGACGCCGTAGGGGCGCTCCTGCGGTTCCTGGAGGAACTCCACGCCTCGGGCGGCGTACTCCTCGTAGGTCTTGCGGCAGTCGTCGGTGTTCCAGGCGCCCCCGCTCAGCGCGCCTTTGGCGAGCAGGGCGCGGATGGCGGCGGCGTCCTCCTCGCTGTGCATCGGCGGCCCGGGGACAGTGAGGTGAAGCTGGAAGCGCGGGTCCGCGGGCGGCCCCACGGTGAGCCAGCGGTAGCCGTCCTCCAGGGTGAGGTCGAAGCGCTCCTCGAAGCCGAGTTTGTCGATGAAGAACCGCTTGGACGCCTCGTAGTCGAGGACGTAGACACCAGCCACGCCGAGTCTGGTGATCATTGCCTGCCCCTCTCGTCGAACGACACCTGGTTGGTCTCGACGCTAGTCCGGCCCCTGGTCGCCGGGCTTCTCCGTGCTTGCTGTCCTCGGTGTCCGCGGTCTGGGCCCGGCCCACATGAGGACGTAGCAGCCCGGGATGGGCGCCGGCTCTTTGCGGTGCGCCTCGCGCTGGAACTGTGAGGGGGAGACACCGACGAGCTCGCTGAACCGCGAGCTGAACGAGCCCAGGCTGGTACAGCCCACCAGGTGGCAGACCTCGGTGACCGTGAGGTTGACCGAGCGCAGCAGTTCCTGCGCCCGCTCGATCCGGCGCCGGGACAGGTAGCGGCCGGGCGTCTCCCCGTAGGCGGCCCGGAAGGCGCGGGCGAAATGGTAGCGGGAGTAGCCCGCGGCGCGGGCGATGTCGCCGAGGTCCAGCGGTTCGGCGTAGCGGCTGTCCATGAGGTCGCGCGCCCGCCGCAGGGCGATCAGTGTCTCCACTCCGAGAGAGCCGGGCGGGACCGCCCTGTGCGCGCAGGAGGGCTGTGCCATGGCAGCACTTTAGCGGCGGGTACCGTCACAGAAGCGGTCGCCGCGTCCCCCGGTAAGCGTCGATCTTCGAGCGCCGGGGAGCCGGCCGGGAACGGCACGGCAGCACGATCAGCATGATCTCCACGGACGCACCGCCGCGCCGAGCACCGCGGCGATGACGTTCCACGTCACGTCGTAGGGCGCCAGGCCCACCCCGGAGCGGATCCGGTGCAGGCCCATCACGAGGTCGCAGGCGTGTTAGGCGCGCAGTTCGCACCACACGGTGTGCCCGCGGGGGTGCGGCGGGGCGGTGAAACCGCAACGCCCTTCGCACAGATGGGCGACCACCCGCAGTCCGCGCCCGGAATCGGCGGTGTTCTCGGCGGGGTCGATCTGCCTGAGGTAGGGCCGCTTGGCGGAACCGGACAGCGGCCCCATATCGCGCAGTTCCAGGCAACGGGAGTCGGGACTCTGCCAGAGCGAGACGGTGAACACGCCGCCGGGCAGGCCGGAGCGTGTGTGCTGGAGGGCGTTGGTGCCGAGCTCGCTCGCGCAGAGCAGGAGGTCGCGCGTCAGCTCCTCGACGCACTGGAAGTAACCGAGGCAGCTGTGCTGGGCGATCCAGTCGCGCATGAGCCGGATGCTCGCGGCCTGGCCGGTGAAGGTCAGCTGGTGGTCGGGCTCCCTGTGCCACACGCCGGCATGGGCCGGATCGGGCCGGACGCTAGTCTGGTACACGGTTCTACTCCCTGGGGCTAGCAGGTGAGTGGGACAAGGCTCCGGCCGGGTGCGCTACCACCCGGCCGGAGCCGTTCTTATCGCGGCGCTCGACGTTTTTCACCGCCCCGGCCACGAATGGACCGGCGGCGGCAGTCGAAGTATGGACCCATTCATACTTGCGTGCAATAAGCTTACTATTTCTCTCGCACAAGATTTCCGGATGTGGCTGGAGCGAGGTCCATGCAGCGAACAGGCCCCACAGTGGCACGGCGCAGTTTGGCTCGGATCTTGCGCGAACGCCGCAAAGCGCTGAACGTGAAACGCGAGGACGTCGCCCGGCACGCCGGAGTGACCCCGCCGACGATCAACCGCATCGAAGCGGCGTCGGTACGCGCGGAGGTCGGGACCGTGGCGCTCATGCTCGATCTTTACGACTTCAGCGACGAAGAGCGCGCGGAACTGCTGGACATGGCCCGGGCCGCCAAGAAGCGGGGCTGGTGGCAACGGTACTCGCTCAAGGTGCCCAAATGGTTCTCCGTCTACATAGGCCTGGAGCACGAGGCCGCGGCCGTCCTGTGCTACCAGGTGGAAGTGGTTCCGGGGCTGGTGCAGACCGAGGACTACGTCAGGGCGCTTCTGCGCGGTGAGTCGCATGCGATCTCCGAAGAGGAGGAGGACCGCTGCGTCACGGTCCGCCGGACACGCCAGAAGCGCCTGTTCGGCGACGACCCGCCCAAGGTCTGGGCGGTTATCAGCGAGGCCGCGCTCTACCGGCAGGTCGGCGGTAGGGAGGTGCTGCGCGAGCAGCTCGAACAGCTGATCCGCTTGGCACGGCAGGACCGCGTCACCGTGCAGGTGCTTCCCGCCGCCGCCGGGGCGCACGCCGCCATCGAGACACCGTTCACCCTGCTGACCTTCGCAGATCCCCAGGACCGCGACGTCGTCTACGTCGAATACCGCTTGGGCGCTGTCTATCTGGAAGAGCCGGACGAAAGCGAGACGTACAACGCTGTTTTCGAGCAGTTGACGAGGAAAGCCCTCGACCAGGAGGGATCGATCGCTCTCATTCGGACGGCGATCAAAGCACTCGGGTAATTTCCAAGGGCGGAAAAGCCGGTGGCGGGCGCGTTTCGAGCTTTGGCGCGTTCGGCCACCGCACCGAAGCGGGCCTGTTTCCCTCCCCGCCTCGCCCGGGAGCGGTCCCCCAGAAGCCATGGCCGGGAACGACTCCCCCCATTCATCGCCGAGACAG
This sequence comes from Allosalinactinospora lopnorensis, assembly GCF_000981225.1. GTDB lineage: Bacteria > Actinomycetota > Actinomycetes > Streptosporangiales > Streptosporangiaceae > Allosalinactinospora > Allosalinactinospora lopnorensis. The sequence goes on from NZ_LAJC01000003.1 coordinate 154,907, forward strand.
GATATGATCGGCGAATGGCGATGAACAGTACGGGCGATCGCACCCCCGCGACCCCCCCTGACCTGGTCGAGGCCGGAGCCCTGTTCCACAGCCTCTCCGACACCACCCGCCTGGCGATCGTGCGCCGCCTGGCCCAGGGCGAGGCGCGGGTGGCCGACCTGGTGAACCAGCTCGAACTCGCCCAGTCCACCGTTTCGGGCCATGTGGCCTGCCTGCGCGACTGCGGCCTGGTCGAGGGGCGTCCCGAAGGCCGCCAGGTGTTCTACTCGCTGGCCCGCCCCGAACTGCTGGACCTGCTGGCCGCGGCGGAGACGCTGCTGAGCGCCACCGGCAGCGCGGTGGCGCTGTGCCCGAACTACGGAGCCGGCCACCGGAGCGGAACAGGGGAAGTGCACGATGAGTGACACCTGCTGCGGCGACGGCGAGCCCCACGCCGGCCAAGGAGCCGAGGAGCGCGCCCCCGAAACCCTGTGGCAGGTGAGGGAGATCCGCTTCGCCGCCGTCGCCGGGGCGCTGCTGGCCGCGGGCTACGCATCCGGGTGGGCCGGCGCGCCCGAAC